>NZ_JAVKSG010000051.1:0-25647 GCF_039583785.1 Mycobacterium sp.
GGGCCGGCGCCACCGGCGAGTCGGCGATGGACGCCGGCAACATGATCAAGCCGATGCTGGCCCGCGGCGAGCTGCGGCTGGTCGGCGCGACCACGCTGGACGAGTACCGCAAGCACATCGAGAAGGACGCCGCGCTGGAACGCCGCTTCCAGCAGGTGTTCGTCGGTGAGCCGTCGGTGGAAGACACCGTCGGCATCCTGCGTGGCCTGAAGGACCGTTACGAGGTGCACCACGGGGTGCGCATCACCGACTCGGCGCTGGTCGCCGCCGCCACGTTGAGCGACCGCTACATCAGCGCGCGCTTCCTGCCGGACAAGGCCATCGACCTGGTCGACGAGGCCGCGTCCCGGTTGCGGATGGAAATCGACTCCCGACCCGTCGAGATCGACGAGGTCGAGCGGCTGGTCCGGCGGCTCGAGATCGAGGAGGTGGCGCTGGCCAAGGAATCCGATGATGCGTCGCGCGACCGACTGGAGAAGCTGCGCGCGGAACTGGCCGACCAGAAAGAGAAGCTGGCCGAGCTGACCACCCGCTGGCAGAACGAGAAGAATGCGATCGACGCCGTTCGCGAGCTCAAGGAGCAACTCGACACGTTACGCGGGGAGTCCGAGCGCGCCGAGCGTGACGGGGACCTGGCCAAGGCCGCCGAGCTGCGCTACGGCCGCATCCCGGAAGTCGAGAAGAAGCTCGACGCCGCGGTGCCGCACGCCGAAGCGCGCGAGAACGTGATGCTCAAGGAAGAAGTCGGGCCCGACGACATCGCCGAGGTGGTGTCGGCGTGGACCGGCATTCCCGCCGGCCGCATGCTCGAGGGCGAGACCGCCAAGCTGCTGCGCATGGAAGACGAGCTGGGCCGGCGCGTCATCGGGCAGAAGAAAGCCGTCGCCGCTGTTTCTGACGCGGTGCGTCGCACCCGGGCCGGGGTCGCCGACCCCAACCGGCCGACCGGGTCTTTCATGTTCCTGGGCCCGACCGGTGTCGGCAAGACCGAGCTGGCCAAGGCGCTGGCGGAGTTCCTGTTCGACGACGAACGCGCGATGGTCCGCATCGACATGAGCGAGTACGGCGAGAAGCACTCGGTGGCCCGCTTGGTCGGTGCGCCACCCGGTTACATCGGCTACGACCAGGGCGGTCAGCTGACCGAGGCGGTGCGGCGGCGTCCGTACACGGTGATCCTGTTCGACGAGATCGAGAAGGCCCACCCCGACGTGTTCGACGTGCTGTTGCAGGTGCTCGACGAGGGGCGTTTGACGGATGGTCAGGGCCGCACGGTCGACTTCCGCAACACCATCCTGATCCTGACGTCCAACCTCGGGTCGGGCGGCAGCGAGGAGCAGGTGATGGCCGCGGTGCGCTCGGCGTTCAAGCCGGAGTTCATCAACCGACTCGACGACGTCATCGTCTTCCACGGCCTGGAGCCCGGCGAGCTGGTGGCCATCGTCGACATCCAGCTCGCCCAGCTGGACAAGCGGCTGGCGCAACGCCGGCTGCAGCTTGAGGTGTCCGATGCCGCCAAGAAGTGGCTGGCCCAGCGCGGGTTCGACCCGGTCTACGGCGCCCGGCCGCTGCGGCGGCTGGTGCAGCAGGCCATCGGCGACCAGCTGGCCAAGATGCTGCTGGCCGGCGATGTGCACGACGGCGACGTGGTGCCGGTCAACGTCAGTGCCGACGGCGACTCGTTGGTGCTGGGCTGATTGCCCGTAGCTATGCTGCTGGCAGGCTGGAGCGTTCTTGCCGGGAAGGCAGGCGGCACCTGTGGAGCAAGCGCAGATCACCGAAACCGGCTTCACTATTCGCCTGGTAACGATGCGGTCGAAGAAGTCGTTCGCCGAAGTCACAGGTGAAATCGAGCGCTTGTTTCAGCCCTACGACCTTGACACGCTGAGCACCTTAGCGGCGGCGGGCGACGCGGAAGAGTTCACCGCCTACGCCGAGCAGGTGGACGGGCAAAGCGGATTCGGGATGTTCTTCCAGCTGGATATGGGATCGCTGATGCGGCCTGGTGGGATAGCCGTTGAGTCGAAGCTTTATCTGATCGGCAGCGTCCTCACTGGGCAGGGTCTCTTCGGGTACTCCGGGGTGGCAGGGTTGGGGGCGCCGGTGCGATTTTGTGTATCGCAGCGTGACGGCGAAGACACCAGAATAGACATCGATCGGCCGACGTCGTTTCATAGCCAATTTCCTGAGTTGAACGCCTCTGCGGTTCCCGCCGAAAAGGACGCGCGCATGCTCCCACTGCTCGCGACGGCCGCCGGAATCACGTGGCCTGAGTCCGGCGAATCGCACTAACCGTTGCGGTGGGTGCCGAAGCGGTAGCAAACTTTAATTCTGTTGTGACCTGCTGGCATTCTCGCTTGGGGGGTGGTAGCAGTTAGGCTACGTGGCGATGGTTCCGCTTTGGTTCACGCTCTCTGCGCTGTGCTTCGTCGGTGCGGCGGTGTTGCTGTACGTCGACATCGACCGCCGCCGGGGACGAGGACGGCGCCGCAAGTCGTGGGCGCGTTCGCACGGGTTCGACTACGAGCAGGAATCCACCGAGATCCTCAAGCGCTGGAAGCGCGGCGTGATGTCGACGGTGGGCAGCAACATCCCGGCCTGCAACGTCGTGCTCGGTCAGATCCGCGGCGAGGCGGTCTTCATCTTCGACCTCGAAGAAGTCGCCACCGTGATCGCCCTGCACCGCAAGGTCGGCACCAACGTCGTCATCGACCTGCGACTCAAGGGCCTCAAAGAGCCTCGCGAGAACGACATTTGGCTGCTCGGCGCGATCGGGCCGCGGATGGTGTATTCCACCAACCTGGACGCCGCCCGTCGTGCCTGCGACCGCCGGATGGTCACGTTCGCCCACACCGCGCCCGACTGCGCCGAGATCATGTGGAACGAGCAGAACTGGACGCTGATCAGCATGCCGATCGGTAGCACCCGCGCCCAGTGGGACGAAGGCCTGCGCACCGTCCGCCAGTTCAACGACCTGCTACGGGTGCTGCCGCCAACGCCGCAGTCGGCCGGATCGTCCGGAACTCCGCAGGCGACCAGCCGCAACACCTCGCCCAGCCGCCCGCTGGCCCCCGCTGGCCGCGGTGAGGCCCCGCAGCGCCAACCCGCCGAATCCGTGTCGCGGGAGAGCGGGACGACGACGCGCGCGGCCGCAAGCCCGCCGCCGTCGTCGCGTCAGGAGCAGGTCCGCCGTCCGCCGGCCGGTCGCAACGGTCACCAGGCGTCATACCAGCAGCGCTGAGTCTGGGTCGCCTCCAGGCTAAGTACACTGGCTCCGTGTCTCGCCCCGTCGCCCTGATCATCGGGCCCACTTCGGGTATCGGCCAAGGCTTTGCGCGACGCTGTGCCGCTGACGGCGATGACCCGGTGCTGGTGTCCCGCGAGACCCTCGCCGAAGTCGCCCGCGGCAACACGCTCATCATCCCCGGGTTTCAGTACAAGGCGATCACCACCGTCACCCGGCTGGTGCCGCGAACCCTGTCGCGCGCCGCCACGAGTGTTTTTGGGCGGGGCCGTGGCCGCACCTGAACTTTCTGAACTAGCGCAGTTGGTAAGACAATTGGCGGTGGTGCATGGCCGCGTCACGTTGTCGTCGGGCAAAGAGGCCGACTACTACGTGGACCTGCGCCGGGCCACCCTGCACCACCGGGCGGCTCCGTTGATCGGTCGGCTGGTCCGCGACCTCACCGCCGACTGGGACTACGCCGCGGTCGGTGGCCTCACCCTGGGCGCCGACCCGGTCGCCACCGCGGTCATGCACGCCCCCGGCCGCCCGATCGACGCTTTCGTCGTGCGGAAGTCGGTGAAAGCCCATGGAATGCAACGTCTTATCGAAGGGCCCGACATCACCGGCCAGCGGGTCCTGGTGGTCGAGGACACCAGCACCACCGGCGGATCGGCGCTGACCGCGGTGCGCGCCGTGCTGGCGGCCGGCGCGCAGGTGGTCGGCGTCGCGACGGTCGTCGATCGTGCTACCGGGGCGGCCGAAGCCATTGAGGACGAAGGGTTTCCGTACCGCAGCGTGCTGGGGCTGGCGGACCTCGGGCTGGCTTAGTCACCGTGCGCACTGTCCTGGCGATCATCGCGGCGTTGACGTTACTCTGCGCCTGTTCGAATTCTTCTGCGCCGCAACAGGTGTACGGCTCCGGAACCGCGCGGATCGGTGAATCGCTGGCGGTGCTGGGCTGGAACACGTCGATCTCGAACCTGCGCTGGCAAGACGACTACGTGCTCGTCGACGTCGATGCAGCCCCGACCGACGCGGCCAAACCGCATGCCGACCCCCGCGACATCCGCTTCGGGTTGTACGGCGCGTTGGCGCATCCGCTGGAAGCGGCCGGCATCGGCAGCTGCGACGGGGTCAAAAACCTGGTCGTCCAATCGCTTTCCGCGCCCGGCGGCAACCGGCTGGCCGGAACGGTGTGCCTGGGCCCGCTGAAGGACCGGGCCGCCGTCCGCGGCGTCTACCTGTATTCACCCCGTGACCGCATCGCGGACACCGCGGCGGCCTATCCGGCGGCGTTCCCGGTCGGGCTGCTGCCGACTAAGGAAAGTGACACCGGGATGGTGGTCAAAACGACCAGCGTCGCAGCGTGGCGGGCCGACGGCACACCGCTGAACCAGGCCTCGCTCGGCGACCCGGCGGCGTTCACCGGCAGCGGCTACATGTTGCTCGGTCTGCAGGCCGACACCGTCGCGGCCAAATACCGCGACGACTCCGCGGGCCGCGGCGGACCGATGATGCTGCTCGCCTCGCCGACGCTGCCGCCGCCCGGCCTGAATCCGGCCTGCGCGACCTACGGATCCTCGGTGCTGATCCTGCCCGAGGCGTCGCTGGACGCCGTGCACGTCAACGCCTCGCTGTGCACCCAGGGCGACCTCAACGACGCGCTGCTCTACGCGACGGTCGCGATCGTGGGTACCCACGCCGCGGTGTGGACCGTCAAATGAGCCAGCCCGGCCCGGGGCCCACCGAATGGGCCGTACCGGCGTCCGGCGTCGGGAGCGGGGTAGGGCCTTGGCAAGGGGATCTGCCCGACGACCCACGCTATGACCCCGAGTTGCTGCGCGACGGCGACTCCCGCAACGTCGTCGACGCCTACCGGTACTGGACACGGGAGGCGATCGTCGCCGACATAGACAAGCGCCGTCACCCGCTCCACGTCGCGATCGAGAACTTCGGCCAGGACGCCAACATCGGCGGGGTGGTGCGCGCCGCCAACGCATTCGCCGTCGACACCGTCCACATCGTCGGCCGTCGCCGGTGGAATCGGCGCGGCGCCATGGTCACCGACCGCTACCAGCGACTTTTGCACCACGACGACACCGCCGAACTGTTGAGCTTCGCCGCCGCCGCGGGCCTGACGGTGGTCGCCGTCGATATCGTGCCGGGTGCGGCCCGACTGGAGCAGACCACGCTGCCGCGGGACTGCCTGCTGCTGTTCGGTCAGGAAGGACCCGGCATCAGCGACGACGCCCGCGACGGCGCCGCGCTGACCGTCTCGATCGCGCAGTTCGGGTCGACCCGCAGCATCAACGTCGCCGTCGCTGCGGGCATCGCCATGCATGCCTGGATCTGCCAGCACGGGGACATCGCGGCCGCCTGGTAGGGCAGGATCACCCACCATGGATCAGGTGTGGGTCAACCGGGCGGTCAGCGCGGAGGCCGCTGTGGTTGGCCGCCATCTGAAGAAGCTGTGGGCGCTGCCCGGCACCCAACTCGGCGTGGTGGGCTGGCCCGCAACCCGGCGCGACCGCTGGTTCGGCGGCTGGCACTACTGGTGGCAGGCGCATCTGCTGGACTGCCTGGTCGACGCCGAACTGCGCGACCCCCAGGAACAGCGCCGCATCGAGATCGCGCGGCAGATCCGCGGACATCGGTTGCGTAACAACGGATCCTGGGTCAACAGCTACTACGACGACATGGCCTGGCTGGCACTGTCGCTGGAGCGGGCGGCGCGGATCGCGACCGTGGAACGTCCGCGCGCGCTGCGCACGCTGCACGATCAACTGGTCAAAGCGTGGGTGCCCGAAGACGGCGGCGGCATCCCGTGGCGCAAACAGGACCAGTTCTTCAACGCTCCGGCCAACGGTCCGGCCGGCATCTTCCTGGCCCGCTACGGCGACCGGATGCGGCGCGCCCAGCAGATGGCCGACTGGATCGACGAGACGCTGATCGACCCCGAGACGCACCTGGTGTTCGACGGCGTCAAAGGCGGTTCACTGGTCCGCGCCGAATACACCTACTGCCAGGGCGTGGTGCTCGGCCTGGAAACCGAACTGGCCGCCCGCACCCAAGATGACCGGCACGCGGCCCGGGTGCATCGCCTGGTGGCCGCGGTCGACGAGCACATGGCGCCGGGCGGGGTGATCCGCGGGGCCGGCGGCGGCGACGGCGGGTTGTTCGCCGGGATTACCGCCCGCTACCTGGCGCTGGTCGCCACCGCGCTGCCGGGGGATTCGGTCGACGACGGCAAGGCTCGCGACACCGCCCGCAACATCGTGCTGACGTCGGCCAAGTCAGCATGGGACAACCGTCAGACTGTGCAGGGTCTGCCGTTGTTCGGCCCGTTCTGGGACCGCCCGGCCGACCTGCCGGCAGCCGCCGGTGCGCACGCTCAGTTCGTGGCGGGTGCCGTCACCGCGTCCGAGATCCCCGAGCGTGATCTGTCGGTGCAGCTGTCCGGTTGGATGCTGATGGAAGCCGCGTACGCCGTAACCGAAGGGACCAGCGATGAGTAAAGTCCGCGCCGACGCCGAGTCGGCGTTGCACGGCCTGTTGAAGGACGGAATCACGATCGCCGCAGGCGGTTTCGGCCTGTGCGGCATTCCGGAAAACCTGATCGAGGCCCTGGTGGACAGCGGCGTCCGGGATCTCACCATCGTCGGAAACAACGCCGGCGTCGACGATTTCGGCATGGGGCTGCTGCTCAACGCGGGTCAGGTGTCCAAGGTCATCGCCTCCTACGTGGGCGAGAACAAGGAGTTCGAGCGCCAGGTGCTGGCCGGTGAGCTCGACCTGGTGCTGACGCCGCAGGGCACGTTGGCGGAGAAACTGCGGGCCGGCGGCGCGGGCATTCCCGGCTTCTACACGCGCACCGCCTTCGGTACCAACCTGGCCGAGGGTAAAGACACGCGGGTCTTCGACGGCACGGAATACGTTCTGGAAGAAGGCATTCGGGCCGACGTGGCGATCGTGAAGGCGTGGAAGGGGGACAAGTCGGGCAACCTGATCTACCGCAAGACCGCCCGCAACTTCAACCCGATGATCGCCACCTGCGCCACGGTGACCGTCGCCGAGGTGGAGGAACTCGTCGAGGTCGGCGAGCTGGACCCAGACCAGATCCACACCCCGGGCATCTACGTCGACCGGATCATCGAGGGCCCCGCCTACCAAAAGCGCATCGAGTTCCGCACTACCACCGGTGGCACCGGGGTCGAGAAAGCCAACCCGATCCGCGAGCTGATGGCCAAGCGTGCCGCCAAGGAGTTGCGTGACGGCTACTACGTCAACCTGGGTATCGGCATTCCGACGTTGGTGGCCAACTTCATTCCGGACGACATCACCGTCACACTGCAGTCCGAGAACGGGCTACTCGGCATCGGTGCCTATCCGGCCGAGGACGCCGTCGACCCCGACCTGGTCAACGCCGGCAAGCAGACCGTCACCAGCCTGCCCGGGTCGAGTTACTTCAGCAGCGCCGATTCGTTTGCGATGATCCGCGGCGGCCACATCGACCTGTCCATCCTGGGTGGCCTCGAGGTCGCCGAGAACGGCGATCTGGCCAACTGGATGGTGCCCGGCAAGATGGTCAAAGGCCCCGGCGGCGCAATGGATTTGGTGTCCGGCGTCAAACGGGTCATCGTGGTGATGGACCACACCGCCAAGGACGGCAGCCCGAAAATCCTGAAGCAGTGCTCACTGCCGGTCACCGGCAGGGCCGTCGTGGACCTGATCATCACCGACCTGGGTGTCTTCGAGGTCGAACCCGGGCACGGGCTCACGCTGATCGAGCTGCACCCCGGCGTCACCGTCGCCGACGTCCGCGCCAAGACCGGATGCGACTTCAAGACCGCCGTCTGACCATACCGCCGTATGGTAGAAGCCATGACTACCCGACGTAACGTCCTACTCGGCACCGCGTTCGGTGTGCTCGCCGGTGCCGGCGCTTTGACCGCGGTCACCGCAACCGGCGCACCGAGCCGTCCGGCTCGAGCGTATGCGATCAACCACCCCGACCAGGAGTGGCGCCAACTGCTGTCGCCCGCGGCATACGACGTGCTTCGCAATGCGGGCACCGAGCGGCCCTACAGCAGCCCGCTCAACGGCGAGCATCGATCCGGGGTCTTCACCTGCGCGGGCTGCGGGCAGGCCCTCTACTCGTCGACCACCAAGTTCGAGAGTGGCACCGGCTGGCCCAGCTTCTACAAACCGCTGGACAACGTCGTGTTCGAGCAAGCAGACCACAGCGGGGGAATGTCGCGCACCGAGGTGCTCTGCAGCCGCTGCGGCGGGCACCTCGGCCACGTCTTCAACGATGGCCCGCAACCAACCGGCCTGCGCTACTGCATGAACGGCGTGGCGATGGGTTTTCGCCCGGCGTAGCTGATTGGCGAACGGGCCGCGGTGACGACTGAACGAGGTGTGGTTCATCGGCTTTTTCTGCCGTCCGACGTTGATCGGTTTCGTCGCCGAGCAATCGAGACGTTTCGCCCAGCGCATAGCCGACCTAGGAACCCGAACCGTCACCCACCGCGGCTAAGTGGTCCCGGAGTCGACCATTATTTCCAGAAAGCATTCATAGGTTGGGCGTACATGTCGTTGTCGGTGAGCGGGGCCAGAGTTCCCGGCGCAGGACGCAAGGCGTCTTCGATGGTGGACATCAGGTCGTACTGGTTGTAGTAGGTGTCGGTGGTGAAGGGGCCGGCTTGCATCCCCCCAGCCGTCACGGCGTCCTGGTTCGGGATGACGATCATCGGAACGTTGTTACCTTCATTACCGATACCCAGTGACGGTTCGTTGTTGTCCTCGTCCCACGTGACGATGATCGCGTCCTTCTCGTTCGGGTCAGTCCACGTGGGCGAGTCCTCAATGGTGGATATCGTGTGCTGGAGGTACTGGTCCTGAGCCACCACGCCGGACTGCTCGTTCAGGAGGTCGCCCTTAATAAAGTTGAGGATGCTGTCAAGTTCGCTGCTAGGCGCGTCACTGCCGGGTTTGACCCACGCGAAGTCCGGGAAGGTGCTCGGGTTCTGCAGAGCGCTGGACAAATCCGACTGCGGGAAAATGTGTTCCTGCAGGTAGGCGGGGGTGTTGTCGTAGACGTAGCTGAATAGGCCGAAGGGCGTTGCGTCGACGGCGTCTTGCGGCGTTATGTCGGTGGTACCCGGGGCGATGCCCTGCTCGTAGCCGGCCCACGATACGCCCGCCTGATCCATTTCTTGCATGAGGCTGGGTGCTTTGACGACGTCCGTGTCGGGGTTGTAGTCGATGCCGAAGCCCGACCCGCCCATGACCCGGATGTAGTTGGCGTCGCTGGGGTGGCTCAGCGAGTAGTAGTTGCTGTCGAAATCCTCTGTCTTGATCAGGCTGTTGATGAACGGCGCGTTGGGGTTGCCCACGAGGGCGCCGTCGCCCTCGTTCTCCAAGTAGATCAGGAACACGTGATTGAGGTGGCCGACGTCGGACACCGGTGGGGTGAGCGGCGCCGCGGTGAGATTTGGATCGCCGACCGTGAACGACTCGTTGGCGGCGTACGCGCCGTTGTAGTCGCCGAGGAAATGGTTTTCGTCGTGGAAGGTGGTGGTGACCTCCGCGGAGGTGGTGCCCTCCGGGACCGTCCCGGTGATATCGCGTTCCTCAAAACCGGTGAAACCCAGGCGATCCCATATCGTGACCGGGTTGAGCGAGCCGGTGCCCAGCACGTCCCCGTTGGCGTTGAGGAAGGTGACCTGCTCTGAGGTATAGGACGCGTTCAAGCCCTGGCCGCCGAGATCTGCACTGAGCTCGTACGGCGTTCCGGCTGCGCCGGTGAGGTTGACGGTTTGGCTGATGCTGGACGTGGCCACGGGTCCGCCGCCGGCGAAATTGTCGTCGCCGGCCGGGGTGCCCGGCGGCGCATCCGGAAAGCCGCCCAACCCCGTCAACGCTGGGAAGGGAGACGATAATGGCGACGGATAACCAAGCGGGGTGCCGTATTGGATTACGGTCGGGGTGCCGGTCTCCGTCCAGCCCGGAATGGTCACCCCGCTGTAGCCCGACCCGGACGGGTCGGCAATTTCGAAGTCGGGGTTGACCAGCAAGTTCTGACTCATCGGCTGCGCAGCAGCGCCGGCGGTGGCTTCGCCAGCCGGAGCGACGTGGTTAAACCAGGTGTTGAGCGCGGTGTCCAGCTGCTGACCCAACGCGCTCCAGTCCTGTTCCAGCGCATGCAACCAGCCATCAGCCGGGCTGGCCGCGGCCACCGAGCCCACATCGGCGGCATCCACACCCAGACCGCCCAACTCCGGAACCGCCCCGGAAACGCCAGCCAGATCGCCGGACGAACCCGTGATCGCAGCGAAGACCTGGTCAATGACCGCGTCAATCCCATCGGCACGGGCCTTGGGCGCAGAAGCCAGCGGCGCCAGCCCCAACGCCAGAAACGCACTGACCGCCCCGGCCGTCCCGATGGCGCGTCGACGCCGCTGCGCCGTCACCGTACATGAAGCTAGCTTCTGCTTCCCGGAGTTACGATGCGCCATTATTCGTCAACTTTCCTGAGCGGAAGATGAGATGTGCGTGAGAGAATAACGCAGCGCCCAGGGAATTTGCAACGGGTCTGGGGTGCCAGACATGGTCATCGAGGACGGGCCGATCGAGATCGAGACTTCGCCTGGGAAGACGCCGGTGACCAGCGAGGTGCTGGTGTTGTCGGTGCGTCCCAAGGCGTCGCAAGCCGATCGATGCTCGCGGTGCCGGCGCCGCTGCCCGGGCTATGACGGCGGGGAGGGGATCCGGCGCTGGCGCAGCCTAGTCTAAGCGGTCGTCGTCAGTCGGCGACCGTCAACTGGCCTTCGTCGACCTTGGCAGCCCGGCGGCGCCTCAGGTAGGCCCGGCCGGTGGCGATGAAGGCCGGAATCATCGACACGAACAGGATCGCCAGGACGATCTTTTCCAGGTTCTGGTGGATGAACGGAATGTTGCCCAGGAAGTAGCCGGCGACCGTCACGCCGCCACCCCACAGGATGCCGCCGACGATGTCGAAGGCCAGATACACCGGGTAGCGCATGTAGGAGACCCCGGCGACCACCGGTGTGAACGTCCGCACGAACGGCATAAACCGGGCCAGGATGATCGCCGCCGGTCCGTACTTCTCGAAGAAGGCGTGCGAATCGGTCACATGGTGCTGCTTGAAGAACCGCGAGTCTTCCTTCTTGAACAGGGCCGGCCCGATCCGGCGGCCGATGAAGTAGCCGGTCTGGTCACCCGCGATCGCGGTCAGCGCCACCGCCGGCGCCAGCACCCAGATGTCGAGGGTGCCGTGCGCGGCTAGCAGGCCACCGGTGAACAGCAGCGACTCACCGGGCAGCAGCGGAAACAGCAGACCGGTTTCGACGAAGACGATGGCCAGGATTGTCGGCAGAACGGCCGATGCGAACAGTCCTTGAGGACCGATCCAGTACATCGGGTCGAGGATGTTGGGCATAGCCACGATGGTTTCTGCGGCGGGTTTCACGATGCTCAAGATACCGGCGTCGATGGTCGGCCTTCGCCGGCCGGGCTGCGGGCACGCCGAAGGTGTTGCGATACTGATGCAACACGTCAGGAAGGAAGCCGCATGCCCATCGCAACGCCAGATGTCTACGCCGAGATGCTGCGACGCGCCAAGGGGAACGAGTACGCCTTCCCGGCGATCAACTGCACCTCGTCCGAGACCGTCAACGCCGCGTTGAAGGGGTTCGCCGACGCGGGTAGCGACGGCATCATCCAATTCTCCACCGGCGGTGCGGAATTCGGCTCCGGCCTGGGAGTGAAAGACATGGTTGCGGGCGCGGTCGCGCTGGCCGAGTTCACCCGCAGCATCGCTGCCAGATATCCGATCAACGTCGCGCTGCACACCGACCACTGTCCGAAGGACAAGCTGGACGGCTACGTGCGGCCGCTGCTGGCGATCTCCGCCGAGCGGGTGGCAGCGGGCAAGGATCCGCTGTTCGGATCGCACATGTGGGACGGCTCGGCGGTGCCGCTCGACGAGAACCTGGAGATCGCCCAGGAGCTGCTGAAGTTGGCCGCCGCCGCCAAGATCGTGCTGGAGGTCGAGATCGGCGTGGTGGGCGGTGAAGAAGACGGCGTCGAGGCCGAGATCAACGACAAGCTCTACACCACACCGGAGGACTTCGAGAAGACCATCGACGCGCTGGGTTACGGCGAGCACGGTCACTACCTGTTGGCCGCGACGTTCGGCAACGTGCACGGCGTCTACAAGCCCGGCAACGTGAAGCTGCGGCCCGACATCCTGGATCAGGGGCAGAAAGTCGCGTCCGCCAAGCTCGGCCTGGCCGACGGATCCAAGCCGTTCGACTTCGTCTTCCACGGCGGATCCGGCTCGCTGAAGTCCGAGATCGAAGAGGCGCTGCGCTACGGCGTGGTCAAGATGAACGTCGACACCGACACCCAGTACGCCTTCACCCGGCCGCTGGCCGCGCACATGTTCACCAACTACGACGGCGTGCTGAAGGTCGACGGCGAGGTCGGCAACAAGAAGGTCTACGACCCGCGCAGCTACCTCAAGAAGGCCGAGGCGTCGATGACCGAGCGGGTGATCGAGGCCTGCAACGACCTGCACTGCGCCGGAAAGTCCGTCTCGAACTAGCTTTTACGCCACGAACGTGAAGTTGGCTTCACGTTCGGCGAGGCTGGGAAAAAACCTCAGCCGGAACTGGACTCGCAGATCTTCCACTGGTCGTCGCGGTACTGCAGGTCGAAACTGCGTGACGAGCGGGTCTGCGGGGCGTAGGCCACGAACGCGGTCACGTTGGCTTCGGCATGGGTCCCGTTGACGACGACCTGGTCGATGCTGGCGACGACGGGATATTCCTGCGCCGCCGCGACGCGCTGGTAGACGTCGTTCCACTCGTTCTGATTGTAGGTGACGTAGTCGTCGCGCATGGTGCCGCAGGTGAGGCTGCGCAGCGTGGTCAGATCGCCGGTCTGCACCGCGGCGTCGAAGTGCTGAATCGTGTTGCGCACCTGGTCTTCCTGCGACGCATGCGGCTTCCTGTCGTTGCGGGTCAGCAGCACGGTGCCCAACACCGCGATCGCGGCGAACGCCAAGATGATCAGGATCAGCGCCAGCACCCAACCCCAGCTGCGCTGACTGGGCGGACGAAATTTGGCCCCCAACCGAGGCGGAATCAGTTGCGGCGTAGCAATTCTCGCGCCTGCTTGGCCCGAGGCGAAGACCTCGGTGGCGGGGTCGTTGGCCGCGTTGATGATCGCGGTTTCCTTGGCGTCGAAACCCGGAGCGGTGAAGCGTCGTTCACCGGGTTGCAGCGCAGGCATCGGCGGTTGCGGCTGCTGCCCGGACAGGCCGATCACCTCAGTCGCGGGATCGGCCCCGCGTTGGGTTTCGGTGGTCTTGTCGTCGGCGTCAGCCTCGGATTCCACCGGGTCGCCCGGGGCGGCTCGATCGGCGGCGTCGGACGTTTTGTCGCGGTCAGACCCTGATGGATTGGGCATAGGCGCAGCTGTCCTCTTCGGTGTCGAAATACCTATAGCAGCTTAGCGACCCGACGCTGGGTTGTAGGTGGCGGTATCGGTTGAAAAGACGCGGCACGGCACAATATCCCCATGACGCCGATGCATGATCTGCTGGGACCGAATCCGATCTTGTTGCCCGGTGACCCGGACGCCGAGGCCCAGTTGGACGCCGGCGACAACCCGACTGCCGTCGCGGCCGCGCACCCCTCCGCGTCGGTGGCGTGGGCGGCGCTGGCCGAAGACGCGCTCGCCGACGACAAGGCGATCACCGCGTACGCCTACGCCCGCACGGGCTATCACCGCGGCCTGGACCAGTTGCGCCGTAATGGTTGGAAGGGTTTCGGTCCGGTGCCGTTCTCGCACGAGCCCAATCGAGGTTTTCTGCGATGCGTCGCGGCGCTGGCGCGGGCGGCCGACGCGATCGGCGAGACCGACGAGCAGGCCCGCTGTCTGGATCTGCTCGATGACTGCGACCCGGCTGCCCGCCGGGGCCTCGGCCTCAGCTGACCGTTCAGAAGCCGGGGGCGCACTGGCCGACACCGTCCGCGGGTTCGATCTGGATGGTCGCGTGGTCGAGTCCATGCGCGGCCAGAACCGCTTGAGCCTCGTGCAGCACCCGGGCCGAGTTGTCGCAGCCGGCCAGGTGCGCGGTCACCATGTCTTTGCCGGGTACCAGCGTCCAGACATGTAAGTCGTGTACCTCGGTCACGCCGTCGACCGCCGCCAGTGCGGTGCGCAGTTCGTCGACGTCGATGTGGCTGGGCGAGGATTCGGACAGGATGCGCAGTGCGCCCGCGGCCAGTGCCAACGCCCGGGGGAGTACCCACAGCGCGACGAGGACGGCGACCACCGCGTCGGCGTAGGGCCAGTGCGTGGTGACGGTGACCACGCCGGCGACGAGCACCCCGACGCTGCCGACCATGTCGGCGATGACCTCCGTGTAGGCGCCCTTGACGGCCAGGCTGTGCGACGAGTGCGAACGCAGCAGCAGCGCTACCGCGGCGTTGGTGGCCAGCCCGGTCAGCGCGACGACGATCATCGGGATGCCAGGTACGTCGGGTGCGTGGCCGATGCGGCCGATCGCCTCACGCAGGATCAGCGTGGCGACCCCGATCAGCAGCACAGCGTTGACGACGGCGGTGAAGACCTCGGCGCGGTGCCAGCCGTAGGTACGGGCCGGTGACGTGCTGCCGCGCTGGGCGAGGATGACTGCGCACAGTCCCATAAAGCTGGCCGCGACGTCGGTCAGGATGTGGCCGGCGTCGGCGAGCAACGAGATAGATCCGATCAGCAGTGCCGTGGTCAGCTCAACGACGAAGAAGGCGCCGAGCAGCGCGGTGGCGATTGCGAGTCTCGGCGCGGGCGTGCCCGAGCTCGGATGATCGTGGCCGGCACCCATGAACAGAAATATATGCGTAATAACGCATGTATCGCAAGGTCTACAGCAGGTGCCGCCAAAACTGGGTGAGCCCGGCGCCGAGCTGCCACAGCATCCGGGGTACGCCGGAAAATTCGAAGACGTAGTCGACCATCCCGAAGAACCACTGGTTGAGCGGTTGGGTGAACAACAGGAAGAACAGCAACATGAAGCCGTACGGCTTGAACTGTGCCAGCGCCCGCTGAGTCTCCGGGCTCAGGTGCGGCTCCAGGGCGTTGTAGCCGTCCAGGCCGGGGATGGGTAGCAGGTTCAGCAGCAGCGCGGTGATCTGTAGGAAGCCCAGGAACGCCACTCCGGCCCACAACACCGGGTGCCGCGGGTCGAAGAACAGGTTGGTCACCTCCAGCAGAACCACGGCCAGCAGCAGATTCGCTGCCGGACCGGCCAGACTGACCAGCGTGCGCTGCCGGGTCGTCAGGTACGACGTCCGCACGTACACCGCCGCGCCCGGCAGACCGATCCCGCCGATCGCGGTGATCGCGATCGGCACCACGATCGACCACACCGGGCTGACGTAACGCCGCGGATCCATATCCAGGTATCCCCGCAGCGCGATGTCGTGGTCGCCGAATCGCCAGGCCGTGAAGGCGTGGCCGAACTCGTGCAGGCACAGCGACACCACCCAGCCGGCGATCACCATGACGAACACCCCGGCGTAGGCCAGCGGAGTCACGTCGTCGCCCACCCAGTACGCCAGCCCGCCGCCGAGGACGGTCAGGCCGACAATGGCCCAGAAGATCGGGCTGGGTCGCACCGACTGGTGCACAGGCGTATTCACGTCACGAAGCTACCGGACCGCAGCCCTGCGCCAGATCCGCGGCGCTCGTCACCGGACCGCGAGCCAACCCTCGATGTGTCGGTAAATCGTGGAGCGGCGCACCGCCCGCGGCGCGACCACCCCGTCGCGGGCCACCGATATGCCAACGCCGCCAAGCTGCGCGGCCCGGCCGGTCAACCAGCGCCGGGTACCCGACACGCGGGCCCGCAGCCCGGGCAGTGCCGCCGTCGGCTCGACGGTCACCTCGGCGACGTCGCCGTCGAACAGCACCGCGTCATCGACGATCGCCTCTCCGTGCAGCAGCCGCTCCCCGTCTGCGGGCCGCCAGAGGGCGAACCCGACGATCACCGTTCCGGTGTCGTCGCGGATCAGCGGCAGCCGCTGAGCCGACCCGCGCACTGCCCGCCGGGCGGCCCGGCGACCGGCCGGCAGGCGATAGGCCCGGGTGGCCGGCGTGCGGCGCCGTGGAACGTAGGCCACCTCGACGTCGAGCAGCTCCGCACGCAGCAGCCGGGTCAGCACCGACGCGAGGTCGGCGTCGGTGCCGAGCACCACCAGCCGTCGCGCCGAGGCGATCGCCGCATCGATGTCATCGGGACCGGCAACCGGCAGCCCTCGCAGGGCGCGCGGCAGTCGGTCGCCGAACGCCAACACGGCGGTATCTGGAATATTCAGAAGCGTCCTCGCAAACGGCTGGGCTATTGTGGGTCACCGGCTGGACCACAATAAGCGGCCTGAATACGTGGGATTAGGCGGGAGCGAGTCATGCCGGCAATCGTCCTGATCGGCGCCCAGTGGGGCGACGAGGGCAAGGGCAAGGCCACCGACCTGCTCGGCGGCCGTACCAAATGGGTCGTTCGCTATCAAGGCGGCAACAACGCCGGGCACACCGTGGTGCTGCCCACCGGCGAGAATTTCGCCCTGCACCTCATCCCGTCCGGGGTTTTGACGCCCGGCGTCACCAACGTCATCGGCAACGGCGTGGTGATCGACCCCGGCGTCCTGCTCGACGAGCTGAAGGGCCTCGAAGACCGCGGCGTAGACACCTCGAAGCTGCTGATTTCGGCCGACGCGCACCTGCTGATGCCGTATCACGTGGCCATCGACAAGGTCACCGAGCGCTACATGGGCAACAAGAAGATCGGCACCACCGGCCGCGGCATCGGACCCTGCTACCAGGACAAGATCGCCCGCCAGGGCATTCGGGTCGCCGACGTGCTCGATCCGCAGAACCTCACGAACAAGATCGAGGCCGCGCTGGACTTCAAAAACCAGGTGCTGGTCAAGATCTACAACCGCAAGGCGCTCGACCCGGCGCACGTCGTCGAAGCGCTGCTGGAGCAGGCGGAGACCTTCTCCCACCGGATCGCCGACACCCGGCTGCTGCTCAACACCGCGCTGGAGGCCGGCGAGACTGTTCTGCTGGAAGGCTCGCAGGGCACGTTGCTCGACGTCGACCACGGCACCTATCCCTATGTGACGTCGTCGAATCCGACCGCCGGCGGCGCGGCCGTCGGCTCCGGCATCGGCCCGACCCGGATCACCACCGTGCTGGGCATCCTCAAGGCCTACACCACCCGCGTCGGGTCGGGCCCGTTCCCGACCGAGTTGTTCGACGACAGCGGCGAATATCTGTCCAAGACCGGCGGCGAGTTCGGCGTGACCACGGGCCGGCGCCGGCGCTGCGGCTGGTTCGACGCCGTCATCGCGCGCTACGCCACCCGGGTCAACGGCATCACCGACTACTTCCTGACCAAGCTCGACGTGCTGTCCAGCCTGGAGACCGTCCCGGTGTGTGTCGGCTACCGGATCGACGGCAAAGAGACCTCCGAGATGCCGATGACCCAGAGCGATCTGCATCGCGCCGAGCCCATCTACGAAGAACTGCCCGGCTGGTGGGAAGACATCTCCGAAGCGCGCGAATTCGACGACCTGCCCGCGAAAGCGCGTGACTACGTGCTGAGGCTGGAAGAGCTTGGCGGAGCTCATATTTCATGCATCGGTGTGGGCCCGGGTCGTGACCAGACCATCGTGCGTCGCGACGTGCTGGCGGCTCGCCCGTGACCGACTCACCAGAGCAGCTGGACCCCGACTACGACCATCACGGCGGATTCCCGGAATACGGCGCCGCCAGCCCGGGCCCGGGCTTCGGCCGATTCGTCGCGGCCATGCGTCGGCTGCAGGACCTCGCGGTGTCCGCCGACCCCAGCGACGACCTCTGGAACGACGCCGCCGCGCACGCCGAGGCGCTGGCCGACCAACTCGCGCCGTTCACGGCGCGCGAAGGCCAGGCCCCGGCCGGCCGATCGCCGCAACTGCCCGGGATGGGCAGCCTGCTGCTGCCGCCCTGGACGATGAGCCGGTACGACCCCGACGGCGTGGAAATGCGCGGCCACTTCAGCCGGTTCCACGTCGGCGGCAACGGCGCGGTGCACGGCGGCGTGCTGCCGCTGCTGTTCGACCATGTCTTCGGGATGGTGGTGCACGCCGCTGCCCGGCCGATCAGCCGCACCGGCTTCCTGCATGTCGACTACCGCAAGATCACCCCGATCGACACCCCGCTGGTGGTCCGCGGCCACGTCGCCGCGACCGAGGGCCGCAAGGCGTTCGTCCGCGGCGAACTGCTCGACGGCGACACCCTGCTGGCCGAGGCCAACGGCCTGATGATCCGGCTGCTGCCCGGCCAGCCGTAGCACCCCACCTATCCTTGGGCACGTGACCACGCCGCACAACGAGTCGACCCCGCAGCCGAGCGATGCCGATCGGCCGACGGTGATGTTGCTGGGGTCCGGCGAGTTCAGCCGTGAGCTGGCGATCGCCCTGCAGCGGCTGGGCGCCCAGGTGATCGCCGTCGAGCGATACGCCGCTGCGCCGGCGCATGGCGTGGCCGACCAGGCGCTGGTGGTCGACATGACCGACACCGACGAGCTGGACGCCGCGATCGGGCGGCTGCAGCCACACGTGGTGGTGACGGCGTCGGACGCTGTCGCCGTCGATGCGTTGACAGCTACCGCATCGGAGGCCGATGGCCTCGCCACACAGTTCGTCCCCACCGCTCGCTGTGCCCGGCTCACCGCCGACCGGGAAGGCCTGCGTCGGCTGGCCGCCGACGAGCTCGGCCTGCCCACCGCGCCGTTCTGGTTCGCGGGCTCGCTCGACGAGCTGCGCGCCATCGCCGACCACGCCGGCTACCCGCTGCGGGTGCAACCGGTCGCTGCCATCGGCGCGCAGGGACAGTCGGTGGTGCTGCTGCCGGGCGACCTCGAACCGGCCTGGCAGCGGGCAGTGTCCGCCGGCGGCCGGCGGGCGCAGCGCCGGGTGCTGGCCGAGACCCTTGTCGAAATCGACTTCCACGTCACGCTGCTGACGGTGTGCAGCAAGGGCCCGTCGGGGCCGACGCTGGACTTCTGCGCGCCGATCGGCCACGGCGACGCGATTGGTGACGTGCAGGAATCCTGGCAGCCCCAAGACTTGAGCCCGGCGGCGCTGGACGCCGCCAAGTCGATCGCCGCCCGGGTTGTGAAGGCGCTCGGCGGGCGCGGCCTGTTCGGGGTCGAGCTGATGGTCCGTGGCGACGAGGTCTACTTCAGCGGCGTCACCGCTCGGCCGTTCGAGAGTGGCCTGGTTACCGTTCGCACCCAGCGGCTTTCGGAATTCGAGTTACAGGCGCGGGCCATCCTGGGTCTGCCGACGGACACCATCATGGTCTCTCCGGGTGCGGCCGCAGTGATCTACGCCGGCGCCGACGGGGTCCCGCAGCGCGAGCGAGGTGGCGCGCTGGGCGATGCGCTGCGGACCACCGAGAGCGATGTGCGGGTATTCACTCGTGACGAGTCTGAGGCCGGGCGGCCACTGGGAGCCACTGTCGTGACCGCGGCAGACGTGAGCACGGCACGCGGGCGTGCCCGCGATGCGTCGGCCGCGCTGCGCAGGCTGTGGTAGCAGGCGAGGCCGCGGCGCCGACGGGGGTGCGGATCCGCACCCGCATCCATGTGACCGGCGGTGAGGCGGGGGCGATTACCGGCGCGGTGGAGGATCAGTACCACCTGGTCGTGCCACGCTCGACGCTGCAGACCTGGGCTGACGGCTACGAACGACGACCAGAGGCGCGGTCTGTGGTCAAAGGTCAACCAATCATTTCTGCGCTGCCACAGGATCGTGCTGGATAAGCGCGGCTGCCATTTGTTGGGGTCGCGGAGGCGTACGTTCTGGCCGCATTCAGGCGCGCCGGCGTGCCTATGCAACGGATACGGCCGTCAATTGACGTGCTTCTGCGAAACGTCGGGCCTCACGCGCTGGCCTCACGGGACCTCTACACGGACGGCGCAGAGGTTCTGTGGGACTTCGCACAGCGGTCTGGCGAAGGAAGTCCAGATGACGAAGTCGTCAAGCACCTGATTGTTCCGCGGTCCGGTCAGTACGTCTTTAAGGACATCGTTCAGCACTACCTAAAGCAGATCCGATTCGATAACGATAACTACGCCAAGCTAATTCGGCTACCTCAATACGGCGAAGCGAACGTGGTGCTCGACCCTACTAGGGGTTATGGGCAGCCGGTCTTTGCCGCCAGCGGCGCAAGGGTCGCTGACGCCCTGGGGCCGCTGCGCGCCGGCGAGACATTCAAGGCGGTAGCTGCGGATTACTGAGTCTCCGAGAAAGACCTGCGTACCGCGCTTGATACCATCGCCGCTTGACCAGCGAATCGCCGCGATCGCCGTGGCCGCACAAGGCCATGGCCCGTTTGTCTACTCAGTACAGGCGCATCGGATCGTCAAGCTGCTCTGACTGCCACCCCCGCCGATCGTCCAGTGCGCTTCTGTCACACAGGCAAGTCCTGCGCGGCCTCGTGCCGCGATACGGTGATAGACATGTCGACCCCGGAGAGCCCATCTCAGGCGAGGAGATCTTCGAGCGCAGCGGGCGCCAGCGACCAGGGAAATGCCGGTTCAAGTACAACGTCCGGCCGCGCCTACGCCGGAGATATCACCCCCGAGCAGGCGTGGAAGCTACTCAGCGAGCACCCCGAGGCGGTTCTGGTCGACGTTCGTACCGACGCCGAGTGGCGTTTCGTCGGTGTTCCCGACCTGGCCAGTCTGGGCCGCGAAGTCGTGTACGTCGAGTGGAATGGCGCCGACGGTAAGCGCAACGAAAACTTCGTCGCCGAGTTGCTCGAGCATGTCCCGGCCGGCGGCGACCGCCCGGTGGTGTTCCTGTGCCGCTCCGGCAACCGTTCGATCGGCGCGGCCGAGGCGGCTACCGAGGCTGGCGTCGCTCCGTCGTACAACGTGTTGGACGGCTTCGAAGGCCAGCTCGACGGCGATTGTCACCGCGGCGGAACAGGCTGGCGGGCAATCGGTTTGCCGTGGAAGCAGACATGAGCTCGACCGACCACGAGAAGCCGGTGCCCTCGGTCCGCATACCGCAGCAGTTGCCCGACGGCGTCAGCCAGGCCACCATCGGGGTGCGCGGCGGAATCCTGCGGTCGCAGTTCGATGAGACCAGTGAGGCCATGTACTTGGCGTCCGGCTATGTCTACGGTTCCTCCGCCGAGGCGGAGCAGGCGTTTACCGGTGAGGTGGACCGCTACGTCTACTCGCGCTACGGCAATCCGACGGTCAGCATGTTCGAGGAGCGCCTGCGTCTGATCGAGGGCGCTCCCGCGGCATTCGCCACCGCCAGCGGAATGGCGGCGGTCTTCACCTCGTTGGGCGCGTTGCTGGGCGCTGGTGATCGACTTGTGGCTTCCCGCAGCCTGTTTGGCTCATGCTTCGTCGTGTGTAGCGAGATTCTGCCGCGCTGGGGTGTTCAGACCGTGTTCGTCGACGGCGACGACCTGTCCCAGTGGGAGGAGGCGTTGTCGGCGCCAACGCAGGCGGTGTTCTTCGAGACCCCGTCCAACCCGATGCAATCGCTGGTCGACATCGCCGCAGTTACTGAGCTCGCCCATGCATCGGGGGCAAAGGTGGTGCTGGACAACGTCTTTGCGACTCCACTGCTCCAGCAGGGCTTTCCGCTCGGCGTCGACGTAGTGGTCTACTCGGGCACCAAACACATCGACGGGCAGGGCCGGGTGCTCGGTGGTGCCATCCTCGGCGACAAAGAGTACATCGACGGACCGGTGCAGAAACTGATGCGCCACACCGGGCCCGCGATGAGCGCCTTCAATGCCTGGGTTATGCTCAAAGGCCTTGAAACGCTGGCGATTCGCGTCGACTACCAGAACAACTCAGCACAGCGGATCGCCGAGTACCTGGAGCGTCACTCCGCGGTGCGGTGGGTTCGCTATCCGTTCCTGCCGTCGCACCCGCAGTACGACCTGGCCAAGCGCCAGATGTCCGGTGGCGGAACAGTGGTGACCTTCGAACTCGATGCCCCGAACGGGGCGGCCAAGCAACGGGCGTTCGAGGTGGTCGACGGACTTCGGCTGATCAACATCTCCAACAACCTGGGCGATTCGAAATCCCTTGTCACCCATCCGGCGACGACAACCCATCGTGCGATGGGACCCGAAGGCCGCGCCGCTATTGGTTTGGGCGACGGGGTCGTTCGCATCTCGGTGGGCCTCGAGGGCACCGAAGACCTCATCGCCGATCTCGAAAGGGCTTTAGGCTAGGAGTCTGCTGGGAATTCGCTGTCCATTTGCAATCGACATGTCCGGAAATGGAAATTGCCACATTGGTCACACGCGTTACCCGGCTATTCATCTGACCGTCGTGTGATCTTTCCAACTGTAGGAAACTTCGGCGCAATAGTAACGTCATAGGGAATGTGCCCGATAGCCGTACGACAGTGCGTCGATCGCAGCGTCGTACTTGCCTGACTGCGTCGGGCCCGAAATGGAGAGACTTGAGTGATATCGAGCATCAGCCGGCCGCGGACGTCACCTCATCCGCTGACCGGTGATTTCTATGAGTGGGTTGTCATCGTCGACGGCGATGAAGTCGCCTGGCAGAGCTACGCCGGCCCGCTGAGATTCGACGAAACCGATTTCGCCATCGCGACCCGGAAATTGCTGTCGATCGAACCCGGCGAACTCCCCGAACTGGTGGCAGAGCACGTCGAATTCGCGGCACCCAGCCAAGGGCAGCGCCGCCTGGTGGTGCATTCGACCACGCCGTATGCCAGCAGCTTCGAAACCGATCTCACCGCAATGGTCGAGGGCCGGCCTGTCCTGGACCTCACCACGTATGTGGAGACGCGCGGCTTGTACCTGGCCCGCAGCGGCGATCTCGTCATCGGACGCACCCAGCCGTGGCGGCACGGCACCGCGGCGGAAGGTGTTGAGCGCCTGGTACTTCCGGATACCGACTACTATTACATGTCTCAGGCCCTGCTGCGCCGTGCGGTCGACGGTGGCGACCGCGATCCGGTGATTCGCCGGATCATCGAGTTCCTGCGGGCGAATCCGTCAACGGTGGTGAGCCCCTACGATTTCGAGCCCGAATTCCAGCTATTCGTGACGTGGCTGGCCCGGATGACCGGCCTTGGCCGAATTCGGGTCGACGCCAACGACTCTCGGCTGGGGGTGTGGAACCGGAAGCGCATGCTGCATCCGACGGTCGAGGCGGCGCTGAGTCTGGAAAGCCAGGTGAATGGACAGCCAGGTCCGGTCATCCTGGAGCGCGAGCACCGGTCCAGCGAGGCGTTCACCCACCTGCAAGCGCCCATTCCCGTGCTGCCCGGCTACGCCGTCCCCTGGCAGGAAGATTGCGACGACTTCTGTCGCGAGCTGCTGCGGGCGGGTGCGCTTCTGCAGGGCCGCTACCGCCTGACGCACGCCTGCCTCAAGCCTTCCGACGGCGGCAACGGCGGACGGATCACGCCCGGAATCGAGCTCGACGACACCGTTCGTCTGCGGGAACTCGCGGCCGGCGCCTGGAAGCTGGGCGGTGACCAGGTTCTCGAAGCGCACGTCACCTACTTCGAGCGCGAAGTAGGCGGCGAACGCGTCTTGACCACACCGTCGGCGCATGTGCGCTCGGGCGAGTTGCTCGACGGACTCACCCTGCAATTCATGCGTGGCACGTCGTGGAAGGGCAACATCTTCGTCGGCACCGAGGAGTGGCAGCGCCTCGGGCTGGACCGCAGTGTGTATACCGCGCTGCGCGAGACGATGACCGATCTCCATCGGCGGCTGGGTTTGCTGCACTGCGGCATCGACTTCGCGGTCGGCACCGTCGGCGGCGTGTTCGGCGACACCGTGATGGCCGCGGTCCAGGACATCAATCCGAAAGTCACCGGGGCGCTGTTCTTGCGGGAGTTCATGGCACGCCATCCCGAGGTCGGGTCCGGCGCGGCCACCCGCGTCCTGAGTCCGGACGCTACGGCAAGTGCCGAGCGGATTCGCGCGTTGGTCGCGCAATGCTCGACCGCCGAACAGCCCTGCGAGGAAGTGGGTGTCGTGCCCGGCTGCTGGGCGATGATCGCCACGTCGGCGACGACGTCGCTGACGGCCGGTGCTCAGGCGTTGACCATGGAACGGACGCTCGCTGCCGCGGACTGATCCCGCTTGGTGACAGCGGGATAACAAGTCGTGCGACGCGCTGGCTGAATACCGGGAACGGCGTGGTGTGCAACTTATCGTCGCGTTGTGTACCGCCGTACTGTTCTCAAATTGCCGCTGGTGTTGGCGGCAGGCACGGCTTTAGCCCACGCGTCGCGCGCCTCCGCTGATCCGCCACGAGCCTCCGCCGAGTCGAGTCGGTGGTCGTCCGATCGAGCCAACCGCTGGTACCAGGCGCAGGGCTGGCCTGTCGGCGCGAATTTCATTACGTCCACCGCAATCAACCAACTCGAGATGTTTCAGCCGGGCACCTATGACCCGCGCCGCATCGACACTGAACTCGGTTGGGCCCGCGCGCACGGACTCAACTCGGTCCGGGTTTTTCTGCACGACCAGTTGTGGGCTCAGGATTCGCGCGGCTTCCAGACCCGCCTGGCGCAGTTCGTCGGCATCGCCGCGCGGCACCGCATCAAACCGCTGTTCGTGTTGTTCGACTCCTGCTGGGATCCGTTCCCAAAACTGGGCCAGCAGCACGCGCCGACGCCCGGGGTGCACAACTCCGGCTGGGTACAGAGTCCTGGCGCCGAACGCATCGACGACGCGCGCTACACCCGCACCCTGCAGGACTACGTCACCGGCGTCATGACCCAATTCCGAAGCGACGAACGGGTTTTGGGGTGGGATGTGTGGAACGAACCCGACAACCCCGCGCCGCAATACGCCCGCGTCGAGCGCAGCGACAAGCTGGACCGGGTGGCCGACCTACTTCCTCAGGTCTTCAGCTGGGCACGCTCGGTCGATGCGCGTCAGCCGTTGACCAGCGGCGTGTGGGATGGTGAATGGGCAGATCCCGGTGGCCGCACGACAATCCAGAACATTCAGCTGGCCAACTCCGACGTGATCAGCTTCCACTCCTACGCCGGCCCGTCGACCTTCGAGTCGCGGATCAACGAGCTCACCCCGCACGGTCGCCCGATTCTGTGCACCGAGTACATGGCTCGCCCGAAGGGCAGCACCATCGAATCGATCCTGCCAGTTGCCAAGCGAAACAACGTCGGTGCGATCAACTGGGGTCTGGTGGCCGGCAAGACGCAGACCTACTTCCCGTGGGACTCCTGGAACCACCCGTACTCGGCGGTCCCCAAGGTGTGGTTCCACGATCTGCTGCGCCCGGACGGTACCGCGTTCCA
>NZ_JAVKSG010000052.1:0-25499 GCF_039583785.1 Mycobacterium sp.
CCGGCGCCACCCGGCAGCTGCCAGTAAGGATTCGTCAACTGGTCAGATAACTGTGCCCCCGGCAGGATTCGAACCTGCGGCCTTCTGCTCCGGAGGCAGACGCTCTATCCCCTGAGCTACGGGGGCGCACGCGAGAAATGCTGCGCCGATGGGCCTCGACAGACTAACGCATCACCGAGCTGGGCTGAGCATCGGAATGGATTCGAAGCCTGAGGACCTCAGCCCATAGGATGATCTGCGTGAATCCCGCTGATTTGGCCGAGCTGCTGAAGGCCACCGCGACGGCGGTGTTGACCCAGCATGGGTTCGACACCTCCGCGCTGCCGTCGGCGGTCACCGTCGAGCGGCCCCGCAATCCCGAGCACGGCGACTACGCCAGCAATGTGGCTTTACAGCTCGCCAAGAAGGTCGGTGCCAACCCCCGTGAGCTGGCCGGATGGCTCGCCGACGCGCTGGCCAAGGCCGACGGCATCGCCTCCGCGGAGATCGCCGGGCCGGGTTTCATCAACCTGCGACTTGATGCTTCGGCGCAGGGCTTGATCGTCAACAACGTCATCGACGCCGGCCACACCTACGGCAACTCCGACGCCGAGGCCGGTCACAAGATCAACCTCGAGTTCGTCTCGGCCAACCCGACCGGCCCGATCCACATCGGTGGCACCCGGTGGGCGGCGGTCGGCGATGCGCTGGGCCGCCTGCTCACCACCCAAGGCGCCGACGTGGTCCGTGAGTACTACTTCAACGACCACGGTGCACAGATCGACCGATTCGCCAACTCGCTGCTCGCCGCGGCCAGGGGCGAGCCCACCCCGGAAGACGGCTACGCGGGCGACTACATCGCCGACATCGCCGCCCAAGTTCTGCAGCAGGCACCGGAGGCCCTGAGCCAGCCCGCCGCCGAGCAACACGAGACCTTCCGGCGAATCGGCGTCGACTTGATGTTCAACCACATCAGGAAATCGCTGCACGAATTCGGCACCGACTTCGACATTTTCACCCACGAAGAGTCGATGCACAGCAGCGGCCGCGTCGAGCAAGCCATCGAGCGGTTGCGCGCGAACGGCAACATCTACGAAAAAGACGGCGCAACCTGGTTGCGCACCAGCGCTTTTGGCGACGACAAAGATCGCGTCGTGATCAAGAGCGACGGCAAGCACGCCTACATCGCGGGCGATCTCGCCTACTACCTGGACAAGCGGAGTCGCGGTTTCGACCTGTGCATCTACATGCTCGGCGCTGACCACCATGGCTACATCTCCCGGCTCAAGGCCGCCGCCTTGGCGTTCGGCGACAAGCCGGGCACCGTCGAGGTGCTCATCGGCCAGATGGTCAACCTGGTCCGCGACGGCCAACCGGTGAAGATGAGCAAGCGAGCCGGCACCGTGATCACCCTCGACGACCTGGTCGAGGCGATCGGCGTGGACGCCGCGCGCTACAGCCTGATCCGCTCCTCGGTGGACACTCCGATTGACATCGATCTCGCGCTGTGGTCATCGGCGTCGAGCGAAAACCCGGTCTACTATGTGCAATACGCGCACGCACGGCTCTCCGCGCTGGCCCGCAACGCCGCCGATCTCGGCCTGATCGCCGACACCGGCCACCTCGAGTTGCTCACCCACGACAAGGAAGGCGCGCTGATTCGCAGTCTCGGCGAGTTCCCGAGGGTGCTGAAAGCCGCGGCTTCCTTGCGTGAACCACACCGGGTCTGTCGCTACCTCGAAGACCTGGCCGGCGATTACCACCGATTCTACGACGCCTGTCGGGTGTTGCCGCAGGGCGACGAGGAAACAGGCGCCCTGCACACAGCGCGTCTGGCGCTGTGCCAGGCGACCCGCCAAGTCATCGCCAACGGGTTGGCCATCCTCGGCGTGAGCGCTCCGGAGCGAATGTGAACGCGCACCCCGCCGGCCCGCGGCACGCCGAAGATTTCCGCCACAGCGGTGTACCGCCGTGCCCGGGGTCGGCCGAGGAACTGCTGCAGCTAGCACCGAATGTCTGGCCACGCAACGCCGTTCGCAACGACGACGGCGCCGTCAGCATTGCCGGGGTCGCGCTGCAGTCGCTCGCCCATGACTACGGCACGCCGCTGTTCGTCATCGACGAGGACGACTTCCGGTCACGCTGCCGCGAGATCGCCGCCGCATTCGGTGGCGGCGTCAACGTGCACTATGCCGGAAAGGCCTTCCTGTCCAGTGAGATCGCGCGCTGGATCGACGAAGAGGGTCTGTCGCTGGATGTCTGCACCGGCGGCGAACTGGCGGTCGCGCTGCATGCCGATTTTCCGCCGGAGCGAATCGCGTTGCACGGCAACAACAAGTCGGTCGCCGAACTGACCGCCGCGGTCAAATCCGGGATTGCCCACGTGGTGGTGGACTCGATGATCGAAATCGAGCGCCTGGACGCCGTCGCGGGGGAAGCTGGCGTCGTCCAGGACGTCCTGGTCCGTGTCACCGTTGGCGTCGAGGCGCACACCCACGAATTCATCTCCACCGCGCACGAGGACCAGAAGTTCGGACTATCACTGGCCAACGGTGCCGCGATGGCCGCGATTCGGCGGGTGTTCGCCACCGACCACCTCCGACTGGTCGGCCTGCACAGCCACATTGGCTCGCAGATCTTCGACGTCGGCGGCTTCGAGATCGCCGCACACCGGGTGATCGGCCTGCTGCGCGACCTGGTCGCTGAGTTCGGCGTCGACAAGACTGCGCAGATCGCCACCGTTGATCTCGGTGGTGGCCTTGGTATTTCGTATCTCCCCAACGATGACCCGCCGCCGGTGGACGAACTCGCCGACAAGCTCAGCGACATCGTGCGGATCGAGTCCGCGGCGGTGGGCCTGCCGGTTCCGCGACTGGTCGTCGAACCCGGGCGCGCGATCGCCGGGCCGGGAACGATCACGCTCTACGAGGTCGGCACCGTCAAAGACGTCGGGGTCAGCGCGACGGCGCATCGGCGCTACGTCAGCGTGGACGGCGGCATGAGCGACAACATCCGCACCTCCCTGTACGGCGCCGATTACGACATCCGTTTGGTGTCCCGCGCCACCGAGGCCAAGCCGACGCTGGCCCGTGTCGTCGGAAAGCATTGCGAGAGCGGCGACATCGTCGTCCGCGATACCTGGGTGCCGGATGACATCGCGCCCGGTGACCTGGTCGCGGTCGCGGCGACCGGTGCCTACTGCTATTCGCTGTCGAGTCGTTACAACTTGATCGGCCGCCCCGCAGTGGTGGCCGTGCGCGCTGGAGAGTCCCGTCTGATCCTGCGCAGGGAGACGATCGACGATCTGCTGAGTCTGGAAGTGAGGTGAGCGGCGCGCATGAGCACTGATGAAAAGCCGGTCGGCGTAGCGGTATTGGGACTGGGCAACGTGGGCAGTGAGGTTGTTCGCATCATCGAGGACAGCGCCGACGACCTCGCCGCCCGCATCGGTGCGCCGCTGGTGCTGCGGGGTATCGCTGTCCGCCGGGTGGCCGGCGACCGCGGTGTGTCGGCCGACCTGCTCACCGACGACGTCGACGCGCTGGTTTCGCGCGACGACGTCGACATCGTCGTCGAGGTGATGGGGCCGGTCGAGCCGTCGCGCAAGGCGATCCTGTCAGCGCTGGAGCACGGCAAATCCGTGGTGACGGCCAACAAGGCACTGTTGTCAATCGCCACCGACGAGCTGGCGCAGGCCGCCGAGAACGCCCATGTCGACCTTTACTTCGAGGCCGCGGTCGCCGGTGCCATTCCGGTGATCCGCCCGCTGACCCAGTCGCTGGCCGGCGACACCGTGCAACGGGTGGCCGGCATCGTCAACGGCACCACCAACTACATCCTGTCCGAAATGGACAGCACCGGCGCCGACTACGAAACGGCGCTTGCCGACGCGAGCGCGTTCGGCTACGCCGAAGCCGACCCGACTGCCGACGTGGAGGGCTTCGACGCCGCAGCCAAGACCGCGATCCTGGCGTCCATCGCGTTCCACACCCGTGTCACCGCCGACGACGTCTACCGCGAAGGCATCACGAAGATCAGCCCGGCTGACTTCGCGTCCGCGCGGGCTCTCGGCTGCACTATCAAGCTGCTGTCGATCTGCGAGAGGATCGCAGGAGACGATGGGCAACAACGGGTTTCGGCTCGGGTGTATCCCGCCTTGGTGCCGCTGGAGCACCCACTCGCCACCGTCAACGGCGCCTTCAATGCCGTCGTGGTCGAGGCGGAGGCCGCCGGTCGGCTGATGTTCTACGGGCAGGGTGCCGGTGGAGCGCCGACCGCGTCGGCTGTGACCGGCGACCTGGTGATGGCAGCCCGCAACCGGGTGCTCGGCAGCCGAGCGCCCAAAGAGTCGAAGTACGCCCAACTCTCTATCGCCCCGATGGGCGTGATCCTCACCCGCTATTACGTCAGCATGGACGTCGCCGACAAGCCGGGCGTATTGGCCACCGTCGCAGCTGAGTTCGCTAAGCGGGAAGTCAGCATCGCCGAAGTCCGCCAGGAGGGCGTGGTCGGCGAGGGCGGGCGGCGCATCGGAGCCCGTGTGGTGGTGGTCACCCATACCGCGACCGACGCCGCGCTGTCCGAAACCGTTGCCGCGCTGGCCGAATTGGATGTGGTGCAGGGTGTGGCCAGCGTCCTGCGGCTGGAAGGAACCAACGCATGAGTTCGTCCAAGGCGGCCGTGCATCGGCAATGGCCGGGCCTGATCGAGGCATACCGGGATCGGTTGCCGGTGGGAGACAACTGGACGCCGGTCACCCTGTTCGAAGGCGGCACGCCGTTGATTTCGGCGCCCCGGCTCTCGGAGAAGATCGGTTGCACGGTTCACCTGAAGGTCGAGGGGCTCAACCCCACTGGCTCGTTCAAGGACCGCGGGATGACGATGGCCGTCACCGACGCGGTGGCCCGCGGGCAGCAGGCGGTGCTGTGTGCGTCGACGGGCAACACGTCGGCGTCGGCGGCGGCCTACGCCGCCCGCGCCGGCATCACCTGCGCGGTGCTCATCCCGCAGGGCAAAATTGCGATGGGCAAGCTCGCGCAGGCTGTCATGCACGGCGCCAAGATCATTCAGGTCGACGGTAACTTCGACGACTGCCTGGAGCTGGCCCGCAAGATCGTCGCGGACTTCCCGACGATCGCATTGGTCAACTCCGTCAACCCGGTCCGCATCGAAGGGCAGAAGACCGCGGCGTTCGAAATAGTCGACGTGCTGGGGTATGCGCCCGACATTCACGCCCTGCCGGTGGGCAACGCGGGCAACATCACCGCCTACTGGAAGGGCTACACCGAGTATCACGCGGACGGGATGATCGACACGCTTCCCCGCATGCTCGGCACCCAGGCCGCCGGCGCGGCGCCGCTCGTTTCCGGCGAGCCGGTGAAAAACCCCGAGACCATTGCCACCGCGATCCGGATCGGATCGCCCGCGTCGTGGGGGCCGGCCGTCGCCGCGCAGGAGCAGTCCAACGGGCGCTTTCTGGCCGCCACCGACGACCAGATCCTCGCGGCGTATCACCTGGTAGCCGCCACTGAAGGGGTGTTCGTGGAGCCGGCATCGGCGGCCAGCATCGCCGGATTGCTCAAATCCGTCGCGGACGGTTGGGTCAAGCCGGGATCGACCGTGGTCTGCACGGTGACCGGCAACGGGCTCAAGGACCCCGACACCGCGTTGCGCGACATGCCGACCGTGGAGCCGGTTCCGGTCGATCCCGTCGCGGTTGTCGCCAAGCTGGGGCTGGCCTAGTGCTGGCTTCCGGGCTGCTGGGCAGTTCGATCGTCCCTGCCTCCAGCGCCAACCTGGGTCCGGGCTTCGACAGCCTCGGGCTGGCGCTCAGCCTCTACGACGAAATCGTGGTCGAGACAACAGATTCCGGTCTGGTCGTCGAGGTTGAGGGGCAGGGCGCCGGGGAACTGGAGCTCGATGCCGGCCATCTCGTCGTGCGTGCCGTCCAGTACGGGCTGAAGGCCGCCGGTGTCAGCGCATCTGGCTTGAAAGTTCGGTGCCGCAACGCCATTCCGCATTCCCGCGGGCTCGGCTCGTCCGCCGCGGCTGTCGTCGGCGGCCTTGCCGCGGTCAACGGGCTTCTCGTGCAAGCGGGCTTGACGCCGTTAAGCCAGCCCCAGCTGATCCAGTTGTCCTCGGAGTTTGAAGGGCATCCCGACAACGCGGCTGCCGCGGTACTGGGCGGCGCCGCCGTGTCGTGGACCGACGCCGGCGCGGGCGCGCCCGCTTATTTCGCGGCGCAGGTGCGGCTGCATCCCGACATTCGCCTGTTTCCGGCGATTCCCGTGCAGCGCTCGTCGACGGCGGAGGCCCGGGTCCTGCTGCCGGCGCAGGTCAGCCACGAGGACGCGCGCTTCAATGTCAGCCGTGCGGCGCTGCTGGTGGTGGCCCTGACCGAGCGGCCTGACCTGCTGATGGCGGCCACCGAGGACGTGCTCCACCAGCCACACCGGGCGCCCGCGATGCCGGCATCGGCGGAATACTTGCAGCTACTGCGCCGTCACAACGTGGCAGCTGTGCTTTCCGGCGCCGGACCGGCGGTTATCGCACTGAGCACAGCGTCCCAACTGCCCACCGAGGTGCTGGACTACGCGGCCGGGAACGGCTTTGTGGTCAGCGAGATGACGGCCGGTGACGGCGTACGCTGGAGTTCTGGGCTGGTAGTCCCCAGCTAGCGTCTCCAGGCGCCATGAAGGGGTCATCTTCGGTCTTCCTTGCTTCCGGCATCGAAGAAGGTTATCCTCGGAGCCGTCCGGCTATCGCAGTCATCTGCATCATGCGCAGACATTGCGCGACCACTAGGACTAATACCAAATTCTTCTCATGGACGATGGTTCGCCATTTTGCATCGCCAATCTTGGCAATCACCGTTGCAGGGTCGATCTTTGGCAGCACTCGGCGAATTGGCTGAATGCAACGAACCCCTGGCTTGATTCGATCAGCGAGGGAGAGAAAGGAAATCCGTGACCGATACGGACCTCGTTACGTCTGGTGGCAGCACTGAAAACGACAAGCTGCCCAATCCCGTGACCCCCGACACCTCCAGCGAAAACGACGCCCACTCGAGCGCGTCGGATGTCCCGCTGACCACCATGGTGCTCCCCGAACTGCGCGCGTTGGCCAACCGGTCCGGCGTCAAAGGCGCCTCAGGAATGCGCAAGAGCGAACTGATCGCCGCGATCCGGGAAAGCCGCCAGGGCGGCCATTCCAACGGCGCGTCGGCCGACGGCGGCAAAGGCGAATCCGACAACCACGCCACCGAGACCGCCAACCACCGCAGCGAATCGGCCGACGACAACCACCCGGTGGAGCAGCACGACCGGCCCGAAAAGAAGCAGCGCAACGGCAACGACAAGCCTGCCCGCGATCAGGACAACAAGTCGGACGACCGCGACGCCGACAAGGATTCAACCAAGGGCGACCAGCAGGGCTCCGGCGGACAACAGAACCGTGGTGGCCAGAACAACCAGAACAACCAGAACAACCAGAACAACCAGAACAACCAGAACGACGACGACGGGGACGGCCGCGGCGGCCGCCGCGGCCGTCGGTTCCGCGAACGTCGGCGCCGCGGTGAGCGCTCCGGGGAGGGCGGCGGCGGTGGCGACACCGAACTGCGCGAGGACGACGTCATCCAGCCGGTGGCCGGCATCCTCGACGTCCTCGACAATTACGCCTTCGTGCGCACCTCCGGCTACCTCGCCGGTCCGCATGACGTCTACGTCTCGATGAATATGGTGCGCAAGAACGGCTTACGCCGCGGCGACGCGGTGACCGGCGCGGTGCGGGTTCCCAGGGACGGCGAAGGCGGCGACAAGAATCCGCGGCAGAAGTTCAACCCGCTGGTGCGCTTGGACACCGTGAACGGCGGGCCGGTCGAAGACGCCAAGAACCGCCCCGATTTCTCCAAGCTGACACCGTTGTACCCCAACCAGCGACTGCGCCTGGAGACCAGTGCCGACGTGCTGACCACCCGGGTCATCGACCTGATCATGCCGATCGGAAAGGGCCAGCGCGCGCTGATCGTGTCGCCGCCCAAGGCCGGTAAGACGATGATCCTGCAGGCCATCGCCAACGCGATCACCAAGAACAACCCGGAATGCCACCTGATGGTTGTGCTCGTCGACGAGCGGCCTGAAGAGGTCACCGACATGGCGCGTTCGGTCAAGGGCGAGGTCATCGCCTCGACGTTCGACCGCCCGCCGACCGATCACACGGCGGTCGCCGAGTTGGCCATCGAGCGCGCCAAGCGACTGGTCGAACAGGACAAAGATGTTGTCGTGCTGCTTGACTCGATCACCCGGCTGGGCCGCGCGTACAACAACGCGTCGCCGGCGTCGGGCCGCATCCTGTCCGGTGGTGTCGACTCGACGGCGCTCTACCCGCCGAAACGCTTCCTCGGCGCGGCGCGCAACATCGAGGGCGGCGGATCGTTGACGATCATCGCCACCGCGATGGTCGAGACTGGATCGACCGGTGACACAGTTATTTTCGAGGAGTTCAAGGGCACGGGTAACGCGGAGCTCAAGCTTGACCGCAAGATCTCCGAGCGTCGGGTGTTCCCGGCTGTCGACGTGAACCCCTCGGGTACGCGTAAGGACGAATTGCTGCTCTCGCCAGACGAGTTCAGCGTCGTGCACAAGCTGCGTCGCGTGCTGTCGGGTCTGGACTCCCACCAGGCCATCGACCTGCTGATGTCGCAGTTGCGAAAGACCAAGAACAACTACGAGTTCCTGGTCCAGGTGTCCAAGACGACACCGGGCATGGACAATGACTGACCGGTGACGATGCGGGCCGGAGCGGGGTGTTGAGGAGCCGGGCACATCAGCCCGAGCCGGTTAGCACACCGACTCAGTCGAGCAACAGCGCCCTTCCCGCTTTGCGGTCTACGCCGCGGCGGTAGCCTCCGCCTGTCGGATACCGACTCTGAGGGCGGGTTAGCCGTGGCGGACACTATTCAGCAACTGCTTCGCGAACGTAGTGACGACTCCACGCCTGCGGTCAAATACGAAGACCGGGTGTGGACCTGGCGTGAACACCTCGCTGACGCCTCGGCAACTGCTGCCGCACTGATCGGTATCGCCGACCCCGAGCGCCCGCTGCACGTCGGCGCGCTACTGGGCAACACCCCGGACATGCTCACCGCGATGGCCGCGGCGGCGCTCGGCGGCTACGTGCTGTGCGGCATCAACGACACCCGTCGCGGCGCGGCGCTGGCCAACGACGTCGTACGCGCCGACTGTCAGATCCTGCTCACCGATCCGGCCCACCGGGCGCTGCTCGACGGCCTGGATCTGCCCGGCGTTCGCGTGATCGACCTAAGCAGCGACGCGTGGTCGGCTCTGATCGCGTCGGTCGGGCCGCTGGTGCCGCATCGCGAGGTGGCACCCACCGACACGCTGATGATGATTTTCACCTCGGGAACCAGTGGCGAGCCGAAGGCCGTGCAGATCACCCACTTGACCGTTATCTTTGCCGGCACCAACCTGATCGGCCGCTTCGAGATCGACTCGTCCGGCGTCTGCTACCTGTCGATGCCGCTGTTCCACTCCAACGCGCTACTCGCCGGGTGGAGCGTGGCCGTCGGCTCCGGTGCGGCGATGGCGCCGGCCGCCTTCTCGGCATCGCGTCTGCTGCCCGACCTACGCCGCTACGGCGCGACCTATATGAACTACGTCGGAAAGCCGCTGGCTTACGTGCTGGCTACCCCCGAACAGCCCGACGACGCGGACAACCCGCTGCGGGTCGCATTCGGCAACGAGGCCAGCGACCGTGACATCGCGGAATTCAGCCGGCGTTTCGACTGCACGGTCTGGGACGGTTTCGGCTCCAGCGAAGGCGCGATCATCATCACCCGCGAAGACGGCTGCCCGCCCGGCGCACTGGGACGAGGCTTTCCGGGCGTCGGCATCTACAACTCCGACACGCTAGCCGAGTGCGCGATGGCGCGCTTCGACGAAGCTGGCGCGCTGATCAACCCCGACGAAGCGATCGGCGAACTGGTCAACACCACCGGCGCCGGCTTGTTCGCCGGCTACTACAACGACAAGGACGCCACCGACGCGTGGCTGCGCAACGGCATGTTCTGGTCGGGCGACCTGGCCTACCGCGACGCCGATGGCTGGATCTACTTCGCCGGGCGAAACGGCGACTGGCTGCGGGTCGACGGCGAGAACATGACCACCGCGCCCATCGAGCGCATCCTGCAGCGGTTGCCCGCAGTCAGCCAGGTCGCCGTCTACGCGGTACCCGATCAGCAGGTCGGCGACCAGGTAATGGCCGCGCTGGTGCTGGTCGAGGGCGCCGAATTGTTGCCGGGGGAGTTCAGCGAATTTCTGGCCGCCCAGCCCGATCTGTCGCCGAAAGCATGGCCGCGGCACGTCTGGATCACCGACAAGCTGCCCACCACCGCCACCAATAAGGTCCTCAAACGGCAACTCAGCGCGCAGGGGAGGGCCCCTGACGGGGGCTTGCTGTGGACTCGGGACGGACGCGACACTCGCTATGGCGTCGTCGAGTGTTCGGCCGAGGCCCAGGTCAGCCCGGGTTAGGGCGACCGGCGCCGCGGGAATGCCCGGGCCATCCCGGGCGTTTAGGGCCGTAGTGGCTGAACTGGCATAATGAGCAGCCGAAGTTACGGTTCCGGTTCACGTCTGATCCATCGCACGATCCGGCGACCCGGCGGCCTACGAATGAAGAGGACACCATGAAAGCTGACATCCATCCCGCGTACCGCGAGACCACCGTGGTCTGCGGTTGCGGCAATACTTTCCAGACGCGTAGCACCAAGGAGAACGGCCATATCGTGGTCGAGGTCTGCTCGCAGTGCCATCCGTTCTACACCGGTAAGCAGAAGATTCTGGACAGCGGTGGCCGCGTTGCCCGGTTCGAGAAGCGCTACGGCAAGCGCAAGGCCAGCGCCGACACGGAAGCTTCGGCCGACAAGTAGCACGATCGACGCCCGGACTGTCGCGACAATCGCGCAGGACGGGCGTCGTTTCATGGGTGGGAGAGAGTCCAGCGAAGAGGTGAGCATGACGCAAGGCGGACAGGCGATTGACGCGCTGGTGGCCGAGCATGCCGACCTCGAGAAAAAGCTGTCCGACCCGGAGTTGCACGCCGATGCGTCCAACGCACGCAAAGTCGGGCGCCGATTCGCGCAACTGGCCCCGATCGTGGCGGCTTACCGCCAACTCACCTCGGCGCGCGACGATCTGGAGACCGCGCTCGAATTGGCCGCCGACGACCCGTCGTTCGCCGACGAGGTCACCGAACTGGAGACCCGCGTCGACGCGTTAGAGACCAAGCTTTCCGACATGCTGGCGCCGCGCGACCCGCACGATGCCGACGACGTAGTGCTCGAGGTCAAATCCGGTGAGGGCGGCGAAGAATCGGCGCTCTTCGCCGCCGACCTGGCCCGGATGTACATTCGCTACGCGGAACGACATGGCTGGACCGTGACGGTGCTGGACGAGACCCATTCGGACTTGGGCGGCTACAAGGATGCGACGCTGACGATTGCTAAACGGGCAAGCGACGGTTCCTCCCTGGACGGCGTCTGGTCGCGGCTGAAATTCGAAGGCGGAGTGCATCGCGTGCAACGGGTGCCGGTCACCGAATCCCAGGGCCGCGTGCATACTTCGGCTGCCGGCGTGTTGGTGTATCCCGAGCCCGAAGAAGTGGGCGAGGTGCAGATCGACGATTCCGATCTGCGTGTCGACGTCTACCGATCGTCTGGGAAAGGCGGCCAAGGCGTCAACACCACTGACTCCGCGGTGCGAATCACCCACCTGCCCACCGGAATTGTCGTCACTTGTCAAAACGAGCGGTCACAACTGCAGAACAAAGCCCGTGCCATGCTGGTGCTTGCGGCTCGGCTGCAAGCGTTGGCCGAAGAGCAGGCGCAGGCCGACGCATCGGCCGACCGCGCCAACCAGATCCGCACCGTGGACCGCAGCGAACGCATCCGCACCTACAACTTCCCGGAAAACCGGATTGCCGACCACCGGATCAATTTCAAGTCGCACAACCTCGATCAGGTCCTCGACGGCGACCTGGATGCACTCTTCGACGCGCTGGCCGCCGCCGACAAGCAAGCCCGGCTGCAGCAGGCATGATCACCCGACTGCGTAGCGCGATCGACTCGGCGACAACGCTGCTCGCAGAAGCAGGCATCGACTCGGCCCGCTACGACGCAGAGGAATTGGCCGCGCATCTGGTCGGCTCCGAGCGTGGTCGACTGGCGTTGCTCGCCACACCTGACGACGGATTCTTCGACCGCTATACCGCCGCGATCGCCCAGCGGTCGCGACGCGTGCCTTTGCAGTATCTGATCGGCACGGCCGCCTTCGGGCCGCTGACGCTGTCCGTCGGTCCCGGTGTCTTCATCCCTCGCCCAGAAACCGAGGCGATGCTGGAATGGGCTACCGCGCAACGCCTTCCAGCCGCCCCGGTGATCGTCGACCTCTGCACGGGGGCGGGGTCGCTGGCGCTCGGTTTGGCGCGACATTGGCCTGACGCCAGGGTGATCGGCGTCGACGACTCCGATGCGGCTCTGGAGTATGCGCGCATCAACGCCGACGATGGTGGAGTGGAATTAGTGCACGCTGACGTCACCGCGCCCGGCGTGCTGAGCCGGCTGAACGGGCAGGTCGATCTGCTGGTGTCCAACCCGCCCTACGTTCCGGACGGCGCTGAGCTCGACCCGGAAGTGCTCGACCACGATCCGCCCCACGCGGTGTTCGGCGGAGCGGACGGTATGACGGTCATCACCGCGATCGTCGAACTCGCCCAACGGGTGCTATGCCCCAGGGGTCTTTTTGCCGTCGAGCATGACGACACGACGTCCGCGCTGACCTTTGAATTAATCTACAGCACAGCATTTTTCGAAGATATCGTGCCACGTTGCGATCTCACCGGGCGGCCCCGGTTCGTCACGGCCCGCAGGCGCGGTGGCAGCTCATGAGCGAGACCTTCGACTGCGCGGAACCCGAACAGCGTTCGCGCGCAATCACATCGGCTGCCGCCGCGGTGAAAAACGGCGGTCTGGTCGTCCTTCCGACCGACACCGTGTACGGGGTGGGCGCCGATGCGTTCAACAGCACAGCGGTGGCCGCGTTGCTGGCCGCCAAGGGCCGGGGCCGTGACATGCCGGTGCCGGTGCTGGTCGGCTCGTGGCACACCATCGACGGCCTGGCGATGTCGGTGTCCACGTCGATGCGCAACCTGGTCCGCGCGTTCTGGCCCGGCGCGCTGAGCCTGGTGGTCCGGCAGGCGCCGTCGGTGCTGTGGGATCTCGGCGACGCTCGCGGCACGGTGATGCTGCGCATGCCCCTGCATCCGGTCGCCATCGAACTGCTGCGCGAGGTCGGGCCGATGGCGGTGTCCAGCGCCAACGTCTCCGGCCGGCCGCCGGCAGTGGACGCCGACAACGCTCGCGAGCAGTTGGGCGATCTCGTCGACGTCTACCTCAGCGCTGGCCCGTCGGCCCGGCAGGCCGCCTCGACCATCCTGGACTTGACCGCACCGGAGCCGCGCATCTTGCGATCCGGCCCGATCAGCGCCGAACGTATCGCCGCAGTCCTCGGCGTCGACGCCGAAAGTCTGGCCGGCTGACCGGCCAGGCAGCTCAATTCGATCTCAGGGCGGTGCAGTACGGTTTTGCGGATGGTCAGCGGTGCCGACAACCTCGCTGGCGGTCTGCTCGCCTTGGCCGATCGCGGTGCCGGCGTCCCGCTGCGCGAACTCGCACTCGTGGGACTGAGCGCCGCGATCATCACCTACTTCGTGACCGGACCGGTGCGGGCGCTGGCAACCCGGTTCGGCGCGGTGGCGTATCCGCGCGAGCGTGATGTGCATGTGACGCCGACGCCGAGGATGGGCGGCCTGGCAATGTACATCGGTGTGGTCGCCGCGGTGTTCCTGGCGTCGCAGCTGCCCGCGCTCACCCGCGGTTTCGTCTATTCGACGGGCATGCCCGCGGTGGTGCTGGCGGGCGGGCTGATCATGGGCATAGGTCTGATCGACGACCGCTGGGGTTTGGATGCGCTGACGAAATTCGCCGGTCAGATCACCGCGGCCAGCGTGCTGGTCACGATGGGCGTCGCCTGGAGCGTTCTCTATATCCCCTTGGGTGGAGTGGGCACGATCGTGCTCGACCAGGCGTCGTCGATTCTGCTCACGCTGGCCCTGACCGTGTCGATCGTCAACGCGATGAACTTCGTCGACGGACTCGACGGGCTGGCCGCCGGGCTGGGACTCATCACCGCGCTGGCGATCTGCATGTTCTCGGTCGGGCTACTCCGCGACCACGGCGGCGACGTGCTGTTCTACCCGCCCGCGGTGATCTCGGTGGTGCTGGCCGGAGCGTGCCTGGGTTTTCTGCCGCACAACTTTCATCCGGCCAAGATTTTCATGGGCGATTCCGGTTCGATGCTGATCGGTCTGATGCTGGCCGCGGCGTCGACGACCGCCGCGGGACCCATCTCGCAGAACGCGTACGGCGCGCGCGATGTGTTTGCCCTGCTGTCGCCGTTCCTCATCGTCGTGGCGGTCATGTGGCTGCCGATGCTCGACTTGCTGCTCGCGATCGTGCGTCGTACCCGAGCCGGGCAGAGCGCGTTCAGCCCCGACAAGATGCACCTGCATCACCGCCTGCTGCAGATCGGTCATTCTCATCGCCGGGTGGTGTTGTTGATCTACTGCTGGGGAGGCATCGTGGCTTTCGGCACGGCAAGCACCATTTTCTTCAATCCGCGCGATACCGCCGCTGTGATGTTGGGCGCGATCGCGATCGCGATTGTCGCGACGCTGATTCCGCTGCTCCGGCGTCGCGACGACGTCTACGACGGGGAGTAGTAGAGTCTCCGTCGATGTGATAAAGTGCTGGTAGAACCCGAATCAACCTCGCGGGTTGCCGGCCACCGGCAGTCGGAGTCAGCTCCGATCCTGCCGTCCAACGACCGACAAAGGGGAGCGGTCCCTTGGGTAGTGCGAGTGCGGTGAAAGCGCTCCGATACGCTCAACGGGCCACGCCACAAGTAACACAAAACTCCCCCCGAACGAGGACCGAGGTGCTGCAGTGACCACACCAGCGCAGGACGCGCCGTTGGTGTTCCCGTCCCTTGCGTTCCGGCCTGTTCGGCTCTTCGCAATATCGGTCGTGCTGACCGCCGTCGCGGTCGCCATCGCTGCCTCACTCGGCAATCCGATGGTCGGCGTTTTCTTCGGTGTGGGGCTTTTGCTGGGTTTGCTCAACGCGCTCGGTGTGCAACGTTCGGTCGCGGCGATCACCGCCGAGGAGCACCCGCTGAAAAAGAAGATGGCGGCAAACTCCGCAACACGACTGCTTCTGATCACCACGATCGGTTTGGCTATCGCGTTCGTGTTCCGCCCCGCCGGGCTTGGCGTGGTGTTCGGGCTTGCGCTCTTCCAGGTAATGCTGGTGCTGTCGACCGCGCTGCCGGTGTGGAAGACGCTGCGCAGCGGGGCTGCTGACGGTACTGAAGGGACGGGGGGGATACGGCAATGACTGAGATGTTGCTGGCCGAGGCTGCCATCGAGGTCGGCCATCACGACACCGCCGACTGGTTCGGTCTGACGGTCAACGTCGACACGGTGATGTCCTCGGGGATTGCCGCCCTCATCGTGATCGGGCTGGCCTTCTTCCTGCGCGCCAAGATCACCTCGAGTGGCGTCCCCGGCGGGGTGCAGTTGTTCTTCGAGGCGATCACCGTCCAGATGCGCAACCAGATCGAGGCCGCGATCGGAATGCGCATCGCGCCCTTCGTATTGCCGCTGGCCGTCACCCTCTTCGTCTACATCCTGATTTCGAACTGGCTGTCGGTGCTGCCGATGCAATACACCCACGCGGCCGATGAGGCTCCCAGGGAACTCTTCGCGCCGCCGGCCTCGGACATCAACTACGTGCTGGCTTTGGCGTTGTTCGTGTTCATCTGTTACCACCTGGCCGGCATCTGGCGGGCCGGCCCCATCGGCTATCCCGTCAAGGTCCTCAAGGGCCACGTCTGGGGCAACCTGTCCCCGGTCGTCGGCGTGATCTTCATGCCGATCAACGTGGTCGAAGAACTCGCCAAGCCGATCTCGTTGTCGCTCCGACTTTTTGGCAACATCTTCGCCGGTGGCATCCTGGTCGCACTGATCGCGCTCTTCCCGCCGTACGTGTTGTGGGCGCCCAACGCGATCTGGAAGGCATTCGACCTGTTCGTCGGCGCGATTCAGGCGTTCATCTTTGCGCTGCTGACTATCTTGTACTTCAGCCAGTCGATGGAACTGGAGGAAGACCACCATTAAGACGTCCTGGCTCCACCACCACAGACTTGGTAGACCGCTACCAAACATCAAGGAGGATAAGCAATGAACCCCACAATCGCCGCCGGCGCCCTCATCGGCGGTGGACTGATCATGGCCGGTGGCGCGATCGGCGCCGGTATCGGTGACGGTGTCGCCGGTAACGCGCTGATCGCCGGCATCGCCCGCCAGCCCGAGGCGCAAGGACGGCTGTTCGTGCCGTTCTTCATCACGGTCGGTCTGGTTGAGGCTGCCTACTTCATCAACTTGGCCTTCATGGCGCTGTTCGTCTTCGCCACTCCGGTCAAGTAACCAGTCGAGATGGGTGACATGAGCGCTGTGGTTCTGGCGGCGGCCAGCCAGGCTGAGGGCAACTTCCTCATGCCTAACGGCACCTTCTTCGTCGTGCTGATCATCTTCTTGATCGTGCTCGGCGTGATCGGTACCTTCGTGGTCCCGCCGATCTCGAAGGTGCTCAAAGAGCGCGACAACATGATCACCAAGACGGCTGCAGACAACAAGAAATCGGCCGAGCAGTTCGCTGCTGCGCAGGATGACTACGAGAAGGCGATGTCCGCCGCTCGGGTTACGGCATCGGCGGCTCGCGACGAGGCTCGGGCAGAGGGCCGCAAGGTCGTCGACGAAAAGCGTGGACAGGCCGAGGAGCAGGTTTCCTCGATGCTGCAAGACGCTGCCGAGCAACTCAAGCGGGAGGGTGACGCCGTGGCTGCGGACCTTCGCACCCGGGTGGAGAGCATTTCCACCACGCTGGCGAGCCGCATCCTCGGCGCCGAGATCAGAACCTCGGTCTCGGCCTCAGGTGCGGAGCGGTAAGCACGAAATGTCAACATTCATAGGGCAGCTCGTCGGTTTCGCCGTCATCATCTTGCTGGTCTGGCGCTACGTCGTCCCGCCGGTGCGCAAGATGATGGCCGACCAGCAAGACGCGGTGCGCCGGCAATTGGCGGACTCTGCGGCCGCCGCTGATCGGCTGGCGGCGGCCAGCCGTGCCCACGCCAAGGCGAAGGAAGACGCCGACGCCGAGGCGCGGCGGCTGACCAAGGAGGCGCAGGCCGATGCGAAACGCATCGCCGAACAACTGCGTGCTCAAGCCGACAGTGATGCCGAGCGGATCAAGGCGCAGGGCGCCAAGCAAGGGGAGCTGTTGCGAGCGCAGTTGATCCGGCAGCTGCGCCAGGACATCGGTGCCGAATCTGTGCACCGGGCAGGCGAGTTGGTGCGTGGATACGTCGCCGACCCGGCCCAGCAGTCGGCGACTGTGGACCGCTACCTGGACGATCTCGAAGCAATGTCGTCCTCGACGGCCGACGTCCAGCATCCCGTCGCCACGAAGATGCGTTCGGCCAGTCGGCTGGCTCTGACGCATCTGCTGGACACGTTCGGCGGGATCGCCGACGGCCTGGACGACCACGGGGTCTCGAAGCTCGCCGATGATCTGGCGTCGGTTGCGGCGCTGCTGAATCGGGAGACCGTGGTCACCCGCTACCTGACGCAGCCGGCCGAGGATGCCAAGCCGCGAGTCCGACTGCTCGAGCGGCTGGTGTCGGGCAAGGTTGGTCAGCCCGCGCTCGAGGTGGCCAAGACGGCGGTCTCCGAACGCTGGTCAGCCGAGACCGATCTGATCGACGCGATCGAGCTGGTGGCGCGGCAGGCCCTGCTGATTCGCGCCGAACGGGCCGGGCAGCTCGACGAGGTGGAAGACCAGTTGTTCCGGTTCTCCCGCATTCTCGACACCCAGCCACGCCTGGCCATCTTGCTGGCCGACTACGAAGTGCCGGCGGAGAGCCGAGTTCAGTTGCTGCGCAACGTCCTCGGAAACGCGGGCGCCGACGTCAACTCGGTCACGACCGAACTGCTCGCCAAGACGGTCGAGTTGCTTCGTGGGCAGCCGGCCGAGGAGGCCGTGCAGAGCCTGGTCAAAGTAGCGGTGGCTCGACGTGGCGAAATCGTCGCGCAGGTGAGCGCGGCAGCCGACCTCAGCGACGATCAGCACACCCGCCTCACCGAGGTGCTGAGCCGGATCTACGGCCACCCGGTGACAGCACAGGTTTCCATCGACCCAGAGCTGCTCGGCGGGCTCGCCATTTCGGTCGGCGACGAAATCATCGACGGCACGCTTGCGTCCCGTCTCGCCGCGGCCCAAAGCCAGTTGCCCGACTGACCCCTACCGACGAAACACCATCGACAAGCAGGAAGAACGAAAAGCCATGGCAGAGTTGACAATCTCGGCTGACGACATTCAGGGCGCGATCGAGGAATACGTAAGCTCGTTCAGCTCCGACACCACCAAAGAAGAGGTTGGCACCGTCGTGGATGCCGGTGACGGCATCGCCCACGTCGAGGGTTTGCCGTCGGTGATGACCCAGGAGCTCCTTGAGTTCTCCGGTGGTGTCCTCGGCGTCGCGCTGAACCTCGACGAGCACAGCGTCGGTACGGTGATCCTGGGTGACTTCGAAAAGCTCGCACAGGGACAGCAGGTCAAGCGCACCGGCGAGGTCCTCTCGGTCCCGGTCGGTGACGAATTCCTGGGCCGCGTGGTCAACCCGCTGGGTGAGCCCATCGACGGCCAGGGCGACATCAAGGAAGAAACCCGACGCGCGTTGGAGATTCAGGCGCCGTCGGTGGTGCAGCGGCAGAGCGTCTCCGAGCCGCTGCAGACCGGCATCAAGGCCATCGACGCCATGACGCCGATCGGTCGCGGCCAGCGTCAGCTGATCATCGGCGACCGCAAGACCGGCAAGACCGCGGTGTGTGTCGACACCATCCTGAACCAGCGCCAGAACTGGGAGACCGGCGACGAGAAGAAGCAGGTGCGCTGCGTCTACGTCGCCATCGGCCAGAAGGGCACGACGATCGCGTCGGTGCGGCGTGCGCTCGACGAGGGTGGTGCGATGGATTACACCACCATCGTCGCGGCCCCGGCGTCCGATTCGGCCGGGTTCAAATGGCTGGCGCCCTACACCGGTTCGGCGATCGCCCAGCACTGGATGTACAACGGCAAGCACGTTCTCATCGTCTTCGACGACTTGAGCAAACAGGCCGAGGCCTACCGCGCCATCTCGCTGCTGCTGCGTCGCCCGCCGGGTCGGGAGGCCTACCCGGGTGATGTGTTCTACCTGCACTCGCGGCTACTGGAGCGTTGCGCCAAGCTGTCCGACGAGCTCGGCGGCGGCTCGATGACCGGTCTGCCCGTCATCGAGACCAAGGCCAACGACATCTCGGCCTACATCCCGACCAACGTCATCTCGATCACCGACGGTCAGTGCTTCCTGGAGTCCGACTTGTTCAACCAGGGTGTTCGCCCCGCGATCAACGTCGGTGTGTCGGTGTCCCGCGTGGGTGGTGCGGCTCAGATCAAGGCCATGAAAGAGGTGGCGGGAAGTCTCCGTCTGGACCTGTCGCAGTTCCGCGAGCTGGAGTCGTTCGCGGCGTTCGCCTCAGACCTGGACGCCACGTCGAAGGCGCAGCTGGAGCGGGGTGCTCGGCTGGTGGAGTTGCTCAAGCAGCCGCAGTACCAGCCGGCACCGGTTGAGGAGCAGGTGGTTTCGATCTTCCTCGGTACCGGTGGCCACCTCGACTCGGTCCCCACTGAAGACGTGCACCGATTCGAGACAGAGTTCCTCGACCACCTGCGGGGAGCCGACGACGGCATCCTGTCCGACATCAAGGACAGCCAGAAGCTCAGCGAAGACACCGAGAACAAGCTGGTCGAAGCGATCAAGGACTTCAAGAAGGGCTTCGCGGCCACCGGGGGTGGCTCGGTGGTGCCCGACGCGCATGTCGAGGCCCTCAACGCGGACGAGGTCGAGAAGGAAGCAGTGCAGGTGCACAAGCCGGCACCGCCGGAGAAGAAGAAGTAATCGAAAATGGCTGCCACACTTCGCGAACTGCGGGGTCGCATTCGATCCGCCGGGGCGATCAAGAAGATCACCAAGGCGCAGGAAATGATTGCGACGTCGCGCATCGGCAAGGCGCAGGCCCGGCTTCACGAAGCCCGGCCCTACTCCGAAGAGCTCACCCGCGTGCTCACCACGCTGGCGGCCGAGGCCGCTCTCGACCATCCGCTGCTGGTTGAGAACCCCTCGCCGAAACGTGCTGGCGTGCTGGTGGTGTCATCGGACCGAGGCCTCTGCGGCGCATACAACTCCAACGCCTTCCGGAAAGCCGAGGAACTGTTCTCACGATTGCGGGAAGACGGCAAGACGCCAGTGCTGTACACGGTTGGGCGTAAAGCGCAGGGCTACTTCAAGTTTCGCAAGTGGGACATCAAGGAGTCGTGGACCGGCTTCTCGGAGCGGCCGAGTTACCAGGACGCAGTTAAAGTGGCCGAGTCGCTGGTGAGTGCATTCATGGCCGGCCGCGGCGAGGACGACTCCGACGAGCATGCGGGCGTCGACGAATTGCACATCGTCTACACCGAATTCAAGTCGTTGATGTCGCAGTCGGTCGGAGCGCACCGCATCGCGCCGATGATCGTGGAGTACGTCGAGGACGACAACGAGCCGAAGACGCTGTACTCGTTCGAGCCAGATGCGACGACGCTGTTCGATGCGATGCTGCCGCGGTATCTGACCACCCGCGTGTATGCGGCATTGCTCGACTCAGCCGCATCAGAGCTGGCCTCGCGCCAGCGGGCGATGAAGTCGGCGAGCGACAACGCCGACGACCTCATAAAGTCGCTCACGCTCGAGGCGAACCGCGAGCGGCAGGCCCAGATCACCCAGGAAATCAGCGAAATCGTCGGTGGCGCAAATGCGCTCGCCGACGCCAAATAGGCCCATTCAGGAAGCGAAGAAGATCATGACTGCTACCACTGAGAAGTCGACGAACTCCAAGGACGCCGACACCCACGGCCGGGTAGTGCGCATCACCGGACCGGTCGTCGACGTCGAGTTCCCGCGTGGCTCGTTGCCTGGGCTGTTCAACGCTCTGCACGCGAAGGTCACGTTCAAAGAACTCGCGAAGACGTTGACTCTGGAGGTGGCCCAGCACCTCGGTGACAACCTGGTTCGCGCCATCTCGATGCAGCCGACCGACGGTCTGGTCCGCGGCGTCGAGGTGACCGACACCGGGAAAGGGATTTCGGTGCCGGTCGGCGATGGCGTCAAGGGGCACGTGTTCAACGCGCTCGGCCACTGCCTGGATGAGCCGGGCTACGGAGAAGACTTCGACCACTGGCCGATTCACCGCAAGCCCCCGCCTTTCGACCAGCTGGAGCCGCGCACCGAGATGCTCGAGACCGGCTTAAAGGTCGTCGACCTGCTGACGCCCTATGTGCGTGGTGGAAAGATCGCGCTGTTCGGCGGTGCGGGTGTGGGTAAGACGGTTCTGATCCAGGAGATGATCAACCGCATCGCCCGAAACTTCGGTGGTACTTCGGTATTCGCCGGCGTCGGGGAGCGCACCCGCGAGGGTAACGACCTGTGGGTCGAGCTCGCGGACGCCGACGTGCTCAAGGACACCGCGCTGGTGTTCGGTCAGATGGACGAGCCGCCCGGCACGCGTATGCGAGTCGCTCTGTCGGCGCTGACGATGGCGGAGTTCTTCCGCGACGAACAGGGCCAGGACGTGCTGCTGTTCATCGATAACATCTTTCGGTTCACCCAGGCCGGTTCCGAAGTCTCCACGCTGCTGGGTCGGATGCCGTCGGCCGTGGGCTACCAGCCCACGTTGGCCGATGAGATGGGTGAGCTGCAGGAGCGGATCACCTCGACCCGCGGTAAGTCCATCACCTCGATGCAGGCCGTGTACGTGCCCGCCGACGACTACACCGATCCGGCGCCGGCAACGACATTCGCCCACCTGGACGCCACCACCGAACTGTCGCGAAATGTGTTCTCCAAGGGCATTTTCCCGGCGGTTGACCCGTTGGCGTCCAGTTCCACCATTCTGGACCCCGCGGTGGTCGGCGACGAGCACTACCGGGTTGCGCAGGAGGTCATCCGAATTCTGCAGCGCTACAAGGACCTTCAGGACATCATTGCGATTCTGGGTATCGACGAGCTGTCCGAAGAAGACAAGCAGCAGGTCAACCGAGCACGCCGGATCGAGCGGTTCCTGTCGCAGAACATGATGGCCGCCGAGCAGTTCACCGGGCAGCCGGGTTCGACTGTTCCGCTGAAGGAAACCATCGAAGCGTTCGACAAGCTGGCCAAGGGCGATTTCGACCACATCCCCGAGCAGGCGTTCTTCCTCATCGGCGGTCTGGACGACCTGGCCAAGAAGGCCGAGAGCTTCGGCGCCAAGCTGTGATGTGTTGGTGCCGGCGGCGAAGGCTGAGCGTGGAAGGGCAGGTGTGAGATGGCCGCGCTGAACGTGCAGATCGTTGCCGTCGACCGGAAGATCTGGTCGGGCGAGGCGACCTTCCTCTTCACGCGCACCACGGTGGGGGAGATCGGCATTCTGCCCAGCCACATTCCGTTGGTTGCCCAACTGGTCGATGACGCCATGGTTCGCGTCGAGCGTGCGGGCGAAGATGACCTTCGGGTCGCCGTCGAAGGTGGTTTCTTGTCGGTCACCGAGGAAAGCGTCAGCATCCTTGCTGAGTCTGCACAATTCGCGTCGGAGATCGACGAGGCGGCGGCCAAAGAGGATTCGGAGTCAGACGATCCTCGCATCGCCGCCAGGGGACGCGGCAGACTGCGTGCCGTCGGCGCGCTCGACTGACGGGCCGTAGCGATGAGCGCGCTCATGGCCGTCATGGTCGTGCTCGTAGCTGTGCTGGGGCTGGCGGTCGTCGCGCTCAGCTATCGGCTGTGGAAGCTCCGTCAGGGCGGCACCGCGGCAATCATGCGGGACATACCGGCGGTAGGCGGCCACGGTTGGCGTCACGGCGTAATCCGTTACCGCGGAAGGTATGCCGCGTTCTATCGACTGTCGAGTGTGCGGCTGTGGCCCGATCGTCAGCTCAACAGGCGCGGCGTTGAGGTGGTCTCGCGACGCCCACCACGTGGCGATGAGTTCGACATCATGACCGACGAGATCATCGTGCTGGAGCTGCGTGATGTCGCGCAGGATCGCAAGTTGGGTTACGAAATAGCCTTGGACCGAGGCGCTTTGACGGCTTTCCAGTCGTGGCTGGAGTCACGCCCCTCGCCGCGGGCGCGCCGCCGCAGCACGTAGTGGTTAGACGGCTCGTCCGCCGCCGGGTTGCCAGAGCACGTCGCCGTCGACGTTGACCACCCGGCACAGGATGAACAGCAAATCGGACAGGCGATTCAGATATTTCGCCGGCAGCGGGCTGACATCCGACGGGTGCTCATCGATTGCCTCCCAGGCCGAACGCTCAGCGCGCCGCGCCACCGTGCGGGCAACATGCAGCAGCGCCGAAAGTGGCGAACCACCGGGCAGCACAAAGGATGTCAGTGGCTGCAGGGTCGCGTTGAAATCGTCGCACCAGGTTTCGAGTCGGTCGACGTAGTCCTGCGTGATACGCAACGGAGGATGTTCCGGGTTCTCGATGACCGGCGTCGAGAGATCCGCGCCGGCGTCGAACAAATCGTTCTGGATCTGTCGCAGTACGTCAGCCACTCGCTGATCCGGAGCGCCCAAGGCCAGCGCGGCGCCAATCGCTGCGTTCGTCTCGTCGCAGTCGGCATACGCCACCAATCGCGTGTCGTTCTTGGAAATCCGCGAGAAGTCGCTCAATCCGGTCGTCCCGTCGTCGCCGGTCCGGGTGTAGATGCGGGTCAGATGTACGGCCATGACCAAGAACGTACCTAGCTGACTGACAGGGCGATGCTGCTTCACTAAACTAGCCCCCGTGACCGAGCGTTTCGTGGTAACCGGTGGGAGTCGGTTGTCAGGCGACGTCGCTGTTGGGGGAGCCAAAAACAGCGTTCTCAAGCTGATGGCCGCGGCATTGCTGGCCGAGGGCACCAGCACCATCACCAATTGCCCCGACATTCTGGACGTGCCATTGATGGCCGAGGTGTTGCGCGGCCTGGGGGCCAACGTCGAGTTGGACGACGCGACGGTCCGCATCACGTCGCCGGACGAACCCAAATACGACGCCGACTTCGCTGCGGTGCGCCAGTTCCGGGCCTCGGTCTGCGTACTTGGGCCACTGGTGGGACGGTGCCGACGAGCCAAGGTCGCGTTGCCGGGTGGCGACGCGATCGGTTCGCGTCCGCTGGACATGCACCAGGCCGGCCTGCGGCAGCTCGGCGCCGTTTGCAATATCGAACACGGGTGCGTCGTAGCCCACGCAGATGCGTTGCACGGCGCGGAGATTCAGCTCGAGTTCCCGTCGGTCGGAGCGACCGAGAACATCTTGATGGCCGCAGTTCTGGCCGAGGGCGTCACGACGATACACAACGCGGCCCGCGAGCCCGACGTGGTCGACCTGTGCACGATGTTGAACCAGATGGGTGCGCAGGTCGGCGGCGCCGGCACGCCGACGATGACGATCACCGGTGTGCCGCGGCTGTATCCGACGGAGCATCGCGTGATCGGCGATCGAATTGTGGCCGCCACCTGGGGTATCGCCGCAGCGATGACCCGCGGCGACGTCACCGTGACCGGCATCGATCCGGCACATCTCCAGGTTGTGCTGCACAAGCTGCACGACGCCGGCGCCACGGTAACCCAGACCGACTACAGCTTCCGCGTCACTCAGTACGAGCGGCCAAAGGCCGTCAACGTCGCGACCTTGCCGTTCCCCGGGTTCCCGACGGATCTGCAGCCGATGGCAATCGCGCTGGCGTCGATCGCCGATGGCACATCGATGATCACCGAGAACGTCTTCGAGGCACGGTTCCGGTTTGTCGAGGAGATGATTCGTCTGGGTGCCGACGCTCGCACCGACGGGCACCACGCCGTCGTGCGCGGACTGCCTCAACTATCGAGTGCGCCGGTCTGGTCGTCCGACATCCGGGCCGGCGCGGGACTGGTGCTTGCGGGTCTGGTCGCCGACGGCGACACCGAGGTCCACGACGTCTTTCACATCGATCGCGGCTATCCGCTGTTCGTTGAGAACCTGGCCAGTCTCGGCGCGGAAATCGAGCGGGTACAGTAGCTGGCAGATACGACGCACACCTGCTCTCGGGCATTGGATCGTGTGGTTTGACGGTGCCTTTGCGATGGAGTACAGTATCAGGGTTGCCTGAAAATGGGTGTTGTTTGAGAACTCAATAGTGTGTTTGGTGGTTTTGTTTTTGTTGTTGTTTTTTTGTCATGCCTCCTGTTTT
>NZ_JAVKSG010000053.1:0-25225 GCF_039583785.1 Mycobacterium sp.
CCGGGGGCGTCTTTCGACGTTCGGGGTCAGTGGCCTGTATCCGTGTAGACGCCTCACCTAGCGAGGTGCTTACTTAGGTAATACTTCCACCAACATCGAGGGGAGTCAACACGCCACGCCTCGGCAATATCACTGACCGCTCGCACACCGGTCTACCGATGCCCGACCTCGCCAGCGTGCTAGTGGTCCGACTTCCCCAGATCGACGAGCTTGTCGCTCACGTCGTCGCGGTAAACGCCTGGAGCAGTTCGGAGATACCCTGCAGAGCTTCCGGCACCGTCGGGGTAGGCGAGTCGAGGAAGCCGTAGAGATACCCCGCCTCGGCGACCGCGGTCAACGACGGGTTTTCCGTGAACGGGACGATCTTGTAGGTGTCGGGGTTTGCCAGATCGGCGAAGAAGTCGTTGACCCCCTGCTTCAGGCCGTTGCCGAGCGCGGTGGCCAGATCGCCGAGGTTGATGTCGGTGGGGAACAACCCCGAAGTGCTGACCACGTCGGCGTTTCCGGACGCCCAGCCCTGGTCGATGCTGCCGTAGCCGAGGTTCACCAGGATTCGGGTGTCGGGTTCGAGCAGGTCATAGAGCGGTTGTCCGATGACCGGGATCAACCGCAGTGGATCCAGCAGCGGCAGGCTGTCGGACGGGATGATGTAGTAGTTGACCATAGTGTCGGCCGCCGAAGTCGGCAGTTGTATAGCGCTGCTGATCTGCTCGGGCGTGAGGGCCAGGTACGTGCCGTGTTCGTAGATGAATCCCAACGAGGCGTTGAGGTCCGAAAGCAGGTCGATCGGGTACTTCGGGGAATCGGCGACGCCGTCGTATTCGTGGGTGTAGACGTCGGTCGGGTACAGATCGTTCGGGGTCGCGACGTTGGCCTGGAGGTATTCCGGATAAAGGTGGCTCGTGACGATCTCCGAGCCACCATTGGGATTGTCCGGATCGCCGATCAAGACGAAGTGCACGTCGCCGCTCGGCACCCCTTGACCGGCCAGCTCGCGCATCACCTCGGAGGCGATCGAGGCGCTCTGCGAGTAGCCGAAGACCACGACGGGATCCTGGGCGGACACGTCTCCGCTGTTGTAGTCCTGCAAGACGGTCGAGTCGAGAATCTGCTCACCGCGCGCCTCGGAGGTGGAGCTCGCATTCTCCGGGGTGAACAACGACTGCAGGGTGCCGGTGAATCCGCGCGGCCCCAGGAACAACTCGTCGGCCGCATTGAGGTAGAGCTGGCTCGGTTGCGGAATACTCGTGCCGCCCATCAGCAGCGCCGTACCATCGCCGAGCGACATATCCGCGTCGGTACCGTTGACGAGCTGCACCGCCATCGTCCGAGTGACCGGCAGCGGCGATACCGGCGACAAGCCGGCGATCACGACGGCGGAGACACCCCAGAGGCAGCCAGCAAGTCGCATTGTCGGACCCTTCCGTCAGACCCAGAAGATAGGTTAACGGTACTAGGTTGAACCTGTCGGCTCCGGCGTTTTCAGCTATCCGATCTGGTGCGACGGCGACCGCCCCTCGCGCAGCACGTGCAGCAGTTCGCGGTAGGGACCGATCAGGTAAACGGTGTCGTCGGCCTGAAGGCGAGTATCGGGGCGCGGATGCAATTCCGCCTGCGCGTCGACGCGGGCGACGGCGATGACCATTGTTTGGGCGGACAGCTCGTCGACGCGCAGGCCGTCGAGTTCGCTGCCGGATTTTACCCGCATCTCGCCGACCACAAACGAGTGTTGACCCACCGAGAATGTATCGAGCACCTTCAAGCCGATGGCGGCTCCGATGAACCAGGGTGCGGCCAGTTCGACGGTGGAGCGGGCGTTGACGAAGCCGAATTGCTGCGCCAGCGCAACGCCCAGCGCGCGATCGAAAACTCTAAGGACCAGCGGAATTTCGGGCCGGCGCTGCGTCGGGCGCAAATGGCGGCCGTGCAGCTCGGCCACCATGATGCCGGTTTCGATGTTGATCATGTCGTCGCGGGTCAGCACCGCCACCGCGCGCGCCCGATCCACGTGCGCCGCCCGCAGCGTCTGAACCAGCGTCGCGTCCCCGAAGATCACCGGCACGTCGAGTTCACGGGCTGCAGGCACCATCCGGTTCTCCTCGTCACGCTCGATGACAGCCACGTCGTATCCGGCAGCGACCAAATCGCTGACCACGCGGATTCCCAACGCGCTCAGCCCGACGACCACGACGTGGCGACGAAGATGGCGGATCCGCGGACGGCCAAAGGTCAGCACGAAGCGGCGCGATAGCAGCACGTCGGCGACGAAAGCGACCAGCAACGAGATGGTGGTCACGCCGCCGAACATCAACATGATCGCGAACAGTCGCAGCCAGGTCGGCTGGGCTACGAAGCTGAAGTCGCCAAAGCCAGTCGTGGTGATCGTCTCGACGGTGAAATATAACGCGTCGATCCACCCCATTCGAGGATTCGTGTAGTTGAAGTGCAACACCGCCACGGAGACCACCATCAATGCGCACACCGCGAGCAGCACCGCATAGAACGCGGGATTCATATCGTCACCGAAGGCGCGCATAGCATCCAGAATCCGACGCGGCCGCGACCGCCGCGAATGTGTCTGAACTCGTTGCGGCACCTCGCGGCGTTGGGAAACCATCGCGTCCGCGGTGCCGAGCATCACCGTCCAGTCGTCGGCAAACACGCGCAGATCCCGACTCGGACAGATTTCCATCGCACCGGGAGTTGGGGAGTTCTCGCCGCGGATCACTGCCACCGGGGCCAAGCCTTCGTGGAGTTCACCCAGCGTGGCGCCGTCCCGAGATGCCGAACTGCCCAGAATGACGAATTTGGTTCCGGCAGCTTCGAACGGGTGGTGGGCACCCGCAACGCAGGCCTCGACGACTGAGGTAGCCGCGAGTTCGGCGACGTTCAAGATCGCGCCGCGCCCGTCATCGTCGCGCAGTGGTGCACGCAGTATGTCGTTGGCCAGCCGCGCCACCACGCGTACCTCGGGGTTGACTTTTCTAGCCAACAAAGCGATTTCAAGATTAATTGAATCGTCATCCCCCGCGCAGACGACGGCAAGGGCGTCAGCGATGCCAGCATCGGCGAGGCCGGTCTCGATCCCGGCCACGTGGTCGTCGTCGAGCTTGACCACGATCGCGCCGGCATTCTTCAGCTCCTCGACGATCGTCCTAGCCAGTGCATCGCTGCCGCTGACGACAATGTGGTTCGACTTCATCTCATCCTCACTCCCGGTAAACCTCCCTAAAACCACCCACGCTGAACACCGACTTGCGCCCGCATCGTGGCACACAACTTGCGCTGTCCGTTCCGAGCCAACCGTCTCCCACGCATCGAATCCTTTCGAACGTATGATCGATTAGTGGGTGATCTGGCGTCGATTGGATACAACGGGCAGCCGGTGCGCAATCCGTTTCGGGTCGTGCGCCCGCCGATCACGGTGCTGATCGACCTGACCGTCCTGTTTCCCCGCGAACCGCACCGCACCGGGCGTTATCACCCGCACGGGCTGCAGCTGCACAAGGTCGTCGAGGGCCAGCTGAGCTGTTGGGGCATCTGCGAGCAGGGCGACTGGTGGGGCCTGGTGACCTATCCGATCGTTTACGGGCCCAAACGCAAGACCGTCACGCATTGGGTGCCGGCATGGACGCTGCAGCGGAAGCGCCAGATGCGATGATCAGCGCGTGACGGGACGTTGGGCAGCTGTGCTGGCAACTTTGATTCCGCTGGCACTCGTCGTCTCGGTCTCGCCGCTGTCGGTCATCCCGGCGGTGCTGGTGCTGCAGACGCCGCGGCCCCGCCCGACCGGTCTCGCGTTTCTCGGCGGCTGGTTGGTCGGCCTGGTCGCGCTGACCTCCGTGTTCGTCGCGTCCTCCGACGCGCTCAACGGCCTGCACGGCAAGCCGCCGATCTGGGCAGCGTGGACGCGCGTGGTGCTGGGGCTGGCGTTGATCGCGTTCGGCATCTACCGATGGCTGACCCGCGGGGGCCACACCGAGTCACCGAAGTGGATGCGGTCGTTCGCAACCCTCACCGCCGCGCGAGCTGCGGCCATCGGGTTGGCGTTGACGGCGGTGCGGGTCGAGGTGTTGACCATGTGCGCGTTGGCGGGCTTGGCCATCGGCAGCGGCAATCTCGGCACCACGGGCCAGGTGTTCACCGGGGCGATCTACATCGCCGTCGCGGCGTCGACGGTCGCGATCCCCGTCCTGGCCTACGTTGCCGCCGGTCACCGCCTGGACGACGCTATGACGCGGCTCAAAGAATGGATGGAGAAAAACAACGCCGCGATGATGGCCGCGGTGTTGGTGCTGATCGGCGGGATGGTGTTCTACCACGGCATCGACGCGCTCACCTAGAACCCCGCGCGGCCGGGCATAAAATCGACGGCCGTGAGCCTCAACGACCGCGATGCGCTGGCGTTGTTGTACGCCATCATCGACCCGGACGACGGCAACGGCCTCATCGGCCGGTTCTACACCCGCTGGTTTTCCTTCGGCGCGTCGCCGCGCGACCTGTTCCCACCCGACATGGCCGCCCAGCGGGCCGCGTTCGCGCAGGCGCTGAAGTGGATTTACGGCGAGCTGGTCGCGCAGCGTTCGGAAGAACCGGTGGCGTTTCTGGCCCAGTTGGGTCGTGATCACCGCAAGTACGGTGTGTTGCCCGAGCACTACGAAACTCTGGGTCAGGCGCTGTATGCGACGCTGCGCGATGCGCTGGGAGACGCGTGGACCGACGCCGTCGACGCGGCCGCCCGGCAATCGCTGAACCTGGTCACCGGGGTGATGAGCGGGGCCGCCGAAGCCGAACGCGGACCGGCCTGGTGGGACGGCACGGTGGTGGAACACCTACGGGTGTCCCGCGACCTGGCGGTGGTCCGGCTACAACTTGACAGCCCGATGCCGTATCACGCCGGCCAGTACGTCAACGTCGCTGTGCCGCAGTGCCCGCGGCGGTGGCGATACCTGACGCCGGCCATGCCGCCCGACGAGAGCGGCGCCATCGAATTTCACCTCCGCGCAGTCTCCGGCGGCCTGGTCAGCAATGCCATCGTCAACGAGACCCAGTCCGGTGACCGGTGGCGGCTGTCCAGCCCGCACGGCGCCCTGCAGGTCGATCGCGACGGCGGCGACGTGCTGATGGTGGCGGGCAGCACCGGGCTCGCGCCGCTGCGCTCGATCGTGATGGACTTGACCCGCTGGGCCGAAAACCCGCGTGTGCACCTGTTTTTCGGCGGTCGCTACCCGTGCGAGCTGTACGACCTGCAAACGCTGTGGCAGATCGCCGCAAATAATCCGTGGCTGGCGGTGACGCCGGTCTCCGAACGGGACGGCGATCCGGTGTGGGCCGGGGACTATCCCGACGTGACCCCGCCGCGGGGACTGCACGTGCGCCAGACCGGCACGTTGATGGACGTCGTCACTCGATACGGCAACTGGGGCGACCGTCAGATCTTGATTTCCGGCGGGCCGGACATGGTGCGGGCCACCAAAGCTGCGCTGATCACCAAAGGTGCGCCACCGGAGCGTATTGCGCATGACCCGTTGTGCCGCTAGGCGCCGACATTGGCATAGGCTCGAGCCGTGCGCATCGTCACGCTGAGCGACCCGTCATCGGAAGTAGCGGCCCAGTTCGTCCCGGAGGCCGGCATGATCGGCGTTTCGCTGACCGACTCGGGCGTCGAATTACTCGGACAACGCCGCGGACTCGACGCATACGTGACCGACGGGAAAACGATGGGTATCCCGTTGCTGTACCCGTGGGCAAATCGGCTGGGCGCCACAACATACCAGGCCGCAGGCAAGACGGTGACGCTGACCGACGGCGAATACGGGGTGCGGACGGATCCCAACGGACTACCGATTCACGGTGTGCTCGCCGCCTTTCCGAACTGGCGGGTGACGCACGAATCGGATCATGAGCTCACCGGCGAGGTGGACTTCAGCACCGATGAAGAGCTGCTCGCCAGCTTCCCGTTTCCGCACCGACTGTCGCTGACCATCACGCTGGCGGAGCGGACCCTACGGCTGCGGGTGGCCGTCACCCCGACCGGCGAATACGCCGTGCCGCTGTGTTTCGGTTTTCATCCCTACCTTCAGCTGTCCGACGTGCCGCGTGATCAATGGGTGATCGAGACGCCGGCGATGCGGCATCTGACGCTCGATGCGCAGGGACTGCCCACCGGCACCGCGGTTGTCCAGCCTGCCCTCAGTGAACCATTGGGCGACAAGACTTTTGACGACGGATACGACCAGGTCGCCGACGGCTCGACGTTCGCGGTGTCCGGCGGCGGCCGCCGCATCGAGGTGCACTTCGAGGAAGGCTATTCAGCGGCGCAGATCTTCGCACCGCCAGGCGAGAACGTCGTGTGCTTCGAACCGATGACAGCCCCGACCGATGCACTGCGGCGAGGTGGTTATCCGTCAGCCCAGCCCGGAGACTGGGGCATCGCCCAGTTCTCCATCCGCGTTTGACGCTCCCAAGACAGAAGCCAGGGCTGCGAATCCGTGAGGATCGCAACCCTGGCTTCTGTCTCGCGAAAAAGTCAGCGACGCGGCTTCCACACCACCACGGCGGTGCTCTTGGGCACCACCGCGATGTCGCGTCGCTGGTTTCTCCGCAGCACTTCGATCTCGGCGGCCATCTCTTTCAGCCGCGACTGCAGCGCCTCGACCTGATTGGTCAACTCGATAATCCGTTTGATACCAGCCAGGTTGACGCCTTCGTCTTGGGACAGCCGCTGCACCTCGCGGAGCAAGTCCACGTCATGCTGCGAATAACGCCGTCCCCCACCGGAACTGCGGGTCGGGCTGACCAGCCCGAGCCGGTCGTAGGTACGCAGCGTCTGCGCATGCATGCCGGCCAGCTCGGCGGCCACCGAAATGAGAAACGTCCGCGCCTGGTCTTTTTTCGCCATCAGCGGTTACCCGCCCATCCGGCACGCGGGTCGAAGCCGCTGGACCGTTCGGCGACGGCGTAGGCCTCGAGCGCTTCCTTCGCAGCACCCTCCAGATCGGGCGGCACAGCTACTTTCACGGTGACGAGAAGGTCACCCTGGCCGCCGGAACGCTTGGGCACACCACGGCCGCGGACCCGCAGGATGCGACCGTCCGTCGTCCCCTTGGGAACCCGGACACCGACCTTGCCGTCCAGCGTAGGAACAGAAAGCGTGGTGCCTAAGGCTAATTCGCTGAAGCTGACCGGAACCGTGACGGTGAGGTCATCGCCGTCACGAGCGAACACCTTGTCGGGGCGCACATGCACGGTGACGTACAGGTCGCCGGACGGGGCGCCACGCAGTCCGGCCTCGCCCTGGCCGGCCAACCGAATCCGCTGGCCGTCTTCGACGCCCGGCGGAATCCGCACGTTGATGGTTCGACTGCGGGTGGTGACGCCGGTCCCCTTGCACTCCTGGCAGGGGTGCTCGATGATCGACCCGCTGCCACGGCACTCGGTGCACGGTTCGGAAAACCCGAAAGCGCCTTGGTCGCGGTTGATTACGCCCGAACCGTTACAGGTTGGGCAGACCTTGGGGCTGGTGCCCGGCCGTGCGCCACTGCCGTGACAGTTGGTGCACGGCGCCGGGCTGGTCAGCCGCAACGGCATCGCGACGCCCTTGGTGGCTTCCAGGAAGTCCAGCTCGGTCTCGGTTTCCAGGTCGTTGCCGCGGCGCGGCCGGCTGGGCCTGGGCTGTGCGCCGCGTCCGAACAATCCACCGAACAGGTCACCGATGTTGCTGCCGCCGCTGCGGCCGGCCGCGTCGAACAGGTCGTTGAGGTTGAATTCAGCGCCGTCTCCGCCGAAGTCGCCGGCGCCGCCGTTGAATCGCCGGCCGAATCCGCCGCCGGCGAACAGCCGACGGGTCTCGTCGTACTCCTTGCGCTTGGCGTCGTCGGACAACACGCTGTAGGCCTCGGAAACCGCCTTGAACCGTTCGGCCCCGCCCGGATTTTTGTCCGGATGCAGATCGGACGCCAACTTGCGGTAGGCCGTCTTGATCTCTCTGGCGCTGGCGTCAGAGGAGACGCCCAGTTCCTTGTAAAAGTCCTTTTCGACCCATTCTCGTTGAGCCATCGCGCGTCACCTCCTTCGCCTTGCCAGCCCGAACCCGTCGTCAGTCTTCCGACGGTTCTGATTCTGCGTGTTGCTCACCCTCGTTCGCGTCGTTATCGCGTGTGTCGGAAACGGCGGAGCCGACAGAGTCCTCGTCGACGGTGTCCACCACCCCGACCAGCGCGTGCCGCAGCACCTGCTCGCCGAGCTTGTAACCCTGTCGCATCACGTTGCCGATCACCGGCCTGGAGCCCTGGCCGCCATCGCCTTCGTGCTGCACGGCCTCGTGCAACGCCGGGTCGAAGTCGTCGCCCTCGGTCGCGAAGGCCGTCAGCCCGAGCCCGGTCAGTGCGCCGACCAACTTGTCAGCCACCGACTTCAGCGGGCCCGAATCCAAGTCGCCGTGGCTGCGGGCACGCTCGAGATCGTCGAGCACGCCCAGCAATTGGCCGACCACTGCGGCCTTGGCTCGCTCGGCGCCGGCCTCCTGGTCGCGCAACGCCCGCTTGCGGTAGTTGGCGAAGTCGGCTTGCACCCGCTGCAGATCGGCCGTCAGCTCGGCAACCTTGTCGTCGGACGCCGCGTCCGGTGCCGCCCCCGCAGGGGCGGCACCGTCAGCAAAGTGGCGTACCTCGCCAGTCTCGGGATCGATCCGTCGCTTGTCGGTGACGGTCACCGGTTCTTCTGGGTTGCCCTCGGTCACTGGCCCTCCCGGTCGTCCTCGACCACCTCCGCGTCGACGACGTCATCGGCTCCGGCGTGGCCGGGCTCACCAGCGCCGCCGGCGGCCTGCTCAGCCTGGGTGGCCTCATAGATGGCCTGACCCAGAGCCTGCGACTCCTGGCCCAGCTTCTCCATCGCGGTCTTGATGGCGCCGATATCGGTGCCCGCCAAGGCCGTCTTGGCTTCCGCCACCGCGGCATCCACCTTGTTCAGCGTGTCCTCGGGGACCTTCGATCCGCCTTCAGACTCTTTGGCAGCGCGTTGTTCGCTGACGAACTTCTCGGTCTGGTAGACCAGTGTTTCGGCCTGGTTGCGGACGTCGGCCTCCTCGCGGCGCTGACGGTCTTCGTCGGCGTGCGCCTCGGCGTCCTTGATCATCCGGTCGATCTCCTCTTTGGAAAGGCCGGAGCCCTCCTGGATTTTGATCGTGTTCTCCTTGCCGGTGCCCTTGTCCTTGGCCGTGACGTGCACGATGCCGTTGGCGTCGATGTCGAAGGTGACCTCGATCTGCGGGACACCGCGCGGAGCCGGCGGGATGCCGGTCAGCTCGAAAGAGCCGAGCAGCTTGTTGTGCGAAGCGATTTCACGCTCGCCCTGGAATACCTGGATCTGCACCGATGGCTGATTGTCGTCGGCGGTGGTGAAGGTCTCCGACCGCTTGGTCGGGATGGTGGTGTTGCGCTCGATCAGCTTGGTCATCACGCCACCCTTGGTTTCGATACCAAGGCTCAGCGGTGTGACGTCAAGCAGCAGAACGTCTTTCACCTCGCCCTTGAGCACACCAGCCTGCAGTGCGGCGCCCACGGCCACCACCTCGTCGGGGTTGACGCCCTTGTTGGGCTCCTGGCCGCCGGTCATCTCCTTGACCAGATCGGACACCGCGGGCATCCGGGTCGAACCTCCCACCAGCACCACGTGGTCGATTTCGGAGACCGCGATGCCGGCGTCCTTGATCACCGACTGGAACGGCTGACGGGTGCGGTCCAGCAGATCCTGGGTGATCTTCTGGAATTCGGCGCGAGTCAGCTGCTCGTCGAGGAACAGCGGGTTCTTGTCGGCGTCAACGGTGATGTACGGCAGGTTGATCGACGTGCTCTGCGAGCTGGACAGTTCGATCTTGGCCTTCTCGGCCGCTTCCCGCAGCCGCTGCATCGCCATCTTGTCCTTGGTCAGGTCGATGCCGCTGGTGGCTTTGAATTTCTCCACCAGCCAGTCGACGACGCGCTGGTCCCAGTCGTCCCCACCGAGGTGGTTGTCACCGGAAGTCGCGCGGACCTCGACGACACCGTCGCCGATCTCCAGCAACGACACGTCGAAGGTGCCGCCACCGAGGTCGAAGACCAGGATGGTCTGTTCCTTCTCGCCCTTGTCCAATCCGTAGGCCAGCGCGGCCGCGGTCGGCTCGTTGACGATCCGCAGCACGTTCAGGCCGGCGATCTGGCCGGCTTCCTTGGTGGCCTGACGCTGGGCGTCGTTGAAGTACGCCGGCACGGTGATCACTGCGTCGACGATGTCCTCACCGAGGTAGCTCTCGGCGTCGCGCTTCAGCTTCTGCAGGGTGCGGGCGCTGATTTCCTGCGCGGTGTAGTTCTTCCCGTCGATCTCGACGGACCAGTCGGTGCCCATGTGCCGCTTGACCGAACGAATGGTCCGGTCGACGTTGGTCACCGCCTGGTTTTTGGCGGGCTGGCCGACCAGCACTTCGCCGTTGCGCGCGAACGCCACCACGGATGGGGTCGTCCTGGCGCCTTCCGAATTGGCGACCACGACGGGGTCGCCACCTTCGAGAACTGAGACGACGGAGTTGGTGGTCCCGAGGTCGATACCGACCGCACGAGCCATAGTGGATCCTCCCTGATAATCGAGCTTTGTATGCACTACGTTGCTGAGTGAACCTCGCTCAACATTGCCCTTAACAGCGTCCCGCTGTCAAGCCGACATTGAGTCCAGATCGCTCAAGTTTGTCGTAAGCCTCAACGAGGTCGACCCGCCGTTTGTTCCCCAACGGCGTTGAGGCCGACATCACACCGTGGAATAGTGTCGCCATCCGGCCCCTCAGCGGTCGTGCCCGGCGCCGCAACATTGCCCACGACGATAGGACTTCCATGCCACCGGCGCCCAGCACGCCCGGCCCAGCCGCGGGCGACTCGGCTCGGTTCGCTCGCGAGGACGAGGGCTATCACCACGACCTGAGCAATCGGCAGATGCAGATGATCGCGATCGGCGGCGCGATCGGGACCGGGTTGTTCATGGGCGCGGGAGCACGGCTCGCCTCTGCCGGGCCCGGCTTGTTCCTGGTCTACGGGATCTGCGGCGGCTTCGTGTTCTTGATCCTGCGCGCGCTCGGCGAACTCGTGCTGTACCGCCCGGCATCGGGGTCTTTCGTTTCCTACGCCCGCGAGTTCTTCGGCGAGAAGGCCGCTTTCGTCGCGGGCTGGATGTACTTCCTGAACTGGGCGATGGCGGCCATCGTCGACAGCACCGCGATTGCGAGCTACTTCCACTACTGGACAGCGTTCCAAGCGGTCCCGCAGTGGACGCTCGCATTGATCGCCCTGGTGGCGGTGGTGGTGGTGAACCTGATCTCAGTGAAGGCCTTCGGCGAATTCGAATTCTGGGCAGCACTGATCAAAGTCGTGGCCCTGACCATCTTCCTGATAGTCGGCATCGTCTTTCTGGCCGGCCGCTTCAAGATCGAGGGCACAACCACCGGGCCCGGCCTGTGGGCCGACCACGGCGGGTTCGTGCCGACCGGTCTGGTGCCGCTGGTGCTCGTCACCTCCGGGGTGATATTCGCCTATGCCGCGGTTGAATTGGTGGGTACCGCAGCCGGCGAAACCGCGAATCCCGAGAAAGTCATCCCGCGGGCGATCAACTCGGTGATCGCCCGCATCGCGGTCTTCTATTGCGGGTCAGTTCTTTTGCTGGCGCTGCTGCTGCCGTACACCACCTACAAGCGCGGCGTAAGTCCGTTCGTCACCTTCTTCTCGCACATCGGTTTCAACGGTGCCGACACGCTGATGAACGCTGTGGTCCTCACCGCCGCGTTCTCCAGCCTGAACGCCGGACTGTATTCCACCGGCCGGATACTGCGGTCGATGTCGGTGAACGGCAGCGGTCCGAAGTTCACCGCGCGGATGTCGAAAAACGGTGTGCCGTACGGCGGAATCCTACTGACCGCCGTCATCGGCCTATTCGGCGTCGTCCTCAACGCGGTCAAGCCCAGCCAGGCCTTCGAAATCGTGCTGAACATCGCCGCCGTGGGCGTGCTGGCGGCGTGGGCGACGATCGTGGCATGCCAACTCCGGTTCTACCACCGGGTGAAGGCCGGGACGATGCCGCGACCCGACTACCGGATGCCGTTGGCTCCCTACAGCGGCTATGTCACGCTGGCATTCCTGCTGGGCGTGCTGGTGCTGATGACACTCGACCCCGGGAAGGGGCCCTGGGTGATCGCGGCGCTGGTGGCCTCGGTTCCCGCGCTGGTCGGTGGTTGGTTTCTGGTGCGTGACCGCGTCACCGCCGCGGCCGGGCTCGGCGAGCCCACGGCCGACGTCCCGGAGTTGGCGCAGGAGTAATAGAGCACGGATGCGCGCGCCGTCGACACGGTCACCACCTGCATCGTCGACGTGGCGACCGCGATCGTGTTGAGCCGCGACCGACTCGCCAACCCGACGGCCCGTGAGCATCTGCGGGCATCGGCACCCACGGTTCTCGACGTCGGACCACCACCCCTTCGGAAAGGAAAGAAATGACAATCACCCTGACTCACGACGACAAGATCGCCGTTCTCGACCTCGGCGACAGCGAAAACCGTTTCTCGCCAGAGTTTCTCGACGAGATGGACAGCCAGCTCGACGAGTTGGTCGCATCGGGCGCCCAGGGGCTGGTCACCACCGGTGCCGGCAAGTTCTACTCCAACGGCCTCGATCTGGACTGGCTGACCGCGCACGGCGATCAGACGACGTGGTACGTCGGGCGGGTGCAGGGCATGCTGGCCCGAATCCTCACCCTGCCGATTCCGACCGCGGCGGCGGTTGTCGGCCACGCGTTCGGCGCCGGCGCGATGCTGGCGATCGCCCACGACTTTCGGGTGATGCGATCGGATCGCGGCTACTTCTGTTTCCCCGAGGTCGACATCCGCATTCCGTTCACGCCGGGCATGGCCGCGCTGATCCAAGCCAAGCTCACCCCGCAGGCGGCCGTCGCCTCGATGACCACCGGACGACGCTTCGGTGGCGACGACGCGGCCAGCCTGGGCATCGTCGACGCCGTGGCGGGCGAGGGCGCGGTGACGGCCGCGGCAATCGACCTCCTGCGACCGCTCAACGGTAAAGACCAGGGCACGCTGGGCGCCATCAAGCAGACGATGTTCGGCCCCGCGTCACAGACGCTGACCGTCAGTAGCCAACAGCCGCAGAGCAATTAACGTCGCGCCAAAAATGCTGGACAATCCGTGGTTGAGCGCATAACGCACGCCCCGGCAGGTCGCAACCCAGAGCGGCGGCGCTACCGGCGCTGATCGACCACGAGGCCACAGCGTAAGTGCGGCTTCGGCTGACGTCCCGGTAGGCAGGCGCCCACGCGCAGGGGCTGGCCGACATGCGGCACTCCCTCGCCCCGCACGGGGGATGAACAGGCTCGCTGCGACGGGTCGAACCGCCTCGCAGGGCGCGTCACTGCGGTCACTCGGGCCGACTCGTGCGTACGCTTCTTCTGCGATGTCTCCGCACGACGTGCATCACCTCCTACCAGTCGGCCGGGTACTGGCCGGCCTGGTGCTGAGTGTTGCGCTGATCGGCGGGTGCCACTCGGTGACGAACGGCAACCCGGTGGCTTCCCCGGGCGCGGGGCCCACCGAGCCGACGTTCCCGAAGGCTAAGCCTTCGATCCCGTCACCGGCCCCGTCGCGGCCCGCACCGTCGAGCGGTGCCCCGCCGGCCGGCGCGATCCCGCTGCCGCCCGACCCGAACGGCCGAGTGTTCATCGAGACCAAGTCCGGTCAGACGCGCTGTCAGATCGACAGTGACAGCGTCGGCTGCGAGGCGCCGTTCACCAATTCGCCGATGCAAGACGGCGCACGGGCCAACGGCGTCAACGTCACCGCCGGCGGCGAGGTGCAGTGGGTGGTGGGCAATCTCGGCGACATCCCCACGGTGACCATCGATTACCAGACCTACGATGCGGCCGGCTGGACGATCGTGGCCAGCGAAAGCGGCACTCGGTTCACCAACGAGCACACCGGCCACGGCATGTTCGTCAGCATCGAGAAGGTCGACACCTTCTAAGACGGCAAAAGACCCGGCTCGGCCGCCGGTCGGTACTCGTCGCTGCCGCTTAGGAACGCCGCCTAAGGTGGCGCTCGTGGACTTTCGGGTATTCGTTGAACCGCAGCAAGGCGCCAGTTACTCCGACCAGCTCGCGGTGGCGCAGGCCGCGGAATCGCTCGGATACTCCGCGTTCTTCCGCTCCGATCACTACCTGGCGATGAGCGGTGACGGGTGGCCCGGCCCGACGGACTCGTGGGTGACGTTGGGCGGCATCGCTCGCGAAACCTCGACGATCCGGTTGGGCACGCTGGTCACGTCGGCGACGTTCCGCTATCCCGGCCCACTGGCCATCTCGGTGGCCCAGGTCGACGAAATGAGCGGCGGCCGCGTCGAATTCGGGCTCGGTACCGGCTGGTTCGAGAAGGAGCATCTGGCCTACGGGATCCCATTTCCGCCGCTGCGCGAGCGGTTCGCCCGGCTCACCGAGCAGCTCGAGCTGATCACCGGCCTGTGGACCGCCCCGGTCGGCGAGACGTTCGACTATGCGGGGGCGCATTACGCCGTCAACGATTCGCCGGCGCTGCCCAAACCGGTGCAGCGGCCGCATCCGCCGATCATCATCGGTGGATCGGGCACCCAGCGGACACCGCGCCTGGCCGCCACGTTCGCCGACGAATACAACGTGCCGTTCGCGCCGGTCGAGACCATCACGGCGCAGTTCGAGCGGGTCCGCGAAGCCGCCGGCGCGGTCGGCCGGGCGGGCGATTCGATGACCTACTCCGCGGCTTTCGTGGTGTGCGCCGGACGCGACGACGCCGGGGTCGCCAAGCGCGCTGCCGTGATCGGGCGTGAGGTCGACGAGTTGCGGACCAACTCGCCGCTGGCAGGCACACCCGACCAGATCGTCGACCGGCTCGGGCCGTACGCCGAGACCGGCCTGCAACGGGTCTATCTGCAGCTGCTCGATCTGTCCGACCTCGACCACCTGCAGCTTTTCGCCGACGAGGTGCAGCGACAGCTCTGACGTAGCATCAGTGCGTGGCTGACCTTCCGGACGACCCGAGCGATCGGCCGACGATGATGGCCGAATACGTCACCGAGGGCTCGCAACAGCCAGTTCGCGAGTTCGGACCTGAGGCCACCCCCGACGACGCACCGGCGCCGTGGTACCGCAACCGGGTGTTTCTGGCCCTGTGGGCGCTGATGGTCGCGCTTCTGCTCACGTTGATCGGCTACGGCATCGTCGAGCTGTCGCGCGGCGGCGGGTCCAGCGTCCCGGCGCCGTACACGTCGTCCACCACCTCGCCGGAACCGCACACGTCGTCCACCACCTCGCCGGAACCGGCGACGAGCACTCCGTCGACCAGCTCCGAAGCGCCACCATCCGAAACGCCCGAACAGACGCCCGAAGAGGCGCCGCCACCGGAGCACAACTCCCCCGACGAGCCGCCGCAGCACCGCCATCATCTGCATGTCCCGTCGACAATCACATTGCCGCACACGGTGATCACGCTTCCGCACGGTTTCTGAGCCACCGTTACGGTCAAACTGAAAGGTTCCGCGACTAGTATCGGTGCACGTGACGGGCGACGGATCTGCACACGATCCCAGCGAAGCGCCGACCGGCCACGACGACTACTACGCGCAAGGCGTCGACGAAACAGAGCGCTTCAGCGCGGTCGGGGGACCGTCTCCGTGGTACCTCAAGCGGTGGGTCCTTGCCCTATGGGGCCTGGCGGTCGTCATCTTGATCGCCGCAATCATCTACGGTCTGGCCACCCTGGCCCGGGACAACGGTGGCAGCGCGCCGGCGCCCGCCACCACCCGGACATCGACCACAATGCCCTCGGCCACAACGACCACGCCGTCACCGACGCCATCGACGACCAGGCCGACCACGACGCCTCCATCCGAAGACACCACCATCGAGCCGGTGCCGACGGCTACCTGGACGCCGCAACATCCTCGGCGGCACTGGTGGAGCAGCAATTTGCCGCCGATACCGCCGATACCTCCGATACCTGAGATCCCTGAGATACCGCACTTCTAGCCTGGCCCGATGCGCAGCGGGCCTGGACCGGTCGCCGCACGCGGCGGCGGCCAAGTTAGGGCATCCTTCGTCGCGGTCACCCCGCCCGAGATGTCACTATGAGCAGGAATACACGGCTTGAGCAGGTGTAGCAGTTAAGTTACCGACGGGTAATACGGCTTAAGTTACCGGTCAGTAACGCTGAATAGTGGGGAGAGGCTTCGTGCACACGCAGATGCTGATCAGACTGATTGTCGGCTTGAGCGGGACGGCGATCGTCGCTTTGCTCGCACTCAAGCGAGTCCTCTGGCTGGTCAAACTCACGCTCTCCGGTCAACCGGTCACCGGTCGCACCGACGACATCGGCACCAGGATCTGGACGCAGATCGCGGAGGTCTTCGGCCAGCGCCGGCTGCTGAAATGGTCAATTCCGGGTCTCGCGCACTTCTTCACCATGTGGGGCTTCTTCATCCTCATCACGGTCTACATCGAGGCCTACGGAACCCTGTTCGTGTCGAACTTCCACATCCCGATCGTCGGCCGGTGGGACGCGCTGGGTTTCTTGCAGGACTTCATCGCGCTCGCCGTGCTCGCTGGTATCACGACGTTCGCGATCATCCGGCTGCGCTCCGAACCCAAGGAGTACGGCCGCTCGTCACGGTTCTACGGCTCGCACACCGGCGGTGCCTGGCTGATTCTATTCATGATCGCGCTGGTCATCCTCAGCTACGCGATCTTCCGCGGCGCAGCGGTCAACACCGGAAGCCTCCCGTACGGCGAGGGAGCGTTCTTCTCCCACGCGATGGGGGCACTGATGCATCCGCTCGGCGTGACCGCCAACGAGTGGATCGAGACGATCGTACTGCTGGCCCACATCAGCGTGGCCCTTGCCTTCCTGCTGATCGTGCTGCACTCCAAGCACCTGCACATCTTCCTGGCGCCGATCAACGTCACCTTCAAGCGGCTACCCGACGGCCTGGGCCCGCTGCTGCCGATCGAGGCAGACGGCAAGCCGGTCGACTTCGAAAACCCGCCGGACGACGCCACTTTCGGTCGCGGCAAGATCGAGGACTTCACCTGGAAAGGCAACCTCGACTTCGCCACCTGCACCGAGTGTGGTCGTTGCCAGTCGCAGTGTCCGGCCTGGAACACCGGAAAACCGTTGTCCCCCAAGCTCGTCATCATGGACCTCCGGGACCACTGGATGGCCAAGGCGCCCTACATTCTCGGTGAAAAGAAGGCCGAGCCACTCGAGGGCCTGGACCTGCAGACCGCGCACGACGAGGGCCACCACGTGCCCGAGTCCGGCTTCGGCCGGGTGCCCGGGCACGGGCCTGAACAGGCGGCCCGTCCGCTGGTGGGCACCGCCGAGCAGGGTGGCGTGATCGACCCCGACGTGCTGTGGTCCTGCGTCAACTGCGGCGCCTGCGTCGAGCAGTGCCCGGTGGACATCGAGCACATCGACCATATCGTCGACATGCGCCGCTACCAGGTCATGATGGAATCCGAATTTCCCTCGGAGCTCTCGGTGCTGTTCAAAAACCTTGAGAACAAAGCCAATCCGTGGGGCCAGAACGCAGCCGACCGGACCAACTGGATCAGCGAGGTCGAGTTCGACGTTCCGGTCTACGGCGAAGACGTCGACAGCTTCCAGGGTTTCGAGTACCTGTTCTGGGTGGGCTGCGCCGGCGCCTACGACGACAAGGCCAAGAAGACCACCAAGGCGGTCGCCGAACTGCTGGCCACCGCCGGGGTGAAGTATCTGGTGCTGGGCACCGGCGAAACCTGTAACGGCGACTCGGCCCGCCGTTCCGGCAACGAGTTCCTGTTCCAGCAGCTGGCTGCGCAGGCCAAGGAAAGCCTGGACGAGTTGTTCGAAGGCGTGGAGACCGTCGACCGCAAGATCGTGGTCACCTGCCCGCACTGCTTCAACACCCTGGGTCGTGAGTACAAGCAGCTGGGCGCCAACTACACCGTGCTGCACCACACCCAGCTGCTCAACCGGCTGGTGCGCGACAAGAAGCTCGTTCCCGTCACCCCCGTTTCGCAAGACGTCACCTACCACGACCCGTGCTTCCTGGGCCGCCACAACAAGGTCTACGAGGCACCCCGCGAGCTGATCGGCGCGGCCGGTGCGAAGTTGGCCGAGATGCCGCGGCACGCCGACCGCAGCTTCTGCTGTGGCGCCGGTGGCGCGCGGATGTGGATGGAAGAGCACATCGGCAAGCGGATCAACCACGAGCGCGTGGACGAGGCGCTGGCCACCGGCGCCACCACGGTGGCGACCGCCTGCCCGTTCTGCCGGGTGATGGTCACCGACGGTGTCAACGACCGCCAGGAGGCGGCCGGACGCGAAGGCGTCGACGTCCTCGACGTGGCGCAGTTGCTGCTCGAGTCGCTCGACCGCAGCACGATCACGTTGCCGGAGAAGGGTGCTGCCGCCAAGGTAGCCGCTGAGCGTGCGGAAAAGGCCGACAAGGCCGAGCCCAAGGCGTCCACTGCCACCGCGACGGCTCCGCCCGAGGAAGCCGAACCGGAAGCCCCAGCACCGGTCCAGGAGAAAGCTGCGGAGACCAAGTCCACTGCCGCACCGGTCAAGGGGCTGGGCATCGCGGGCGGCGCCAAGCGGCCTGGCGCCAAGAAGACGGCCGTAAAGCCGGCAGCCGCAACGCCATCCGAGCCCGAGACGAAGTCCGCCCCGGCTGCAGAGACCACGGCGCCGGCCGCACCGGTGAAGGGTCTCGGAATCGCGGCAGGAGCAAAGCGTCCCGGCGCCAAGAAGGCTGCCAAGCCGGCCGAAACCCCGACCCCGGAACCGGAAGCAAAGCCAGAGTCCCCGGCGAAAGCCGAGCGGCCATCCGCGCCTGCCGAAAGCGGCAACGGCGCCGAGGACGCTTCACCGGCGGCTCCGGTCAAGGGGCTGGGCATCGCCCGCGGGGCCCGTCCACCAGGTAAACGCTGATCAGGCCGTCGAACGAATTATTAAATAGATAGACAACCGTGGCACCATTGATGATGTGACCACTCACCAGCTGCCATGGCAGAGCGCGGGGCATCAGCCGCGGCAGCGTACGTTCGCGCAGTCATCGAAGCTGCAGGACGTCCTCTACGAGATCCGCGGGCCGGTGCACGACCACGCCGCGCGACTGGAGGCCGAGGGGCACCGCATCCTCAAGCTGAACATCGGCAACCCCGCGCCGTTCGGCTTCGACGCCCCCGACGTCATCATGCGCGACATGATCCAGGCGCTGCCGTACGCACAGGGCTACTCGGACTCCAAGGGCATCCTGCCGGCACGTCGCGCGGTGGTCACCCGCTACGAATTGGTCGACGGCTTCCCGCGTTTCGACGTCGACGACGTGTACCTGGGCAACGGCGTCTCGGAATTGATCACGCTGACCCTGCAGGCACTGCTGGACAACGGCGATCAGGTCCTGATCCCCGCCCCGGATTACCCGCTGTGGACCGCCTCGACGTCACTGGCGGGGGGCACACCAGTGCACTACCTGTGCGACGAAACCCAAGGCTGGCAGCCAGATCTCGCCGACATCGAGTCGAAGATCACCGAGCGCACCAAGGCCTTGGTGGTGATCAACCCGAACAACCCGACCGGTGCGGTGTACAGCCGTGAGATCCTCACGCAGATAGCCGACTTGGCCCGCAAACACCAGTTGCTGCTGCTCGCCGACGAGATCTACGACAAAATCCTTTACGACGACGCGCAGCACATCAGCCTGGCGTCGGTCGCGCCGGATCTGTTGTGCCTGACGTTCAACGGCCTGTCCAAGGCCTACCGGGTCGCCGGCTACCGGGCCGGCTGGCTGGCCATCACCGGACCCAAGGACCATGCCAGCAGCTTCATCGAAGGCATCCACCTGTTGGCGAATATGCGGCTATGCCCGAATGTCCCTGCACAGCATGCCATTCAGGTCGCACTCGGCGGCCACCAAAGCATCGACGACTTGGTGTTGCCGGGCGGGCGGCTACTCGAACAGCGCGACGTCGCCTGGTCCAAGCTCAACGACATCCCGGGAGTGTCCTGCGTCAAACCCTCCGGCGCGCTGTATGCGTTCCCGCGACTCGATCCCGAGGTCTACGAGATCGCCGACGACGAACAACTCGTCCTGGATCTGCTGCTGCAAGAGAAGATCCTCGTCACCCAGGGAACCGGATTCAATTGGCCCGCACCGGATCACCTGCGGATTGTCACGCTGCCGTGGTCACGCGATCTGGCCCGCGCCATCGAGCGGCTGGGCAACTTCCTGGTCAGCTACCGCCAGTAGCCGGCCCGCCGGTCGGTTTACCCGGCCGATGCACCGTTTGGCTGCTGGTGTCCATCCGCCGGGCGTCTGCGCTGAAGTTGCTGCCGGAAATCAGTGAGCGAGAAGCCCACGGGCAAAATTTGAAGTTTCTATGAATGTGGCCGCCGATCGCGCGCCGCCGTGAAACTTAGGCGCACTATGGGTTGTATCGATGCCAACGCCTCGTGGGCTTGCCACACCGGAGTGGATGCACACGGCCTGGATCACGGGGAGGTGCGGCGGATCGACTGACAGTTGATGCCCCAGCACACTTCCGCGCACCCCGCGCTTCAGCACATCAGACACACCCTGCATCAGTGGGTCTGGATAGATCAGCTTTCATCGAAAGGAGAGTTGCGATGTTCTCTGTTGCAAAGCAGGCGCAGTCGCCCGCAGCAACGGCCGTCCGCAACCGATCGTGTACCTCAACTGCCCTGAGTTCGGACCGTTAAACATGGACTTTGGCGCATTGCCCCCCGAAATCAATTCTGGGAGAATGTATTCCGGGCCTGGCTCGGCCCCTATGCGTGCTGCGTCGGCGGCGTGGAATCTGCTCGCCGCCGAGCTCGAGTCGGCCGCGACCCAGTACCAGTCGACGATCGACGTCTTGGACGACGAGTGGCTCGGGCCTGCATCGGCGACTATGGTCGCCGCCGTCGACCCGTACATCGCCTGGATGACCGCGACCGGGGCGCAGGCCGAGCAGACCGCGGCCCAGGCTTCGGGCGCCGCCGGCGCCTACGAGACAGCATTCGCGATGACTGTCCCCCCGCTCGAGGTTGCCGGCAATCGCGCGCAGCTGGCGATGCTGGTCGCGACCAACGTCGTCGGCCAGAACACCCCGGCAATCGCCGCCAACGAGGCCACGTACGCCCAGATGTGGGCACAGGACGCCGCGGCGATGTACGGCTATGCCGGAAGCTCGGCGGCGGCATCCGCGGTCACGCCGTTCACCCAGGCACCCGAGACGTCGAATCCAGCCGCGCAGACAACCCAGGGTTCGGCCGTCACCCGGGCCAGCAGCGCGAGTACCGGCGCCGGCGTGCAGTCCCAGCTGCGGCAGCTGACCTCAACAATCCCGTCGTCGTTGAACCAACTCACCTCGCCGGTGTCCGCGGCGACAAATGCGGCTGCCCAGCCGACAAGTGCGCTCGGCAGTTTCCTCGACCTTTTGGACGGCGCCGACGGCAACTCCATCGGAACCTTCCTGAACTCCAGCCTGGTGAACGGTGTCGTGTCGGGTTCGTACATCAGCCCGGCAATCCTCGCCCCCGCCGTCATCAGCGGTCTGGCTGACGTCAACTCGTTGGGGCCGGGTGTCACGGCTCCGGGAGGCGCCGGCGTCACCGGCTACCTCGCGCCGCCGCCACCACCGCCGACACCTGCGGCGGTACCGAGCGTCGGCGTCTCGGTGAACACCTCCGGCAGCACCTTGGTCGGCCGGTTGTCGGTGCCACCGACGTGGACCGCGGCAGCGCAGGTCGCCAACCACAGCGGTGTCACCTATGCCGGTGGCGGCTGGACCAACGCGGTGGGACCGACCGGCGGCGGCGGCGAAGCCGTGCCGGCCGGGTTGCCGGGGATGCCCGGAGCGTCCGCCGCCCGGCAAGGCGGGTTCGGCCACGGCCCTCGCTACGGAAACCGTCTGACCGTCATGGCACGTCCGCTGTCAGGTGGCTGAGCGTCAGCGTTGTTCCAAGAGGCCGAGCAGATAGGCGCCGTAACCGGACTTCAACAGCGACTCGGCACGCTGGGCCAGCTGGTCGTCGTCGATAAAACCCATCCGCCAGGCCACCTCCTCGGGGACGCCGACCTTCAACCCCTGCCTACGTTCGAGCGTACGAACGTAGTCGCCGGCATCGGCCAGTGATTCGAACGTCCCGGTGTCCAGCCAGGCAGTGCCACGGGCCAGCACTTCGACCGCCAGGCGCCCCTGGTTGAGGTAGGTCCGGTTGACGTCGGTGATTTCGTATTCGCCTCGCGCAGAGGGTTTTAGACCGCGGGCAATCTCGATCACGTCATTGTCGTAGAAGTACAGGCCGGGGACCGCGTAGCTCGACTTCGGGGTGGCCGGCTTCTCCTCGATCGAGAGCGCGATGCCGTCGTCGTTGAATTCGACGACACCGTAGGCCGTCGGGTTGGCCACCCGGTAGGCGAAAATCGCTCCCCCGCTGAGGTTTTGAAAACGCCGGAGGTTGGTGCCCAGGCTGGGGCCGTAGAAGATGTTGTCGCCCAACGCCAGTGCAACTGGCTCGGAGCCGATGTGACCGGCACCGATCACGAATGCCTGAGCCAGTCCTTGTGGCTGATCCTGCACCGCGTAGCTGATGTTGATGCCGAATACGCTGCCATCGCCGAGTACTCGCCCGAACGCGGGCGCGTCGGACGCGGTGGTGATGACCTGAATGTCGCGAATGCCGGCCAGTATCAGCGTCGACAGCGGGTAGTAGATCATCGGCTTGTCGTAGACCGGCAGCAGTTGCTTACTTACGCCCATGGTGATGGGGTACAGGCGCGTGCCCGCTCCACCGGCGAGGATGATCCCGCGCATCGGCTACTCCTCAGTCGACGAGGTCGGCGTCGGTCAGTTCGGTGGCGGCGAGCGCAGCCGCCAGGTCGTCGTGACGGAACACCGCGGTGACGTGATCGTGCACGATACGAAAGGCCGACGCAATGGTGGAACCGGATGCGCCTGGGCCGCCGATTTTCTGTTCAACCACGACGACACCGTCGTGGACGAAGATGCGGCCCACTTCCGCGTGACGCGGATGGACGGTCGCCCATTCCCGCAGTGCGGCGTGGCCCTGGGCGGCGCCGTGTGCGTCGCCGACTTCGATATCGTCGCTGGACAAGGACAAAAGCGTGTCGGTGTCCGCCTCATTCAAGGCGTCGTGCCACGCCAGTACGGTGGCGATCTCCGATGTGGTCATGCAATGAAACGTACCGCTTGGGGTCGCACCGGCACGCGGTCAGGCTACCCGGCGCCCCAAGCAGCGCACGCGCCAACCGGCTTGCTGCCAGCGCTGCAGGTCGAGGCAGTTCCGGCCGTCCACGACGACGCGGGAGCGCACCCGGTCGGCGAGCACCTCGGGGTCCAGGTCGACGAATTCCGGCCATTCGGTGAGCACCAGGACCGCGTCGGCGCGGTCGCACGCTTCCTCAACCGAGACTGCGTAGTTCAGCGTCGGGAAGAGCCGCTGCGCGTTCTCCAGCGCCTTGGGGTCGTAGACATTGACGGCAGCACCGTTGAGCTGGAGTTGGCCCGCGACATTGAGTGCGGGCGAGTCTCGCACGTCATCGGATTCGGGCTTGAACGCAGCACCGAGAACGGCGATGTTCGCGCCCAGTAGTGAACCTCCGCACGCTTTAGTCGCGAGTTCGACCATCCGGGTGCGCCGCCGCATGTTGATGTTGTCGACTTCCCGCAGGAAGGTAAGCGCTTGATCCGCGCCCAATTCGCCGGCGCGGGCCATGAACGCCCGGATGTCCTTCGGGAGGCACCCGCCACCAAAACCCAAGCCGGCGTTGAGAAATCGACGACCGATCCGCGGATCGTGACCGAGCGCATCGGCCAGCAGCTTGACGTCGGCGCCCGCGGCCTCGCACACCTCGGAGATCGCGTTGATAAATGAGATCTTGGTTGCCAGGAACGCGTTCGCGGAGACCTTTACCAGTTCGGCGGTCTGCAGGTCGGTCACCAGGAAGGGCACGCCCTCGTCGAGCATCGGCGCGTACATCTCGCGGATCGCGGCCTCGGCACGCGTCGAACCATCCTGCACACCAAGCACAATCCGGTCGGGGTGCAGAGTATCGTGAATCGCGAAACCTTCGCGCAGGAATTCCGGATTCCAGGCCACTTCGACGTCCACATTGGGACGCGCGGCCGCCCGCGCCCGCCCGACCAACTCGGCGGCGGTCCCGACTGGGACGGTGGACTTTCCGACGATCACCGCCGGCCGCGTGAGACGCGGTGCCAGAGTGTCGATTACGGCGTGGACATGGCTCAGGTCGGCACCGTATTCGCCGCGCTTCTGCGGAGTACCGACTCCGAGGAAGTGCACGTCGGCGAATTCAGCGGCCACGTCATAGTCGGTGGTGAACCGTAGGCGGCCGCCTTCGATGTTGTCCCGCAACATCTTCCGCAGACCTGGCTCATAGAATGGGACGTCACCGGCGGCCAGCTTGGCGACCTTACCGGGATCGATGTCGACACCGACGACCTCGTGCCCGAGTTCAGCCATCCCCGCGGCGTGGGTAGCACCCAGATAACCCGTACCAAAAACGGTGCACCTCATACACCCGTGTGTAAGTCCCGCCAATGAGCTAACGGCATCGCTCGGCTGAGCGGGGGTCAAACGTCAGGTGACGCTTTCGTGCCGAGGGCTAAAAGCGCAGACCAGGCATGCCGAATCCGTGACCGAAGCCGCCGTGACCTCCGCCACCGAAGCCGCCGAAGCCGCCGGGGCCGCCAGGGCCGCGACCGAACCCGCCGGGACCGCCACCGAACCCTCCACCGCCGCTGCCGTGGCCACCGCCGGGGAAGCCGCCACCGGGGCCGCCGCCACCGGGGCCGGGGAATCCGCCGCCGCCACGGGGGCCAGGGAACCCGCCGCCGCCATCGGGGTGGCCGCCACCGGGGCCGGCGCCGGGGCCGGGGAATCCGCCACCGCCACCGGGCCCCCACTGCCCCGGCCGGGGTCCACCGAAGATCGGCGGAATGCCCGGAATCGGGATCGGGATCGGCACCACCGCGGGGGGCGCGGCAACGGGGGGCGGTACGGGTGCCGGCGCAGCCGGGGGTGGGGCAACGGGTGCCGGCGCAGCCGGGGGTGGGGCAACGGGTGCCGGCGCAGCCGGGGGTGGGG
>NZ_JAVKSG010000054.1:0-25063 GCF_039583785.1 Mycobacterium sp.
GGCCGAGCCCGGTGCCGAATCAACCGAAACGGAGGTCGCCTGAAACACCCTCATCCACAGGTCTTGACAATATCTCATCCCGAGCGCGCGAAATGCTCTGCGCCCCAGGGTGAGAAGTAGTACTGCATACAGAATTCCGCCGACTATTGCGGTGAGCGCGACGGCGGCACTCCCACGATGTATGGCGAGCACCGTCGCCAGCAGGCACCACGAAAATGCATCGTCCGCCGCGCCGCACGCCAACGCGAGGGTGCCCAAAGGCGTTCCGGAGAGCCCTCGTTCGTAGATGATGCGGGCGAGCATGGGGAACGCAGTCGTCGCTATCGATGCGCCCAGGAACATCATGGCCATGGCCAACGTGACACTCTGGTCGAAGTAAATCCCGCTGGACAAGAGCGGTGCCGCGACGAGCGCCCCCAACGTCAGTGGGGCCAAGATGCCTGCCGCCGACACGGCGGCCGCGGTGCCGACGCGATGCCTGATGAGGTTCACGTCGAAGTTGAGTCCGACGAGGAACATGTAGAGCACCAGACCGATTTGGGCTGTCGTGTACAGCACGACATTGGCTGGGCCCGGGGGGAATAGGTGATGTTGCACGTCGGGCCACGTCCGACCCAACAATGACGGCCCCAGCAGCACACCGGCGATCATTTCGCCGACGACCGGCGCCTGCCCCAGTCGCTGCACCGCTGCGCCGGTGACGCGGCAGGCAACGAGAATGATTGCCAGTTCCAGCACGAAATGGACCGCGGTTGCTGCCGGCATCGATGCGTCCTCGGGGTTGGCCTGACTCGTCGCTGCTCCGCTTGCCAGAGACCCAAATTAGTGTAGCTTCTTAAATGTTAAGTAACTGTCCTATCCGAACGGCGGGAGGGGACGCGTGGACGTAAACGCACAGTTGTCTCAACTGAGCCCGGAGGCACGGGTCGCGCTGGCGCAAAAGATCAAATCGCGGCTCGTCGGCGGAGTCGACGTCCAATCGGAGCATGAGGTGGCGATCGTCGGAGGGGGAGTCGCAGCGCTCACCCTCGCGCTCGAGTTGCGCCGTGCCCGGCCGACAACCCGACTGCTCATCATCGAGCCCCGCGCTCACCCGTTGCCGGAGATCACCCACACCGTCGGCGAGTCGACAGTGGAGATATCGGCTCAATACCTGCGGGACCGCCTCGAATTAGCCGACCACCTAAATACCGCTCAGATTCGGAAAATGGGATTGCGGATGTTTTTCTCGCACGACGGAAACACCGACATCGCCCAACGCATGGAGCTCGGGAGCTCCTCGTTCACACCTCAGGTCACCTACCAAATCGACCGCGGGCGGTTGGAGAACGAGCTCAACAGACGCTGCGCCGCTGAGGGTGTCGCAATCACCGCCGGCCGAGTCACATCCGTCGAACTAGGCGTCGACGGCCAGCCGCACACCCTGCACGTTCAGCGGGGTGAAGCCACGACCTCGACCACGGCCCGTTGGGTGGTCGACGCCTCAGGCCGCAACCGGGCTCTGCCCCGCCAATTCGAACTCAAGAGCTCCAACGAACACCGCTGCAATGCGGTCTGGCTGCGGGTCGCGACTGAAATCGACATCGGTCAGTGGAGCGACGACCCGACCTGGCAGGCGCGCCTCGTCGAAGGCCGCCGGGCGATGTCGACCAATCACCTGATGGGCGAAGGCTACTGGGTGTGGTTGATCCGGCTCGCGTCCGGCTCAACCAGCGTCGGCATCGTCGCGGACCCCGCCTTCCACGCGTTCAGCGACTTCAACACCCTCGAGAAGGCTCAGGCCTGGCTTGTCGAACACGAGCCGCAATGCGCTGCTGCCCTCGAGCAGAGCAAGCACCTGATCAAGGACTTCAGGGTGATGAAGAAATACAGCCACGGGTCCACCAGAGTTTATGACGCGCAAGCCCGTTGGTGTCTGACCGGTGACGCGGCCGTTTTCCTGGACCCGCTGTACTCCTCGGGACTGGACCTGGTCGCGATCGGCAACGGGCTTATCACCGACATGATCACCCGCGAACTCGACGGTGAAAGCGTCGTCGCACGCGCCGCTATCAACGACTCGCTTTTTCGATCGCTGACCGACATGTGGCTCAACATCTACTGCAACCAGTACCAGCTCATGGGTTCGCCCGCCGTCATGACGGCGAAGGTCGTTTGGGACATCGCGTACTACTGGGGCTTCCTCGGGTTGATGTACAGCAATGGCCGATTCGTCAGTGTGGCCGACGATCCCGCAGTGGTGCCACACCTGGAAGGCCTCATCGAGCTGAGCAACCGGATGCAAGGATTCTTCCGAGAATGGGCCGGTGTTGAAAGCGCCCGCCCCTCATCGCAATTCGTCGATATGTATTCAGCGCACAACTTCATGGTCACGCTACATACGGCCATGATGGGGAAAGCGTCAGATTTCACGGCGCAATTCGATGCGAACGTGCTGCTGCTGCGCCAGCTTGCGGGCCAACTGATCGAGAGCATACTCACCGACAAGTGCCGCGATTTTTCCGATGATGTCACCCAGCAGGTGCAGGCATGGCAACGCGACACCTTGCTGCGAGAACTCCGATCCACGTACCGCCAGCAGCAAGACGTCGACCCGCTCGGCGAGGCGTGGATTGTCCGATGCGCTCCCGAACTCGAATTCAGTTGAGCGGACGACAGATCCGACCACAAGTCGTTAGGTCGATAAGGTGAACACGCTTGCCGGACAGGGCGCTCACGAGCCACTCGCAATCGTCGGAATCGGCTGCCACTTCCCAGGCGGCGCCCTAACGCCGGACCGCTACTGGGAATTGCTGCGCAGCGAAACCGACGCGACCTGCGACGTCCCCGAAACACGCTGGAACGCTGACAAATACCACGACCCGAACCCGCAGAAGGTCGGGAAAATGACTACCCGTCGAGGCGGGTTCCTCAGCGAAATCGATCAATTCGATCCCCATTTCTTCGGCATCTCACCTCGCGAGGCGAACTTGGTCGATCCGCAACAGCGCCTCCTGCTGCGTACCACGTGGGAGGCATTGGAAGACGGCGGGATATCGGCCGACAATCTGGCCGGCACGGATGTCGGGGTGTTCGTCGGCGGGTTCACCCTGGACTATCAGCTTCTTCAAAACCAAGGGCGCACCAGTCGTTACCGATTCAAGACCCACTCCGCCACCGGAATGATGATGACGATGCTGGCAAATCGCATCTCGTTCACCTTCGACTTCCGCGGGCCCAGCATGACCGTCGACACTGCGTGCTCGAGCTCGCTGGTCGCGGTGCACCTTGCGGCGCTGAGCATCTGGAACGGCGAATGCGACCTGGCGCTCGCCGGTGGCGTCAACATCATGATCGGGCCCAACACCGCGATCGCGGAATCCAAGAGTGGATTTCTTGCACCCGACGGCCGGTGCAAAGCCTTCGACCAGTCCGCCGACGGTTACGCACGAGGCGAAGGCGGCGCCGTCGTCGTCATCAAACCCTTGGCGCATGCCCTGCGAGACGGCGACGACGTCTACGCGCAGATCCTCGGCACGGCGGTGTCCCAGGACGGTCACACCGACGGCATCACCGTACCGAGCGCGGAAGCTCAGGAAGCTGCCATCACGACGGCCTTGAGACGGGCCGGCGTCCACCCCAACGATGTCGGCTACGTCGAGGCACACGGCACTGGAACTCCCGTCGGCGATCCGGTCGAGATCCGGGCTCTCGCAAACGCACTTGCCTCCCAACGTCTGTCGAGCAAACCGCTGGTGATCGGATCGGTCAAAACGAACATCGGTCACCTGGAGGCCGGCGCCGGTGTTGCGGGACTGATCAAAGCGGCACTGGTGCTCAAGTATGGGTACATCCCGGCGAACTTGCATCTGCACAACCCCAGCGAACACATTCCGTTGGCGGAGTTCAGTATCGACATTCCACGCACCGGGCGCCCGTTCCCCCACGCGGCCCGACGCGTAGCGGGTGTCAACTCCTTCGGCTTCGGTGGCACCAACGCCCACGTCGTGCTCGCCGAGCCACCCGCCCTGACCTGCTCCAACGGCGTCGGGCAATCCCTGCGGCTGCCGCTGGCCGTGCTGCCGATCTCGGCGCGTTCCGAGGAAGCACTGGTGGCAACAGCCCGTCAGTTGGCCGAACACATGGGCTCGCATCCCGATATCACCCTGCTCGACCTCGGCTACACGCTCAGTCGGCGTCGCACCCACTTGACCTGCCGGCAGGCCCTCGTCGCGGACAGCATCACCGATGCGCGACAACAACTTCAGGCACTCGCTGACGGCGGACAGATCGCGGCGAGCCGGATCGGCCCGGCCGCACCCAAACTTGCCTTCGTCTGCACCGGCATGGGTCCGCAGTGGTGGAAGATGTGCCGCGACCTGCTCGATGTGTATCCGGAGTTCACCCAAAGCATTCTGCGTAGCGATCGCGAACTCTCGCGCTACACGGACTGGTCGCTGGTCGACGAACTTCGGGCCGACGAAACCCGTTCCCGCATGTCCGAAACCGAGGTGGCCCAGCCAGCCAACTTCGCCATCCAGATCGCGCTCGCCGAGCAACTGAGACATTTCGGGATCACCCCGGACGCGGTGATCGGTCACAGCGCCGGCGAAGTAGCCGCCCATTACCTGTCCGGCATCCTCACCTTCGAGCAGGCCGTTGAAATCATCTACCACCGAAGTCGGCTGCAGCAGCGCACCAGCGGACTGGGTCGCATGCTCGCGGTTGGCCTCAGCGCCGAAGCTTTCATGTCCAAGATCGACGCCGAAGTGCGCGACGCCGTGGGGAAGCGGGTATCGATCGCTGCGATCAACGGCCCGTCGACAGTAACCGTTGCCGGCGACAGCGATGTGCTCGACGAGATCGTGCGCCAACTCGACGACGCGCACATCTTCAACAGGTTCCTCAACGGAAAAGTGCCGTACCACACCCACTACATGGACGCCATCAAAGACGACCTCGTCAGTGCGTTCCAGCAATTGAATCCCGGTGCGGCGACGATCCCGCTGTACTCCACGGTCTCCGGCGAACGGTTAGACGGATATGCCGACGGCGCGGCGTACTGGTGGCAGAACACCCGTGCCACGGTTCTTTTCGAACCCGCGGTCCGTCGCATGCTCGACGACGGATACACCCACTTTGTCGAACTGGGCCCGCATCCCGTGCTGGCCGCATCGCTCTTCGAAATAGCCGCGTCCCACGAGAAGGACGCAGTCGTCTGGGCGACTCAGCGACGCAATGACGATGACGGTCGCACCCTGATGAATTGCGTTGCCGCGCTGCACTGTCACGGCCATCCGGTTGCGTGGGACGCGCTCTACCCGCGACCAGCGGCGCGACTTCTCAAGCTTCCGTTGTACCCATGGCAGTCCAAGCGGTATTGGAACGAAACTCAGGAGGCTGCCGAGGATCTGCACTACAACCCGGTGCACCCACTGCTCGGGCAGCAGGTGGGCGGAGTCCATCCGACCTGGGAAGTCGAACTGAGCACCGCCACCATGCCCTTCCTCGCTGACCATCAGGTGCAGGGCAGCATCGTCGTTCCCGGTGCGGCTTACATCGAAATGGCCTTGGCCGTCGCCGAAGCCAGCTATGGGTCCAGTGATTTCAGTGTCGACAATCTTGCGCTTCTGCGCGCGATCATCCTCGACGAAACCTGCGATCCCGTGCTGCGAACCACCCTCAACCGCGACACCGGGGCCCTGGAGTTCGCGGCACTCACCGCGACAACCGGTGGGGACGTGAAGTGGACGATGACGGCGACAGCGGAACTCAACACCCTCGCGCGGCCGCCCCGAGGCGTCAACAGGCGCCGCCCTGCCGAACCCAGCACCACCATTGACCACGACGAGTTCTACACCCGCGCCCAAGCCGTCGGGTTCAGCTATGGTGACGCATTCCAGAGCATTGCCGGCATGGTATCCGGAGACGGCTGGGCCACCGCCGAGATCGTGACACCGGCAGCGATAGCCGGCGACATCGAGCGGTACCGATTCCATCCGGCTCTCATCGACGGTGCCTTGCAAACGCTGATCGGCACAACCCTTCTGGACCGCGAGACCGAAGAAGACGGTTATCTTCCCACCAGAATCCGCCACGCCGCCATCTACCGCGGACCCGAACAACAGATGACCGCCCAGATCTCCGTGGTGTCGTCAACCAGGGACGAGATCGAAAGCGACATTACGCTTCTCGGCGAGGATGGCGAGACGCTGGCCATCTTCACCGGCTTCACGCTGCAGGCGTTGAGCGCGTCGTCGCGGATGGCGCCCGAGCGAGTCGACAAAGGGCTCTACGAGATCGGGTGGGTCGCATGCTCCCCGGCGACGAGCGATCACACCGCGGCAGCGACGTCACGAAACAATCTGTCCTGGTTGATTTTCCTGGACAACGACGGCGTCGGGACGATGCTCGCCGGCGAACTGCGCCGCAACGGCCAGCGTGTTCGGGCGGTCCTCCACCAGCCCGTCACCGCGCTGACCAAGGTCGACGGTGGCTACGCACTGAACCCCGAGCACCCCGAGCACATCGGGCAACTGATCGAAACTCACCTTGCGAACGAGGGAGACCTCGCCGGCATCATCAACTGCTGGCCGCTCGACATCCGCGCCGAGGCCGAGGACCGTCACGCGGACACAGCCAGCGAATCAAACTATCAGCTCGGTATTTTCACGATCCTGCATCTCGTCAAAGCCGTCGCAGAACACGACACCATCGCGCCACGGCTCTATGTACTGACCGCCAACGCACAGTCGGTCCTCGGAACCGAGTCACTTGCCGTCGAACAGGCCGCCGTTTGGGGGCTCGGACGGGTGGTGGGCCACCAGGAGTTCGCCGACCGATGGGGCGGACTGATCGACATCGACGACGCCGACGATCGCACGGACACCGCGTCGCATATCTGCGCGCACATCCTCGCGGAAGACGCCGAGGATCAGATTGCGATCCGCGACCAGACGACGTTCGTCCCGCGTCTTCGCCCGAGCACGAGCCTGACCCAAGCCTTCCCGACGAAGCTCACGCCCAACGCGACCTACGTCGTCACCGGTGGAGCCGGGGCCCTCGGCCGCATCGTGGCCACCTACCTGGCCGAACGTGGCGCCCGCCATATCGCGCTACTGTCTCGCAGCGAGATCCCGCCGCCAGACCAGTGGGCCCGGCTACCCGAAGACCACCGGCATCACCAGACGATCAGCGCGATTCGTAAGATCGAGCATCTCGGCGCGCAGGTGACCACAGCCAGCGTCGACATCACCGACTTCGATCAGGTGAACGGCTGGCTGAGTAGCCATATCCGGGGCGGAGGCCGACCTGTTCGTGGAATCATCCACGCCGCAGGAACTGTCGACGACCGGCTGCTGCTGAACATGACCGAAAGCGACTTCATCACCGTCATGGCGCCCAAGATCGAGGGCGCACGCGTGTTGCACAATGCCTTCCGCAGAAGCGATCTGGAGTTTTTCGTGATGTTCGGTTCGGCAGGGTCGGTGATCGCTTCGCCCGGACAGGGTAACTATGCCGCCGCCAACGCGTTCCTCGACGCCTTCGCGCAGTTCCGACAGGCACAGGGGCTGCCTGCGTTGACAATCAGCTGGGGCCCGTGGTCAGTGGGGATGGTCGAAGAGCTCAAGCTGGAAAAGCTCTACGCGCAGCGGGGAATAGACCTCATCACGCCCGCCACCGGCACCCGCATTCTTGATCGCCTGATCAACCAAAAGCTGCCGCACGTAGTCGCGATCAGCGCGGACTGGATGCGGGCTCGCCAAGTGGGGCTCGTCGGTCAGCTGCCACCGATGTTCTCCGAGCTCGGCACAGCCGAAACATTCTCCGACACCGGTGATTCAGACTTGTCGATTCTCGACGTCTTGTCGGGGTGCCCGAAAGCCCAGAGACTCGACACCGTCGCCGGCCACGTTCGGCAGATCGCCGCCGCCGTGTTCGAGATCGCAGCGGTCGACATAAGCGCAGACGATTCCCTCGACGACATCGGCCTGGATTCGATGATGGCAATGGATTTCAGGCTCAGGGTCAACGCGACATTCGCGATCGACCTGCCGTTGCTCGAGCTGCTCCGAGGCGTCAGCGTGAATTCGGTGGCCGCCCGAATTCTCGCCGAACTCCAATTGGCGGACGCCGACCCGGCCGCGGCTACCGACGAAGCACCGCAGCCCGCCGCGGCCGATGGCGATGTCGACCGATTGATCGAGCACCTGTCCGAGGCCGAGCTACGGCAAGTGCTAGCTGAACTCGAGAAGCAGGGCGAGGCATCGTCGTGAATTCCGCCGTGCACGTTCGTCGTTTGTCGAAGTCCTACCGACGCCTGCAGGCCGTGCGGGAGGTGGACCTCGATGTCGGGTACGGCGAGGTATTCGCGATCCTCGGACCCAATGGGGCGGGCAAGTCGTCGACCATCGAGATCCTGGAAGGTCACCGCAAACGGGATTCCGGGCACGTCAGTGTGTTGGGCGAAGACCCTGGAACCGCGGGCCGGAGCTGGCGCGCCAAGATCGGCATCGTGCTTCAGGAGGTCAGCGACGCCGGCATGCTGACTGTCGGGGAAACACTGCGGATGTTCGCGAAATGCTATGGCAGCGCCCGAGCACCCGAGGAGGTTCTCGAACTCGTCGGGCTCGGCTCGGTGGCCGAATCGAAAGTGCGGACACTGTCTGGCGGTCAGCGCCGTCGACTCGATGTCGCCCTCGGCATCATCAACAAGCCGACATTGCTGTTTCTCGACGAACCGACGACCGGATTTGATCCCGAAGCGAGACTGCGCTTTTGGGACCTCATCCGGCTATTGGCCAGTGGCGGCACGACGATCCTGCTGACCACCCACTACCTCGAGGAAGCCGCAGCGCTGGCAGACCGTGTCGCGGTGATCGCCGGGGGCCAGGTCGTTGCAGTCGACTCCCCGCCGAATTTGATCCGGTACGTCAACTCAGCCGCGACGGTCCGGTGGCGAGTGGACGGCGAAATCCGCACAGAGCGAACCGATCGCCCCACCGAATTCATCAGACGATGCTCGATGGACGGGGCGGAGCTGATCGATCTGACGGTGTCTCGCCCCACGCTCGAAGACGCCTATCTGCACTTGATCGGCATGCAGTGATGCACGCCGAGCGCATGACCGGCGCCGTGACGCGGCACCGGCGGAGCGCTCGGGCTGTGTCGCCGCTGCCGTCTCCGCTGCGCATCGGCCTGACTCGAGTTGTCCCGGAGCTCAAGATGTTCTACCGCCGGCCAGAGCAGATGGTTCTGACTTTTTCACTGCCGGCGATCATCTGCATCCTGCTGGGTTCGATCTTCTCGACAAAACTGCCCAACACCGAAACCAGCACCGGCGCCGTCATCGCGGCCAGCATGCTCGCGTATGGGATCTTGTCGACGTCCTTTATCAACCTGGGCATCAGCATCGCGGGCGACCGCGACACCGGCGCATTGCGGCGTCTCCGCGGAACGCCGACCACCGCGCTGTCGTATTTCATCGGGAAGATTTTTCTCGTCGCCATCGTCAGCGTTGCCGAGGCGGTCATTCTTCTGACGGTGGGGCTGCTGTTCTTCGACCTCCGTTTGCCGGCAACGATGTTCGGCTGGTTCACGCTGACCTGGGTATTTCTGTTGGGGATCGTCAGTTGCTCACTGCTGGGAATCTTGATCAGCAATCTGGCCAGCAACGCGGTCGCAGCCGCCGTGGTCACCAACGGCCCGGCGGTCGGCTTACAGTTCGTGTCGGGAACCTACGTGCCACTCATCTTTTTGCCGACGTGGATGTTGATCGTGGGTTCCATATTTCCGGTCAAGTGGATGGCTCAAGGTTTCCGGTCGGTGCTGCTGCCGTCGAAAATGGCGGTCTTCGAGCCGGCCGGGAACTGGGAGCACTGGCACATCTTCGTAGTGCTGAGCGGCTGGACGATCGGCGGGTTGATGGCGTGCCTCGCAGTCTTTCGGTGGTCGGACCGAGACTGATCAACAGCGGCCGGCCAGAATCTGTTCCGCAGTGCGCCGCCCGCTGACCAGAGCGCCTTGGATCGAAGCGGTGTCACGGTGATCGCCGCACCACCAGAGCCCATCGCCCACGTCGACCGACTGGCGGACTCGCAGTGGCACCGGCTGGACCGGCAAGGCGTGTCGAATAGTGCTGCGCGTCAGTAGCTTCCACGGCCGAGCGTCGGCACCCAAGATGTCAGCGGCATGGCGGCGGGTGGTGGTTTCCGGTGCAGGCGCACCGTCAGCACCCAGCAGCGCGGACGCCGCGATCAGATGTTGGCCTTCCGGGGCATAGCTGGGTGCGGCAGCACTGATGACTGCGGTGTTGAGCACCGGCCCCGGTGGGTCGCGCCGTGCGTCAATCCACAGCATGGGTCGCGTCGTGGGCGCTTCGTCGGTGGCCCACCAGTCGGTGACGACACCGCGGGTTGCCGGTGCAGGCGAATCGGTCAGGCTTGCTGCCGTCAGCGGATCGGTCGCCACCACGACCTCGTCGGCGTGGACGCTGCCCGCACCGCCCCACACTTGCCAGCCCGTCCCAGCGCGCTCGATGCGAGTCACCTTCTGGTTCAGATTGATTCGTCCGCTCAGCGGTCTGGCCATCAGCCGCGGCAGTGCTTGCATGCCTGCGGCGGGCAGCGCGGGAACGCCGAGCAAAAACATCCGGGTCAGCAGCAATGAGAACGCGTTCGAGGCGCTGCCGGTGTCGTCCAGCAACACGCCGGCCAGGAAGCGGTCAATCACGCGGCGCAACTCACCACCCACCCCCGACTTGTCCAGGGCCGCTTTCAGCGTGGTGTCGTTACCCGGGTGCGTTTTGAGGGCGCCCGGGCGCAGTGCGGGAAGTGCCCACCGTAGGATCGCCACGACGTCAGCGGGCCGAACAGCGCCAGAAGTCAGCATCTTCGGTACGCGGGTGGGCTCACGTAGCGGATGGACCAGGACGGCTGATTCGGACGGACGCCGCACCGCGACTCCGGCAGCGAACGGCCGCAGTTCAAGCGCCGTGGTGTCGACCGCGCGCTGCAATTCCGGATAGGCAGGATTGAGTACCTGAAACCCACGATCACACAGAAAACCGTCGATCGTGTCGGTTCGAACCCGTCCGCCGACGTCATCGTGCTGCTCCCACACCTGCACATCGCGGCCCGCAGCCGCGATCACGCCGGCGCACCGCAAGCCGGCTAATCCGGCCCCGATCACCACCACGTCGACACGATCTTCGGCCACGCTCGCTCGCCCTTCGTCACCTTGACACCGCGAGGACTCCCACCTTGCCACGATCAGCGCTCGGCAAACGCGGTGAACTGCGGTTCAGCACGCACAGGTTCGTCGGGCTCTTTCGCCGGCCGTCATAATCGACGTGTGAACGCGGTGGTGCTGACGAGCGGTGCCGCCGTCGTGGAACTCGGCGGCCTCGTCGCGCTCGGGGTGCTGCTCACCGTCTCCCGACGCCGGCTCAAGCAAGCCCGAACCGACTTGGAGCGCAGTCGCCAAGCCCGCACCGGACGTCGGCGACGGCGACCGGGACTCGCGCCCTTCGCGATCAGGGCAGCGTGGCGGACCGCCGACTCGTTGATGACCAAAGGCATTGGCGCCACCGTCCGTAACTCGATCGAAGACCTGGCCGGATGGGCGCAGGTCGAACGTCCCGATTTGGCACGACTGACCGCAGACGGCGACGTGGTGATCGCCTTTTCCGACATCGAGGACTCCACGGCGCATAACGAAGAGCTGGGGGACCGGGGCTGGGTGAAAGTCCTGGAGCGCCACAACCGGCTGATCGAAAAGCTGGTCGCCGATCATGGCGGTCACGTAGTCAAGACCCAGGGCGACGGGTTCATGATTGCTTTCGCCGACGCCGAACAGGCCGTGCTGTGCGGGATCGGGGTACAGCGTGCGCTGCGCACGAAGGCCGAGCAGTGGGGTGGGATCCGCGTCCGCATCGGCGTCCACATCGGGCCCTCGGTTCGACGCGGGGACGACTTGTTCGGGCGCAACGTCGCGATGGCCGCCCGGATCGCGGGTCAAGCGAGCGGCGGCGAGATCCTGGTCAGCGATGCGGTACGCGAGGCGGTCGACAGCGCCGCAGGTGTCGAGTTATGCGCGCCGCGCGAGGCGGAACTCAAAGGCCTGCAGGGCATTCACCAGCTTTACCCGGTCACGATCCCCGACTGACGGTCACCGCCTTATTTCCACCTGGTCATCGGGATTGAAGTACCGCTCGGTCCCGTCGTTGAACTTCACTGTGCACAGTTGCGGCAGGAAATCGCCTTGATAGGGGGCCAATTCGGAGACCACGCGGGTCTTGACCCGCTTCCACGCATCGTCGCCCTCGCCACACTCGCGGAGTTGATATCCGGGTAACCGGTTGGTGAGATCGACTGCCCGCAATTGGAGCACCCGGCTTGATGGCGTCGGCATAGTTCGGATTCTGCCCAGCAATCCTTACGAGCAGATGACGTCTAGGTTCCGGCGGGCTGCGGGTCCGACGGCCGCCGGCGCACGAGTGTGGGCCACCAGAACCACGGCCCCAGGATGGTGAGGATCGACGGCACCACAAAGGACCGCACGATCAACGTGTCGAGCAGCAGACCAATGCACACGGTCGACCCGACCTGGCCGATCGTCCTGAGATCGCTGATCAGCATGGCGAGCATGGTGAACGCGAATACCAGACCTGCAGAGGTCACCACACCGCCGGTGCTGCCCAGCGCCCGGATCAGCCCGGTGTGCAGTCCACCGTGCAGTTCCTCCTTGACCCTGTTGATCAGCAGCAGGTTGTAGTCCGACCCCACCGCCACCAGAATGATGAACGTCAGCGGCAGAACCAGCCAGTGCAGATGCAGCCCGATCAGGTGCTGCCAGACGAGGATGGACAGCCCGAACGCCCCAGCGTAGGAGAACGCCACGGTGCCGGGAATCACCAAGGCGGCCACCAGACTTCGGGTGATGAACATCATGATCAAAAAGATCAGCACGAAGGCGGCGATCGCCGCGATGAGCAGATCGGACATCGCGTATTCCTTGATGTCCTTGTCGTTGGATCCCGAGCCACCGATGTAAATCCGGGCGCCGGCCAGGGAGGTCTCTTTCAGAGTATCCTTGATCGCTTCGGGGAATTGCTCGACATGTTCGACACCTTCGGGGCCCATCGCGTTGCCCTCGTGGGTGACGATGAAGCGGGCCGCCTTGCCGTCGGGTGACATCATCAACTTCTCGCCGGCCTTGACGTCTTCGTTGTCGAAGGCCTCGTGCGGAATGTAGAAGAGGTCGCCGCTGCGCGATTTGTCCCAGTCGTTGCCGACGTTGATCGAATCGTCGAATGTCTGCGCGGTCTGCAGCGACTGCAAATCTGCCGATCCGTAGCTGTTGATCAGCTTTGCCCTCAGCGCTTCGGTGTCGTCGGCGGTGGCTTTCAGTTGCGCGATGATCTTGGGGAACGTCTCGTCCACCACGGCGAGAGAGATCCTGGCGAACTTGATGTCTTCGACCAAGTGGTCGATTTGATCGACCGTTGCGAACGTCGATCGAAACGTCCAGCAGATGGGTATGTCGAAGCAGTGCTTGTCCCAGTAGAAATAGCTCCTGATGGGCCGGAAGAAGTCGTCGAGATTAGAGACATTGTCATTGATGTCGTTGCTGACTCGTTCCAGATCCTCGACGGTCAAGACTGTCTGGTGCAGCTCATCGGAGACTTTCTGGAAGAAGCCGATCTCTTTGCGCAGCACCGCGACTGTGTCTGCCTGGATCTGTGCCTGGTCGTCGGTGTTGTTGTTCTGATCATTGTTGAACGGCAGCTGTTGACCTTGACCACTGCCCTGAGTCGTGAACAGGTACGGGATGCTCGCGTGCTCGAGAGGCCGGCCGAGGGGCCGGGTCATACCCTGCGCCATCGCCACCCCGTGCAGTCGAAGCAACACCCGCGCGACCCGGTCGAGGGAGATGAAGTCAGCCGAATTGCGCATGTCGTGATCGGTTTCGACCATCAGCATCTCGGAGAACAATTTGCTTTTGGGGAAGTGTCGATCGGCGGCCTGAAAACCGAGGTTGGCTGGTGCGTCGTGCGGCTGGTACTGCCGGTCGTCATAGTTCTGCCGATAGGTCGGGACGAAGACTGCCCCGATCATCACGACCGCCGAACTGGCTACCAGGATCGGCACCGGCCAACGAACCACGCTCGCACCGATCCGTCGATACAGATGCGCCTTGGCCACCTGCCTCGGGTCGAACATTCCGAAGAGGCTGCCGACGGTCAACACCGCTGGGCCGAGCGTCATCGCCGCGGCGATGGTGAACAGCATGGTGATCGCTACGGCCGGTCCCATGGTGTGGAAATAGTTCAGGCGCGCGAAGGTCAGGCAGTAGGACGCGCCGGCGATCGTGAGGCCGGAGCCGATGATGATCGGCGCGACACTCTTGTATGCGGTGTAGAAGGCGTCTTCTCGGCTTTCACCGGCCAGCCGTGCCTCGTGGTAGCGGCCCACAAGGAAGATGCCGTAGTCGGTTCCCGCTCCCAGCGTCAATGCGATCACAATGTTCACCGCGAACGACGACAGCTCGATGTATCCGAGATGCCCAAGCGTCGAGATAACCCCTTTGGCAACAAGCATTTCGATAAGGACGCCGAGCAGGGGCACCAGTAGCGCGGGCGGCGAGCGATACACGATCAGCAGCATTACCAAGATCAGGACGATCGTGACGATGGTGACGTTGTTCAGGCTTGCGTTGGCGATGCTCAGCGTGTCCGAGGCCAGCGGGGCGGCGCCGCTGACAAACACCTTGAGTCCGGGCGGCGGCGGGTCCTTTTCGATGATGTGTCGCACGGCGTCCACAGAGGCGTTCGCTTCGATCTGGCCGATGTCGCCGGCCAGGCGCAGCAGCACATAGGTGGACTTGCCGTCGACGCTCTGCGCCCCGGCCGCGGTGAACGGTTTGCCCCACAAATCCATCACGTACTGCACGTGCTTGGTGTCGTGCTGGAGGCGTTGCATCAAATCGTCGTAGTAGCGGTGGTCCTGGTCGCCCAGTTGTCGGTTGTCCGTTTCGAACACCACCATGGTCAAGTTCGTCGAATTGGATTCGTGGAACTTCTCGCCGATGTGCAGCAGCGCCCGCTGCGACGGTGCATAGTGCGGAACCATCGGGCCGGCGAGTTCTTCTGCGACGTCCTCCACCTTGGGCATGAACGCAGTCGTCGTGACCGCGAGAAACCCCCAGAAGAAAATGATCGGGATGGCCAATCTGCGGACCATTCGCGGGATGAAGGGGCGTTCGACCCGGGGTGCATCCAGCCGGTGTTCGCTCACGCGGACTTCACCCTGCACTCGACGTCGGCATCCGGATGTCTGGACTTTTGTTCGTCGCGCACGACGCCGTCCACCAGCATGCGGCAGCTCACTTCACCGCCGTGGACGTGCACCGAAATGGCGCCCGATGCCACCGTCAGCGTGGTGCTTTCGGTGTGCGACCAGGGCAGCACCGTCACGTCGACTTGGTGCGGATGGCCGTCGATGTCGACGTACACCAGCGTCCCGCCCTTGCCCACCGAGCCGAACACCTGATAGGTCAGCCGTTTGACGTTGAACTCGTCCGGCGCCTGCGGACCGTTGACCGTGATCACCGGCTCGGGCTCCGAGAACTGGTGCACTTTGTACATGCAGACCAGGCCGACGCTCACGGCGACGACGGCAACCAGCGGCATCCAGATTCGCGCCAGCACCCTGCGCGTGGTTGGACGAGGGCTCACTCGATCACCCTTTATCAACGCACTCCCCAAATCTTGTGCTCCGACCCCACCGTCGCCCGACATATCAATCAGATTGACATGAGGTCGTCGTGACGTTACTCAGTACAGAACGCAAACGACCACAACGTGCCGAACGTTATCACTTGCCGATGCACCCGGCAGAGCGAACCGCCAGGCTTCAGGCCACGGGCTGCGCGGTTTTCAGACGGCCCTTGAGGCGCCGTGCGCGCAGCAGTTGGATGGCAAGGTTCGTCGAGGTGACCATCGGAATCACGCCAATGAACGTGCGCTCGGACGGGGTGGCTCCGTGCAGGTATTCCAGACACCCGAAGACGTAATAGGTCGAAAGCGCGAACAGGGTGAAGGGGATGCAGAACGCCATGGGGTTGCCACGGATAGCGACGATGCGCTCTGCGTACTCGAACTCCTCTGGCGTCATGGATTCGCGTCTGCGCAATTTTTTGATGACGCGCGGCGCAGCCCCGATTTCCTCGCTGAACGGCAGCTTCGGTTCCCGCTCCAACCGCCGTGCGTAAGCGGTTCCGATCGACAACAGCAGCAACGCCACCGCCAAGGCGATCAGCGCGCACAGGCCCCAGACATACGTACTCACATCCCACATCCTTTGCTCCGCCGTTCGAACCTAACACCGCGAGCGGGATCCGGTCGCCCGTCGACAGCCGACTGCAAGACTGAAGCACGGCGGCAGTTACACCAGCCCGGTCAGGACGGAACGGAGAACCCATGAGTGCAGGCGCGCAAACCGGAGTCATCTCGACACGTGTTCCGGCACGTCTAGATCGGTTGCCGTGGTCACGGTTTCACTGGCGCGTCGTTGTCGGCCTCGGCGGAGTGTGGGTCCTCGACGGACTTGAGGTGACGATGGTCGGGAATGTGTCATCACGTCTGACCGAGCAAGGCAGCGGGATTGCGCTCACGCCCGCGGACATCGGTGTGGCAGCGGCGTTCTATATCGCCGGAGCATGTCTGGGCGCGCTGTTCTTCGGCCATCTGACGGATCGCTTCGGACGGCGCAATCTGTTCATCCTGACGCTCGCGGTATATCTGACGGCCACGGTCGCAACGGCCTTCGCCTTCGCCCCCTGGTATTTCTTCATCACGCGCTTCGTCACCGGGTCCGGCATCGGCGGCGAGTACGCGGCGATCAATTCCGCGATCGACGAGTTGATCCCGGCCCGGGTCCGGGGCCGGGTGGATCTGGTGATCAACGGGACGTATTGGCTGGGATCCGCGGCGGGGGCCGGCGGCGCGCTCGTCCTGCTCAACACGGCGAACTTCCCCGCCGATATCGGGTGGCGGCTTGCCTTCGGCATCGGTGCCATCTTCGGCATTTTCGTTCTTCTGGTGCGACGGAACGTCCCGGAGAGTCCGCGCTGGTTGTTTATCCACGGGCGCGACCAGGAGGCTGAGCAGATCGTCGGCGAGATAGAGGCCGATGTGCAGCGAGAAACCGGCCGGCCGCTTCCCGAGCCGCACGGAGAACCACTGAAAGTTCGTCAACGACGGACAATTTCATTTCTGGAGATCGCCAGGGTCGCGTTCACCCGCTATCCGCGGCGCGCGATCCTCGGAGTGGCGCTGTTCGTCGGCCAAGCGTTCCTCTACAACGGTGTGACGTTCAACCTCGGCACTTTGTTGAGCGGGTTCTACGACGTTGACGCCGGCAAGGTGCCGCTGTTCTACATCCTGTGGGCGCTGAGCAACTTCTTCGGTCCGGTGGTGCTCGGACGATTCTTCGACACTGTCGGCCGTAAACCGATGATCGCGCTGTCCTATATCGGATCGGCTGTGGTGGCTGTCGTCCTGGCGTTTGTGTTCCTGACCCGAGCCGGCGGCGTCTGGGCATTCATCGGTGTGCTCGCCGCAACCTTCTTCCTGGCCTCCGCGGGCGCGAGCGCCGCCTATCTTACTGTCAGCGAGATCTTCCCGATGGAAACCAGAGCGCTGGCGATTGCGTTCTTCTACGCCGTAGGCACCGCTATCGGTGGTATCAGCGGACCGCTGCTGTTCGGGCAGCTGATCGAATCCGCAGAGCGCGGCCTGGTGATGTGGTCGTTTCTGATCGGAGCCGTGGTGATGGCCGCGGCGGGCGTTGTGGAGCTCTGGCTGGGCGTCGCTGCCGAGCAGCGGCCGCTCGAAGAGATCGCCCTGCCGTTGACGGTCGCCGATGCCGAGCGGCAGGACGAAGATCGCCAACGCGAGTGAAAGAATCCGGTTGGCCAATTCGTCGTGACTGCGCTCCAAGCGTCCGTCATCGGTCGACTGAGATCTTCGCAGCCAGGCGGCGCCGTGTTAGCTTCGGGCCGTCGCACCTGATCCATTGGATGTCGGTGCGCTCGTCCGACGGCAAACGTGTCGAACGCTTTGCCCGTCGGGCCTCCTATGCCTACCAACTGGACGCTTTCGCCGGGGCAGTATTGCGTGGCGAACCGGTCAAGACCCCGGCGGAGGACGCCGTGGCGAACATGGCCGTCATCGATGCGATCTACCGCACCGCCGGCTTGCCGCTGCGCGAGCCGAGCTGACGGGCCCGACACCAGAAACGGGATCATTCGGCTCTGGTCTGGCCATATCATCGGGTGATGAGCGCCGGTGGCCGCAAGACTGCGGGCTCGCCGGCATTCACCGACGAAGAGTCCGCCCGGTATCGTGCCGCCGGCTGGTGGTCCGAGCTGACGTTGTCGGACGCGGTAGGCCGCAACGCGACGGAGTGTCCGGCCCGGGTGGCCTACATCGACACTCCTGGCGGATCAATCACCTGGCACGACTTCGATTGTGCGGCAACAGCTCTAGCCGAGCAACTGACCGGCTTCGGCGTGATCCGGGGCGACCGGATCGCGGTGTGGCACGGCGACTCGGCCGCCATTCATGTGCTCTTCGTCGCTCTCGAACGGTGTGGCGCCATCGTCGTCGGCATCGGAGCGCGCGCCGGTAGCCGCGAGGTTGCGGCGATACTGCGCGGCTCACGCGCGACGATGTTGATCAGTGATCGCCCGCACACCGAAACCGTAACCGGGGCAGCGGTGCCGGTGCTGGAGTTGCTGCACACCGACGGACCGCCGCGATTGAACGTCGAGGCCGCAGCCACGGCGCTGCGACCAAGACGCCGGCTCGGCCCCGACGAGGTGTTCCTGATCAACTCGACCTCCGGAACCACGGGGTTGCCCAAATGCGTCGTACACACCCAGAACCGGTGGTACTACTTTCACCAGAAGGCGGTCGCCGGCGGTCACTTGACACCGGACGACATCTTCCTGCCCGTCATCCCCACTCCGTTCGGCTTCGGAATCTGGACCAGCCACACCACTCCGATCTATCTGGGTGCGACCGCAGTGATCCAGCAGCGCTTCAGTCCCAGGGCGACATGTGAAGCAATCGCTGCCCACCGGATCACGGTGTTGTGCTGCGTGAGTACTCAATTGACGATGCTGATGGCCGATCGCGCCTCGCGCGACTACGACCTCAGTTCGCTGCGGGTGGTTTTCACCGGCGGCGAAGCGTTGCCGTACCGTCCGGCGGCGGAGTTCGAAACACTGACCGGCGCAAAGGTTTTACAGTTCTACGGCTCGAACGAGACCGGAATCCTCAGCGCCACAACGCTGCACGACACACAAACACATCGGCTGCGTACGGCCGGCCGGATCGTTCCCGAGATGTCGGTCCGACTCTTTGACGGTGACCGAGATGTCACGGCATCCGGGCGCGGTCAGCCGGCTTGCCGGGGCCCGGCGACCAGCCTCGGCTACCTCGACGGCACCGACCACGATCAACTGTTCACCCGCGACGGGTGGATGCGAATGGGTGACATCTGCGAGATCGACACCGACGGCTACCTGAGCGTCACCGGTCGCACGTCCGACTTCATCCTGCGTGGCGGCAAGAACATCAGCGCCGCCCAGGTGGAGGACGCCGCGATCACACATCCCGCAATCGCAGTCGCCGCGGCGGTGGCGATGCCTGATCCGGTGTTCGGCGAAAAGATCTGCCTCTACGCCGAGCTCGTCAACCACCGAGTAGTCGGCCTAGCTGAACTCGTCGCACATTTGTTGGCGGCTGGGGTGTCGAAAGAATTGCTGCCGGAGCGACTCATCGTGGTCGACGAACTACCGCGATCGTCGGGCGGCAAGATCGCCAAAGGCCCCCTCCGAGAGGATGTTCGAACCAGGATGGAGGCGAATCATGAACGCTGGTGACGCTCGGCGCGGCGGCCTTGAGGTGTGGGCGCCGTCGGTGGTTCCGCCGATCGGTGTCGACCTCTCCAAAGAGCAGGCGCTCGCGGTCGCGTTCCGTCATCTTGCCGCCATCGGGTTCGCGGAGAACATGGCCGGGCATATCACCTGGCAACCCGATGGCCAAACCGAGATGCTGGTCAACCCGTGGGGCCTGTGGTGGCAGGAGATCACCGCGTCGGACATCTGCGTGGTCGATGCCGATGCGCAGGTGGTCCGTGGCCGTTGGGATGTCACCCCGGCGATCCATATCCACACCGAACTGCATCGCGTCCGTGACGACGCGCGGGTGGTTGTCCACAATCACCCGCACTACGTGTGCGTGCTTGCCGCGCTGGGCCGGCTGCCCGAGCTGGTGCATCAGACCGGCTCGCTGTTCCTGGACGATTTGTGCCTGGTCGACTTGTACCACGGAGAGATCGACAGCCCGACCCGCGCAGCCGATCTCGCGGCCCACATCGCAGCCGCCAACCTGACCGTTCTGGCCAACCACGGCGTGATCGCGACCGGCCGCAATCTGGCCGAGGCGGTCTATCGCGCCGCGTCCATCGAGCGGGTCTGCAAACTCGCCTATGACGTCCTGCTCACCGGTCAGCAACCGGTGCAGATGAATTGGGCGGACATGGCGGGGATGCAGAGATCGCTCATCGAGCGGGCTGCCGACGTGTACTGGGCGGGAGCCGCCCGGATGACGGTCAAAGCCGACCCCGGCGTCTTGAGCTGAACGGATTGCGATGAAATCGATCGACGAACTGGCCGCCGACCTGAGGTTCACGACCGCAAAGACCGGCGAAGCCCGTTCGGTCACCTTCCTCCCGGACCCGCCGAGAGCGCAACGCCGCTACACACTGATCTCGGTGGACGACCACATCGTCGAGCCGCCGGACACTTTCACCGGACGTCTGCCGGTTGAGTTCGCCGCACGCGCTCCACACGTCGTCGACACCGCCGACGGCGGCCAGACGTGGGTCTATGACGACCGCGAGCTGCCCATCGTCGGGTTCAACGCGGTCGTCGGCCGTCCGGTGTCGGAATACGGCTTCGAACCGGTTCGATTCGACGAGATGCGCAGGGGCGCGTGGGATATCGACGAACGCGTCAAAGACATGGATGTGAACGGCATCTACGCCTCGCTGAACTTTCCGTCGTTCCTGCCGGGTTTCGCCGGCCAGCGACTACAGCAGGTGACCAACGACCGCGATCTGGCGTTGGCGTCGGTACGAGCGTGGAACGACTGGCATCTCGATGTCTGGGCCGGCTCGCACCCCGGTCGCATCATCGCGTGCCAGTTGCCGTGGCTACTCGACCCGGAGCTCGGTGCCGCAATGATCCGCGAAAACGCCGAACGCGGATTTCGTGCCATCACGTTCAGCGAGAACCCGGCGATGCTGGGCTTGCCGAGCATCCACTCCGGCCACTGGGACCCGATGATGGCCGCCTGCGCCGAGACCGGAACCGTCGTCAATCTGCACATCGGTTCGTCAGGGTCGTCGCCGTCGACCACCGAGGACGCCCCGCCGGATGTGCAGGGTGTGCTGTTTTTCGCCTATGCCATCTCCGCGGCGGTCGACTGGCTCTACTCCGGATTGCCCAGCAGATTTCCCGATCTGCAGATCTGTTTGTCTGAGGGCGGAATCGGTTGGGTCGCTGGACTATTGGATCGCCTCGACCACATGCTGAGCTACCACGCGATGTACGGTACCTGGGCGGCGCTGGGGGAGCGCTTGACACCCGCGGAGGTGTTCACCCGTAATTTCTGGTTCTGCGCGGTAGAGGACAAGTCGTCATTCGTGCAGCACGACCGCATCGGCGCAGACAACATCATGCTGGAATCGGACTACCCGCATTGCGACTCGACGTGGCCGTATACCCAGCAGACGGTGCACGATCAGATCGGCGACCTACCGCCGGACCTGATCCGCAAAATCACCTGGGAGAACGCTTCTCGGCTGTACCAGCATCCGGTGCCCGACGAGGTACAGCGCAATCCCGATGCGTTCTGAACAGGAATCCGCCGTCGACAGACAGCTGGACTCCGCGGCCGAGATCCGGGTGCCGAGCGTCGGTCAGCTGCCGAATGCCTTCTTGATCAGATCGTCCTGTTTCTGTCCGGTGTCGGTCACGAAGTCGATCGGTGCCAGCATTTCCGGCGGTCCGTCGAACTCCATGGTGACGAATGCCTTGCCTTCGGTGAACAGCAACACGGTGATTCCCTTGGAGCGATCCTGCGACAGCCCCTCGATTGTCACCCCGCCGGTCCCAACTTCGGCGTTCAGCGCCTTGGTGCGTAGGGCCTCGCGGTGGATACCCTTCGCCGAGTCGAGCGCATTGGCCGCGGCTTGGCGGTCGGGCAGGATCTGAATCGTGTCCAGGATCGTATGGCTGTGATCGTGGTCGGTGAACGTCGCGGATGCGCCGGCTTGGCCGTTCGGGTCCTTGGTCGCGGGGCCGGCGGTGAACGGCTCGGGTGCTTTGATATCGCTGGCCTTGATCAAAAGCGTGCTGTAGTCACTGATGGGTGCAGCCGTCGTGCCGGCGGATGTCGAGGACGGTGTCGACGAGTTGGGCCGGCTGCTGCACGCACTGACCGAAGCCGCGGCCAGAGTCGTCACGGTGGCCGCCATCGCCACCGCAGTCAGGGAAGTCCTCATCGCGTCGCGCTCCTTCACATCGGGTAACGAATTACGGTATCCCACCCGCAGAGTCCAGCCGCAGTTTGCGCAACTGAGCGAGGGCATCAAGGGCAAAGCCGAAGAAGTCGGCGCAACGCTTGCCGGCCGATGCCGAGCGTGCCGCCGCCAAGAAAGAGGCGGAAGCGGAATCGGCGGGGTAGCCAGCGCCAGATTGTCAAAATCAGCGCCGGACCATGAAACTCGAGCCGCCTAGCCCGCAGCGACTCCCATCAGTGCGTACCGGCCGTTACCGGTTACCAGCGGCAGGTCCAACGTCGTCCTAATGCCGGGCGGAGCCGCGATCACCGCCGGGATGGCGTTGACGATCCGGCCCGCAGCGCCGGCGATGGCGGCTTGGTTGTGGTCGCCGTAGCGGCTGCTCGCAACGATGTCCACCGTGTAGGACGGCTCGCCAGTGATCTCGATGCGATACGAACCGCCGCCCGCCGCGGGTTGCTGCCAGTCAGGTCGAAGGTCTGGTCGCAATCGGGTGATGTGCTCGATGACGATCGCCGGATGCCCTTGGACCATGCCGCAAATCTCGAATTGCAGCGCGGCCAGCGTGCCCTTGGCCACATGACCTACCGCGATGTCGAAATCCTCTGGCGCCGGCTCGCGTTGGTAAGACTCAGTGATGTTGTCAACCTCGATGCCCAGACCGGCCGCCAACTGCCGGATCGCCGTGCCCCAGGCGATGCTGAGCACACCCGGCTGCAGCAGCATCGGTGTCTCGTCCATCGGCCGGGCGAATCCTGGATCTACACCACTGATGAAAATGCTGGCATTACCTTGTTGGGCAGCATCTTCCACACGTGCGATGTATTTATCCGGTAGAACACCCCATGGGTACTGCAGCAAACCGGGCGACGACCCGACGACATTGATGCCGGCTGCGAGAATGCGCATGACGTCGGCCATCGCGTCGGGGAGACGGGTGTCGCCCATCGCGCAGTACACGACGCAGTCCGGCTGGGTGGCGATCACGGCATCGAGGTCGTCGACCGCCGTGATGCCGATGTCGCGATCCAGGCCAGCGAGCACACCGGCGTCCTTGCCGACCTTCTCCGGCGACGAGACACAAACCCCGATCAGGTCGAATTGCGGATCGGTGATCAGCTCGATCAACGCCAACCGACCGACGTTTCCCGTGCCGACGTGGGCGACCCGGATCGCCATCGATGTCCTCCGTCCCGTTGCGAGTGACAGACCACCCTGACGCTAGTCCTGGCCCCGGCGAGATGGATTTGCCCACCACTATGCTTGGCGTAAGCCGATGGCAACAGGCGTCGCGATGGGAGGGACGACCAGTCGTGAGGGTGTCTGACGGGGCCGATCTCCACTTCTACTTCGACCCGGTGTGGCTGGCCAGTTTCGGCGGCGACGTTGACGTTGTGGGCGTCCAAGAGGACTGGCATGGTGGCAGTCGACGAACCAAGGACACGAGAGGCAAGGCATCATTGTGACACCAGAACCGGACGATGTGGCCGGACTGCTGGCCGCCCATCGGGCGGCGGGCCGGATGTTCACCGCCGCTGGTATCTCGTCGTTCGTTCTTGACGAGGGCCCGCGTGACGCGGAACCGGTGATCTGCGTGCACGGTGTCCCAGCGTCGGCTTACCTCTACCGCAAGGTTCTTCCGGCGCTGGCCGACAAGGGTCTCCGTGGTATCGCCGTCGATTTGCCCGGCCTTGGGCTGGCGGAACGCCCCGCGGACGCCGACTACAGCTGGAGCGGTCTGGGACGCTGGCTGCTCGCCGCGATCGACGCGCTGGATCTCGACCGGTTCCATCTGGTGGTACACGACGTCGGCGGTCCCGTCGGGTTCGAGGTGGCCGCCGCCGTGCCCCACCGGGTGCTGTCGATGACAGTGCTGAATACCATCGTGGCGGTGCAGACATTTCACCGGCCATGGGCGATGGAACCGTTCGCCCACCGTGGCCTTGGTGAGGCGTGGTTGGCGTCCATTCAAATCCCCGGCGCATTCGTCGCATTGATGCGGTACCTGGGCGTCAGTCGGCGGGTCCGGACGGCCGAGATCTCGTGCTACGTCCCGTTGTTACTTGGCGACGACGGCGGAAAAGCCTTCCTCAAGATCATGCGGGGCTTCGAGCTGACTGCGCAGAATCAGCAACGATACGTCGCCGCGGTGCGTAATCCCGGGTACCCGGTGCAGATCGTGTGGGGAACAAGAGACCGAGCCCTGCCCTGGCGCCGCTACGGCGTGCAAGCCCAACTGGCCGCTGGCGCGGACAACCCGATATTGCTGCCCGGTAAGCACTTCCTCCAAGAGGAGTACGCCGACGAAATCGCTGCCGCAGTTCACCGGCTGGCTGAACACAGCACGCGGTCCTAGCCTTGGAGGGGGCCACGCCGTCGGCCCGGACGCTGCGCGCACGGCCAGGCATGGCTCCGCCGGCGCCGTCCTA
>NZ_JAVKSG010000055.1:0-13931 GCF_039583785.1 Mycobacterium sp.
CCGGCGTTCTGGCACGAGTCCTGCAACGACCAGCGTGACCCGCCCTTCGAAGGGAAAATCATGATCGGCTACCCGATGGCGGCGAGCTTCGAAGCGTCGAACGCAGAAATCTCCGACATGGCGCGGCGCCTCCGAGTCATCGGCTGGACCAGCCCTTCCGACGACGTCCACACCCACGGCACGGCGACCGAGAAAAACGGCGTCACCGCCATTTTCTACCCGCAGAGCACCAACATCCCTACCCGCAGCCTCGAGATTATCGGTGAATGCCGCGACGTGACCACCACCAAACAAACCGCAAACCGCCCTCAGACTGTCGACCTCGCCACCCAGTAACCCCGCGTTGTCGACCCGATGCACCGGCCGACGAGCCGCCGTATCCAGGCCCGTTCAGGGCGACGGGCGCAAACCGTCGATGACGACGTCGGTCACCCGCGCGGCGCGAGCCGTGTCGTAGCCCTGCATGGCCTGACACCCGACCAGCAGCGCCTTGATCTCCGGGACGTCGACGTCGGGCCGGACCGTTCCGGCGCCCTGCGCGGCCACCAGCAACTCACCGAGCAACGCGCGGAAGGCGTCTTCGGCGACGGGCGCGACCGACTCGACGTCGATACCGAGTCCGCCTAGCGCGTCGACGAGACCCTGGTCGGTGGCGCCGAAGTCCAACACCATCCGACGTAGGAACGCGAACAGCGCTTCGCCCGGTCCCGGATCGTCCAGCAGCGCGCGGCCGGCGGCGATGATGTGCCGCAACCTGTCTTCGACGACGGCGACAAACAGGTCTTCTTTGGTCGGGAAGTGCCGGTAGACCGTGCCGGCGCCGACCCCGGCGCGCCGAGCGATCTCGTCGACCGGCACCGACAGGCCCTCGGCGGCGAACACGTCGTAGGCGGTCTCCAGCACCCGGGCACGGTTTCGGGCCGCGTCGGCGCGCAGCGGCCGAGCGGGTACCGACATGGAGCCACCTCACCCACAGACAATTGCAAAACGGGGCGTACGTTCCATATGGTCGAGAGATCAACCGGAGCGCGCGCCCCGTTTACCTTATAGCTTAGGGAGCTATCCATGACCAAGTGGACGACCGCCGACATTCCCGACCAGACCGGCCGCGTCGCCGTCATCACCGGGTCCAACACCGGGCTCGGGTTTGAGACCGCCGCGGCGCTGGCCGCCAAAGGCGCGCACGTCGTGCTCGCGGTGCGCAACCTCGACAAAGGTAAAGACGCCGCGCACGAAATCCGGAAGAGCTCCCCCGACGCGGACGTGGCTCTGCAGGAACTGGACCTGACCTCGCTGGAGTCGATCCGCGGAGCCGCGGAGCAACTGCGCGCCGATCACGACCGGATCGACCTGCTGATCAACAACGCCGGCGTGATGTATCCGCCGAAGGGAACCACCAAGGACGGCTTCGAGCTGCAGTTCGGCACCAACCACCTTGGTCACTTCGCCTTGACCGGCCTGCTGCTGGACCGCCTGCTGCCGGTGGCCGGCTCACGGGTCGTCACGGTCAGCAGCGTCGGTCACCGCATCCTGGCCGACATCCACTTCGACGACTTGCAGTGGGAGCGCAGCTACAACCGGGTCGCCGCCTATGGGCAGGCCAAGTTGGCCAATTTAATGTTCACCTATGAACTGCAGCGGCGGCTGGCACCCGGCGCGACGACGATCGCCGCAGCGGCTCACCCCGGCTTCTCGGACACCGAGTTGATGCGCCACCTGCCCGGTCCTCTCGAGTCGGTCTTCCGGATCGCCGCACCCCTGGTCACCCAGGACGCGGCCGGTGGCGCCCTGCCGCAACTGCGAGCCGCCACCGATCCGGCGGTCATCGGTGGGCAGTACTACGGTCCGTCCGGCTTCGCGCAGTCGCAGGGCGCCCCGGTGATCGTCGGCTCGAGCAAGAAGTCGCACGACGCAGAGCGTCAGCGCAAGCTGTGGGCCGTCTCCGAAGAACTGACCGGGGTCACGTACCCGGTCTAGGCCAGATCGAGCAACTGCTCGTAGAACCCGCCGATCCGCTCACCCGGGTCGTTCAGATGGATCTCCAGGATCCAATGGCAGACCCGGCCCTGCGGGTCGAGGCGGCGCATCGGCTTGTTCGACCCCGGCGTGACGTACCACTGCGCGTCGGTGCCGACGACCTGCTTGTGCGGGAACTCCCCGAGCAGGTGTCCGGCGATCGGGCTGCCGAACTCGAATCCCTCGGCGCGCGCCAATTCGACGACGTGGGCGTACAACTCGGCGCCGGTGATGTCCGGATGGCTGTCGAAGTAGCCGCGTCCCGCTTCCCACACCCTGGGTAACGCGTCGCGCACGGCGAGCTTGTGCGGGTCGTCGCCGAGTACGAAGGTGCGGCCGAAATCGGCCTCCCACTCCTCGAAGATCGGGCCGAGGTCCAGGAAAGCGATGTCCCCCTCGGCGATCACCCGGTCCGGCGGATGCTCCTGGAACGGCTGCAGGGTGTTCTCGCCGGCCCGCACGATCCGCCGATGCCAGTGGGCTTTGACCCCGAGCAGTTCGGCGGCCAGGTCGCGGATCTCGTCGGACAACTCTTTCTCACCCACGCCCGGGCGGATCAGGCCGCGGCGTTCGATCTCGTCGAACAACCGGGCCGCCTTGGCTTGGGCATCAAGAAGCCGCTCCGCGCGGGCGTTTTCGTCGATGATCGGCGTTATCACACGGTCGATGGTACGAGCGGAGTTGATGGGCCGCCGTGACTCGCTGCTTCCCAGCAGAAATGCACCGCCCGATCTGCTTGCCCTAGACTGCATCTCGATCAGATTGGAGTTTCGGGTGCGGGCAGTAGAAGCGCCCAGCACCCGGGCTTTGCGGGGCTGGCAGCGGCGAGCCTTGGTGCGCTATCTGACCGCCAAACCGCGAGACTATCTGCTGGTCGCCACCCCCGGTGCGGGCAAGACCGCGTTTGCCCTACGGATCGCCGGTGAGTTGCTGGCCGATCGCAGCATCGACACGATCACCGTGGTGGTGCCCACCGAACACCTGAAGGTGCAGTGGGCGTCGGCGGCCGCCATCGACGGCATCGCGCTGGACCCGAGGTTCAGCAACAGCGCGGCCCACACGTCGGCGGAGTATCACGGCGTCGTCGTCACCTACGCGCAGGTGGCCAGCCACCCCACCCGTCACCGGGTGCGCACCGAGGGCCGCCGAACACTGGTCATTTTCGACGAAATTCACCACGGCGGCGACGCCAAGAGCTGGGGCGATGCGATCCGGGAGGCGTTCGGCGACGCCACTCGCCGGCTCGCGCTGACCGGCACGCCGTTCCGTAGCGACGACTCCCCGATCCCGTTCGTGCGCTACGAACCGGACGGCGGCGGGCTGATGCGGTCGCAGGCCGACTACACCTACGGCTACACCGACGCGCTCGCCGACGGCGTGGTGCGCCCGGTCGTGTTCATGGCGTACTCCGGCGAGACCCGGTGGCGTGACAGCGCCGGAGCGGAATACGCCGCGCGACTCGGCGAGCCGGCCAGCGCCGAGCACACCGCACGGGCCTGGCGCACCGCACTGGACCCGGCCGGCGAGTGGATGCCTGCGGTCGTGACCGCCGCAGATACCCGGCTGCGACAGCTGCGGGCCGGCGGCGTACCAGACGCCGGCGGCATGGTGATTGCATCAGACCAGCAAGCCGCTCGCGCGTATGCCGTTCTGCTGAAACGGATTACCGGCGAAGAGCCAACGGTTGTGCTGTCGGACGACCCGGGTGCCTCGAAGCGGATCGCTCAGTTCTCCGCCTCGAGCACCCGCTGGCTGGTCGCAGTGCGGATGGTGTCCGAGGGTGTCGACGTGCCGCGACTGGCGGTCGGTGTCTACGCCACCAGCGCCTCCACGCCGCTGTTCTTCGCTCAGGCCGTCGGCCGGTTCGTCCGATCCCGGCGGCCCGGCGAGACCGCGAGCATCTTCCTGCCGTCCGTGCCGTCGCTGCTGCTGCTGGCCAGCGAGTTGGAGGCGCAGCGCAATCACGTCCTGGGCCAACCACATCGGGAGACCGACGAGCTCGCCGAGGCGCAACGCCGCCGAGACGAGCCGTCCGAGATGGACAACACGTTCGAGTCACTGGGCGCCGACGCCGAACTGGACCAGGTGATTTTCGACGGCTCGTCGTTCGGCACCGCCACTCCCGCCGGCAGCGACGAAGAAGCCGACTACCTCGGCATCCCGGGCCTGCTGGATGCCGGGCAGATGCGAGAGTTGTTGCGCCGCCAGCAGGAACAGCAGTTCGACCGCCGCGCCGCCGCGCCCGAACCGGTCACCCGACATGGGCAACTGCGTGACCTCCGCCGCGAACTCAACGCGCTGGTAACGGCGGCACACTATCGAATCGGCAAGCCGCACGGGTGGATTCACAATGAACTGCGCCGGCTGTGTGGGGGCCCACCGGTGGCCGCGGCCACCAGCGAACAACTCGCGGCCCGCATCACCGCAGTGCGCGGGCTGAGCGCTTAGCGGGTAGCCCAGATGCTCTCGGCCACCCACGGCGACGCCTCGGCCGCAATCGACCACACCAGGTCGTCCGGAACGTCGATCAGCGGATAGCGCTTGACGCCCGCGGCGGTGGCAGCCACCAGAGTCGCGACCCCGGCGCGGCGCTGAAACGGCGTCTGACGCACCGTCCAGCCGATGATACCCACGGTGGCGAGGCAGTCGCGGCGTCGTTCCACGCTGCCCGAGCGCATCACCAACCAGCTGTCGTGCACCCGGTGGCCCAACGCGCCGATCCGGTCCACCGCCAGCAGCGCACACCACGCCGTCGCCGCGATCCAGGCGGGCCAAAACCACACGGGCACAGCCGCTTTACCCTCGAAAACGGTCACCACTGCCAACCCCACACCCACCAGCACCGGCACGCTCAGGGCCCGCGTCCATCGTCGGGTCGCGGCACGGCGGCCGTGGCCGCGCAACTGCCCGGAGACGACCTCCCGATCCCCGACCAGTTCGGTCAGCACCGCCTCGGCGGTCGCCGCGGGGCACGGTGGCAGCAGCACCGACGCCTCGCCGGCACCGTGCACACCCGTCATCACGGCGTCCAATCGGGCGCCGCCGAACATCCGCACCAGCAGCGGTTCGCGCAGCGTTCCGCCGCGCAGCCTGCTCATGTCGTAGGCGCGCTCGCGAACCCGCAGCAGGCCGTACCGCAGGTGCAATACGTCCGCCCGGCGCAGCAGCACCAAGTTGCCCCAGGTGAGCAACGACCGCAGCACGGCCAGCAACACCGACAGCACCAGCACCGCGCCGCAGGTGACCGCGACGGTGTTGGTCGTCCCCAACCGTTGGGCCTCGTCGAGCACCGCCGTCACAATCCGCGAATGCTGAAGCGGCCCAACGAATCCATACTCGTACACCACACCGGCCGCGGCGGCCAGCGACAGCAGACCGGACACACTCAACGGCGAATACCGCAGCCATGCCGGCTGCCAGCGGGCCAGTGCCTCCTCGGAAGTCTCGGCGGTGGTCGGGTCGGGCGGCTCGGTCTGGTCGGCCAGCAGGATCGCCTTCAGCAGCGGCACCTGACCGACCTCGACGGCGTTGAGCTCGAAGACCCCGGACCCGTTCGCGCCCTTGGCGTCCTGGCCGGTGCTCACCCGAACCACTGCCAATCCGGTCAGCCGGTGCAGCAGCCGCGCATCGCTGCTCACCGATCGAATCCTGTTGAGCGGCAACGACAAAACCTTGCGCTGCAGTAGGCCGGTGCGCAGCTGCAGTTGGCCGGCATCGATGCGATAGCTGGTGGTGCCCCAGCGCGCCACACCGACCACGACGGTGTAGGCGACCACCGCCACCGTCCAGAGCTGGTTGCCGGTCGTCGTACCCAGCACGATGGCGCCGATCAGGAACGGCAGTTCGCGCAGCAGCTCATGGACCGGGTGGACCAGCAGCATCCTCGGACTCAGCCGCTGCCACGCGACTGCGCTCATACGGCGCACGGTCCGATCGCCTGCGCGACTCACGTCGCGTCCTGCGTACCGATCGCCGCGATGTCGGTCAGCTGAGCGACCAGATGATCGGCGACGTCGACGTCGAGCGCGACGATGTGTACCGCGCCGGCCGACGAAGCCGTCGTGACGGTGACGTTGGCCAGCCCGAACAGTCGGTCGACCGGCCCGCGGTAGGTGTCGACGGTCTGCACCCGCGCGATCGGCGCGATACGCCGTTCCTGCACCAGCCAACCGGTACGGGTGAACACCGCCTGCGGGCCGAGTTCCCAGCGGTGTACCCGGTAGCGCCACATCGGCACGACGGCCGTCGAGATCACCACGCCGAGCACGGTCGCGCCGCCGATCACGATGTGCAGCCAGGGCATTCGCGTGTCCAACGCGTACCAGACGACTTCTCCGGCGGCCAGCAGCAGCCACGGAATGACTCCACCGACCGCCCACCGCAGCGGCGCGCGCCGACTCGGCAGATGTGCTGGATCAACCATGTCCACGCCTTGAGGATGCCACCGAGAGCAGAACGACTTGCGCCGACACGACGACACCGAAGGTCGGTGGGTATTGTTTCCCCCGATGAGCTCCGACAGTAAGTGGACCACGAGCGACATACCCGACCAGAGCGGCCGAGTCGTCGTCATCACCGGCGCAAACACCGGTCTCGGCTATCACACCGCCGCCGCACTGGCCCAGGCCGGTGCCCACGTCGTCCTCGCGGTGCGCAACCTGGAAAAGGGCAACCTCGCGCTGGCGCGCATGGTCGCCGCCCATCCGGACGCCGACGTGACCTTGCAGGAACTCGACCTCAGCTCACTGGCCTCGGTCCGCGCCGCCGCAGCGGCGCTGCGCAAGGCCTATCCGCGCATCGATCTGCTGATCAACAACGCCGGCGTGATGTGGACCCCCAGACAGCTCACCGACGACGGCTTCGAAATGCAGTTGGGCACCAACCATCTCGGGCACTTCGCGCTAACCGGGCTGCTGCTGGACAACCTGCTGCCGGTGCGGGGCTCGCGGGTGGTGACCGTCAGCAGCATGGGCCACCGGCTGCGAGCCGCGATCCATTTCGACGACCTGCAGTCCGAACACAGCTACGACCGGTTCGCCGCCTACGGCCAGTCCAAGCTGGCGAATCTGCTGTTCACCTACGAGCTACAACGCCGCTTGGCCGAGCAGCACACGAACACCATCGCCGTCGCGGCGCACCCCGGCGCGTCCAACACAGAGCTGGGTCGCAACGCGCCGACGCTGCTGAAACCGCTGATCGCCTTGGCAGGCCCGCTGCTCCTCCAGGGCGCGGCGATGGGCGCCCTGCCGACGCTGCGCGCCGCCACCGACCCGGGCGTGGCGGGTGGGCAGTACTACGGGCCCGATGGCCTCGGCGAACAGCGCGGACACCCGAAGCTGGTCTCGTCCAGCGCGCAGTCGCACGACGAGGAGCTGCAACACCGGCTGTGGGCGGTGTCCGCGGAACTGACCGGCGTCACGTATCCGGTCTGAGAGCGGTCGCGGCTCTTCTAAGATAACCGCGTGGCACGACGTCCCCGCTCGACCGCCGAGAATTCGACGATCAGCCCGCAGCATGTGCTGTCGCTGCTGCGGCAGACCGTCCCACCCGTGCATCCGGCCGGGCTACCGTTCATTTCCGCGGGATTGGGTCTGGCTCTCATCGGCCGCCGCTCCCGATGGCTGCGTCGGACCGGGCTGCTGGCCGCCGGTGCCTGTGCGGGCTTCTTCCGGCACCCGCCGCGGGTGCCGCCGACCCGTCCCGGCGTCGTCGTCGCACCGGCCGATGGCCAAGTGTGTCTGATCGAGTCCGCCGCGCCGCCGCCCGAGTTGGGGATGGGTGATGCGGAGCTGACCCGGGTGAGCATCTTCCTGTCGGTGTTCGACGCCCACGTGCAGCGGGCACCGGTGAGCGGCGAGGTGATCGCCGTGCAACACCGGCCCGGCCTGTTCGGCTCGGCCGACCTACCCGCGGCCAGCGACAGCAACGAACGCAACAGCGTGCGGATCCGCACCCCGGACGGAGTGGAGATCGTAGCCGTGCAAATCGCCGGCCTGGTGGCCCGCCGCATCGTCTGCAATGTTCATGTCGGCGACAAGGTCTCGATGGGTGACACCTACGGGCTGATCCGGTTCGGGTCCCGGCTGGACACCTACCTGCCGGCCGGCGCCGAGGTGTTGGTCAGCCTCGGCCAGCGCGCGGTAGCCGGCGAGACGGTGTTGGCCGAGTTGCCGTGATCACGTCCGTACCGACGACGATAATCACAGCAGTGCGATCTGATCAGGGCGGGAGGAGCGGCACTGATTACTAAGCCGGGCGGCAAGCGGGTCGCCCCCCTGCGCATCCTGCCCAGCTCGATGAGCGTCCTGGCGATCTGCGCCGGGCTGACCTCGATCCGGTTCGCGCTCGAGGGTCAGGCGTACGTGGCGATCGCGCTGATCGCCGCGGCCGCGATCCTCGACGGTCTCGACGGCCGGGTGGCGCGGGCCCTGGATGCCGAGTCGCGGATGGGCGAGGAGATCGATTCACTGGCCGACGCAGTGAATTTCGGGGTAGCCCCGGCGGTCGTGATGTACGTCTCGATGATGCCCGGGCTGCCGGCCGGCTGGGTGGTGGTTCTGCTCTACGCGGTGTCGATCGTGTTGCGGCTGGCCAGGTTCAACGCGCTGCTCGACGACGCTAGCCAGCCGTCGTTTGCGCGCGAGTTCTTCGTCGGCGTCCCGGCGCCGGCGGGGGCCATCTGCGCGCTCGGTCCGCTGGCCGCCAAGCTCCAGTTCGGCCTGGGCTGGTGGACGTCGCCGTGGTTCGTCTGCGCGTGGATAGTGACCTGCTCGATGCTGCTGGTGAGCCGGCTTCCGATGCGCAAGATGCATGCCGTCTCGGTGCCGCCCAACTTCGCCGCGCTGCTGCTGGCCGGCCTGGCCATCGTCGCCGCCGCCGCGTTCCTGTTCCCCTACATCCTGATCATGGTGGTGATCGCGGCCTACCTCTGCTACATCCCGTTCTCGGTCCGCAGTCACCACTGGCTGGCCGCGCATCCCGAGGCGTGGGGCGAGAAGCCTAAGCAGCGGCGCGCCACCCGCCGGGCGATCCGCCGGGCGCAGCCGAACCGCCGGTCGATGGCGCGGCTCGGGCTGCGCAGGCCCACCGGCCGGACATGAGCCCGGCGACGATGCGGGCCGCCGGACCTGCGCAGGAGGCGGGCCTTTGGCACCGGCCCCGGCCCAGCTGACCCTAACCGCCCGGCTGAACACCTCGGCCGTCGACTCGCGCCGCGGTGTGATCCGTCTGCACCCCAATGCGATTGCCGCACTTGGTATTCGGGAATGGGATGCGGTGTCGCTAACCGGGTCGCGGACCACGACCGCGGTGGCCGGCATGTCCGGTCCGCAGGTGCCGGTGGGCACGGTACTGCTCGACGACGTGACGCTGTCCAACGCGGGGCTGAGCCAGGACGCGGCCGTCATCGTGGTGGCTGCCACCGTCTACGGCGCCCGGTCGGTGACACTCAGCGGCTCGACGCTGACCACGCGGTCACTGCCGCCGGCGACCTTGCGACAAGCCCTGCTGGGCAAGGTGTTGACCGTCGGCGATGCCGTATCGCTGTTGCCCCGCGACCTCGGCCCGGGCACGTCCACGTCCGCGGCGACACGCGCGCTGGCCTCCGCGGTGGGCATCAGCTGGACGTCGGAACTGTTGACCGTCACCGGTGTCGACCCCGCCGGGCCGGTGAGCGTGCAGCCGAATTCGTCGGTCACGTGGGGCAACGGTGTCCCGGCCGAAGTTGCCGAGTACGAGCCCGCCAGCGCCGCGCAACTGACCGTCAACGATCTCAAGGGTGTCAGCGCACAGGCGGCCAAACTGACCGAGTGGCTCAAGCTTGCACTCGACGAGCCGCACCTATTGCAAAGCCTCGGTGCCACGACCAATTTGGGCGTCCTGATATCGGGTCCGGCCGGCGTCGGTAAGACGACGCTGGTGCGGGCGGTCTGCGCCGGACGACGACTGGTCGAACTCGGCAGCCCCGAGGTGGGCGCGCTGGCCGCCGACGACCGCCTGCAACGGGTCACCGCGTCGGTGACGAAAGTGTGCGACAGCGGCGGAGTCCTGTTGGTGGCCGACATCGACGCGTTGCTACCCGCCATCGCCGAACCTGTTGCGACACTGATTCTCTCGGAGCTTCGCAAAGCTATCGCCGCCGCACAGGTCGCGGTGATCGTCACGTCGTCGGTCCCGGCGAACCTCGACCCGCGACTGCGCGCCCCCGACCTGTGCGACCGCGAACTCGTCCTCGGCCTGCCCGACGGGCCGACCCGCACCGCGCTCCTGCAGGGCCGGCTGGACCGGGTGCCTACCGACGACCTCGACCTCGGCGCGATCGCCGATCGCACACCCGGTTTCGTGGTTGCCGACCTGGCCGCGCTGGTGCGCGAGGCGGCCTTGCGAGCAGCGGCTCGGGCCAGTTCCGACGGCAACCCACCGAAGCTCACCCAGGACGACTTGTTCGGCGCACTGAGCGTGATCCGGCCGCTGTCACGCTCGGCCGGCACGGAGGTAGCGGTCGGCTCGATCACCCTCGACGATGTCGGCGACATGGTCGAGACCAAACAGGCGTTGACCGAAGCGGTACTGTGGCCGCTGCAGCACCCCGACACCTTCGCCCGTCTCGGTGTCCAGCCGCCGCGCGGTGTACTGCTGTACGGCCCACCGGGCTGCGGCAAGACGTTCGTGGTGCGCGCGCTGGCCAGCACCGGCCGGTTGTCCGTGCATGCCGTCAAAGGCTCTGAGCTGATGGACAAATGGGTCGGCTCCTCAGAGAAGGCGGTACGTGAGTTGTTCGGCCGCGCCCGCGATTCCGCACCGTCGCTGCTCTTCCTCGACGAGGTCGACGCCTTGGCGCCGCGACGCGGCCAGAGCTTCGATTCCGGCGTCACCGACCGGGTGGTGGCGGCGCTGCTCACCGAGCTCGACGGCATCGAGCCGATGCGTGACGTCGTGGTGATCGGGGCCACCAACCGGCCGGACCTGATCGACCCGGGGCTGCTGCGGCCCGGTCGGCTGGAGAAGCTGGTGTTCGTCGAACCACCTGATGCGCAAGCTCGAGTGGCCATCTTGCGGACTGCCGGCAAGTCGATTCCGTTGCGCGACGTGGATCTGGAGGCGTTGGCAGCCGACCTGGACGGTTACAGCGCCGCCGACTGCGTGGCGCTGCTGCGCGAGGCCGCGCTCACTGCGATGCGACGCTCGGTCGACGCCGCCGATATCACCGCAGCCGATGTAGCGGCTGCGTGCGAAAACGTCCGTCCTTCAGTAGATCCCGCGCAATTGGCCAACCTGCGAGGGTTCGCCGCCGAACGCTGATCCTCAGACCGGGCGATGGTCACGGCATCCGCCGGTTACTGCGAGAGCTGAAATTCGATGATCGCGGCGACGGAATCCACCGCCTCGCCCAGTGCGGTCAGTCGCTCGTGCGCCGTCGGCGCGGACAGCACCGAGTAGCGGTCCGCCGGGCCGATCGGAATACGGCATGCCAATGCGTACAACCGTTCTCCCGCGTCAGAAAAGTCGAGGCTGGAGCCCAGCACTTCGTTCCTATCCGGTACCGGGAAATCGCGCGCATTGGCAATGCGCTCGAACAACGCCATCATGCGGTCTTCGAGTTCCTCCAGTTGGCCCGAACTCACCGGCTTCCCCGGCTCGTCGGGCCACTCCTGCACCGCGGCGCGCGGGTATGGGTCGTCAGGCAACCACTCGCAGACCTTGATCCGTTCGGCGGTCGCACAACGCAGCACGAATCGGCCCGAGCCCGCGACGTCGACGCATTCGACGATCTTGGCCACCGTGCCGACATCGCAGCGGACTTCACCGCCGCCGACTTCGCGGCCATGCGAAATCAGCACCGTCCCAAACCGAGGGTTGTTGTCCTGCATACAGTCTCGCACCATCTGGGCATAGCGGGGCTCGAATATCTGCAGCGGTAGCTCCTCACCGGGCAGGACTGCCGACTGCAGCGGAAACATTGCCAGACGACCGAATTCAGCTGCGAGCTCCATCAGATCTCCAGTTCCCCGACCAACGCGTCGACGACAGCGCGCAGATCTCCGTCGTATTCCTCGGCGACCCGCCGCTGCCGTTGATACGACGCTCCGCGCCTCGGAATATCGGCAACCGCCGCCAGCTCATTCGCGCAATCCAGCGCTGTGGCAATGGGTTCCAGTCGGGTCAGCAGATCATCGAGGTCCTCGGTGATCAGGCGCTCGTTGCTGTCGGCGTCGAGGATGATGATTGCGTCCAAGCCATAACGTGCGGCGCGCCATTTGTTTTCCTGGTTGTGCCACGGCGGCATCGACGGCAGTGCCTCGCCGGCGTCCAGTCGACGTTCGAGATCGACCACCAGACAGTGTGTCAACGCGACCAGCGCACCGAGCTCACGAATGTTGGAGATGCCGTCGCAGATCCGCACCTCGAGCGTCCCGTTGCGCGGCGACGGCCGAACGTCCCATCGCACCTCGTTGACGTCCTCGATGATCCCCGTTTTCTTCTGATCGTGGACGAAACCCTCGAACTGGTCCCACTTTTCGAATTGGAACGGCAGGCCCGCAGTGGGAAGCTGTTGGAACATCATCGCCCTGTTGCTGGCGTACCCGGTGTCGTCGCCGACCCACCACGGCGACGACGCGGACAGCGCCAGCAGATGCGGATACCAGTTCAGCAACGACGACATCACCGGCATCACTTTGTCCGGCGAGGAAACGCCGACGTGGACGTGTACTCCCCAGATCAGCATCTGACGACCCCACCACTGGGTGCGCTTGATCAATTCGGCGTACCTGGGCGCATCGGTCAGCTTCTGCGACGACCAACTCGCGAACGGGTGAGTGCCCGCGCCGAACAACTCCATGCCACGCTGCCGGACGATCGGCAGGACGGACGTCAGCGTGGATTGGAGATCGTCCATCGCCTGCGCGGTGTTGTGACACACGCCAGTGACGACTTCGACGGTATTGCGCAGCAATTCCTGGTGCACACGCGGGTTTTCGCCGATCTCGGTGAAAACCGCGGTGGCTTCGTTACTCAGGTCGCGGGTCTGGGCGTCGACAAGCGCGAACTCCCATTCGACTCCCAGCGTCGGGCGGGGTGAGGACGCGAAGTTCACCCTGATAGCGGTACCCCTGTCCGACGCGGAACTAACCGGTGCCGATCACGCCGCAGGCCACCCGCTTACCGGCGTCGCCAGTCGACATCGTCGTCTGGTCGGGTCCGGGTGCGCCGTTGACCTGGTTGTAGCGGTCCGCCGGGATGTTGCCGAAGTTGTCGGTGCCGGCGTGGATGACGATCGAAGTCCCCGCACCGGCCAACAGGTCGGCTTTGGTGAATCCGTCGGTGGTGGTCACCAGCAGAGCCCCACCGTCCTTGCGCACCTGCAGGGAAGTCAGATCGCCGGCCTCGTGGTCGCCACGCGGCATGAAGTGTCCGCCCGCAGAAAGGAAGTCGCCGGGCTCACCGCCGGCCGGGGCCACCGAGTGGGCCTCGCACTTACCCACCGAGTGGATGTGCACACCGTGGAAACCCGGGCTCAGCTGACCGGTCCCGGTGGTCTCGATGGTGATGGTCACGTAGCCCGGGTTGAACTCGAACTTCGCCGTGGCGACCTTGGTGCCGTTGGGGTCGCTCAGTTGCGTGGTGAGGCTGTCCGTTCCGCCTTGCTGGCCGGCCGGCTCCGTGCTCGACGGCGCCGGTGAGCCGGTCCAGATCGGCGGCTGCGTGCCGGGAGAGGTGGCCGGGTATTGCGGTGGCGTGCAGGCGCTCATCAGCGCCGCCAAGGCGACAATCGGGACGAGTGCGGTTGCGGCGGCGAATGTGCGGCCGCTGGCTGGCTTGAGCATGGGGAGAGCCTATCCCGACGACGATGCGGGCCGGAACGGCCCGCTGAGGAGCGGGATCGACAAACTCCAGCCCGACGACGATGCGGGCCG
>NZ_JAVKSG010000055.1:14031-24962 GCF_039583785.1 Mycobacterium sp.
ACAAACTCCAGCCCGACGACGATGCGGGCCGGAACGGCCCGCTGAGGAGCGGGATCAAAAATATGTACGACCAGCGCGCCCGCCGTGGCCGAGGCTTGAGCGCGCACTGTCCTTGCCGGCCTATGGCACGACGCGGTCGAGGTCGAACGCATTGCCGATGGCGTCTGCAAGGGCTGCTTCCTGGGATGCGAGCAGGTAGCCGATTTGCCGACCCAGGTCAGACACCGGGATCGTTTGGATGTTGTCGCAACTGACGACAGACGGTTGATTCAGCCCATTCGCCGCGCCTACCAGGACTTCGGTGGAAAGCCCTCGGACGGTTGTCGTGATCGGGGCGACGGTGACGTTGGTCAGATGTGGACGCACGACCTCGCGGGTGAGAATCACGACCGGTCGAGACTTGTCCAGCTGGGCGATGTGGATAGGTCGCATCAGTCCATGTCGAGGACGGTACGAGCAGAGCGGCCGGCCAGCGCATCCACATCGCTCGGCGCCGACTTGCTGGCCGCGAGGATCTCCGCGTCGCGTTCGGCGAGACGGCGGCGACGTTCCCGTTCCAGCGCCCGCACCACGACGGACGCACGGCTGCGGGCATGTCCGCCCCGGACTTCGTCATCGATAAAAGCGACGATATCGTCGGGCAAGCGGACCGCAATTTGTATGCTCACTGCACCGATGGTACCAGTTTGGTATGCCCGCGCAGGGGTCGAATACGTGAACCGGTAACGCACTCACCTCCCGGAGGGTCAGCGATTGTCGAGGTGGGAGGATTCCCGACCGCCGAAGCGCCGACAAGCTCGCGGATCCCCAGGGCGTCCAAGGACGGGTAGCTTGTCGGCTTGTCAGCAAGCTCCCCACCACCGGTCAGCCTGCCGTCCGCGGTGCGCCTGCAACATCGACTGTGCGCCTACGGATTTGAGTGTGCACACCGGGCGGGTTACGTCGGCGTGTCGTCGCCCTGGATACACAGTCGACGCCCGACCTCCAGCCCTGAACGCTGGCCGCGTCAGCCGACTGGGTCCGGCCGCCCTACCAGGACGGCGTCAGCCAGCGACGACGACGATCACGCCGGGTGGCTGATCGGCAACGTCTTTGGTCCGCGGCGCAACCTGGGCTTTGAGCAGTTGGCCGACCGCATCGGCGGTTTCGTGCTCACCGGGCGCATCGGTGTAGTACACCGTGGTCTGAGAGACGTCGGGCAACGTCAGGTTGTCGACCTTGGTGACGTTGAATCCACCCTGCTTGAGCTGGTCAGCGGCCTTGCCCGCAACACCTTTCAAGTTGGAGATGTTGAACACGAGCACGTCGGCCTTGGGCGCCGGCTTCGCCGAGGTCTTGGACGCTACGGCGCTGGTCGTCACGCTCGACACCGCCGAGTCGTCATCGGTGTTACTGCCCGATCCCATCGCCTGAAACCCGACCAGCAAAAAGATGACGCCAAGAAACAGCAGCACCATCACCATGGCCCGCAACGGGAGGCCGGTCGAGTCGGGAACGCGCTCATTCATCGAAGTCACTGTATCCAGGAGTGCGCGAAAACCCACACCGACGCCCAGCGAGCAGGCAAAATTCTCAGGTGAGTTCGAAGCCCAGACGTCGGGCGGCCCGCGCCTTCTGCCGGCTGGCCCGGAGTCGGCGGAGCCGTTTCACCAGCATCGGATCGGCGGCCAGCGCCTCGGGTCGGTCAACCAACGCATTCAGCACCCGGTAGTACGCCGTGGCCGACATTCCGAACAAATCTTTGATGGCTTCTTCTTTGGCTCCGGCGTATTTCCACCACTGACGCTCGAAGGCCAAAATATCGTGTTCGCGGCGAGTCAACCCATCGGCAAGTTCAGAGTCGTCCCTCGATCGATTAGCCCGCGCCATAGCGCTGTCCATATCGCTTCCTCGACCCTTTCGGCGAAATCTCGAATACTCGCTGCTCCGGCGATCATTCAACCACGTCGACAACTGTTGACCGGGAAGCCAGACCCGCGAGTCGGCCGACTAGGTGAGGCCGGCGGCCGCACAAGTACTCCGCAACGGGGGCAGCGGGACTCGGGCTTAAGCTTTGCGGTCATGGCAGTCGTACCTATCCGCATCGTGGGAGATCCCGTACTGCACACTCCCACCACGCCGGTTCCCGTCGCGGCCGACGGATCACTGCCGGCCGATCTGGCCGATCTGATCACGAATCTCTACGACACCATGGACGCCGCCTACGGGGTCGGCCTGGCGGCCAACCAGATCGGCGTCAATCTCCGGGTCTTCGTCTACGACTGCCCCGACGAGCGCGGGCAGCCGGCGCGGCAGCGCGGCGTCGTGGTCAACCCGGTGCTGGAGACCTCTGAGATTCCCGAGACCATGCCCGACCCCGATGACGACGACGAAGGCTGCCTGTCGGTGCCCGGCGAGTCGTTTCCCACCGGACGGGCCAACTACGCAAAGGTCAGCGGGCTCGACGCCGACGGCAGCCCGATAATCCTGGAGGGCACAGGGCTTTTCGCTCGCATGCTGCAGCACGAGACCGGCCACCTGGACGGCTTTCTCTACCTGGACCGCTTGGTCGGACGCCACGCCCGCTCGGCCAAGCGCGCGGTCAAATCGCGCGGCTGGGGCGTTCCGGGATTGTCGTGGACCCCAGGCGAGGGCCCGGACCCGTTCGGCCACTGATGGTTTCGTGGCCGGAGCTCGGTACCCGGGTCACGGTGCGCTACCGACGGCCCGCCGGGTCGGTGCCACCGCTGACCGATGTGATCGGCCACCTGCTGGAGTCTGGCTCACGAGTACGCATCCAGACGAAGACGGGCGCGACGGTGCAATTCGCAGCCGACGACGTGGTCGCCCTACGCATACTCAGCGATAAGCCGGTGCGCACGTCGGAGATTCGCGCACTCGAGCACGCAGACGCCTTGGCGTGGCCCGGCGTCGAGCGGCAGTGGGTGGACGGCTGGCTGCTACGCGCCGGGCCCGACGGCGCGTACCCAGCGAACTCTGCTGTGCCACTAGCTACTTCAGCCACCCAGGCGGCGATACCGGCGATCGTCGACTGGTATCGAGACCGTGACCGCACTCCACGGCTGGCCGTCGCCGATCGTCTACTCCGCCTCCCTGACCGAGGCGAACATGCCAACCGGATCATGGTGCGCGACGTGCACACCGTCGAGCCCGCCCCGGCCGTCGAGCTGTCGACTCGGCCCGGCAGCGGGCATACCTTCGGCAGCCACGGGGACGCGTCAGCGAGTGCCGCGGTCACCGACGCTCCCGACGGCACTCGCTGGGTGGGCCTTTTGACAGTCCACGAGCCAACAGCCGAACTCTGCGAAACCCTGCTGGCCTGGGGAGCGTCGCGGGGTGCGACCCGTGGCTACCTGCGGGTGCCCGACGACGACCGCGCCATGGCAGATCTGGCCCGGTCGCTCGGGTTCGCCCTGCACCATCACGCGCGCTACATCACCGTCGGCACGCTCACGTAGGGTTTCAGCCATGCCCGACGGCGTGATTGACGGCGGCGATCCGCTGCACCCGCGCCTGCGGATAGCCACCTGGAACGTCAACTCGATTCGTACCCGACTGCCCCGAGTGCTCGATTGGCTGCAGCGCGGCGAGGTCGATGTGCTCGCCATGCAGGAAACCAAGTGCTCCGACGAACAGTTCCCCACCATGCCGTTTCTGGAACTCGGCTACGAGGTGGCGCACTGCGGTTTCAACCAGTGGAACGGCGTGGCGATCGCGTCGCGGGTCGGTTTGGACGACGTCGAAGTCGGCTTCGACGGCCAGCCCACCTGGAGCAGCAAGCCCGACCTGGCCGCCGCCGCCGAGGCGCGCGCGCTGGCAGCCACCTGCGCCGGGGTGCGGGTGTGGAGCCTCTACGTGCCCAACGGTCGTGGGCTGGACGACCCGCATTACATCTATAAGTTGAATTGGCTTGCCGCCCTTCGTAATGCCGCCGAAGGGTGGCTCCGCGTCGACCCGTCGGCACCGATTGCGCTGGTCGGAGACTGGAACATAGCCCCGACCGACGACGACGTCTGGGATGTCGACTTCTTCGAGGGCGCCACCCACGTCTCGGAACCGGAGCGCAAGGCATTCGAAGCGATGCTCGACGCTCAATTCTCAGACGTCGTGCGGCCGTTCACGCCCGGCCCCGGCGTCTACACCTACTGGGACTACACCCAGTTGCGGTTCCCGAAGAAACAAGGGATGCGCATCGACTTCATCCTCGCGTCCCCCGCACTGGCTAACCGCGTGGCCGATGCGCAGATCGTCCGGGAAGAGCGGAAAGGCAAGGCACCCAGCGACCATGCGCCGGTCGTGGTGGATCTGCGCACCAGTTGAGGTTTAGATATTGCCCGGCCGGGTATTAACGCGCTGTTCATTTACCAGTCAAGGTCATAAGATTGCGGGCATCAGTTTCCGGCCCGCATGTCTGAGTGTCAGGGAGTCATCATGGGTGTTGTTGACGGCACCGTACGCAACGTAAGTCGAACGGTCGGCCGCGCCGCCTCAGCAACCACCGCCGCTGCGGGCGCGGTCGGTGGCGCGGCAGTCAACGGCGTCGCCGGTGCCGTCACCGGCGCCGTCACCGGCGTGCAGAAGGGCATCGACAGCGGCAGCCACTCCACCCCCGCGGCTGCATTGACGCTGGGTGCCATCGGTGTGGCGGGCCTCGTCGAGTGGCCGATCCTGCTGGCCGTCGGCGGCGGCGCCTTGTTGCTGCGGCGACTGAACAACTCGCACCACGACAGCCCGCCGGCCGAGGTCGCTGTTGTCAAGTCGACCAGCTCGGCACGGCCGCGTAAGACGCCGGCCAAAAAGACGCCGGCGCGGCGGTCGGGCGCAACGCAGTCACGCACCCGTCGCTGACGCTGTCGAGTAGGTAGCGTCGTATCGGTGCGAGTTCCCTTTCCGTTGCGCGCGGTGACCCAAGGTCTTGAATCGCTGGGCGCCATCGCGTCGACAGGCCTGACCATGGCCGCGATCCCGGTCCGCGAAGGCGTCAAGGCGCTGTCCGACGGGCTGCCCTCGCCGCCGATCCTGACCCGGCACAATTGGTGTGGTCAGGGACGGGCGTGGATCGAGGTCCGCGGACTCGACGGGTCCGACGGCGCCGAACTCGGGTACATCGTCGTCGAGGCGTTGCAAGGACATGCAGGAGTCAGGTCGGTCAGCCTGAACTTCCCGCTGTCGCGCGCCGTCATCGGACTCCACGACGGGCAGGTCTCGCTTCGCGACCTGTGCCGCGCCGTCGAAGAGGCCGAAACGACCTGGCAGTCGACGCGCGGCGACGTCCATCCCGCGCGCCCTGTGCCCCGTCCGAAAGCTTTGCCCTGTGACACTCAACCGATGGCTATCCGCGCGGCGACAGCGGGCGCCAATGCCGCCGGTCTGGGTGTCGCACTCGCCGGTCGAGCGCTGCGATGGCCACCCATCCCGGCAACTGTGGGCGCAGCCAATTCGCTGGTCAACTACCAACCGGCGCTCCGTCGGATGGTGGAGAAGACGCTCGGACAGCCGACGACCGACGCAGCGCTGACGCTGGTGACCGCGGCCGTGAATCTCGGCGCGCTGGCGCTTCCGACATTGGCGGTCGATTTGACGATGGAATCGATCAAGATCATCGAGCTTCGCGCCGAGGCACAGGCCTGGGAGCGCCACGAACCCGCGTTGGCGCGCCACGCCAATCACGCCGAAGTTCACCCGTCGTCGCGACCGATCCCGTTGCCGGACGGCCCCGCCGAACGCCACGCGCGGCGTGCCGCGCTCGTCCAGGCGACCAGCGGCGCCGTGATTTCCGCCGCCACTGGCAACCTCGACACGGGTTCGGCTGCGGTGATGGTGACCGCGCCGAAGGCAATGCGCACCACACGCGAATCCTTTGCCGCAACTCTCGGATATGGTCTGGCCAGCCGCCACGCTGCTCTGCCGTTGCGCCCGGACAGCCTCCGCCGATTGGACCGGGTTGACGCGCTGCTGATCGATCCCCGGGTGCTCTACACCGATACGCTGCGGGTGCTACAGGTTCGCGGTGCGGACGACGACGATCGTGCCGTGACGTGGCGGTGCGCGCAGCAATTGCTGGACCAGCCCGACCTGGACGCGGGTTGGCATCCCGTGCCGGCGACGGCGGTCTCCCCTCCTGATGCCGGCGTCGAGGCACTCATCTGCCCCGCCCACCAGCCGCTGGCCGCTGCACTACTGGCCGAGGCCCGCCGCTCCCGGCTGGATTTGATCTCCCTCGATGTCGAAGCCCTGGGCGAATTGCATTCCGCCTTCGACGAATTGCGTCCGATGGGCAACGATTCGGTCGACGACGCGCTGGTTGCCGCGTTGACGGACCTGCAGCGCGCCGGCCGCACTGTTGCCGTGGTGTCCTCAGCTGCTGCACAGGCGTTGTCATCGGCTGACGTGGGGTTGGGTCTCATGCCCACGTCCGACGCAGATCCGCCGCCGTGGACTGCGGATCTGATATTTGCCGACCTGACCACCGTCTGGCGGCTGGTGCGGGCGCTGCCCGCGGCGAAGGCAGCGACCCGACGCGGGATCGAGATCGCCAGCGCCGCGTCCTCGTTGGGGGCGCTGCTGATGATCCCCGGCGTGGTCAGCCGAGGACCCAGCCCGGTAGCCGTCGGCGCCGCGGCGGGTCTGCTTTTCGGGTATCTGATGGCCCGTCAGGTGATTCGTGCCCCCGCTCCGCTCCCGGCGCCAATGCACGAATGGCACGCCATGTCGGTGGAGAAAGTCCGCGCGATGTTGCCGCCGCCGGATTCCGACGAACCGGTGGAGCCGGGGCGTGCGCCGTTGGCCTTTCGCGCAATGACAACGGCACACCGCGGCGCAGAACTGGCCGGACGACCGCGCCAGGCAGTCTGGCGGTTCCTGCAAGCGGTGCGGTCCGAGTTATCCGACCCGCTGACCCCGGTGCTGGCTTTGGGCTCGGCGGCCAGCGCGGTGCTGGGTTCGCCGGTGGACGCCATCTTGGTCGGGTCGGTGCTGACCGGAAACTCCATACTGGCCGCCAGTCAGCGGCTACGGGCCGAGGGTCGGCTAAACGAGCTTCTGGCTCAACAGATTCCACCGGCGCGCAAAGTCACGACCGGACCAGACGGCACTTCGATCTACACCGACATCAACGCGGTGCAACTACGTCCCGGCGATGTGATCGAGGTGCGGACGCACGAGGTGGTGCCCGCCGACGCCCGGCTGATCGACGAAGACGACCTCGAGGTCGACGAATCCTCACTGACCGGTGAATCGCTGCCGGTGGACAAGCACGTCAACGCCACACCGGGCGCCCACTTCTCCGAACGCCGCTGCATGGTGTTCGGCGGAACCACCGTGGTCGCGGGCACCGCCGTGGGCTTGGTGACCGCCGTCGGGGCCGACACCCAGGCGCGACGCGCCGCTGAGCTCGCGTCGGGGGAATCGCCGAACGCAGGGCTGCATCATCAGCTCAGCCAGCTGACAAATCAGGCTTTCCCGGTCAGCCTGGCGGGTGGAGCTCTGGTCGGCGGACTGGGCCTGTTGCGCCGCAAGGGTTTACGTCAGGCCGTAGCCAGCGCCGTCGCCATCACGGTCGCCGCGGTCCCGGAGGGTATGCCGCTGGTGGCGACGCTCGCACAGGCGGCGTCGGCCCGCCGGCTGACCAGCTACGGAGCGCTGGTCCGCGTCCCGCAATCGGTGGAGGCGCTGGGCCGCATCGACGTCGTCTGCTTCGACAAGACGGGCACGCTGTCCGAGAACCGGTTACGGGTGTCGCAGGTGCATCCCGCGGAGGGTTACTCCCGCGAGGATGTCCTGCGCTGCGCGGCGAGCGCCGCCCCCGACGCCAACGGTGGGCCGCAGCTGCACGCGACCGATCGCGCGATCATCGAAGCGGCGCATTCGGTTGACTCCCCGGCGGCGGACGCGGACGCGCACCTGCCGTTCCGCTCGGGCAGGTCGTTCTCGGCATCGGTGGTCGACGACGAGCTGACCGTGAAAGGCGCACCCGAGATGGTGCTGGCCGCGTGCGAGGGCGTCGGGTCCGACATCGACGAGACGGTGCGGCAACTGGCCGCCGAGGGACTGCGGGTGATCGCCGTCGCGCGGCGTCGGTTGACCGCGCAGCAGGCCCGCGTGGTCGCCGAGGATGAGGACGCCATCGAAGGACTGGCAGGCGGCGAGCTGTCGCTGGTGGGTTTTCTCGGACTGTCGGACACCCCACGGGCCGAGGCGCCCGCGTTGCTGGCTGCACTCGCCGAGCGGGACATCGGCATCCGGCTGATCACTGGCGACCACCCGATCACCGCCGCGGCGATCGCCCGGGAACTGGGCATGTCGGTGACGGCGGACCAAGTCATCAGCGGCGCCGAATGGGACGCGCTGCCACGCAAGGACCAGGAGCGGGTGGTCACCAAGAAGGTGATCTTCGCCCGGATGTCGCCGGAGAACAAGGTGCAGGTGGTGCAGACGCTGGAAAGCGTTGGCAAGGTCTGCGCGATGGTCGGCGACGGCTCCAACGACGCCGCCGCGATCCGGGCGGCCACCGTCGGGATCGGCGTCGTCGCCCGCGGTAGCGATTCGTCCAGTGTCGCGGCTGACGTGGTGCTGGTCGACGCCCGCATCGAGGCCCTGCTGAACGCGATCGACGAAGGTCGCGAGTTGTGGCGGCGGGTGCAGGCCGCGGTGTCGGTGCTGCTCGGTGGCAACGCCGGCGAGGTCGCGTTTGCCGTCATCGGCAGCGCGATCACCGGCAACTCACCGCTGAACACCCGGCAGTTGCTGCTGGTGAACATCTTTACCGACGCGCTGCCGGCAGCGGCGCTGGCCGTGAGCAAGCCGAGCAGCCCGATTCAGCCCGATGGGCGCGGCCCCGACCAGCAGGCGTTGTGGCGGGCGGTTGCCATCCGTGGCGCCACGACGGCGGCGGCTGCGACAGTGGCGTGGACGATGGCCGGCTTCACCGGACGCCCGCAGCGGGCGTCGACGGTGGCGCTGGTCGCGCTGGTCTCGGCGCAGCTGGGTCAGACCCTGCTCGACTCGCGGACCCCGTTGGTGGTGTTGACCGCCGGCGGATCGCTGGCCGTGATGGGGACGCTGATCAGCATTCCGGGCATCAGCCAATTGCTCGGCTGCACTCCGCTCGGCCCGCTCGGTTGGGCGCAGGCGCTGGGCTCAGCCGGGGCAGCGACCGGCGCGGTGGCCGTTGCGACCCGGGTATTCGCAGTCAAGCGGCCCCTGGAACTAGAGGCGGGCGATCCGACTCCGGCCGAGTCGCCACGACCTGCACGGCGCCGAGGCGCCACAGAACGGCGTACAACTGGGTCAACGGGACGGTCAGCAGGCCAGCCACAGCTCCGCCTAGTGGGTCGGCAAGAGAGTCGGTCGTCGACATAGTTCCGACAGTGACCGCATCACCGGTCCCCATGGCAACGTCAACGTTACTGAAAGGCAAATGATGGCCGAAAAGAATGCGCGGCGCCGGACTTCGCAGGCAGCGGCGGTTGCACATATCCGGGAAGGCGAGACTTTCGTGGTCAACCTGCCGGTTTTGGGGCAAGTCGAAATTCCGCCACCCGAGGCGCTGGCTTACTACGGAGGTTTGGCGGCGCTGGCGGCGTTCGAGCTGATCGACTGGCCGGTCGCGGTCGTCATCGCAGCGGGCCATCTGCTGGCCAGCAATCACCACAACCGGCTGCTCGAGGAACTCGGCGAGGCCATCGAGGACGCCGAGTAGCGGATTCAACCGGCGCCGTCCTACCGCGAAGGATAGGCGGCGAGGTCGTCGTGCGGATGGTGCTGACGAATCTCTTGATCCGCCAACCTAAGTGGTGCTCGATGCAGCCACAGACGACGGCTCGGCAATGTTTATTTCTCAGATGACGCCGCATTGAGTAGGCGCGGCGTACCTTGATGGTCAGGAGTTGAGCAAGCAGCTTTTGCGCAGCGACGTCGAAGGTGTCTGGGTTCCAGGCATGCTTCGCCTGCGCGGTCAATCCGGCAAGACGAGCGAAAGCTTGAACATGACTGCTGAACTTCATGGTGTTGACCAAGCGTCACAGCAACACGGCGCTAGAGCCATCGATCTCCGCAGACCCTGCATGTGGATCCGCACCGATGCCGAATCCACCGCGATCACCATCAGCGGCGAGATCGGTGCGTCCGACATCGACAACATGAGTCCGTACGCCCGGGGGCTGGTACGCGACTGCGCCGTACTGATCGTCGACCTGAGCGGCACAGGTTTCATCGCCGTTGACGCGCTGCGTGCGCTGTTCGCGCTCTGGTCCGCAGGAGCAGCTACAACCGGACCAACTCCGGCACATGTCATGCGGATCTGTTCTGAACGCATCACGGTCGAGCTTCGCCGCGGCGAATGACGATGGTTTAACGGACACGCACGTCTGAGCATGGCTTTACCGGCCTCGTTTGGGAGTTCAGAACTCGCCGTGAGGTCAGGGCGATGCCGGCCAGTCGTCGCCTACCCGGGCATTAACAAAACGAGAACAGAGTGTCATGGTTCTCAGCGCACCCTCAGATCACCTTCGGCGCTCCAAACTGCCCGCCGAGATGGCTGGTCAGAGCCGTCGGTACAGGTAACGCAACCGTCGTTGACCAGCATTTTGCCCGCCATCCGGGCAGATTTGAAAAAATTTTAGAAAATTTTTCACAACTTTTTGCCGATACGTGTTCCTGGCATGTAACTTGCGGGCTACCTTAATGAGACCTGAGATTTCACAACGTCCACGAGGGGGCACCACGATGGCCGGTCGGCACACCAACAAGCGGAGTCAGCAGTCGCGCAACGCCAAGAACCGGCGACGTCGGTTGCTCGGTGCGGGCACGACCGCGAGTGCGTTTCTCGCGTTCGGCATGACCCCACTGGCCTCCTCGCCCGCTGCCCATGCCGACGCGTTTGACGTGATCATTGACCCGATCATCAACTCCATCCTGGGTTCCATGACGAG
>NZ_JAVKSG010000056.1:0-23561 GCF_039583785.1 Mycobacterium sp.
CCGCCTTGGTCGGGGTAGCCGCCGCGCTGGTCGGGTGCGCCGTAGCCGCCTTGGTCGGGGTAGCCGCCGCGCTGGTCTGGCGCGGCATGCGGGTCCTCTTGCGGGTACGCGTAGGGGTCGTTGTAGTACTCGTCGCCGGGCCGACCCTGCTCCTGGCCACCGCCGTAGCTCGAATTCTCACTCATCGCTGGTACTCCTGGTTCTGCGTCGAACGCATGGTCTGATTGTGGCGGGACGAGCTCGCCGGCGCTTCGCCGGGGTTCGACATCGGGGTTGACAGCACCGCGGGTGCGGAACTGGCCGGTGTGCAGGTTCGCCGAACGCTCGAACCGGACGACCACGTCACCATATGTTTGCCACCCCTGTTCGCCGATGTATCCAGCCAAATGCTGAGCGAAAGCTTCCGAAGTGAGGCCCGGGTCGGCGCCCACATTCTGGTAATCGTGCATACCGAGGGTAATTGTGTATTCGTTCGGAGCCAAAAGGCGATTGCCGGCGACGGGACGGATTCCCTCGCCGGCCTCCCGTCGCAGCATCGCCTCGATCTCCTGCGAAACGATTGAGCCGCCGAATATGCGGGCAACAGCATCACCGACGGAGGCCTCGAGCCTGCGGTCGATGCGTTGAACTAGCCCCCGCTGGCTGCTCATGGCTGTAGTCCTCGTGGTGTGGTGCTGGACAGTCAAGCTGTTCCGGCGTGTCGGTGGACGCGTGTCGTACGCAGATGCTATCCGGCAAGCGCAGCGCAGCGGCACCTCTGGAACTCTGAGAATCCCATCGCGGCAGGTCAAACCAACGCGGTGGGCAGCCGTGCGGTTTGGAGACGGCAGCCTTTACAGTGGTAGGCTCCACCGGTCATTCAGGGCGAGTGGCGGAATGGCAGACGCGCTGGCTTCAGGTGCCAGTGTCCTTCGGGACGTGGGGGTTCAAGTCCCCCTTCGCCCACAAAGAGCAGTTCTACGGACTCGCAGCGCTTAGGTCACGAACTCGAAAGAGGGCGTGACCTTTGTGTTTCGGGCGGTCCCCGGTCTCGATGATTGCCGCGCCGGTGGCCGGGGAGTTTCGTCGCGTAAGTCCTGAAAGGCCGACGGCTCCATCCATTAAGCGGTGGCGAGGTTAGCCGCTGAGAAGATTGCCGCCGGCGCCACTCACGAGCCTTAGTTCCATGCTCGGAAGCGACACCGAAGTGACCTCGTCCAATCGGAGCGGCCTGTACGACTGCAGAGCATCCCGGGCGTCGGCTTGCACCCGATCTCCAGAGGGTTGACAGCAGTTTTGACAGTTGCCGTCCCCGATAGTGGTGCAACGCGGTTCGGGTGATCGTTGTGCGGCCGCGCGGGGGTGTCGAGGCCGGTGCCCCGAAGCACGTATCAACGGCTGACCCAGGGATGCTGGTCGAGCAACTGGCTGATCAGCGTGACCACATCGCCGTCTGGACTCCGGCCGGTTTGACCCAGGCGGTCCGTCGCGGCGGCGATGCGTTGCAGGAAGCCGCTGTAGGCATCAGCGGCGTCGCGGGTATAGCTGTTGGCCAGCTGTGTCTCCCGCGGTTCGCGGTAGCGCGACGCCAGGTTGTGCAGTTGCTGCGAGAAATCCCGGGCCTGCTGCTGGACCGCTCGGAGCAGGCTGCGGACTTGCTCGACGCGAACCGGGTACTGCACTCCGTCGGGACCGCTGTTCTGTAAGAGTTGCCAGCACAATTCGTCGACCTGCCGTATCACCGCGAGGGTGTCCTCGATCGGACCGGTGTCGGCGCGGATGTCTCGCGGTGGAACTGGAATCCGCACCGGTCGCAACGCGGCGTCTTCGGCGGTCTCCCAACGGGGCATCGGCCCAGCGGTATCCCCGCCGCCTGAGCCGAGCCGCTGCGCTTCGCCCTGCGCCCAGTAGATGGCCTCCTGAGCAGTCTTACGGGCACGGGCAACCTCCACGTTGGCGCGTTCCCACGCCTGGGCGATGGCGTCTTGAGCCTCTTGGCGGACCCGGGTGACCTCGGCCTCGGCATCCGCGACTGCAGCGGCTGCCAGATCCCGCGCCTCGCTGATGGCTACTTCGGCCTCGTCGCGTGCTCGGGTGATGTCGGCGTCGGCGGCCGCCCGCGCATCGGCGATCTCACCGCTGGCCTTACCCGTCGCCTCCGCTACGGCGGCTGCCGAGTCTGCCCGCACCCGCTCGAGTTCGCTGCGCGCTTCCTGGGTGTGTCGCTCGGCCGCCTCACGTTCGGCGGCACGTTCAGCTTTTCGTTGCTCTGCGCGAGCCTCCGCGGCGCGAACCTGCGCGGCGGCCGCGGCGAGTTCGGCGAAGGTGTCGGCACCGACCTTCGCAATCTGCTCACGCAGCAGTTGGACGGTCTTCTCGCTAGCTGCGCGTTCTTGAGTGCGCTCGACGACCCGCTGCTCGGCACGCGCCTCGGCCGCACTGACTTGCTCTCGCGCCGAGGCGATTTCGGCCTGCGCATCCGTTTTGGTCTGGGCGAGCTCACCCCGCAGAGCTTCGATGATGTGCTGGTCGGCCGCGCGTCTCTGGTCTTTGCGAGCCGAGTCGGCTTCGAGCTCCCGGGCCCGCTCCCGAGCGGCCGCCGCCTCACCCACTGCGCGGGCGGCTTCTTCGCGGGCCATCGCGGCCGCCGAGTGAGCGTCAGCTTCGTCTTGCCGAGCGGTGAGCGCGACGTGCTCTGCCGTAGCGCGCAATTGGTCGGCCTGAACCAACCGCATGGCGGCCGATAGCCGCCGCTGCCCGGGGCCGTGCATTTCCCGGTGAGCGGTGAGCTCCTGCTCGCTCATCCCGGCGACAGCGGCCACTTCGGGTGGTGTCGCGATGCCGGAGTCAGACGCTGCCGCCGCGGCGGTCTGGGCTGCGCGCCTGGCCAGGGCCGCCCAATCGCCGGGAGGGAGATCTTCGATGCGCCGATACGCGGTGTTCATCGGTGTCGACGCCTACCAGCGGCACTGCCGGATGCAGCGGATTCGAGGTCCGACTCCGGTGCGGAGGGCTGTTCGGTCGGTGCGTCCGCCGGCTCGGGTTCCGCACGTCGGCGTGCTGCGGCGGTGCGCGACGTGTCACCGCTGTCACCGCCGCGCTCAGTCGGGAGATGAGACAGCGGGCCGCCCTGCTGCGCCAGCACCCGGGCGAATTGGCTCAGGTAGACACCGATCGCGTTGACCAACGTCTCGTCGGCGAGACGCTTGGCGTCGCGGTGTAACCCGGACAGCATTTCCAACGCGAGTTCGGGGCCGAGGCCCGCTACGTGGTGCACAACGAGATCTCGGCGGGCGCATGACCCGGACTGCTACCGTTAATATGTGACCAAAGAGGCGAGGAATTACCGTCGTAGCTAATGCACGCCGGCTTCGCGGACGGTGCGTTTCGAGGTCGCAAAGATTGCGCCGCCACTGCGCCGAGCCGTGGATTGGCGTAAGGAGTCGGCGATGAGCGACGCCACGCAGAGTTCGCGAGTGGGGTCACACTTCGGGCGGTACTACCTCAAACGACTCCTCGGCCGCGGCGGCATGGGTGAAGTCTACGAGGCCGAAGACACCGTAAAAGAGCGGTCGGTGGCACTGAAGCTGCTTTCGCCAGTGCTCTGCCAAGATCCGGTTTTCCGCGAGCGGCTTCAGCGTGAGGCGCGCACCGCCGGCCGCCTTCAAGAGCCGCACGTGGTTCCGGTGCACGACTACGGCGAAATCGACGGACTGCTTTTCTTGGAGATGCGGTTGATCGACGGCAAGGATCTGTCGGCCTTGTTGAAGGAGTCAGGCGTCCTCACCCCGCCTCGTGCGGTCGCGATCCTGCGCCAAGCGGCCTCGGCCTTGGACGCTGCGCATGCCGCCGGGGTGATCCATCGCGACATCAAGCCGGAGAACATCCTCATCACCAGTGACGATTTCGCCTACCTGGTCGATTTCGGCATTGCCAGCGCCACCGCCGACGAGAAGCTGACATCTGCCGGCAGCGCGGTGGGAACGTGGAAATACGCAGCGCCGGAACGGTTCACCGAAGGCGAGGTGACCCACAGCATCGACGTCTACGCGTTGGCCTGCGTGCTGCACGAGTGTTTGACCGGTGCACCGCCGTACCGCGCCGACAGTGCCGGCATGTTGATCACTGCGCACTTGATGAACGAGATTCCCCAGCCCAGCGAGCTGCGCCCAGGCATACCGACCGCATTTGACCGCGTGATCGGACGAGGTATGGCGAAGGACCCGGCAGGGCGCTACGCGAGCGCCGGTGAGCTGGCGCAGGCCGCGACCGACGCGCTCAGTGCCCAGGACCAAGACCGGGCAGACGAGATCGTCGAGCGCGGCGAGGAAGCCACCCTGCCGGAGGCGGACTACGAGCCATCGCCGTTGGCCGGCGGCGTTCCGACACCGCACGAACACCCGCCTCAGCCGACGTCGCCATCGTCGTACGCCGGAGCTTGGCCAGGCCCCCCCCAGCCGGCACCCCCGCGCCCGGATGGACCGTTGGCTCCCCCTTCCTTCCCGCCAGGCGGCGCGTGGCCCGGACAGTTTCTTCCCCCGCCGCCCATATCTGCCTACCGGCGACCGCCGCGTCGTGGCCGCGGACCCGTTGTCGTCGCTGCGCTCGTTGCGGCCGTCGTTATCGGCGGACTGTTGATCTGGTCGGTGCCTCCGGGGTCCCCACCACGTCCCGATGCCGCGAAAACTCCGCCGGTCGCCGAACGAACGACCACGACCCCTCCCGCGGTGTCCACTCCTCCGCCGGCCGAGTCGCAGGCGCGCCTGTTCGGCTCTTTACCTGCCGGCTACCCGCCCGGCGCCTGCAATCCGGTGACCGCGCCACGAAATGCATTTGCCCGATTGGCCTGTGCGCAGAACGTTGATCCAGATGGTCCGCCGTCCGCCACGTACACCCTCTACCCGGACCTGGCGACGCTGCGAACCGCATTCAATGAAATCGTGCAGACATCAGCCGTCATCGAATGTCCGGGCCGCATCCAGTCGCCAGGTGCCTGGCACCGCGTCGTCTCACCGACCCAGATCAGCGGGATGCTCATGTGCGGACTTCAACACAGTTCCCCGACGGTTGCGTGGACCAATGACGCCGGTCTGGTGCTCGGCAGTGTGCAGTCCGAGCTCCCTGGGCCCAACTTCGACCAGCTGTACGCGTGGTGGGCATCGCACTCGTGATGTCGCGTCGGTTTTGACCCAGGAGCGAGCAGCCGGAGAAAGGCGCCGCATACCGCTCTTAAGGCGTGATAGAAATACGGTTGTGAATTCTGGGTTTAGAATAACTCGGTCCACACCCACTGAATTTCCAGCGGGTGAACTAAAAGGCCGCCGAATAATGGGTGCCACAATCGACATCGACACGGACGACATAAGGAAGAGAACATCTTGAAGAACTCCGGCGCTGCAATAGCCTCAGCAGCAACTTTCGCCGCGGCAGGAGCTCTGTGCATCGGCAGCGCAGCGGCCGCCCTCGCCGATGTGGCCGCACCCGGGAGCAACTCCCAAACCCTAGGTTCACCGGTCAACATCGGTGGTCAGGCCTGGACTGTGAGCAACCTCAAGCAAAGCTCGGATGTCATCCCGTATGAGCCGCACGGCACGCTGTGGGAAGCCACTGCGACGGACGAGGCGGTCCAAGGCGGAGCGACCCCGATCGTGTCGGACCTCAACGCCACCAGCCCCGGCGGTCAGACCTATCGCGTCCTCTACCAAGTCGCAACGCCGCAGGGCATCAACCCTGCCGGTCTCGCGCAAGGACAGAAGACCACGGGCAAGGTCTACTTCGACGTGACGGGCGACAATCCCAACGCAGTCGTATACCGGGAAGCCGGGGGCCAAGACCTGGCTTCCTGGGTGCAGTCGACCACACCCGGGGGCGGGGGGCGCGCGGTGAAGTCCGGAACCGGCGGGCAATCGACGGCCACACCCGCCAACAAGCCGGCTACCTCGGCAGGCAACGCAACCCCGACACCGGCCGGTAGCCAGGGCACACCGATCCCAGCGGGCAGCCAAGGCACGCCGGCGACGGGCGCCGCACCGGCAGCAACTCCGCCCGGCGGCCCAGGGACGCCGCCGCCCGCCGGTAACCCCGAAGTACCAGCGGGCGCGCCAGCGCCGGCGGGCAGCCCGGACGCCGGCGCTCCCGGTGCTCCGGCTCCTGCTGCGGTCCCGGGTGCTCCAGCGGCCGGGCCCGAGGCCCCCGCCCAGGTGCCCGGCAACCCGCCACCTGCGGTTGGAAGCCAAGGCTCAGCGGCGTCGGCGGGCACCCCAGCGGCCCCCGCCAGCCCGGCAGCCCCGGCCCCGGCACCAGGTGATGCGACGCCGCCCGGTAACGGGTCGGCAGCGCCTACGGGTAGCCAAGGAAGCCAGGGATAAGCTCCCTGGGTCGTCAACGCTTTGACGGAAAGACAAGAATGTGCCTGGCGCAGGCGTCGCGCCCCGGGCACATTCTTGATTGTGCAGATTGTTGGGTCGTCGAGCCCGATCCGTCGGTCTGAGTGCGCGATCGATCAGACCGAGCCCGGCCCGGGTTTACGCGCTCGTACGACGTAACCATTGCGCTCCGCGAGCGAGCGCAATTGGCGCAACGCGAAGCTGCGGCCACGACCGGATTCGGGAATGAGCACGCCTGCCCACAGACCCTCTACGCCGGGCAATTCGCAGGCTTCTCGAGCGCACAGCCATCGTCGCGGGCATGCCCGGCACACCGTCTTGGCCGCCTCGTCGGCAGCTGTCGTCCAGCGGTCCGGGTCCTGGGTGCACGCGCCCAGCGGCAGCTCAAAGATAGTGGCTGGTTCCATCGTCACGTTCCTTCCCGAGTTCCACCGCCAGGTTGACGCGGTGGCTGCGTCCGCCTGAAACCGTAACGCTTAAACCGTAGCACTGCAACAGTTTGATGCTGAGATGAGAGAATCGGGGACGTCTTGGTTCGGACCTAACCTATCTCAACTGCGAAAAGACCGTCTCGGACGTGGTTAGTAGGCCCGATGTAGCGCAACACTTCTGTGCGGCGCGAACCGTAGCGCTGGCCGTAGCACCCTGCAACATAAAAGGTTACGATCGTCGTACGTTCGACGGATCGGACGACGCCGCGTCCATCGGAGCAGGGAGTTCGGCAGCAGCGTGCAGACCCACGACGGATGTGTCGCCGAAAGGCCCACCGCAACGTCGGCGATTTTCGAGATTCGCGACTGGGGAGGCGCTGGCGATGGTGCTTGAGGCTTCGGAGCCAGCAGAACCAGGCTCTGCCGGTCGACCAGGTCCGCATTTATCGCAGAATTTCGATGGCGCAGGCGCCCGGCAGCGTGATGACGATCTGGACCCCGGGGTGGTCCGCGCGGGCGCGGCGGCAGCGGCACGTCGGCGCGAGTTGGATATCAGCCAGCGCAGTCTCGCCGCGGATGGAATCATCAATGCTGGCGCATTGATCGCATTCGAGAAGGGTCGAAGCTGGCCGCGCGAGAAGACGCGGGCCAGGCTCGAGGAAATCTTGCGCTGGCCTGCAGGCACGATTGCCCGCATCCGCGGCGGAGGCACGAGTCCGCGCGAAGCCGCCGTCGCGATGACGCCCGCGGACGAGCAGATTCCGTTGATCGCACAGGCTGTGATCGCGGCCGCCGACAGCTGCGAGCGTGCCATCGCGGCGCTTCCGTCGGGGGAGGACCCGGGATTCGCCCGAGCCGCGGCACCGATTCTGGCGGATTTGCGCCGCGTGGAGGCAGTCGCGATTCGAGCTACTCAATTGGGAAGGGTCAGCGTCCCCTTGATCAAGGCGCTCAGCACGGTGCGACACCATTACCACGCACTGATGATGCTGAGCGCAACGGCACCCCAGGCCACGCTGGGCCAACGGTTGTACGCCGCACGGACGCAGGCGAACCTATCGGTGGCGGAAACTGCTCAGGCCGCCGGCGTCGCCGAAGATGCCGTGGTGCGCATCGAGGCCGAAGATGGCGCTTCGCCGGACACTGTTGCGGCCGTCGAATCGTTGATCGATCAGATCAGTTGGCGCTGATTGCGGTACTAATTCATGCATCCAGGGGGATCAGCTGGCTGATACGCTCGAAAAGCAACAAGCGAGCTGGATCGCTGGCAACAAGGATTCGGGCGAGTGCTCTCCCGGTCGTTGACCGCAAGCCTTCGGCAACTCTTCAAACCGCCGCTTGCGCCCATGTTCGACCAGTATTTTGTGACGTAGAGAGCTAGACGAGGTACGCCTGAGCGGCACGCGGGCAGTAGCTTCGACCGACTTATGCACCAGAGGTAGAAGATGTCGAGTCCATACAGCGCCGCCAAGGTCGATGACGTCGTTGCGGTCGAGGTGACCATTGACGGAATGCTGGTCATCGCAGACCGGCTCGGGCTCACCGACTTCCCGACTGCGCTGGCAATCCGCCCCAACATCCCGCAGCTGGACTTGCGGGATCTGGTCTGGGACCAAGTCCGGCGCGATCTCGCCGATCAGGGCGTGGTCAACATCTACGGCACGCCGCACCCGAGCGTCGCGGACATGGTCGACACGCTGAGCAGGGCAGACCGCGTGCTGGAAGGACGCTGGTGGCGACGCGACGTCGACGGCGGCACGATGATCCGCTTCGTGGTGTGCCGCAAGGGCGAACGCCACGTGGTGGCCGCCCGCGACGGCGAGATGCTGGTGGTTCAGCTGGTGGCCCCACAAGTCGGCCTGGCCGGCATGGTGACAACGGTGCTCGGGCCCGCCAACCCTGCTGACGTCGAACCGCTCACCGGAGTCGCGAGCAAATTGGCCGAGTGCAGAACGGCATCAGAGATAGCGCAGTACGGCGTCGCGCCGAGGTCAGCACGCATCTACGCGGAAATCATTGCCAACCCGACGAGTTGGGTGGAAATCACTGCCAGCGAACGGCATCCGGGCGGCACGATTACCACCACCGATTTGGCGGCAGGTGTTGCCGACTCGCGCCAAGGCCGGCTGGTGTCGATCCCCCGCCGTGTCAACGGCGAGCTCTACGGAAGTTTCCTCCCAGGAACGGCGGAAAATCTCCAGCGGGCACTTGCGGGGTTGGTGGAGTTCCTGCCGTCCGGCGCCTGGTTCGAGCAAACCGAGACCGATTACTACCGATAGAATCAGGAAAGACGCCATGGCAGATGGTTTTTCGCCATACGCGCCCGAGGACGACGACCCCGGCGACCTCGCCGCCCGGGATTATTTCTCTGCCGACGACGACGAGGAGAGTTCGGGCCTCGACGCTTTTGACGCCTTTGTCCAGCCGGCCGGGGCGGGCGCCAGCCCGGAAAATCTGCCCGTCGACGAGCCAACGCTCGAGCGTGACGAACCCGCATCGCCTGTTGTCACCGTCACCAACCCGCCTGGCACAGTATCCGTTTCGGCATATCTGGACGGACGCATCGAACGTGTGCACCTTGTTGGCGTAACCAAGGCGACCGAGTCTGCGCTCGCTGACGAAATCCTGGTGATCGCAGATCTGGCCCGCCAGAAGGCGCGGTCGGCGCAGCACGTAACCATGCTCGAGCAGATGGGCGCGCTTGGGCACGACAACGCGTCGACCCGCGACTTTCTTGCCCGCGAATTAGACCTCCCCTCCCCGGAACAGGTGAGCGCCGCGATCGCAGAAACGTTCGCCGTCCGGTATGCAGGTCAACATGACTGAGCATTTGGGCAACCTGTTCGGGACGGCGGTGAACATGCTGTCGATGTCTCCCGGCCGGGCGATGGAATTGTTCACCGAGATCACGACGTATGACGAGACCGCTTGTGATGCGTGGATCGGGCGAATCAGGTGCGGCGATACCGACCGGGCGACGTTGTTCCGTGCCTGGTATTCGCGGCGAAACTTCGGGCAGCTGGCCGGGCTGGCCGACATGTCCATGGTCAGTCTGGATGCCAGGATTCCGATCGGGGGTCTCTACGGCGACATCACCTACCCGATCAACTCGCCGTTGGCTATCACGCTGGGATTCGCGGTCAACGAAGCGTCGGAAGGTAATTACGCCGACGCGATGGAGGCTTTGGAAGAGGCTCCGGCCCGTGGCGCCGAGCATCTGGTGTCATGGGTCAAGGCGGTGATTTACGGCGCAGCCGAACGCTGGACCGATGTCATCGACGAAGTAAAACGAGCCCCCGAATGGACCGATAAATTCTTGGCCGCGGCAGCAGGGGTCGCGCACGGGGTCGCTGCCGCGAATCTAGGGCTGTTCACCGAAGCCGAGCGCCGGTTGACCGAGTCCAACGACACGCCCGCGGGTCAGGCCTGTGGACGTACCATCGCCTGGTATCTGGCGATGGCGCGCCGCAACCAGGGCAACGAAGAAGGCGCGCTTCCGCTGCTGGAGTGGCTCCAGGCGAATTATCCCGACCCCAGAGTTGCCGCGGCGCTGAGGAATCCAGCCAACCGACTGGTGCCAACGAGCGCGGAGAGCATCGAGGCCCGTACCGATCCGTGGGATCCGGCCAGCGTCGTCGCGGACACCTCCGGCCAGGAGAGACTTCTCGCCGACGCCCAGGCCGAGCTGGATCGTCAGATCGGTCTTACCCGAGTCAAAGAGCAGATCGAAAGGTATCGTGCGGCAACACAGATGGCGAAAGTTCGTGCCGCCAAAGGTATGAAGGTCGCGCAGGCAAGCAAACACATGATCTTCGCCGGCCCGCCCGGGACGGGCAAGACGACAATCGCGCGAGTGGTGGCCAATATTCTGGCCGGATTGGGTGTCATAGCCGAGCCGAAACTTGTCGAGACATCACGGAAAGACTTCGTCGCCGAATACGAGGGCCAGTCGGCGGTCAAGACCGCCAGGACGATCGACCGGGCTGTTGGCGGCGTGTTGTTCATCGACGAGGCCTACACGCTGGTGCAGGAGCGGGACGGACGCGCGGACCCTTTCGGCACCGAGGCACTCGACACGTTGCTGGCGCGGATGGAAAACGACCGCGACCGTCTGGTGGTGATCATCGCGGGCTACAGCTCGGATATCGACCGGTTGTTGGAGGCCAATGACGGCCTTCGGTCCCGGTTTTCGACCAGGATCGAGTTCGATTCGTACTCGCCAGAAGAGATTCTCGAAATCGCGAAAGTCATCGCGACGGACAATGATTCGACATTGAGCCAGGAAGCCTCCGAACATCTCCTGGAGGCAGCGAAACTGCTGAGCCAACATTCGATCGGAGACAAGCCGGCCCTCGACGTCGCGGGTAATGGCCGTTATGCACGGCAATTGGTCGAGTCTGCCGAGCAATACCGTGACATGCGGTTGGCACAGTCGATGAATATCGACGATCTCGACGTGGACCGGTTGCAGAGGATCAATGACCACGACATGGCGGAGGCGATTGCGGCCGTGCATGGACGACTGAATATCGGCGTGTGACCGATGGCGGGGTTCCGGCTTACCACCAAAGTCCAAGTCAGCGGCTGGCGATTCCTGTTGCGCCGCGTCGAGCACGCGGTCGTGCGACGTGACACCCGAATGTTCGACGATCCGCTGGCTTTCTACAGCCGGTCGGTAGGGGTCGGGATACTGCTCGCGGTGGTGGTCTGCCTGGGTGCGGGACTACTGGCCTATTTCAAGCCGCTCGGCCGACGCAGTGGCGACAATCTCCTCGTCGACCGCACGACAAATCAGCTCTACGTCGTGATGCCGAACACCGGCGAGCTGCATCCCGTCTACAACCTGACGTCTGCGCGGCTGGTCTTGGGCAATCCCGGCAACCCGTCGGCGGTCAAGTCGCAAGAGCTGGATCGAATGCCCAAAGGACAGCGCATCGGAATTCCCGGCGCCCCCTACGCCACCCCCGTCTCGGCCGACGTCATGTCGAGCTGGGCCTTGTGTGACACTGTTGCCAATCCGGGCAGCGTCGCCCCAACGGTTGAATCGTCAATCATCGCAATGCCTTTGGCGACGGACGCGTCGATAGGCCCGATGCAGCCCAATCAGGCTCTGCTGGCGTCGTATCAGGGCAAGGAGTGGGTGATCACCAAAAGTGGCCGTCACGTCATCGATTTGACGGACCGCGCGGTCGCCTCCTCGGTGGGAATCTCGGTTACGGCGAGGCCAACCCCGATCTCGGAGGGCATCTACAACGCGGTCCCGGATGTCGGGCCTTGGCAGTTGCCGCCGGTGGCGGCAACCGGTGCGCCGAACTCGGTGGGGCTGCCGCCGAACCTGGTTATCGGCGCGGTGTTTCAGACGCAGGGGGAGGGCGGTCCGCAGGATTACGTGGTGCTGCCCGATGGAGTGGCGCGGGTAAACGCGACGACGGCAGCGGCGCTGCGTGCGACGAACTCCTACGGGCTGCTCGCACCGCCTCTTGTTGAATCGAGTGTGGCCGCCAAGATCGCGGAGCGGGTGTATGCGTCGCCGCTGCCGGACCAAGCCCTTGCCATCGTGACTCCACAGGACGCGCCGACATTGTGTTGGGCGTGGGAGCGCGAGCCCGGCGATCAAGCCCCGAAGACGGCTGTGATCAGCGGCCGGCACCTCCCGCTGTCGCCCGTCGCGATGAGCACCGGCATCAAGCAGATCGAAGGAACGGCCACGGTTTACACCGATGGCGGAAAGTTCGTTCAGCTTCAGTCGCCGGACCCGAAACACGGCGAAGCGCTGTATTACGTTGACCCGCAAGGGGTGCGGTACGGGATACCGGATCAGCAGACCGCGAAGACCCTGGGGTTGACGTCACCGCAGAACGCGCCGTGGGTAGTCGTCCGGCTTCTCGTGGACGGCCCGGTGCTGTCCAAGGCAGCGGCGTTGCTCGCGCACGACACCTTGCCGCCGGATCCCAAGCCCCGGAAACTCGAAGCGGGAGAGGGCTGATGGCGACCAAGAAGTTCACCCCGACGGTCAAGCGCGGACCCCGCTTGACCCCGGGCGAAATCAGTGTCACGCCCCCGGAAGATCTCGGCGTCGAGATCCCGCCTTCCGGTGTGCAGAAGGTGCTGCCGTACGTGATGGCCGGCGGCATGCTCGGCATGATCGCGATCATGGTCTTCACCGGGGTACGGCAGCTGTCCCCGTACATGCTGATGATGCCCTTGATGATGATCATGGCGACGGTCGGCTTCATGGCCGGCGGCGGTCCCGGCGGCAAGAAAGTTCCCGAAATCAACGCCGACCGCAAAGAATATCTACGCTATCTGGCCGGCCTCCGAACTCGGGTGACCTCGTCGGCAAGTGCTCAGGTGACATTCTTCGGTTACCACGCGCCCAATCCCGGGGACTTGCTGTCGCTGATCGGCACGCACCGGCAGTGGTCCCGGCAGGCGAATGCGGACTTCTTCGCCGCGGTTCGCATCGGACTTGGCTCCGAACCGGCAGTCGACCGCCTGCTGAAGCCGGCGCTCGGTGGGGAATTGGCGGGCCCGGACGCCGCCCCTCAGCCGCACCTGGAGCCGGTGAGTCACATGTGGGTGCTGAAGTTCCTGCGCACCCACGGCCTGATCCACGACTGCCCGAAACTGTTGCAGCTGAAGACATTTCCGACAATTGCGGTGGGTGGCGATCCGCAACGGGCTGCCAGTCTGCTGCGGGCGATGATCTGCCAGCTGGCGGTGTTCCACCCGCCGGACCTGATGCAGCTCCGGGTGCTGGTCGACAACCCGGAGAACCCGGACTGGTCGTGGCTGAAATGGCTTCCACACGTTCAGCATCAGACCGATACCGACGCGGCGGGCTCGACCCGGATGATCTTCACCCGGCCTGACGGCCTCAGCGACCTGACCGCGCGAGGCCCGCACACGCCGGATGCCGCGCCGGGCGGGCCGTACGTCGTGGTGGTCGACCTGACCGGCGGCAGTGCGGGTTTCCCGGTGGACGGCCGGGCGGGCGTCACGCTGATCACGCTGGGCAACCATCGCGGCTCGGCCTATCGACTCCGGGTCGACAGCGACGGGACCGCTGACGACCGGCTACCGAACCAGGCCTTCCGGTTGGTCACCTCGGCGACCGATCAGGTGTCGCCGGAATTGTCGGCGCGTATCGCCCGCAAGCTTGCCGGCTGGTCCATCACCGGAACAATTATCGACAAGACCACGCGCGTCCAGAAGAAGGTGTCGACGGAATGGCATCAGTTGGTCGGCGCGCAGACGGTGGAAGAGGTGCTGCCGAACCGCTGGCGGATGTTCACCGACACCGACCACGACCGATTGCGGATTCCGTTCGGGCATGAGCTCAAGACCGGCGAGATCATGTACCTGGATATCAAAGAAGGCGCCGAATTCGGCGCTGGGCCGCACGGCATGCTGATCGGAACGACTGGTTCGGGGAAGTCGGAGTTCCTGCGGACCCTGATTCTTTCGCTCGCGGCCACGCATCATCCCGACCAGATCAATCTGTTGCTGACCGACTTCAAGGGCGGTTCGACATTCCTGGGCATGGAGCGACTCCCGCACACTGCGGCTGTCGTCACGAATATGGAGGAAGAAGCCGAGCTCGTCAGTCGGATGGGCGAGGTGCTGACCGGTGAACTCGATCGTCGGCAATCGATTTTGCGGCAAGCCGGTATCCAGGTGGGTGCCGCGGGAGCACTCTCGGGCGTCGCGGAGTACGAGAAACATCGCGAGCGGGGCGCCGATCTTGCGCCGCTACCAACGCTTTTCGTCGTCGTCGATGAGTTCGCCGAGCTTCTGCAAAACCACCCGGACTTCATCGCTTTGTTCGACCGGATCTGCCGAGTGGGTCGTTCGCTGCGGGTGCACCTGTTGCTGGCCACGCAGTCACTGAACACCGGTGGTGTCCGCATCGACAAACTCGAACCCAACCTGACCTATCGAATCGCGTTGCGCACCACAAGTTCTGCGGAATCCAAGGCGGTGATCGGAACCCCGGAGGCGCAGTACATCACCAACAAGGAGAGCGGTGTCGGCTTCCTGCGGGTCGGCATGGAAGACCCGGTGAAGTTCCGCAGCACCTATACCGGCACCTACTATGTGCCCGCGTCGCACGGTGAGAACGGCGACAGGCCCGCCGACTCCGGGGCGCCGCACCGTCGGCACCCTGTCCAGATCCGTCGGTTCACGGCGGCGCCCATCTTCGACACGACGGAGGTGTCATGACACGCGCCGGCGAGGATGCAGAGCGCAGCGATGCGGGGGTACCGTCCAGCCGCTTGCGGCGCGGGGGAGAGGAGCGGCGCCGATGACAGTCGATCCGGAACCGCGGGTTCTTCGCGAGGTCGTGCTGGACCAATTGGGCACCGGCGAGGCGATCGCCTACCGAATGTGGTTGCCGCCGTTGGCCGATCCGACCCCGGTCAACGAGCTGGTCGAGCGCGGCACTGGGCAGCCGCTGCAGTTCGGGCTCGGCATCATGGACGAGCCGCGCCGCCATCGTCAGGAAGTCTGGGGCGTGGACGTATCGGCGGCTGGTGGCAACATCGCCGTCGGCGGAGCCCCGCAAACCGGCAAGTCCACGTTCTTGCAGACGCTGGTGTTGTCGGCGTCGGCTACTCATACGCCGCGCGACGTGCAGTTCTACTGCATCGACCTTGGTGGCGGTGGCCTGATCTACCTCGAGGATCTGCCGCACGTCGGTGGTGTCGCGACCCGGTCTGAGCCGGACCGGGTCAACCGCATGGTCTCCGAGATGAAAGCCGTTCTGCGGCAACGAGAGATTATCTTCAAGCAGTACCGCGTGGGTTCGATGGCGGCATATCGGCAGATGCGCAACGATCCAAACAATCCTGCCGCGGCCGATCCTTTCGGGGATGTGTTCCTGGTGATTGACGGGTGGCCGGCGTTCGTGGCCGAATTTCCCGAGCTGGAGCCGATGGTGCAGGACATCGCCGGCCAGGGACTGGCTTTCGGTGTCCACACCGTGATCTCTACGCCGCGCTGGACGGAGTTGAAGGGGCGGGTCCGCGACTACATGGGCACCAAGGTCGAGTTCCGACTCGGCGATATCAACGAAACTCAGATCGACCGGATGACCAAGGAGATACCGGCGAATCGCCCCGGCCGGGCGATCTCGATCGAAAAGCACCATCTGATGATCGGGGTGCCCCGCATCGACGGCGTACACAGCGGCGAGAATCTGGTCGATGCGATCACCGCGGCCGTCGCGCACATCGCGGAGGGTTATACCGAGCAGGCGCCCCAAGTGCGGGTTTTGCCCGAACGGATATATCTGCATCAGTTGGATCCGAATCCGCCCGGACCCGATTCCGACTACCGCACCCGCTGGATGGTCCCGATCGGTGTCCGCGAGTCGGACCTGTCGGTTGCCTACAACAACATGCAGGTCACCCCGCACCTGATCATCTTCGGTGCGGCGAAATCCGGGAAAACCCGAATCGCTCATGCCGTGGCGCAGGCGATCTGCTCCCGTAACAGCCCCGACCAGGTCCGCTTCATGCTGGCCGACTACCGCTCCGGGCTTCTCGATACGGTGCCTGAGTCGCATCTGCTCGACGCGGGGGCCATCAATAGAAACAGCGCGTCGCTCGAGGAGGCCATCAAGGCGCTGGCGGACAACCTGCGCAGGCGCCTTCCACCGGCGGATCTGACCACCGCACAGCTGCGGGCGCGGTCTTGGTGGACCGGCCCTGATGTGGTGCTGCTGGTGGACGACTGGCACATGATCGTGGCCGCCTCCGGTATAGCTCCGCCGATGACGCCGCTGGCGCCACTATTGCCCGCGGCGGCCGATATCGGCCTGCACGTCATTGTGACCTGCCAAATGAGCCAGGCGCACCGCGCCACCATGGACAAGTTCGTCGGGGCGGCATTCGGGGCGGGCTCGCCGACGCTATTTCTCTCCGGCGACAAGCAGGAGTTCCCCTCCAACGAGATCAAGGTCAAAAGAAGGCCCCCTGGCCAGGCGTTTCTCGTCTCGCCAGACGGCAAGGAAGTCATTCAAGCGGCCTACATCGACCCTCCAGAAGAAGTGTCGCCACCACCCCGCCATGCCGGTTAGGATCGATCTATCGGCTTTACCAGGGGAGGGCATGTATTTGCGGGAAAGGCGTTATTCCTTAACAGGAATAACTTCATAAATTAACATACCCGTCAAATGGATTCCTGCCGCTAGCAGAGGAGAATACGCAAATGCAACCCATGTCATTCGAGCCGGCCGCTGAGGGAATTGGTTCGCAGATAATCGCAAACGGCACACAGGGATTGGCGGCTGGCACCACAGCTTCGGCAGCGGTGAGCGCGCTCGCACCGGCAGGTGTCGACGAGGTCTCGGCCCAGGCCGCACTGGCGTTCGCCTCCGACGGCCTCGAAGCGCTGGCAGTGCACAGCTTCGCCCAAGAGGAGCTGGCCCGGGCGGGCGCCGCGTACGTCGAGATCGCCGGGATGTACACGGCAGTCGACGGCGCCACAGCCGCCGAACTGGCGTAATACGTCGCGACACCAGTCATCAGAACGTTCCGGCTGCGAGAAGTAGCGAGCTGAGTCATGCCTCCGATACCTCCACTGGGTGTTGAGTACGCCGCGATGCCGCCGGAACTCAACACTGCACGCCTGCAACTCGGGGCCGGCGAAGTTCCGATGTTGCAGGCCGCGGCGGGGTGGGAAGCCTGGGCGATAGCGCTGGAAGCTCAGGCGGCCGAGCTCTCTGCGGCGCTGGCGTCGCTCAGTGCGGCGTGGACCGGGATGGGCAGCGAAACCGGGGTGGCGGCCTGCATGCCGATGGTGATGTGGCTGCACACCCTGTCGGCTCAGGCGATGAAACGCGCCGCGCAGGCGACCGCGCAGGCCGCGTCGTACGTCACTGCGGCAACCACAACCCCGCAGATTCCCGAGATCATGCAGAACCATGCCACCAATGCGACGCTGAACGCCACCAACTTCCTCGGCGTCAACACGGTACCGATCGGGATCAACGAAGCCGACTATGCCCGGATGTGGAGCCTGGCCGCCAGCACCATGTACGCGTATCTGGCCGAGACCACGATGAACACGCTGTTCGAGCCGATCATGCCGATGACGCCGATCGTCATCCCGGGCGCGGGTGAGGGTGTGGTCAGCGCCGCCGTCGGTCAGGCGGCGGCCGGAGCTGCCGGGGCCATCATGCGCGACGGGGTGTTCACCCATGTGATAGGCCAAGCGACGGTTGAGTCGGTGGGCCTGAACAGCGGCAAGGGTGTGAACCTGGTCAACATGGCGGCCACCGACGCCGAGAACGCGTCGAACTACGCCCAACAGGGCGCCCAACAAGGCCAGAGCCACGCGCAGCAGGCATCCCAACAAGCCGGGCAGCAGGTGATGCAGATGGGTTCGCAGCTCGGTTCGCAACTCATGCAGGTCCCGCAGTCGCTGGGGTCGATGGTGCAAAGCCCGATGCAGCAACTGTCGGCACCCCTTCAGCAGGCCAGCTCGATGTTCACCTCGATGGGCGGCGGCATGGGCTCCAGCAACCAGGGCGTGCAAATGGGTTTCCTGGGCGCCGGGCCGCTGTCGAATCACCCACTGGTCGGGGGTTCGGGGGCGAGCTTGGGGGCCGGTCTCGTGCGGGCGGCGTCGCTGCCGGGCTTGAGCGGTTCGTCCCCGCGGACACCGCTGATGGCGAAGCTGGTCGACCGGGTCGAGGAGCCGGTCGTACCAGCCGCCGTGGCACCGGCGGGTGCTACTGCGGGAGCCGGAGCGAACGCGGGTGCCGCCCCGGTCGGCGCGGGAAGCGGCGGCGCGGGCCCGATGAGTATGGGCCAGGCGCCCAAGTCGGGCGGAACCAAGACGGCGTTGAAAGCACCGGCGCCGCTCGTCCAGGACCTGGGCGAAGATGAAGCGGACGACTGGTAGTCGCCCACCACAGACTTCCCGGTCTGGATGACCGGAAAGACTCGCCATTCCCGTGGTGAGGACACAGGAAAACAGAAAGCAGTCCAGCATGGCACAGATGAACACCGATGCCGCTGTCCTCGCCAAGGAGGCCAGCAACTTCGAGCGGATCTCCGGAGAGCTCAAGGGCGTCATCGCACACGTGGAGTCGGTCGCGGGTTCGCTCGCCGGGCAGTGGCACGGCCAAGCCGGCGCAGCCGCCCAGTCGGCGTTGCTGCGTTTCCAGGAGGCTGCCAACCAGCAGATCCAGGAGCTCAACGACATCTCCACCAACATCCACACGGCGGGCGCGCACTACACCTCGACTGACGAGGAGCAGCAAGGGTCCCTGTCGTCGGCGATGAACCTCTGACCACTACCAACCAGACGAACGGAGAACAATATGAGTGAACAGCTATGGAACTTCGCCGGCATCGAGGGCGGAGCCTCGGACATCCAGGGCGCCGTCTCCACGACGCACGGCCTGCTCGACGAGGGCAAGGGCTCGCTGTCGTCGCTGGCAGCGGTCTGGGGTGGTGGCGGTTCGGAGGCCTACCAGGCCGTCCAGCAGCGGTGGGACAACACCGCGAACGAACTGAACTCTGCGCTGCAGAACCTGGCTCAGACCATCAGCGAGGCCGGGCAGACGATGGGCCAGACAGAGGCCGGTGTCACCGGTATGTTCGCCTAATACGGCGGGACGCGGGGGGCAAGGTTCGGCCCGGATCTCGCCCCCTGCACACGTCCCGCCATTTCGATTGATTTTTGAGAGGTACTCATGTCGGCCGACTATGACCGGCTCTTCAACGGTCCCAACGACCCACCAGAAGATGCGACGTCTCAGGTGGACTTGGAGGCGATCCGAAAGTTTCAGCCTCCCATGCCGACGCGTCCCTCGGCGGCCGGTCAGACACCCGTTCCGCCGATGCCGATAGGAGGCCCGTCGGCGCCTCCGGCCCAGCAAACCCAGACAGCAGCCCAGAAGGCCCCAGAGCATGCCGCCGAGGTGCCGCAGCCCAGGGCGAACGGGCCGACCGGGGCCGCACATCGCGCGCCGGCCGCAGCGCCAGGAGCCCGATACGAGCAGCCCCGCACCCCGCCACCCCCGCCACCGCCGATGCAGCCCGCGCCTGCACCCAGCCAGCATTTCGGCGAGCCGCACCATGACTCCAGGTGGCGGGTCGCCCCTCCGCCGCCGCCCAGCCAGTTCACGCAGACATCGGCCGCCACGATCGGCAACCACCGCGCCATTGATGCGTTGGCGCACGTCGGCGTCAGGTCAGCGGTCAAGATGCCACCCCAGCAGGGCTGGCGGCATTGGCTGCATCTGCTGACCCGAATCAACCTGGGCCTGTCACCCGACGAAATGTACGAGCTGGACTTGCAGATGCGGGTCCGTCGGAACGCCCGCGACTCGTATCAGATCGGCATTCTCGGTCTCAAGGGCGGCGTCGGTAAGACCGCCGTGACCGTGTCCCTCGGTTCCGCGCTCTCACGAGTTCGTGGCGACCGGATTCTGGCGATCGACGCCGACCCGACCGCGGGCAACCTCGCAGACCGGACGGGTCGTCAATCGGCGGCTACGATCTCGGATCTGCTTGCAGACAAGTCGCTGTCGCGTTACAACGACATTCGCGCGCACACCAGCATGAATGCCGCGAACCTGGAGGTGCTGTCCTCCGAGGAGTACAGCGTGGCTCGGCGCGCGTTCAACGACGAGGACTGGAAGGGTGCCACCGAGATCGTCTCGAGGTACTACAACCTCGTGCTCGCAGACTGCGGAGGTGGCCTGTTCGACCCGTCGTCGAAGGCCGTGCTGTCCACGGTGTCTGGAATCGTGATCGTGGCGAGTGCGTCGATCGACGGCGCGCGTCAAGCGGCGATCGCCATGGACTGGCTGCGCCAGAACGGGTATCAAGACCTGCTCAGCCGGGCGTGTGTGGTGATCAACCGGGTCTCGCCCGGCAAGCCGAATCTGGACGTCCAGGAGCTGTTGCAGCAGTTCGAACGGCATCTGCAACCGGGGCGAGTCATCTTGTTGCCGTGGGACAGGCACATCGCGTCCGGAACCGAGATTCAGCTCGACCTGTTGAGTTCGACCTACCAGCGGCGGATTCTCGAGTTGGCCGCGGCGCTCTCCGATGACTTCGACAGGCTCGAGCGGCATTGAGTGGCCCCGCCGCGGCTGCGGTTACCCCCAGCGCCAAGCCAAGCAGACCGGCGACCACCCGGGTCACCATCCTCACCGGTAAACGGATGACGGACTTGGTACTGCCGTCGGCGACGACCATCGAGACCTACATCGACGAAACGGTCGCTGTGCTGGCCGACATTCTCGAGGACACACCGGCGGATATTCTGGCCGGCTTCGATTTCGCGGCCAGCGGGGTGTGGGCGTTCGCCCGCCCGGGGGCGCCGCCGTTGAAGCTCGACCAGTCGCTGGATGACGCCGGAGTTGTGGACGGGTCGCTGCTGACGCTGGTGGCGGTGAGCCGCACCGAGCGCTACCGGCCATTGGTCGAGGACGTCATCGACGCGGTTGCGGTGTTGCAAGAATCACCGGAGTTCGATCGCAACGCGCTGAATCGCTTTGTCGGCGTGGCTATTCCGGTGGCAGCTTCTTCCCTGACCGTCATGGTGCTGTTGGCGTGGACGAATGGCGGGCATCCGCTGTGGTGGGCGCCGGTACTAGGAGTCGTGGGCATCGCCCTGCTGGTCGGCAGCAACGCGGCGCGAAGCCGACATCGGAATCTGGATTTCGCGGAAAGTCTTCTGGTAGCGGCATTTCCGACGATCGCCGGCGCGGTTGCTTTGGCGGTCCCGCTGCCCCGCGGGGTCGGCTCGTTGGGCGCGCCTCAACTCGCGGGTGGTGCGCTGGCTGTGCTCCTGCTGACACTCGCGACGCGGGGCGGGCCGCGCAGGCGTGCGGAGCTCGCGTCGTTTCTGGCGGTCACCGCGTTGGCGGCGGCGGGCACGGCAATCGCGTGCGGATTCGGCTGGCAATACTGGATTCCGGCCGGCGCCATTGTGTTCGGGCTATTCGTGGTGACCAATGCGGCCAAGCTCACTGTCGCGGTGGCAAGGATCGCGCTGCCGCCGATACCCGCGCCGGGGGAGACGGTTGGCAGCGAGGAACTGCTCGACGCTGTCGAAACTCCCGACGCCGCGGACGAGGAATCGTCGACCTGGCAAGCGATCATGGCGTCGGTTCCGGACTCCGCGGCGCGGTTGACCGAACGCAGTAATCTGGCGCGGCAACTTCTGATCGGATTTGTCGCCGCAGGCACTGCGGTGCTGGCGGTTGGCGCGATCGCCGTCGTCGTGCGAGGCCACTTCTTCGTCCACAGTCTGCTGGTGGCCGTCTTGGTGACAACCGTATGCGGATTCCGGGCGCGGTTGTACGCCGAACGCTGGTGTGCCTGGGCGTTATTGGCGGCGGCCGTCGCCATCCCGACCGGGGTAGCGGCCAGGGTCAGCATCTGGTATCCGCACAGTGCATGGGTAGTGCTGGCGGCTTACCTCGCGGCAGGGGTGCTCGCGGTGATTCTGATCGGCGCGACGTCGGGGGTTCGGCGGGTTTCGCCCGTCACCAAGCGCATCCTCGAGATGATCGACGGCGTCGCCATCGCCGCTGTTATCCCGTTGCTGCTGTGGATCGCCAGCGTCTACGACTTCATCCGGAATGTGCGGCTCTGATGTGGGAGGTCACGCGAAAGACCAACGGCTAGTCGTAATTTGGCTCAATCGAGACGATGCGATACGGGAGGCGCAGCAATGACACATGAGACACTGAAAGTGAACCACGAAAAACTGGCGGAGGCCGGCGGCAGGCTGGCCGAGCTCGCCGACAACATGCCGAAAGCCCCCGCCGCCTTCGCCGTATCGGGGAATGACCCGTTGTCGGCAGCGATCGCCGCGCAGGTGCCCAAGATCGAAGAGCCGATCGTCGGGCCATGACGCTAGAGGACGTTGCGAACAAGTTCCATCAGTTGGCCGCCAATGTCGTCAGGGCGGCAGGTCGGTACGCCGACACGGATCGGGATTTGGGAAACCGGCTGGGGCAACGGCAATTCGGCCCCAACGGCGGTCAGGGTCTACCCGGGGGCGGGTATGGCTCAACCGGATCCGCCGGGGGCGGTGCGATGGGCGGGATGAGTCAAATGGGCGAGATGATGCAGATGCCCATGCAGATAGCCGGCCAAGCGCTGCAGGCGCCGATGCAAGCGGCGGGCATGCTCGGCTCACTCCCGCAGGGCCTCATGCAGGGGATGCAAAGCCTGCAGGGCATCGCCGGGATGGGTGGCCACGGCGGGCAGCACGACCACAGCGACGCGAAGCCGGACGATCCACCGGTCGATCAGCCGCAATCGGACAACGACAAGCCTGATCGGCCGGCGGATCCGCAGCATGGGGCGGCCGGACCGCAACGAGAACGCCTGCAGCCCAACCCCGATCCCTTCGAATCAGGTGCAGCCGGCGGATCGCCCAGCGGTCCTGCCGCCCCGATCACGCCACCGGCACCGGTTCGGCCGGCAACGCCCCGCACCGAGATCGATGTGTAGCAGAGGACCGCGATACGCTGACAGTACTCAGCGTATCCAGGGCCTAAGGGTCATCCTCAGGTAGGGGAGTGCCCCTTCGTTCTGGTCGCTATGTTCACTCCTCACGAGCGTTCGCGCGGATGCCTGTCGACGTGGCCGGGGGTTCCCAGAGTCGGCGGCCTTCGGAACCGGTGTCTCGTTGCCGCGCCAGGTCACCTCGCGGCGATGATCTGGCGATCGACGGTGTCGTCCGGGTCCCGCGGCGGAAGGTCGGCGTCCAATGCGCTGCCGATCGA
>NZ_JAVKSG010000056.1:23661-24803 GCF_039583785.1 Mycobacterium sp.
GCGGCGATGATCTGGCGATCGACGGTGTCGTCCGGGTCCCGCGGCGGAAGGTCGGCGTCCAATGCGCTGCCGATCGAGGTGATCGTCTCGACCAGATGATCGGTCAGCTGAGCGACGTCGAAGCCTTCGCTCGCGGCGATGCGAAAGATCGTCGCGGGAGATCGGATGCACGCTGTGCTGTAGCACGCCCAGCGCCGCCTCCGCCGCGCGCAATTCGTCGGCGGGTGGCAAGTCGGGTCCGCGGCGCAGGTCGGAAGCCGTGCCACCACGGTACGGTCTCGTCATGGGTGAGCTATACGAGTCAGTCACCGTCGAACACAAGGATCTCGTCGCACAGGTGACGTTGGTCGGACCCGGCAGTGGAAACGCGATGGGGCCGGCGTTCTGGTCGGAGCTACCGGAGGTGTTCGCGAAACTCGACGCCGACCCCGATGTGCGCGCCATCGTGCTCACCGGCTCCGGGCGCAACTTCAGCTACGGCCTCGACCTGTCCGCGATGGGCGCAACGCTGGCCCCGGTGCTGGCTGACGGCGCGATGGCCGGGCCGCGCACTGAGTTCCACCGCGAAGTGGTCCGCATGCAGGGCACCATCAGCGCCGTCGCCGACTGCCGCACCCCAACGATCGCGGCGATTCACGGCTGGTGCGTCGGCGGCGGTGTCGACCTGATTTCCGCAGTCGACATCCGCTACGCCAGCGCCGACGCGAAGTTCTCCGTCCGGGAGGTCAAGCTCGCGATCGTGGCCGACGTCGGCAGCCTGGCACGGCTGCCGCTGATCCTGTCCGACGGGCACCTGCGCGAACTCGCGCTGACCGGCAAGGACATCGACGCCGTCCGCGCCGAGAAGATCGGATTGGTCAACGACGTGTTCGCCGACGCCGACGCGACTCTCCGGGCCGCGCACGCGACTGCCGCCGAAATCGCCGACAACCCGCCGCTGACAGTCCGCGGTATCAAGGATGTCCTTGACCACCAACGGATTTCACAGGTTTCGACAAGCCTACGCTATGTCGCGGCGTGGAATGCGGCGTTCCTGCCGTCGAAGGACCTGTCGGAGGGGATCGAGGCGACCTTCGCCAAGCGGCCGCCGAAGTTCAAGGGCGAATAGCGCGATTCGCCCGGTCCGTGGCGGGTAACCCCTA
>NZ_JAVKSG010000057.1:0-24708 GCF_039583785.1 Mycobacterium sp.
GTTGCTGGTGTTGTGCTTGGTCTTCGGCGTACCGTCGTCGTACATCCGGGTCGCCATCTCATACATCTGCCGAACCCCGGCGGTCCCGGTGAAGACCGTCTCCGGCGGCCCGTTCTCGACTCCGCAGATGCGTCCGTGGGCGAATAGCCCGGCCACGCCGTCCAAGTCGCCGGCGTCCAGGAGTTCGGCGTATCGGTAGATCAGATTGGTGATGTCGACCGCGCTGTTGAGAACCACGGTGGAATCGTGTCAGACGTGTCGCGCATCTCGGCCGGTTTGTGCCGAATCGCCAGGTACCTTTCCCGTCATGGGTGAACTCGACAACACCGTCGCCGTCATCACCGGCGCGGCGCGTGGCCAGGGCCGCAGCCATGCCGTCGCGCTGGCCGAACAGGGCGCCGACATCATCGCCATCGACATCTGCGCCGACGTCGACTCGATACCCTACCCGCTGGCGACCAAATCCGACCTCGAGAAAACCGCACGGCTGGTGCGGGAGACCGGCCGGCGGGTGGTGCCCGTCGTCGCCGACGTCCGCGACCTGTCGGCGTTAGAGGCCGGGGTCCGGGACGGAATCGACGAGCTGGGCGACATCGACATCGTGATCGCCAACGCCGGAGTGGTGGCGATCGGCGACCCGCAGATCCGCGCGCAGCCGGTGTTCACCACCGTCGTCGACACCAACCTCACCGGCGTGTGGCACACGATGTTGGCGACGGTGCCATCCATCATCCGCAAGGGACGGGGCGGCTCCGTCGTGCTGGTCAGTTCGTCGCAAGGGCTGATCGGCCGCGGGGGTGACGGGAGCGCCGCGATGTTCGCCTATGCCGCTTCCAAACACGGCGTGGTGGGCCTGATGCGGTCAGCGGCGAATGCCTACGCGCCCCACAAGATCCGGGTCAATTCGGTCAACCCCGGCGGCGTCGCGACGCCGATGATCATCAACGACTTCGTGGTCAACGCGATGACCACCAACCCCAACCCGGCCATCTCGCAGACCCTGCTGCCGGACGTGCCACTGGTCGAGGCGCAGGACGTCACCGAGGCGGTGCTGTGGTTGGTCAGCCCACGGGCCCGCTACGTGACTGGCATCACGGTGCCCGTCGACGCCGGCCACGTCGTCATGTGATCAGCCGACCAGCACCGCGTAGCGCGGCTTGATCACCTCGTCGATGATCGCCAGCCGCTCGTCGAACGGGATGAACGCCGACTTCATCGCGTTGACGGTGAATCGCAGCAGATCGCTCCAGCCATAACCGAAAGCCTCGACGAGATGGGCCATCTCACGCGTCATGGTGGTGTCGCTCATCAATCGGTTGTCGGTGTTGACGGTGACCCGGAATCGCGTCTGGGCCAGCAGATCGAACGGATGCTCGGCGATGCTGGCGACCGCGCCGGTCTGCACGTTGGAGCTCGGGCACATCTCGAGCGGAATTCGCTTGTCCCGCAGAATCGATGCGAGCCGGCCCAGCCGCACCTCACCGTCGCCGGCCACATCAATGTCGTCGACGATGCGCACCCCGTGACCCAGCCGGTCGGCGCCGCAGAACGAGATCGCCTCCTGAATGGACGGCAGCCCGAACGCCTCACCCGCATGAATGGTGAAGCGGGCGTTGCTGTTTCGCATGTACTCGAAGGCATCCAGATGCCGGGTCGGCGGGTAACCGGCCTCTGCGCCGGCGATGTCGAACCCGACCACACCCTTGTCGCGGAACCGGATCGCCAACTCCGCGATCTCACGTGACAACGCGGCGTGCCGCATCGCGGTCACTAGGCAGCGCACCACGATGGGGCGCCCGGCGGCCGACGCCGCCTTCTCCCCGTCGGCGAAACCGGCCAGCACCGCGTCGACGACGTCGTCGAACGACAACCCCTGGTTGATGTGCAGCTCCGGGGCGAACCGCACCTCCGCATAGACCACCGAGTCCGCGGACAGGTCTTCCACACACTCGAAGGCGATGCGGTGCAGCGACTCGGGGGTCTGCATCACCGCGACGGTGTGCGAGAACGGTTCGAGGTAGCGCTCCAGCGATCCACTGTGCGACGCGGTGCGAAACCACTGGGCCAGTGCATCGACGTCGGTCGCGGGCAGGCCGTCGTAGCCGATCTGGCCGGCGATGTCGAGCACGGTCGCCGGGCGCAGGCCGCCGTCGAGATGATCGTGCAGCAACGCCTTGGGCGCCCGCTTGATCGTCTCGAGGCTCAGTGGCGTCGTCATGGGGTGATCCGATCGATGATCAGCGGCCGTCCGGCCGGGGCCGTATCGCTGACGGTGAAGCCCGCCGCCAACTCGGCCAGCGCGCCCGGAAAACTTTCGGGTGTATCGGTGTAGAGCGTGAACAGCGACTCACCGGCCGTCACCGGGCTGCCGGAACGGCGATGGATCTGGATCCCGGCGCCGGCCTGGACCGTGTCGCCCGGACGGGACCTGCCCGCGCCGAGCCGCCACACCGCGAGCCCCACTGCCATTGCGTCGATATCACCCATTGTGCCGCGTCGCGTGGCGGTGACGGTTTCGCAGTGCTTACCAACCGGCAACGGCACGGACAAGTTTCCACCCTGCGCCGCGACCAATGCCCGGAAGCGATCCATGGCCGTCCCGTCCCGCAAGGTCTGTTCGGGGTCGCGCCCATCGATGCCGGCGAGTTCGAGCATCTCGCGAGCCAGACCCACCGTCAGCCCCACCACATCGGGTGGACCGCCGCCCGCCAACACCTCCAGCGCCTCGGCGACCTCGAGCGCGTTGCCGACCGCCGCGCCCAGCGGACGATTCATGTCGGTCAGCACCGCACAGGTGGGCAGCCCGTGTTCGGCACCCAACGCGACCATGGTCTCGGCAAGCTCGCGGGCCACCGACTCAGACTGCATGAAGGCGCCCGAGCCGACCTTCACGTCGAGCACCAGGGCGCCGGCACCCTCGGCGATCTTCTTGCTCATCACCGAACTGGCGATCAGCGGCAGCGACTCGACGGTCGCGGTGATGTCACGCAGTGCATAGAGTTTCGCATCGGCGGGCGCCAGCTGACCGGCCGCGAAGATGGCCGCTCCGACCTCGCAAAGTTGTTGTCGCACTTTATCGTTGGTCAATGACCCGGTGAAGCCGGCAATCGATTCCAGCTTGTCCAAGGTTCCGCCGGTGTGCCCGAGCCCGCGGCCCGACGCCTGTGGCACGACCCCACCGCACGCGGCAATCACCGACACCAGCGGCAGGGTGATCTTGTCGCCCACCCCGCCGGTCGAGTGCTTGTCGACGGTCCGCACCGGACGGCCGTCGCGTCGTAAATCGGTGAAGTCCAACCGGTCACCGGACGCCACCATGGCCGCCGTCCAGCGCGCGGTCTCGCCGTAATCCATGCCGCGCAGGAACACCGCCATCAGCAGCGCCGACATCTGCTCGTCGGCGATCTGCCCGCGGGTGTAGGCGTCGATGACCCAGTCGATCGCGTCGTCGGACAGCCGGGTGCCATCGCGCTTGGTCCTGATCACCGTTGGCGCATCGAATCGATTCATCTGCGCTCGAGGTCCTCCGGTCCGAAGGCGTCGGGCAGCAAGTCACCCAGTGCCCGGGGCGCAGCGGGGTGGTCGATGAGCAGGTCGGGTCCACCGTGTTCCAACAACACCTGACGGCATCTGCCGCAGGGCATCAGCGGCGCTCCCCCGCCGTCGACGCACGCGACGGCGAGCAGTCGCCCACCGCCGGTCGAATGGAGTGCGCACACCACCGCGCACTCCGCGCAGAGACCTAGGCCATATGAGACATTCTCCACATTGCAGCCGGTGATCACCCGGCCGTCGTCGACCAGCGCGGCAGCGCCCACCGGGAAGCTCGAGTAGGGCGCATACGCCCCGCGCGCTGCTTCATTCGCCTTGTCGCGCAGTAACTTCCAGTCGATCGCCTCAGTCACGGTCTCGACACCGCGCGTGATCGCAGTACATCCGAAAACCCCGCTCATTGTCGGCTAATTCACATGGCCAGCCTAGATTCTGCGCGCGCGATAGCGTCGGCGGACACGAAGGGGGTTATTGGGCCGCGTGAACGGGCTAGATTGAAGGTTCCACTGCAACAGGGGAGGCGCAGATGACGACGACGTCCGCGAACCCGGCTACGCTGGCGGAAACATCGCGAATACACCGCCTGCGCCGAACCCTCTATCGCGGCGATCCGGGCATGTGGTCCTGGGTATTGCACCGTATCACCGGTGCCACCGTCTTCTTCTTTCTGTTCATCCACGTGCTCGACACCGCACTGGTCCGGATCAGCCCGCAGGCCTACGACGAGGTCATCGCGACCTACAAGACACCGTTGGTGGGCTTGATGGAGCTCGGGTTGGTCGCCGCGGTGCTCTATCACGCGCTCAACGGCCTCCGCGTCATCCTGATCGACTTCTGGGGGCAGGGTCCCCGCTATCAGCGGCTGATGCTGTGGGCGATCGGCATCGTCTGGGTGCTGGTCATGGTGCCCGCCACGGTGGTCGTCGCCATCCATATGATCGGACACTTCCGATGAGCTCACCGGATCTGCAATTGGGGCGCGGCGAGGTCGCGCCGGTCCGACAGCGCAGCCACGACCGCCCCGCCGGCCTCGACAATCCGCGGGCCCCGCGTCGTCGATCCGGTATGCCGAACTTCGAGAAGTACGCCTGGCTGTTCATGCGATTCTCCGGCGTCGTGCTGGTCTTCCTGGCGCTCGGACATCTGTTCGTGATGCTGATGGTCGACGACGGTGTCTACCGCATCGACTTCAACTACATTGCGCAGCGCTGGCATTCACCGTTCTGGCAGACCTGGGATCTGTTGCTGCTCTGGCTGGCTCAATTGCACGGCGGCAACGGGTTACGCACCATCATCGACGACTACAGCCGCAAGGATTCCACGCGCTTCTGGCTGAACAGCCTACTGGTGCTGTCGATGGTTTTCACGCTGGTGCTCGGAACCTACGTGTTGCTGACGTTCAACCCGAACATCGGAGCCTAAAGTGATCAAACCCCGTCCTCCTCATCGCTTCGTCCCCCTCGCCGCTGCGCGGCTGGAGGCACCCACACTGCATCGTCGGCGGCGGCAACAATGATTAGCGAACACCGATACGACGTGGTGATCGTGGGCGCCGGCGGCGCCGGGATGCGGGCGGCCGTGGAAGCCGGACCCCGGGTGCGCACAGCGGTTTTGACCAAGCTGTACCCGACCCGAAGCCACACCGGCGCGGCGCAGGGCGGCATGTGCGCGGCGCTGGCCAACGTCGAGGACGACAACTGGGAATGGCACACCTTCGACACCGTCAAGGGTGGTGACTATCTCGCCGACCAGGACGCGGTCGAGGTGATGTGCAAAGAGGCGATCGACGCGGTTCTCGACCTGGAGAAGATGGGGATGCCGTTCAACCGCACCCCCGAGGGCCGTATCGACCAGCGCCGATTCGGTGGCCACACTCGTGACCACGGCAAGGCGCCGGTGCGTCGATCCTGTTATGCCGCAGACCGAACCGGCCACATGATTCTGCAGACGCTGTACCAGAACTGCGTCCGCCACGACGTCGAGTTCTTCAACGAGTTCTACGCGCTCGACCTGGTGCTCACCGAGACCCCGAAAGGCCCGGTCGCCACCGGCGTCGTCGCCTACGAACTGGCCACCGGCGACATTCACGTCTTCCACGCGAAGGCCGTCGTGCTCGCCACCGGCGGCTCGGGCCGGATGTACAAGACCACGTCCAACGCGCACACGCTGACCGGCGACGGTATCGGCATCGTGTTCCGCAAGGGACTCCCGTTGGAGGACATGGAATTTCACCAATTCCATCCGACCGGCCTGGCCGGGCTGGGCATCCTGATCTCCGAGGCGGTCCGCGGTGAGGGCGGCCGGCTGCTCAACGGCGAAGGCGAGCGCTTCATGGAGCGCTACGCGCCGACGATCGTCGACCTGGCCCCGCGTGACATCGTCGCCCGCTCGATGGTGCGCGAAGTGCTGGAAGGCCGCGGGGCCGGTCCACACAAGGACTACGTGTACATCGACGTTCGCCATCTCGGCGAAGAGGTGCTGAACGCCAAGCTGCCCGACATCACCGAGTTCGCCCGCACCTACCTCGGGGTCGACCCGGTCAAGGAGCTGGTGCCGGTCTACCCGACATGTCACTACGTGATGGGCGGCATCCCGACCACCATCACTGGCCAGGTGCTGCGGGACAACACCAACACCGTGCCGGGTCTGTATGCGGCCGGCGAATGCGCATGCGTCTCGGTGCACGGCGCCAACCGGCTCGGCACCAATTCGTTGTTGGACATCAACGTCTTCGGCCGTCGGGCCGGCATCGCCGCGGCCGCCTACGCCTGCGCCCACGACTTCGTTGACATGCCGCCGGACCCGGCGACGATGGTGGTCGGCTGGGTCGGCGACATCCTGTCCGAGCACGGCAACGAGCGGGTCGCCGACATCCGCGGCGCGCTGCAGCAGACCATGGACAACAACGCCGCGGTGTTCCGCACCGAGGAGACGCTCAAGCAGGCGCTGACCGACATTCACGGTCTCAAGGAGCGGTATTCTCGAATCGCGGTGCACGACAAGGGCAAACGTTTCAACAGCGACCTGCTGGAAGCCATCGAGCTCGGCTTCCTGTTGGAGCTGGCCGAAGTCACGGTGGTGGGCGCCTTGAACCGCAAGGAAACTCGCGGCGGGCACGCCCGCGAGGACTACCCGAACCGCGACGACGTCAACTACATGCGGCACACCATGGCCTATAAACAGGGCAGCGATCTGCTCAGCGACATCCGGCTGGATTTCAAGCCGGTGGTGCAGACCCGTTACGAACCCAAGGAGCGGAAGTACTGATGACGTCCGACGCCCCCGCCGGCGACCCGCCGTTGCCCGCGATCCCCGAGGGCTCGGTGCTGGTGACGCTGAAGATCGCCCGGTTCAATCCTGAAAACCCGGACCAGTACGCCGATTCTTTCGGCTGGCAGAGCTTTCGGGTGCCGTGCCTGCCCACCGACCGGGTGCTCAACCTGCTCATCTACGTCAAGAGCTACCTCGACGGCACGCTGACGTTCCGGCGGTCCTGCGCGCACGGCGTGTGCGGTTCCGACGCGATACGCATCAACGGCGTCAACCGGCTGGCCTGCAAGATGCTGATGCGCGACCTGCTGCCCAAGAAGCCGAAAAAGGACCTGACCATCACGATCGAGCCGATCCGGGGACTGCCGGTGGAGAAGGACTTGATCGTCGACATGGAGCCGTTCTTCGACGCCTACCGCGCGGTCAAGCCGTACCTGATCACCAGCGGCAATCCCCCGACGCGGGAACGGATTCAGAGCCAGACCGACCGCGCCCGATACGACGACACCACCAAGTGCATCCTGTGCGCGGCGTGCACCACCAGCTGTCCGGTGTTCTGGAACGAAGGCAGCTACTTCGGCCCCGCGGCCATCGTCAACGCGCACCGCTTCATCTTCGACAGCCGTGACGAGGCCGCCGCCGAGCGGCTCGACATCCTCAACGAGGTCGACGGCGTCTGGCGCTGCCGCACCACGTTCAACTGCACCGACGCCTGCCCACGGGGCATCGAAGTCACCAAGGCGATTCAAGAGGTCAAGCGCGCGCTGATGTTCACCCGCTGAGCCGCCGCTGCCGCCGCTGGCGCCGCTGCCGCCGCTGGCGCCGCTGGCGCCGCACCGAGCGTGCGGCTGGCTTCACGTTCGTCGCGGCCCGTCACACTCTCGCGAGCTGTCCCGTCTGACGTGTATGACACAGAAATCTCGCATCGAACCCCTGCCCCGAGCCCAGTCACCACCGGTTCCGGTGACCATTGGCCCACATAGCGTTCCCGCCGGCGCGGCGCGGACCGCAGTCAATTCAGCCCCAGTCGGCTGACGATCGTCGTCAACCACGCCCGCGAATCGCAAATCTCACCCTCATACGCTTCCCAGCGCAGCCACGCGTCCTCACACGATGTCTGCGGCGTCGGCCACCGAGCCGGTCAGCCGATAGGCGACTGACATGAGATGCGGCCGCACGCAAGGCCTCGAATTCAATGACCTGACGCGCAGAGGTCATCGTGTAAGCGTAACGGCCCTCGATGAGCCCTGCCTCGCCGCTATTGTGAGCGGGTGCACGTCTTGTCGGTCAATGTGGCACGGCCCCGGGCAAATCCCGATCCGCGCGCCTGCACCGATTTCGGCTACCTGCCGGACATGATCACCTGCGCCAAGGGAATGACGTCGGGGTACTCCCCGCTGGGTACTCCCCGCTGGGCGCGATGATCGCCAGCGAGCGACTCTTCGAGCCGTTCTACGGCACCGGCGCAATGTTGGCGCACGGCTACACGTTCGGCGGCCACCCGGTGTCGGCGGCGGTCGCGCTGGCCAACCTCGACATCTTCGAACGCGAAGGTCTCAACGCGAAGGTCAAGCATCGGGCACCCGCTTTGCGAGCCACGTTGGAGCGGCTCTATGACCTACCGATCGTCGGCGACGTCCACGGCGAGGGCTACTTCTACTCGATCGAGCTGGTCAAGAATCAGGCGACCCGCGAGACCTTCACCCGCGAAGACACCGCAAAACTGTTGCCGCACATCGCGCATTCGTTGTTCGATGCGGGGCTCTACTGCCGCACCGATGACCGCGGCGACCCGGTCTTCGTGATCGCACCCGCACTGATCAGCGGTCAACCCGAGTTCGACACCATCGAATCCATCCTGCGCAGTGTGCTGAAGGACGCGTCATGAGCAAACCGCATATCGATCCGATCCGGTGGCAACCACCGCCGTCGCGACCGCTGCCCGAGCCGAATGTCACTGCGGCGCTGCACGTCATCGATGTGCCGGGCACCGCGCCCGAAGACGTCGTCGCCGATGCCGACGGCAACATCTGGACCGGCGTCGAGGATGGGCGCATCGTGCGGATCAGCCCCGACGGCAATACCGTTGAGGCCGTCGCCGACACCGGCGGCCGGCCACTGGGTTTGGCGGTCGCCCGTGACGGCCGGCTGCTGATCTGCGACAGCCACCGCGGCCTGCTGCGCTACGACCCGGCCGGCGACTCGATGGAGACGCTGGTCGCCGACATTGACGGGCGCCCGCTCACCTTCTGCTCCAACGTCGTTGAATCATCAGACGGCACAGTCTTTTTCACCGAGTCGACGAGCCGCTTCCACTACGAGTATTACAAGGGCTCGGTCGTCGAGGGACGCCCGACCGGCGCACTGTTCCGGCGTGCTCCCGACGGGAAGGTCAGCGAGCTGGTCGGCGGGCTGCACTTCGCCAATGGCGTGACGCTGACCGCCGACGAGTCGGCGGTGGTGTTCGCCGAGAGCGCTGGATGCCGAGTTTCGAAGTATTGGCTGGCCGGTGAGCGGGCCGGCACCGTTACCCCGTTGGCCAGCGAGCTACCCGGCTACCCCGACAACATCTCCACCGGTCTGGACGGCCGGATCTGGGTGGCGCTGGTCTCTGATCGCAATGCGCTCAACGAATGGCTGGGCCCGCGGGCACCGATCATCCGCAGCCTGATGTGGCGGCTGCTGCCCTACCGCTGCCTACCCGATCCGAAGTCGACGGTGTGGGTCGTCGGGTTCGACCCCGACGACGGGCATGTGGTGGCCCAGCTGCACACCCAGCATCCGGACTTCGGGTTGGCCACCGGGGTGGTAGAAACCCCGGGCCGGCTGTGGCTCGGGCGCATTGCGGGATCGGGAATCTGTTACCTCCCCATCGACGACAAGATTGTGCAACATCTGTAACACCAGTCACAGCGCGGCTCCCGGAAAACGGGCCGCTGATCGCCTACTCTGCACACACATGATCTTCTCAAGGGCGGCCTCAACACGTGCGTCGTGCCTGGCAGCGGCTGGCTTCATGCTCAGCTCACCCGCACTTCTCGGGATGCCTCTGGCATTCGCCGAGCCCGCCGTCGCGCAGGACCTGTGCCCTTACAAAGTCGCGACCCCGGCCGCGGTCGACTCCTCGGAAGTTCCGCAGGCCGGCGAGCCCCCGTTGCCGCTGCCGGTGCCAACGTCACCGATCGGCGGTAATGCGCTGGGCGGCTGCGGTGTGGTCACCGCGGCCGATACTCCACCGGTGCCAGGCGACATCTCGGCCGAGGCCTGGGTGGTGGCCGACCTGGACAGCGGCGCCGTCATCGCGGCCCGCGACCCGCACGGTCGTCACCGCCCGGCCAGCGTGATCAAGGTGCTGGTTGCGATGGCGTCACTGCGCGAACTGAATACAAACAAGACCGTCGACGGCACGCCCGAGGATGCCTCCGTTGAGGGCACCAAGGTCGGCGTATCCCCGGGGGGCATATACACCGTCAACCAGTTGCTGCATGGCCTGCTGATGCACTCCGGCAACGACGCCGCACATGCGCTGTCCATGCAGTTGGGCGGCATGCCGGTGGCAATGGACAAGATCAACGCGTTGGCGGCCAAACTCGGCGGACGCGACACCCGTGCCGCGACCCCGTCGGGCCTCGACGGACCCGGCATGAGCACCTCGGCGTACGACATCGGGTTGTTCTACCGATATGCCTGGGCGAACCCGGCTTTCGCCGACATCGTGCACACCGAGAAGTTCGACTTCCCTGGGCACGGCGACCATCCCGGCTACGAGCTGGAAAACGACAACCAACTGCTCTACCACTACCCGGGCGCGCTCGGCGGCAAGACCGGCTACACCGACGACGCCGGCCAGACCTTCGTCGGCGCCGCCAACCGGGATGGGCGGCGACTGCTGGCGGTGTTGCTACACGGCACCCGCCAGCCGATCGCGCCGTGGCAGCAAGCCGCCCATCTACTGGATTACGGCTTCGCGACCGCCCCGGGCACCCGAGTAGGGACGCTGATCGAACCCGACCCGTCGCTGACCACACCCAAAGCCGCCGCGCCCGGCGACAACGGGAGCGGGGTGGGCGCAAATGCGTCCGCGCTGATGCCCAGCGTGGACGCACTGCCGGTTAGGGTCGGTGTCGCGGTGATCGGTACGGTCGTGGTGTTCGGCTTGATCATGGTGGCACGTTCGATGAACCGACGGCCGCAGCTCTAAGCGGCGGCGTGGAAGACCGGGCGGCTACCCGGAGGGGAGATTGTGAGCCGCATCGGCGAGTCACTGCGAACACGACGACAAATATTGATCGCCGTCACTGCGGCGGCCCTGGGCGTCATCTGCGGCTACGACCTGTCCAATATCGCGGGCGCACTGCTGTTCATCACGAACGATTTCAACCTCACCGTCCGTAAACAGGAACTGCTGACCACGATGGTGGTGATCGGCGAAATCTGCGGGGCGCTCAGCGGCGGATTCCTGGCCAACGCGATCGGGCGCAAGCGTTCGATGATGCTGGTGGCCGGTGGCTATGCGGTGTTCTCGCTGCTGGGCGCCGCTGCGGCGTCGATGCCGTGGCTGATGACCGCACGCATGTTGCTGGGCATGACGATCGGGTTGTCCGCCGTTGTGACTCCGGTATTCATCGCCGAATCGGCGCCGGCACGACTGCGCGGTTCAATGCTGGTCACCTACCAGGTGGCGACCATTCTCGGAATCATATGCGGTTATCTCTCAGCTTTCGCACTGGCCGATTCGGGCAGCTGGCGGTGGATGCTTGGGCTTGCCTCTGTCCCGGCGCTGCTGGTCCTGCCGTTGCTGGCCACGATGCCCGACACTGCGCGCTGGTATCTGTTCAAAAACCGGGTCGACGACGCCCGCAAAGCGCTGCTCCGGGTCGAGCCGAACCGCGACGTCGAGGCCGAACTCACCGAGATCGCCGACGCGATGCGCGAAGAGCGGGGCGGATCGATACTCGAGATGCTGCGCATGCCGTACCTGCGCGCCACCGCGTTCGTGGTCGGCCTCGGCTTTTTCGCCGAATTGAGCGGAATCAACGGCATCATCTACTACAGCCCGCTGCTGTTCCAGGCCATGGGATTCGAAGGCAACTTCTCGCTACTCGTATTGCCCGCACTGGTCCAGCTGGCCTCGCTGGCGGCCGTTCTGGCCGCACTGGTTCTGGTCGATCGGATCGGCCGCCGACCCATCCTGCTGTCCGGGATCGCGGCGATGATCCTCGGAGACACGGTCCTCATCGGGGTGTTCGCCGCCAAGTCCGATGCCGTTTCCGGGCTGGGCTACGCCGGCCTGCTGCTGTTCACGATGGGGTTCACTTTCGGTTTCGGGGCGTTGGTGTGGGTCTACGCCGGCGAGAGCTTTCCAGCGCACCTGCGGTCGCTGGGTTCCAGCGCGATGCTCACCGCCAATCTGACGGCCAACGCATTGGTCGAATCAGTCTTCCTGACCATGCTCAACTCGCTGGGCGGTGCCGGCATGTTCGCCATCTTCGCGCTGCTGGCGATCCTGGGATTCTTCCTGGTCTACCGGTTCGCTCCGGAAACCAAAGGCCGACAACTCGAGGAGATCCGCCACTTCTGGGAGAACGGCGGCCGCTGGACCGACGAAGCGCCCAGCGCGGCAACGGATGTGCCGTCATGCCGCTGATCGCGGCCGGGACCGTGGTACTCGAACAGGGCGTCTGCCGACCAGGCTGGGTGCAGACCTCCGGCACCGCGATCGTGGGCTGCGGAGCGGGCCCGGCACCGCAATCCGCCGATGTCGATCTGCCTGGGGCCACGCTGGTCCCCGGTTTCGTGGACATTCATGCCCATGGCGGCGGTGGTGCCTCGTACGTCCATGGCGATATCTCAGAGATTGTGCAGGCGGCCGGCTTTCACCGCGAGCACGGGACAACGACGACGCTGGCCAGCTTGGTGACGGCGGCGCCGGCCGATCTGTTGGCGGCGGTACGCAGGCTCGCCGCGGCGACGCGCGAGGGCGTCATCGCCGGCATTCATCTGGAGGGGCCGTGGCTCAGCGCGGCGCACTGCGGGGCGCACGACCTCGCCCAGCTGCGTGACGCGGCACCCGCCGAGGTCGATGCGCTGCTGGCCGCCGCCGACGGGGCCATCCGGATGGTCACCCTCGCGCCCGAGCGGCCCGGCAGCGATGACGCGATCACCCAACTGGTCGACGCAGGAGTGGTTGTGGCGCTTGGACATACGGATGCCACCTACGAGCAGACCCGGCACGCGATCGACCTGGGAGCAACGGTCGGCACACATTTGTTCAATGCGATGCGGCCGCTGCATCACCGCGAACCGGGTCCGGCCCTGGCGCTGCTGGAGGACCCCCGGGTGACCGTGGAGTTGATCGCGGACGGCGTCCACGTCCACCCCGCCGTGGTGCACGCGACGGTCCGGGCAGCCGGCGCCGACCGCGTCGCGCTGGTCACCGATGCCACCGCCGCGGCGGGCACCGACGACGGCGAGTATCGGCTGGGCTCGGTGACGGTCGACGTTGTCGACGGGGTCGCGCGGGTGCGCGGCACCTCGACGATCGCCGGCAGCACCGCGACCATGGACCAACTCTTCCGGACGGCGGCCGGTCTCGGCGCGGACCGCGACGCCGCACTGCTCGCGGCGGTACAGCTGACGTCGACGACTCCGGCCCGGATCCTCGGGCTGGCGCGGGCCGGCAGCGTGCGGGCCGGCGGTGACGCCAACCTTGTTGTGCTGGATGATGATTACCAGATCGGCGTGGTCATGACGAACGGCGAGTGGTCCAGCGACGGGTGACGTTTGCTACCGTCGACCGGCTCAGCCCGCGATGTTGAGCTAGTCCTCTTTGCTGCGCCGGCTCAAACGGGAAAGACTCAGCGCACCAACGGCACCCACGACCGCTGCCGTTATCAACTGACGCGCCTTGAGCACGTCGACCGGTGGCAACTTGGGGATGGTCACCGCAATCTCCGGCGCTTCCTCCGGCGGCTCGTCCGGCTCCCCCCGCGGACGGCCGGTCGACGTCGCCGCCCACGCCGTCGCGAAAAGCAGCAGTCGCGCGGTGACATACGCGAACACCATCAGGCCCAGCACCGGACCGAAGGTGGCGCCGGCCGGACTGTGCAGCACAGCCCTCAGGTAGATCACACCCCCGACCTTGAACAGCTCAAAGCCGATTGCCGCCAGCAACGCCGCCCGAACCGAGCTACGAAAGTTGACCCGTTGCCGGGGCAACCGCGCGATCATCCAGCTGAACACCAACCAGGACAACAAAAATGACACCACCACCGAGACGATGCGAAGGATCACATCCAGCAGCGGCAGGTCGTGCAAACCCAGTAGGTGCATCAGCCGGGCCATCGGCACCGCACCCGCCAACACGCTGAGTGCCAGCATCGACAAAATCGCGACGAACGACGAGACCATCGCGCCCAGATCGGAGATCTTGGTGCGGACGTATCCATGCGAACCGTCGGTCTGGCACCACATTTCGGTCAGCGCAAGCCGAAGATTGCTCATCCAGTTCAGCCCAACCAACACCGCGACGGTCAACCCGATCACGCCGACCGACGCCCGCGCGTCGATCGCCGACTTCATCAAGTCGAGGATCTGCTGCCCCAGCGCGCCGGGCACCGCTTGCGTGACCTTCTCGTCGATCGCCTTTAGCACGTCGGGCCGACGTGACAGCAGCAGCCCGGCGACGCTGAAACCGATCATCAACAACGGGAACAACGCGAAGATCGTGTAGTACGTCAGACCGGCCGCGAAGAAATTGCCCCGAGATTCGTCGAACCAGTCGTTGGCCCGCATCGTGTGGTCGAACCATCCGTACCGCGCCCGAAGTCGATCGAGGATCCCTAGCTTGGCCGGTTCGCTCACCACAACCCGCTAAGGACGTCTCGGCAGGAACCCGAGCCGGTCATAGACCCGATCGACCGTCTTTGCGGCCACATCGTCGGCCCGCGCGGCACCGGCGGCCAACACTGTCTCCAGTTCGGTTGGTTCGGTGAGTAATTCGTCGACCCTCGTCTTGATCGGAGTGACGAACTCCACGACGGCTTCTGCGGTGTCCTTCTTCAGGTCGCCGTAACCGCGGCCGGCGTAGCCGTCGACCAACGTCGCGATTTCGACACCGGTGACCGCGGATTGAATGCTCAACAGGTTCGAGATGCCGGCTTTGGTCTCCGGGTCGTAGCGGATCTCCCGCTCGCTGTCGGTGACCGCAGAGCGAATCTTCTTAGCGGACAGAGCCGGAGCGTCGAGCAGGCTGATCAGGCCGGCATCGGTGGCGGCGGACTTGCTCATCTTCGACGACGGGTCTTGCAGGTCATAGATTTTGGCGGTGGCCTTGGGAATCAGAACCTCGGGAACGACGAACGTGTCCGGGTAGCGGCTGTTGAACCGCTGCGCGATATCGCGGGCCAATTCCAGGTGCTGACGCTGGTCTTCGCCCACCGGCACCAATTCGGCGTCGTAGGCCAGCACATCGGCGGCCTGCAGCACGGGGTAGGTGAACAGACCGACGGTGGTCGCGTCACTTCCCTGCCGGGTGGACTTGTCCTTGAACTGCGTCATCCGGGAGGCCTGGCCGAACCCGGTGAAGCAGCCGAGCACCCAGGCCAACTGCGCGTGGGCCGGCACGTGGCTCTGCACGAAGATCGTGCTGCGGGCCGGGTCGACCCCGAGCGCCAGGTACTGGGCGGCGGTGACCAAGGTGCGGCGTCGCAACGTCTCGGGATCCTGCGGAATGGTGATGGCATGCAGGTCGACGACGCAGAAGAATGCGTCGTGGTCGTCTTGCAACTGGGCCCACTGGGTGACGGCGCCCAGCGCATTTCCGAGGTGTAGCGAATCGGAGGTGGGCTGCACACCGGAGAAAACTCGGCTGGACCTTGAAGCGTTCGTCATGATTGCTCAATCTTTTCACGCCGCCATCGGCGCTTCTTGCAGTACCGCAGGTATCACATTTAATGTCTCAGCATGCCTTACCGCGCGCCCATCCATCTCGGCTCTGGCGAACCCGTCGTGCTGCTGCATCCGTTCCTGATCTCGCAGCTGGTCTGGAACGACGTCGCCCGGCAACTGGCGGACACCGGCTGCTACGAGGTCTTCGCGCCGACGATGGCGGGCCACAACGGCGGCCCCAAGTCTGGCACCTGGTTTCTCAGTTCGGCGGTGCTGGCTGATCACGTCGAGCGGCAGCTCGACCAATTGGGTTGGGACACCGCCCATATCGTCGGCAACTCGCTCGGTGGCTGGGTAGCGTTCGAATTGGAACGCCGCGGACGTGCCCGCACCGTCACCGGCATCGCCCCGGCCGGCGGATGGACCCGCTGGTCCCCGGCCAAGTTCGAGGTGATCGCGAAGTTCGTGTCGGGCATGCCGTTCTGGGCGTTCGCCCGGCTCCTGGGACCCAAAGCGCTGCGGCTACCCTTCACCCGTCAGCTGTCCACAGTGCCGATCAGCGGGACGCCGGACGGTGTCAGCGACGAACAGCTCGCGGCCATCGTCGATGACGTCGCGCACTGCCCGGCCTACTTCCAGCTGCTGGTCAAGTCGCTGCTGCAGCCGGGACTCCTCGAGCTGGCGCAGACCGCGGTGCCCGCACATCTGGTGCTCTGCCAGAAAGACCGGGTGTTCCCCGCACCGCGCTCACACCGCTACTTCCAGGCCCAGTTGCCGCACGGCACCCGCATCACCGAACTCGACGGCGTCGGACACATCCCGATGTTCGAGGCACCGGCCCGCGTCGCCGAGGTGATCCGCGCCTTCCTTGCTGAGCACAGCCTGGGCGAACACATGCCCACCCGGCACAACCGCGCTGTCGACCCGCCGGCCAGCTAGGCGATCACACCAGCGCTGCGGGCCCGGATCCGCCCGCGCCGCTCGACGAGAGATCGGCTCGCCCACTACCTGACGGACCCGGCGCGTGCGCGCTGCTCGACGATTGCCAGCGCGCGGTCGGCCCACCGAACGTTGCCTTGCTCGTAGGTGATCCCGCGGATCAACGTCAGGTACGGCCCCACCCGCGGTGCCGTAATCAGGAATTCTTCTTCGCTGCGGCCGTCGAGAATGCGGGCGCGCAGCCGTTCGTAGCGTTGAACTTTGGCCTCGGCCCGGTCGCGGCGTTCAGTGATCAGGTCGCGAACGGCCGCGGCGTCGCCGACATCGAAGGCCTGGACTTTGACCATCAGATCGTCGCGGATCGCCGACGGCTTCGGCGGGCGCGCGGTGAACTCCGTGATCGCTTCGTAGCCCGCGTCGGTCAGCGAGAACATCCGCTTGTTGGGCCGGCGCTCCTGCTCCACGATGCGCGCCTGAATCAGGCCGTCCTCGGCGAGCCGCTCCAGTTCGCGGTAAAGCTGCTGCGGTGTGGCAGCCCAGAAGTTCGCCACCGACGAGTCGAGCCTCTACTGTCGAGCACACCTACTCAACAAATTGACCATTCGAGGTATCCGATGCATCCCTTTCGTAAAGCGGTCGAAGATCGCGACGAAGCGGCCGTCCAGGCCATGCTCGCCGACAACGTCGTGTTCACCAGCCCGGTGGCCTTCACGCCGTACGTCGGCAAGCCGATCACCGCGGCGATCCTGCGCGGCGTGCTGCGGGTCTTCGAAGACTTTCGCTACATGCGCGAGATCCACGACAGCGCCAACGGCCTGCACGCGCTGGAGTTCGAGGCCGGCGTCGCGGGTGCCCCCGGCGTCAAGGTCAACGGCTGCGACTTCCTGCACGTCAACGACGAGGGTCTGATCGACGACTTTAAAGTGATGGTGCGACCGCTTTCCGGAGCGACGGCCTTGTCCGAAGCGATGGGCGCACAATTTCCGAGAATCCAGACCGAAGCCGTCGAACTGGCCGACCAGTTCGCCAGCGCCTAGAGCACAGGGAGCAGCCAGGGATGCGAATCGGACTTGGGATCAACTACGCCGGCGGCTTCAAGGAGGTGGCCGCCGAGGTGGCCGACCTGGAACGCGCCGGCCTGGACATTGTCTTTGTCCCCGAGGCATATTCGTTCGACGCGGTGAGCGCACTCGGCTATCTGGCGGCCAGCACCGATCGCGTCGAACTGGCGTCGGGCATCCTGCAGCTCTACACCCGCACGCCCACGCTGACCGCGATGACCGCCGCCGGCTTGGACTACGTCTCCGACGGTCGATACACCCTGGGTCTCGGCGCCTCCGGCCCCCAGGTCATCGAGGGCTTCCACGGCGTTCGCTACGACGCGCCGATCGCGCGGACCCGCGAGGTCATCGAGATCTGCCGCCAGGTCTGGCGGCGCGAGAAGCTCCACTACAACGGCGACCACTACAAGATCCCCTTGCCCGCCGGTAAGGGGACCGGCCTGGGCAAGGCGCTGAAGCTGATCAACTCCCCTGTGCGCGAACGCATTCCGATCCTGATCGCCGCACTCGGGCCCAAGAACGTCGAGCTGGCCGCCGAACTCGCGGAGGGATGGCAGCCCATCTTCTTCCTTCCGGAGAAGGCCCACGACGTCTGGGGCAAGGCGCTGGCCGCCGGTCAGGCCAAGCGCGACCCGGCGCTGGGCGACCTCGAGGTGTTCGCCGGCCCGACCCTGGCCATCGGCGACAACGTCGAGCCGCTGAGGGAAATCGTCAAGCCGCACCTGGCGCTCTACATCGGCGGCATGGGCGCCAAGGGCAAGAACTTCTACCACACCCTGGCCACCCGGTACGGCTACGGCGCGGCGGCCGACCGGATCCAGGACCTCTACCTGGCCGGCGACAAGGAAGCCGCCGCCAAGGCGGTGCCCGACGACTTGGTGCGCGACGTCTCGCTGATCGGCACGCCCGGCTTCGTCAAGGAACGGGTTGCCGCGTTCCGCGAGGCCGGGGTGACCACACTGAACGTGGTGCCTGTCGCCGCCACCGCCCACGAGCGCGTCAAGCTCATCGAGACGCTGCGCGGCCTGGTGGACTGACGCTCAGTCTTCTCGGGCAGCCGCCAGTGCGGCGTTGAGCGTTTGGCTCGGCCGCATCACCGCGATGGTCTTGTCGTCGTCGAGCCGGTAGTAGCCGCCAATGTCGGCCGGTTCGCCTTGCGCCGCAGCGAGTTCGGCGATGATGGCGTCTTCGTCCTTGCCCAACTCCTCAGCCAGCGCGGCGAAGTGCTTGCGCAAATCTTCGTCGTCGTGTTGCTTGGCGAGTTCCCGCGCCCAGTACAGCGCCAGGTAATACTGGCTGCCGCGGTTGTCGATTTCGCCGGTCTTGCGCGACGGGCCCTTGTTGTTGTCCAGCAGCGTGCCGATCGCGTCGTCGAGCGTCTTGCCGAGGATTTTGGCCCGCTCGTTGCCGGTCTTGATCCCGATGTCCTCGAAACATGCTCCCAAAGCTAAGAATTCGCCGAGCGAGTCCCACCGCAGGTGGTTCTCCTCGACCAGCTGGTGGACGTGCTTGGGTGCCGAGCCCCCCGCCCCGGTCTCGTACATTCCGCCGCCGGCCATCAACGGCACGATGGACAGCATCTTGGCGCTGGTGCCCAACTCCAGGATCGGGAACAGGTCAGTCAGGTAGTCGCGCAGAATGTTTCCGGTGGCGGCGATGGTGTCCTGCCCGCGCACCACCCGCTCGAGTGTGTACCGCATCGCCCACACCTGCGGCATGATCTGGATGTCGAGACCCTCGGTGTCGTAGTCCTTGAGGTAGGCCTTCACCTTCTTGCGCAGCTCGGCCTCGTGCGGCCGTTCGGTGTCGAGCCAGAACAGCACGGTCATGCCCGAGTTCCGTGCCCGGGTGACGGCCAGCTTGACCCAGTCCCGGATCGCCGCGTCGGTCACGATCGGCATCCGCCAGATGTCGCCCTCTTCGACGTTCTGGCTGAGCAGCACTGCCCCGGTCTCGAGGTCGACGATGTCGGCGACGCCGGCCTCGGGCATCTCGAAAGTCTTGTCGTGCGAGCCGTATTCCTCGGCCTGCTGCGCCATCAGCCCGACGTTGGGCACGGTGCCCATCGTGGTCGGATCGAACTGCCCATTGGTCTTACAGAAGTTGATGATCTCCTGGTAGATACGGGAGAACGTGGATTCCGGGTTGACCGCCTTGGTGTCCTTCTGCCGCCCGTCGGCGCCGTACATCTTGCCGCCCGCGCGGATCATCGCCGGCATCGAGGCATCGACGATCACGTCGCTCGGCGAGTGAAAGTTACTGATGCCCTTGGCCGAATCGACCATCGCCAGCTCGGGCCGGTGCTCGTGGCAGGCGTGCAGGTCGCGGATTACCTCGTCATGCTGCGACGCGGGCAGCGTCGCGATCTTGTCGTACAGGTCGACCAGTCCGTTGTTGACGTTGACGCCGAGCTCGTCGAACAACTCCTGGTGCTTGTCGAAGGCGTCCTTGTAGAAGGTCTTGACGGCGTGACCGAAGACGATAGGGTGGCTGACCTTCATCATCGTGGCCTTGACGTGCAGCGAGAACATCACGCCGGTCTTGTAGGCGTCCTCGATCTCCGCCTCGTAGAAATCGATGAGCGCCTTGCGGCTCATGTACATGCTGTCGATGACGTCACCGTCGTGCAGCGACACCTTCGGCTTGAGCACAATCGTCTTGCCGCTCTTGGTTTTCAGCTCCATCTTGACGTCGCGGTCGCGGTCCAGCGTCATCGACTTCTCGCCGTGGTAGAAGTCGCCCGTTTTCATGGTTGCGACGTGCGTGCGCGACGCCTGCGACCAGTCCCCCATGCTGTGCGGGTGCTTGCGGGCATACTCCTTGACCGCCTTCGGCGCGCGCCGGTCGGAGTTGCCTTGTCGCAGAACCGGGTTCACCGCGCTGCCGAGGCACTTGGCGTAGCGGTCGCGGATCTCGGAGTCCTCGTCGGTCTTCGGGCTCTGCGGGTAGTCGGGAATTTTGAATCCCTTGCTCTGCAGTTCCTTGACCGCGGCCGCCAACTGCGGCACCGACGCGCTGATGTTCGGCAGCTTGATGATGTTGGTGTCGGCCTCTTTGGTCAGCTGGCCCAACTCGGCCAAGTTGTCCGGCACCCGCTGCTCGTCGGTGAGGTAGTCGGAGAATTCGGCCAGGATCCGCGCCGCCACCGAGATGTCACTGGTCCGGACCGTGATGCCCGCCGGTTCGGCGAATGCCCGCAAGATCGGCAGAAACGCGTAAGTCGCCAACAAGGGCGCCTCGTCGGTCAGCGTGTAGATGATGGTCGGCTGGTCGGCGCTCACGGTGTTTCTCCCGGTATCGGTTAGATCCTGACGGGCTTCGCGGTGAATCTTGCTGCCACGTTATCAAGCATGTTTTCGCTGTTGTCGACCTCGATCTGACCGCTGGCACGCATTCGTCGTGATGAGCTAAACTTCATCTCGGTCATGAGCGCCAGCGTCAAGCCCCGGCTTGCTGGCCGGCAACCCTCCAACCGCGGTGGGGTGCCCCGGGTGATGACCAGGTTTCGTAGCCAACAGTGGCTACGCGGCAAGCGCGGGTCCGCCGTGATGGGCCCCCCGGAGTAGACAGGGAAACCTGATGCGCACCTATACGAGCTGGCTCATCCTGCGTCGTAGTTGCTGAACCTCGGACCGCTGGTCGACGTCGTCTTCGGATGACGTCCCCGGCCGCCTCAGCAACCCGACCCCCCTTCCCAGAAAGCCATCGACTGTGAGTTCCGACACCACCCCTGAAACCCCTGCAACCCCTGGAAACGCAGGCGACGCCGATCCGAGCGCGCACTGGTCGTTCGAAACCAAGCAGGTCCACGTCGGCCAGCAACCCTGCCCGGCCACGGGCGCCCGTGCGCTGCCGATCTATCAGACCACGTCCTATGTCTTCGACGACACCGCGCACGCCGCGGCCCTGTTCGGGCTGGAGGCGCCGGGCAACATCTACACCCGTATCGGCAACCCGACCACCGACGTCGTCGAACAGCGCATCGCCGCCCTCGAGGGCGGGGTGGCGGCGCTGTTCCTGTCCTCGGGCCAGGCCGCCGAGACGTTCGCGATCCTGAACCTGGCAGTCGCCGGCGATCACATCGTGTCCAGTCCCAGGCTCTACGGCGGCACGTACAACCTGTTCCACTACTCGCTGCCCAAGCTCGGCATCGAAGTGAGCTTTGTCGATGACCCCGATAATTTGGAGTCCTGGGCTTCCTCTGTGCGGCCCAACACCAAGGCGTTCTTCGCCGAGACCATCTCCAACCCGAAGATCGACATCCTGGACACGCCCGGCGTCTCCGCGGTGGCGCATGAGCACGGTGTCCCGCTGATCGTCGACAACACCGTCGCGACCCCCTACTTGATTCAGCCGCTCTCCCAGGGCGCCGACATCGTGGTGCACTCGGCCACCAAGTACCTCGGTGGTCATGGCGCCGCGATCGCCGGGGTGATCGTCGACGGCGGCACCTTCGACTGGACGCAGGGCCGCTTTCCCGGGTTCACTGTCCCGGATCCCAGCTACCACGGCGTCGTGTTCGCCGAACTGGGACCGCCCGCGTTCGCGCTCAAAGCGAGGGTGCAACTGCTGCGTGACCTGGGTTCGGCGGCATCGCCGTTCAACGCATTCCTGGTCGCCCAAGGCCTGGAGACGCTCAGCCTGCGTATCGAGCGGCACGTTGCCAACGCCCAGCGGGTGGCCGAATACCTTCACGGCCACGATCACGTGCTGTCGGTCAACTACGCCGGGTTGCCGAGCTCGCCCTGGCATGAGCGGGCAAAGCGGCTGGCGCCCAAGGGAGCCGGGGCCGTTCTGTCCTTCGAATTGGGCGGCGGAGTCGACGCCGGCAAGGCGTTCGTCGACGCGCTGAAGCTGCACAGCCATGTCGCCAACATCGGTGACGTGCGGTCGCTGGTAATCCACCCAGCGTCGACGACGCATGCTCAACTCAGCGCAGCCGAGCAACTGTCCGCCGGGGTCAGCCCCGGTTTGGTGCGGCTGGCGGTGGGTATCGAGGGCATCGACGACATCGTGGCCGACCTCGAACTCGGTTTTGCCGCCGCGCAGAGGTATGCCGGAGCCGCCGACCCGCACGCCGCGGCGGTGTTCTGAGGAGTCCACAGGTGACAATCTCTGACATGCCGACGCAGACACTGCCCGCCGAAGGCGAGGTTGGCATCGTTGACGTGGGCTCGCTGACGCTGGAAAACGGCGTGGTGCTCGACGACGTCAGCATCGCCGTCCAACGTTGGGGCGAGTTGTCGCCGACCCGCGACAACATCGTCGTCGTCCTGCACGCGCTGACCGGCGACTCGCACATCACCGGGCCAGCCGGACCCGGCCAACCCACGCCAGGTTGGTGGGACGGCATCGCGGGGCCGGGTGCGCCGATCGACACCGACCGATGGTGCGCGGTTTCCACCAATGTACTGGGTGGCTGTCGCGGCTCGACAGGGCCGAGTTCGCTCGCGCCGGATGGAAAGCCCTGGGGCTCACGGTTTCCGCTGGTGTCGATACGGGACCAGGTCGAGGCCGACGTGGCGGCGCTCGCCGCGCTGGGCATCACCGAAGTCGCCGCGGTGCTCGGCGGGTCGATGGGTGGCGCACGAGCGCTCGAGTGGATGGTCTCCCATCCCGAGGAGGTCGGCGCCGGTCTGCTGCTGGCCGTTGGCGCGCGTGCCACCGCCGATCAGATCGGCACGCAGTGCACTCAGATCGCAGCCATCAAGGCCGACCCGAACTGGCAGGGCGGCGACTACTACGACTCCGGGCTCACTCCCGATGCCGGTCTGGACATCGCCCGGCGCTTCGCCCACCTGACCTATCGCAGCGAAGTCGAGCTGGACACCCGGTTCGCCAATAAACCGCAGGGCGGCGAAGACCCTGCGGATCCGACGTCCGGTGGCCGCTACGCGGTGCAGAGTTATTTGCAGCATCAGGGCGGGAAGTTGGTGTCGCGGTTCGACGCCGGTAGCTACGTGGTGCTGACCGAATCACTGTCCAGTCACGACGTCGGCCGGGGCCGCGGTGGTGTCGAAGCCGCGCTGCGTGGCTGTCCAGTGCCGGCGGTGGTCGGCGGGATCACCTCGGATCGGCTCTACCCGCTGAGGCTGCAGGAGGAACTGGCCGAGCTGCTGCCCGGATGTAGCGGGCTACGGGTGGTCGATTCGATCATCGGGCACGACGGATTCCTGGTGGAGATCGACTCGGTCGGCGAATTGGTGCGACAAACGCTGGATTTGGCCGCGGCGAAGGGTGCGTGTTCGCGGTGACTCAGTCTTCACCGGCCCGCTCGTTGTCATTTGGCTCTGAAGCGGCCGCGTACGAGCGGGGCCGCCCGTCGTATCCGCCGGAAGCGATCGATTGGCTGCTGCCGGCCGGCGCGCGAGATGTGCTGGACCTCGGCGCCGGAACCGGCAAGCTGACCAGCCGACTGGTGGAGCGCGGGCTAGACGTGGTCGCCGTCGATCCGATCGCCGAGATGCTGGAGATGCTGCGGAGATCGCTGCCGGACACTCCGGCGCTGCTTGGCACGGCGGAGGAAATTCCGTTGGCGGACAACAGTGTTGACGCCGTCCTCGTCGCGCAGGCGTGGCATTGGTTCAACCCGGCGCGGGCGATTCCCGAGCTGGCCCGGGTGCTACGGCCCGGCGGGCGACTGGGTTTGGTGTGGAACACCCGCGACGAACGGTCCGGCTGGGTACGAGAATTGGGCAGCATCATCGGCCGAGACGGCGACCCGATGCGCGACCATGTCACGCTGCCGGAGCCGTTCACCAAGGTGCAACGCCATCAGGTCGAGTGGACCAATTATCTTACGCCGCAAGCGCTGATCGATTTGGTGGCGTCGCGCAGCTACTGCATCACCTCGCCGACCCAGGTCCGCACCAAGACGCTGGACCAGGTGCGCGAGTTGTTGGCCACCCATCCCGCGCTGGCCAACGCGGGCGGTCTTGCGCTGCCGTACGTCACCGTGTGCGTGCGGGCGACGCTGTCCTAAATCTGCTCCGCCTCG
>NZ_JAVKSG010000058.1:0-22577 GCF_039583785.1 Mycobacterium sp.
CGGCGTGAAGTCTCGCCGTGCCCCGCGGCCCGTGACATCACCGCCGCGCAATACGGTCCGCCGGCGATCAGCGCCGCGGCGCTGATCGCCGGCCTGGAGAATGCGACGCTGGCGGCGGCCGCTGGGCGGATCGCCGAGCTCGCCGGTCGGCAGCGCTACGAGAGCGCAGCCCGGCTGCGCGACCACACGGTCGCCGCCATCGAGGTGCTGTGGCGCGGTCAGCGCCTGCGCACGCTGGCCGCGCTGCCGGAGCTGGTGGCCGCCGCCCCGGACGGCGAGGACGGCTGGCAGCTTGCCGTCGTCCGGCACGGCCAGCTCGCCGCTGCCGGGATCGCCCGCCGCGGCGTTCCGCCGATGCCCGTGGTCGAAGCGATCGAGGCTGGGGCGCAGGTGATCCTGCCGCAGCCGGCGCCGCTGGGTGGCGCACTGGTCGAGGAGACGGCGCTGATCGCCCGCTGGCTGTCGGCCCCAGGCGTGCGCATCGTACGGACGAGCGGCGAGCGGGGTTGGTGCTCGCCGCTGCGGTCGGCGGGCCCGTGGGCCACGTGGGCCGCGTCGGCACGCTCGGCACGGGTGGTGGCCGAACAGGCCGTCACCAGCCGCGACTCAGAGCTGCTGACCGAACTGCACCCAACGCGCGAGCAGTTGTTCGGCCGCACCGCTGTCGATCGCCTCGACGGCCCGGCCGAGCCCGTCCTCCCACGCCGGCAGCCACTCGGCGCGGCTGGATAGCCCGGCATGGGCGACTATCGCGCCCGCGGCGTTGAGAATGACGGCGTCACGCACCGGTCCCTTGGCGCCGGCCAGCACCGAGCGGGCCTCCTCGGCGTTGGCAACGGCATCCCCACCCTTCAACTCCTCGAGTTCGGCGCGCGCGAACCCGAAGCCGGCGGGATCGAATTTCAGCTTGTCCACCGTCCCGGCCTGCACCCGCCAGATGGTGCTCGTCGTGGTCGTGGTCAGCTCGTCGAGACCGTCGTCGCCGTGCACCACCAGCACGCTGGACTGGCGCGCGGCGAACACCCCGGCCATCACCTCGGCCAGATCGGCGAATGCGCAGCCGATCAGCCCGGCCCGCGGCCGCCCCGGATTGGTAAGCGGCCCAAGCAAATTGAAGACGGTCGGCACACCGATCTCACGCCGCACCGCCGAGGCATTGCGGTACGACGGATGAAATTGCGGTGCGAAGCAGAAGCCGATCCCGATTTCGGCGACGCTGCGAGCGACATCGTCGGGGTCCAGGTCGATGCGCACACCCAGCGCCTCCAGGGTGTCGGCTCCGCCCGCCAGCGACGACGCCGCCCGGTTGCCGTGTTTAACCACCGGGACACCGCTGGCGGCCACCACGATCGCTGCCATCGTGGACAGGTTGACCGTGCTGACGCCGTCGCCGCCGGTACCGACCACGTCGACGGTGTCGGTCCCGATCTTGTCGGTGCGCAGCCGGCGACCGTGCTGCAGCATCACGTCGGCCAGCTCGGCCACTTCTGCCGAGGTCGGCGCCTTCATCGTGATCGCCACCGCGAAGGCCGCGAGCTGCGCTGGTGTCGCGGATCCGGTCATGATCTGCTCCATGGCCCAACCGGCCTGCCCGCGCGGCAGATCCTGGCCAGCGGTCAAAACCTCCAGGACCCGCGGCCACGACGGCGCCGCTACAGGGGGCCGCTGAGAGGGTCCCGACGATGACGCCGCCACACCGCAGATGGTCCCACGGTGTTGAGTCTGCCGCGGCAACCAGGGTTGCAGCCGAGCGACGCCGGCGGGGCGAGATCAATTCCACACGGCAAATTGCCGCCCCGGGTAGCAGCCGACAACTACAAAGCGTCATACTTGCGGATGTGACGAGTGCGGTAGGAACCTCGGGTACAGCAATCACGGCGCGAGTACATTCGCTCAATCGCCCGAATATGGTCAGTGTTGGCACCATAGTGTGGCTTTCCAGCGAGTTGATGTTCTTTGCTGGATTGTTCGCCTTCTACTTCACGGCGCGGTCGCAGGCGGCGGGCAGCTGGCCGCCGCCCCCGACCGAGCTGAACCTGTACCAGGCGGTGCCGGTCACACTGGTGCTGATTGCGTCGTCGTTCACCTGCCAGATGGGGGTGTTCGCGGCCGAGCGCGGCGACGTGTTCGGGCTGCGCCGCTGGTATCTGCTCACCTTCGCGATGGGGCTGTTCTTCGTTCTCGGGCAGGGCTACGAGTACCTCCACCTCGTGAGCCACGGGACCACGATCCCGAGCAGCGCGTACGGCAGCGTGTTCTACCTGGCCACCGGTTTCCACGGGTTGCACGTCATCGGTGGGTTGATCGCCTTCATCTTCCTGTTGACCCGCACCACGATGAGTAAGTTCACCCCCTCGCAGGCCACCGCGTCGATCGTCGTCTCCTACTACTGGCACTTCGTCGACATCGTCTGGATCGCGCTGTTCGTCACGATCTACTTCATCCGATGAGCAAGTATCCGATGACCAGCAAGGGAAAGAACAGGAGTGCTCGGTTGACGAGACTGGGGTGGGACCGATCGCTGAGTGAGCGGGCGCGCCGTCGCCTGCGCCGCCGGTTGTCGGCCGGACTGCTGCTGGTATTAGCCCTCATGGTGGCCGGCGGACTTGCCGCCGTCCTGACTCCCAGCCCGCAGGTGGCCGTCGCCGACGAGTCGTCGTCGGCGATGCTGCGCAAGGGCAAGCAGCTTTACGAAACCTCGTGCGTGACCTGCCACGGCGCCAACCTGCAGGGTGTGTCGGACCGCGCGCCCAGCCTGATCGGTGTCGGCGAGGCCGCGGTCTACTTCCAGGTGTCGACCGGCCGGATGCCTGCCCGGCGCGGCGAGGCTCAGGCAGAACATCAAGAACAGCCGTCTTTCGACGAATCGCAGATCGACGCGTTGGGCGCCTATGTGCAGGCCAATGGTGGCGGGCCGACCGTGCTGCGTAATCCCGACGGCAGTATCGCGACGACGTCGCTGCGCGGCGGCGATCTAGGCAGAGGCGGTGACCTGTTTCGGTTGAACTGCGCCTCGTGCCACAACTTTACCGGCAAGGGCGGCGCGCTGTCGTCGGGCAAGTACGCTCCCGCCCTGGCGCCGGCCAACGAGCAGCAGATCCTGGCCGCGATGCTGAGCGGGCCGCAGAACATGCCGAAGTTCTCCGACCGTCAGCTCTCGTTCGACGCGAAGAAGGACATCATCGCGTACGTGAAGAATGTGACCGAGGCTCGCAGTCCGGGCGGCAACGGCCTGGGCGGCTTCGGACCCGCACCTGAGGGCATGGTCATCTGGATCGTCGGGATGGTCGCCATCATTGGTGCGGCGCTGTGGATTGGGTCGCGATCATGACACGGGTGGCGACGATTCAGAGCGTAGCGATGAGAAGGAGCGGCGCCCGATGACAAACGAGAGCGGCCAGCCCACCGAGGCCGAACTGAACGCCATGTCGCGCGAGGAGCTTGTGGCGCTCGGCGGCCGGCTCGACGGCGTCGAGACCGTCTTCAAGGAGTCGCGCTGGCCGGTCGAGGGCACCAAAGCCGAGAAGCGTGCCGAGCGTCTGGTGGCCATCTGGCTGCTGCTCGGTGGTTTGCTGGGGCTGGCGCTGCTGTTGGTGTTCCTGTTCTGGCCGTGGCAGTATCAGCCGACCGGATCGTCGGGCAGCCTGGCCTACTCGCTGGCCACCCCGCTCTACGGCCTGACGTTCGGCGGATCGGTACTGTGCATCGCGATCGGGGCGGTGATGTACCAGAAAAAGTTCATCCCCGAAGAGATTTCGATCCAGGACCGCCACTACGGCGCGGCGGGGTCCGCTGAAATCGACCGGAAGACGGTTGCCGCGAACCTGTCCGACGCTTTAGCAGGCTCGGCCCTGCGACGTCGCAAATTGATCGGCCTGTCGCTCGGCGCGGGCCTCGGCGCCTTCGGGCTGGGCACCCTGGTGGCGTTCGTCGGAGGCCTGATCAAGAACCCGTGGAAGCCGGTGATACAGACCGCCGACGGCAAGACGGCCTTGCTATGGACGACGGGCTGGACGCCCCGCTACCACGGCGAGACCATCTTCCTGGCCCGGGCCACCGGGGAGTCGCGTGGCGCACAGTTGGTCAAGATGCGCCCGGAAGACATTGACGCCAGCGGCATGGAAACGGTGTTTCCATGGCGCGAATCCGACGGCGACGGCACCACGGTCGAGTCACGCGAAAAGCTGTTAGACATTTTCAATGGGGTCCGAAACCCGGTGATGCTGATCCGCATCAGAGCCACCGACCTGCCCAAAGTGGTCAAACGCAAGGGGCAGGAGAGCTTCAACTTCGGTGAACTGTTCGCCTACACCAAGGTGTGCTCGCACCTGGGTTGTCCGGCATCGCTGTACGAGCAGCAGGAATACCGCATCCTCTGCCCGTGCCATCAGTCGCAGTTCGACGCCTTGAATTACGCGAAGCCGATATTCGGCCCGGCCGCGCGCGCACTGGCTCAGCTGCCGATAACTATCGACGCCGACGGGTACCTCGTCGCTAACGGAAACTTCATCGAAACCGTCGGTCCGGCATTTTGGGAGCGCACAACATGAGTCCGAAACTGAGTCCACCCAGCATTGCCGACGTGATGGCCGAACAGGGCAACGCGGTCGACTCGCGCTATCACCTGTCGGCTGCCACCCGCCGCCAATTGAACAAGGTGTTCCCTACCCACTGGTCGTTCCTGCTCGGCGAGATCGCGATGTACAGCTTCGTGGTGCTGCTGCTCACCGGGGTGTATTTGACGCTGTTCTTTGATCCGTCCATGCAGGAAGTCACCTACAACGGCGTCTACCAACCTCTGCGTGGTGTGGAGATGTCGAAGGCGTTCGCGTCGACGCTCGACATCAGCTTTGAGATACGCGGCGGGCTGTTCGTCCGCCAGGTTCACCACTGGGCGGCACTGCTCTTCGCGGCGGCAATCATGGTGCACCTGGCCCGGGTCTTCTTCACCGGCGCATTCCGCCGGCCGCGCGAAGCCAACTGGGTGATCGGCTCACTGCTGCTGATTCTGGCGATGTTCGAGGGTTTCTTCGGTTACTCGCTCCCGGACGACCTGTTGTCAGGTACCGGTCTTGAGGCGGCGCTCTCCGGCATCACCCTGGGCATACCCGTGATCGGCACCTGGCTGCATTGGGCCCTGTTCGGAGGCGGTTTCCCGTGTGGCGGCGTCGGCTACAACTGCGCCGAGGGCGGCTACATCATTCCGCGGCTGTACGGCCTGCACATCCTGCTACTGCCGGGCATCATGCTGGCGCTGATCGCGGCTCACCTTGCCTTCGTCTGGTTCCAGAAGCACACTCAATTTCCCGGGCCCGGCCGTACCGAGTCCAATGTCGTCGGCGTCCGCGTCATGCCGATCTTCGCGGTCAAGTCCGGCGCCTTTTTCGCGCTGACGGTCGGATTGCTGGGGCTGATGGGTGGGCTCCTGCAGATCAACCCCATTTGGAACCTCGGGCCGTACACGCCGTCGCAGGTCTCAGCCGGCTCGCAACCCGATTTCTACATGATGTGGACCGACGGCCTGCTCCGCATGTGGCCGGACTGGGAGTTCTACTTCGGCCACCACACCATTCCCCAACCGGTGTGGATCGCTGTTCTGATGGGTCTGGTGTTCGCCTTGCTCATCGTCTACCCGTTCATGGAAAAGCGCTTCAGCGGCGACACCGCTCACCACAACCTGCTGCAGCGACCGCGTGACGTGCCGGTACGCACCTCGGTCGGCGCGATGGCGATCGCGCTCTACATGGTGTTGACCTACGCGTGCATGAACGACATCATCGCGCTGAACTTCCACATCTCGCTGAACGCGACCACGTGGATCGGGCGCATCGGCATGGTGGTGCTGCCGCCGATCGTCTATTTCGTCACCTACCGTTGGTGCATCGCGCTGCAGCGCAGTGACCGCGCCGTCCTCGAGCACGGCATCGAGACGGGCATCATCAAACGTCTGCCGCACGGTGCCTACATCGAGCTGCACCAGCCGCTGGGCCCGGTCGACGACCACGGCCACCCCGTGCCGCTGGAGTACCAGGGCGCTCCGTTGCCGGTGAAGATGAACAAGCTCGGAGCCGGTGGTGCCCCCGGCTCCGGCAGTTTCCTCTATGCCGACCCGGCTTCGGAGGACGCCGCTCTGACCGAAGCGCACCACGCCGCCTCAGCCCGTGCGCTCACCGCGCTGCGGGAACACCAGGACGGCAGCAACGGCAACGGCTCGACCAACGGCAACGGCTCCGCCAACGGCCATCACTGAAACGCTCTGTCGATCGCGGCTTCGGGTAACCGGAGCCGCGATCTTTTTCTAGCTGTTCACGAATACGAATGTGTCCAAGCGGCACCACAATCAAGCGGCGAGCACACCGCGGAGTTGCCGCACTTGCCGCCAGGGCACCAACGGCATCGCCAGCGTAATGGCACCGGCGACGCCATAACTGGTCCACGACAAGCCGTCGTGGCCGATGGCCATCGCATACGTCGCGGTAGCCACCGCAAGCAGCGCCCCGCCCATCGTGCCCATCAGCGCGAGGGTGCCGCGCAGCCAGAAGCGATCGACCTCGGTGTCGGGCAGCGCCGGCCGTTGCGTGGTGATCCGCTCGGTGGCGCCGTGCGCCGTCCCGGCCATCGGCCCCGACCTGATCGACCGTGCGCTCACCGTTCGCGCCGGTGAGCCGACTGAGCGGGCCGCCGGTGTGTCCCGAGTGGTGCGGCGGGCCCGTAGCAGCATCGGAATCGCCGCCAGGATGACCAGCGCGGAGATGATGATGATCGCGTAGAGCACCGATGAGGTGTGCGGGTTGCCCTTCGCGGAGTGAAAGCCTCGCCCCAGGTCCATCAACGCGACGAGCGCGGCGACGCTCATCCCGACCAACGCAAGCCATACGGCCGCGCATGAGCCGATCAGGATGCGGTCGGACGTAGCCGCGGAGACCCTGCCGCGCGCCCGCCAGGCTTGGGAGTACCTGTCAATCATCAGCAGTTGACCTGCGGTTGGTTGTTCTGGTTGGACGACAATACCGTTCCGTCGCTGGCCGTGACCTTGCAGTTGAGCTTGCTCAGCCGCAGCAGGCTGGACGCCTCGATCGAGCCGACGTCGGAGGCCGAGATCGGGGTGAGCGTGATCGTCCACGGGATGTAGACGTTGGACAGCGTCCGTCGCATCCCCGACGCATCGGTGTAGGTGATCGTGATCTGGTCGAACGGCGCCTTGGTGCCGGTCACCGAATACGTGTACTGCTTGGGCCCAGCCGGAGCGGGCGAGGGGGCGGGTGCCGGTGGCGGCGCCGGGGCGGGAGCCGGCGCAGGCGCAGGTGCCGGCGACGGCTCGGGTGCGGGAGCCGGCTCGGGTGCGGGAGCCGGCGGTGGCGGTGGCTCGCTGGACGGCGGAGGCGGTGGAGGCGGCTCGCTCGACGACGGCGGCGCCGGCGGGTGGGTCGTGGTGGTGACGATGATCTCGTCCTGCATCGGCGGCGTCGATGTCGTCGGCGTGCTGGGTGTGGCGAGCTTGTTGGTGTCGGTGCGCGCGAACAGCAGTGACACCGAGACGACGAGGGCAATCGCCGCGACAATAGCGGCGACGCCGACGATCCACGGCCAGCGCGGGGTCTTCACTTCCGGCTCCTCGCCAGGCGCGTCGTCGTATTGGTCGTAGTCGTAGAGGTCGAGGTTGGCGGGCACATACGGTCCGCTGCTGATGTGCTCGGACTCCGGAGCGGAGTAGGCCCGCGAGTAGACATCGGTCTGGCCGGTCGCGACCTCGGCATCGGGATCCCCTGGGCCCACACCGAAATCGCTGTCGCCACCCTCGAGGTCGCTGCCGCTGTGGCCGGCCTCGACGCCGAGTCCGAGTTCTTCGGACTCCGGCCCTGGTGGATTCGGCCCGCTCATGATCGTCTGTCCTGTTCGACTACTTCACCGGCGTACGCAGCACCACGGTCGCGGTGTCGGACGCGCGCTCCGATATTCCTCAATATGCCTGGCGAAAACCCTACCCAACGAGATCTCGCGCGAGATTCCGGGCGACCCGGTCACGGATCAACTGACGCCCGGATTGTGACCTGAAGGCCGGCCTACCGGTGCGTCTCAGTGCTTCTCGGGACCCACATAGTACTCGAAGACCAACCCGGCCACCGAACTCAGGATGAACACCACTCCGGCGCCGATCAGCCACGGCAGCCACATGGCGATGCCGACCGCCGTCACCGAACCGGACAGCGCGATCAGGATCGGCCACCAGCTGTGCGGGCTGAAGAAACCCAGCTCCCCTGCGCCGTCGCTGATCTCGGCACCCTCGTAGTCCTCCGGCCGGGTGTCGAGCCGACGGGCCACGAACCGAAAAAACGTCGCGACGATCAGCGCCAGGCCGCTGGTCAGCGCGAGCGCCGTGGTTCCGGCCCACTCGATGCCGCCGGTGGCGAACAGGCTGGTCAGCACGCCGTAAAGGACCGTGCAGAAGATGAAGAACGCCGCGATGAACTCGAACAACCTGGCTTCGATATGCATTGGCCTACTCTCTTACGGGAGGTCCTACTTACTCGCCTGCGGCACCAGCTCGCCGCGGCGGGTGTCGAACGGATGAGTAGTGACTGCGAACGGGGACTGCGCGATCGCCTGCAACGCCTGCGCGTTGGTCTTGCCGGCGATCCGCTGTTGCAGGTAGGCCTTGAAGTCGTTGGGCTGCACCACCCGGACCTCGAAGTTCATCATCGAGTGATAGGTGCCGCATAACTCCGCGCAGCGACCCACGAACGCCCCGGTCCGGTCGATCTTAGCGACCTGGAAGCGGTTGACCGAGTTGTTGGCCGCCGGATGCGGCAGCACGTCGCGCTTGAACAGGAACTCCGGCACCCAGAAACTATGGATCACGTCGGCCGAGGCCAGCACGAACTCGATCCGCTTGCCGACGGGCAGCACCAGCACCGGGATCTCCGTGCTGGTCCCGATCGTCTCGACCTTGTCGAAGTTGAGATAGGTGCGGTCTTCGGTGTTGAGCCCGCGGATCGGGCCGACCAACTCCTCGCCGTGGGAGTCTTTGCCCTCGGGCTTGGACGTCATGGCCGCCTTGCGGGCCGCGTCGGCTCCGTCGTAGCGGAGCGTGCCGTCCTTGAAGTCGACCTTCTGGTAGCCGAACTTCCAGTTCCACTGGAACGCCGTCACATCGATGACGACCTCAGGGTCGGACGCCAGGTGCATCACCTTCTCCTGCACCACCACGGTGAAGTAGAACAGCACCGAGACGATCAGAAACGGAATCACGGTGAGCACCAGCTCCAGCGGCATGTTGTAACCGAACTGGCGGGGCAGCTCGGTGTCGGTCGCCTTCTTGCGATGGAAGGCCATCGACCAGAACATCGTGCCCCACACCATGAAGCCGACTGTCAGCGACGCGATCACCGCGGCGACCCACAGCTGCCGGTTGGCATCGGCCTCCGGGGTGATGCCCCGCGGCCAGCCCAACGCCATGGCCTCGGTAAAGCTGCAGCCGCTCAGGCTCACCGCGAGCAAGCCCAGCATGCCGACGATCGCCGGCTTACGAAGCCTGTGGAAACCTGACGATTGGCTGTTCAACAAGCCCTGCGAAGAGCCTGGCCCGCGAGATGTCACGGTCGCGCCTCCTGAGAATCACAAGCTGGACCGACGTCGCGCATCCCCCGGTCGAGGGTACTGTCGGCTGACTCGCACGTCGAATACTACGCAGCGTAGACCACGCACGCAGCGGAGCCGAGTGCAGGCCCGCCACTTTCGCGCCGCCGCTTGCGGCATCCATCAGCGGCCGCCGCTTGCGGCATACTGACGGCGATGTGTGGACTGCTGGCCTTCGTGGCTGCCCCGCCCGGCGACGAGCCGAACGGCAGCGCGCACGCCACCGCCCAGGCCATCGCGCAGGCGTCGCGTCTGATGCGCCACCGCGGTCCGGACGAGCCGGGCACTTGGGCCGACCCGGCCAGTTCAGTCGTATTCGGCTTCAACCGGCTGTCGATCATCGACATCGCGCATTCGCATCAGCCGCTGTGCTGGGGTCCACCGGAAACCCCGGACCGCTACGAATTGGTGTTCAACGGCGAGATCTACAACTACCTGGAGTTGCGCGCGGAGCTCGCCGAACGACATGGCGCCGTGTTCGCCACCGACGGCGACGGCGAGGCCATCGTCGCCGCGTACCACTACTGGGGCGCCGACGCGCTGCCGCGCCTGCGAGGCATGTTCGCCTTCGCGCTGTGGGACACCGTTGCCGGCGAATTGGTCTGCGCCCGTGACCCTTTCGGCATCAAACCGCTGTTCATGGCGAGCGGACCCGGTGGCACCGCGATGGCCAGCGAGAAGAAGTGCCTGCTGGACCTGGCCGATCTGGTGGGATTCGACACCGGGCTTGCCGGGATCGACCGCCGCGCCGTCCAGCACTACACCGTGCTGCAGTACGTGCCCGAACCCGAGACGCTGCATCGCGGGGTGCGCCGGCTGGAATCGGGCTGTTATGCCCGCATCCGCCCCGGCCGGCAACCGGAGACCACCCGCTACTTCGTCCCACGCTTCCACACGGTGCCGTTCTCGAAGAGCACCGAGCAGGCCCGCTACGACGAGATCACCGCGGTCCTGGAGGACTCGGTGGCTAAGCACATGCGGGCCGACGTCACCGTCGGTTCGTTCCTGTCCGGGGGCATCGACTCGACAGCGATCGCGGCATTGGCCATCCGGCACAACCCGCGGCTGATCACCTTCACCACCGGCTTCGAGCGTGAGGGATTCTCCGAGGTCGACGTCGCGGTGGCGTCGGCCGAGGCGATCGGTGCTCGCCACATCGCCAAAGTCGTCTCCCCCGACGAGTTCGTCGAGGCCTTGCCCGAAATCGTCTGGTACCTCGACGAACCGGTAGCCGACCCGGCGCTGGTCCCGCTGTTCTTCGTCGCCCGCGAGGCACGCAAGCACGTCAAGGTAGTGCTGTCCGGCGAGGGCGCCGACGAACTGTTCGGCGGCTACACGATTTATCGGGAACCGTTGTCGTTGAAGCCTTTTGACTATCTTCCCCGGCCGCTTCGGCGCTCGATGGGCAAGGTGTCCAAGCCGCTTCCGGAGGGCATGCGCGGCAAGAGCCTGCTGCATCGCGGATCGCTGACGCTCGAAGAGCGCTACTACGGCAACGCCCGTAGCTTCTCCGACGCGCAACTGCGCGACGTGCTGACCGGATTCCGTCCGGAATGGACCCACATCGACATCACCGCACCGTTCTACGCTCAATCAGCCGACTGGGACCCGGTTGCGCGGATGCAGCACCTCGACCTGTTCACCTGGCTGCGCGGCGACATCCTGGTCAAGGCCGACAAGATGACCATGGCCAACTCGCTGGAATTGCGGGTGCCGTTCCTGGACCCCGAAGTTTTCGCCGTCGCGTCCCGATTGCCGGTGGACGCCAAGATCACCCGCACCACCACCAAGTACGCGCTGCGCCGCGCACTGGAGCCGATCGTCCCGCCGCACGTGCTCAATCGGCCGAAACTCGGTTTCCCGGTGCCGATCCGGCATTGGCTGCGCGCCGGCCCGCTGCTGGAGTGGGCGCACCAGACGATCGACGCGTCGGCGACCGACTACCTGATCGACCGCGCGGCCGTTCGGCGAATGCTCGACGAACACCGTTGCGGCACAGCCGATCACAGCCGCAGGCTGTGGACCGTGCTGATTTTCATGCTGTGGCACGCGATCTTCGTCGAGCACCGGGTGGTGCCGCAGATCAGCGAGCCGGTGTATCCCGTCGAGCTCTGACCGCGAGCAGACGCAGAATCGCACGGAAAATGGTTCTCGAGCGCGATTCTGCGTCTGCTCGTCCAAGCGCTAAGCCAGGATGGCCGCGATTTCGTCGGCGGCGTCGTCGCCGTAGGCGTCCGCCAACCGGGTCTTGGCGGCCGCGGCGTCCCACGTCCATTCCTGGGTGCCGGTCGACTCCAGCACCAGCACCGCGACCAGCGAGCCCAGCTGCGCCGAGCGCTCCAGGCTCAGGCCGCCGCTGCGACCGGTGAGGAAGCCGGCCCGGAAGGCGTCACCGACACCGGTGGGGTCGGTGAGGCTGGTTTCGGGCACCACACCGACGTGCACGCATCCGCCGTCGCGGTCGACGATGTCGACGCCCTTGGCGCCCAGCGTGGTGACCCGCAGGCCGACCTTGCCCATCACGTCGGCCTCTGACCAGCCGGTCTTGGACTGCAGCAGTTCCCACTCGTAGTCGTTGGTGAACAGGTACTCCGCGCCGTCGACGAGCTTGTCGATCTCCTCGCCGGACAGCCGGGGCAGCTGCTGCGACGGGTCGGCGGCAAACGGCAGGCCGAGCTTGCGGCACTCCTCGGTGTGCACCACCATTGCGGCCGGGTCGTTGGCGCCGATGATCACCAGGTCCGGCTTGCCGAGCGAGGAGACGAGGTCGGCGAGCTTGATGTTGCCGGCCTCGGACATCGCACCCGGGTAGAACGACGCGATCTGCGCCATGTCCTCGTCGGTGGTACAGACGAAACGTGCGGTGTGAGCGGACTTCGAGATCAACACGTGGTCGGTGTTGACGCCGTGCGACTGCAGCCATTTGCCGTAGTCGCCGACGAAATCGTCACCGGCCGCCCCGACCAGCGCCACGTCGCCACCGAGCACACCGATGGCGAACGCGATGTTGCCGGCGACGCCGCCGCGGTGGATCACCAGGTCGTCGACCAGGAAGCTCAGCGACACCTTCTGCAGGTGATCGGCCAGCAGGTGTTCGGAGAATCGACCCGGAAACCGCATCAAATTGTCAGTGGCAATAGAACCGGTTACCGCGATCGTCACGAAACTCCACCCCTTCACATCCTCAGTTTGGCTATCGAAGCCTACCCGTGACCGTGGTCGGCTCTACATCGCGGGCAGACGCCCGCTAGCCTCCGTAGGAGAACCTCGCTGCGGCCTGACGCATCCTTTTAGGCCCTGCGGCTGTGCTACCCGAGGAGACCCGTTTATGTCCGGTCCGTACTCGTCGGACCACCGTATGGGCTCCGACGGACCGCCGTTGGGCGACACGCATCCCAGCCAGCCCATCCCAGCCCGGCCGGGGTATCCGCCACCGCCGCCGGCGATGGCGTATCCGGGCCCGCCGCCGGTGCCGCTGCCGAAGCCTCGTCGGCCCCGATTGCTCGTGGGCGGCGGTGTTGCGCTGCTCGTCGTCGCAACTGTGATCACCGCAGTCGTGTACAGCACGCACCGTGCTCCGGTGGCCGCGCGTGGCGCATTCTCCGATGCGACCGCCGCCACCGCGATCCAGGGCTACCTCGACGCGTTGCAACACCGCGACACCGAGGCCATCGCCCGCAACACGCTCTGCGGCATCTACGACGCCGTCCGGGACCGCCGATCCGACCAGGCGCTGGCCAGACTCAGCAGCGATGCGTTTCGCAAGCAGTTCTCCGAGGCCCAGGTGACGTCGATCGACAAGATCGTCTACTGGTCGGACTATCAGGCGCAGGTGTTGTTCACCATGCGCGTGCAGCCGGCAACCGGCAGCAGTACGCGCAGCGAGGTGCAGGGCGTCGCGCAGCTGATCAGCCAGCACAATCACATATTGGTGTGCTCCTACGTGCTACACAGCGTGGGAGTGTACTGAGCCACTGGTCCAGCGTCAGTTGAAGGAGTCGCCGCAGGCGCAGGAGCCCGTCGCGTTCGGGTTGTCGATGGTGAAACCCTGCTTTTCGATGGTGTCGACGAAGTCAATCGAGGCGCCTTGGACGTACGGCGCGCTCATCCGGTCGACGGTCAATCTCACCCCGCCGAAGTCGGCGGTGAGGTCACCGTCGAGCGCGCGATCGTCGAAGAACAGGTTGTAACGCAGGCCGGCGCATCCCCCGGGCTGGACCGCGATCCGCAGCGACAGGTCGTCGCGCCCTTCCTGGTCCAACAGTGACTTAGCCTTGGCTGCTGCGGCATCGGTCAAGATCACGCCGTGCGTGGTGGCGGCGGTTGACTCGTCCTGAACAGTCATTGCTTCTCCTGAGTAAGTTCTTGTGTCCTGGTGGGTTCGGTCGAGCGATTCGACCCGCCTCCTCAAAGGTACCGCAGGCGGCGCACTATTCGTCAGAGTCGTGCCGCGACGTCGGCGGCCAGTCCGATCAGCTGGTTGGCGGCATCGGCCAGGGCCAGTCGCACCGAACCGGCGTGATCGGAGACACCGGCGGCGCCCAGAATGCCCGCAGATCGGAAGGTCGCCTCGTCCAGCGCGACCTGACCGGCCAGCACCACCACCGGCACCTGCGACGTTCCTGCCAGCGTTCCGACCACCTTGCCGCGCAGCGACTGCTCGTCGAACCTGCCCTCCCCGGTGATCACCAGGTCGGTGACGGCGAGGTGAGCGGCCAGGCCGGTGTGCTCGGCGACGATCGATGCGCCCGACTGGCAGCATCCGCCCAACGCGAGCAGTGCCGCTCCGATCCCACCGGCGGCTCCTGCGCCCGGCTGCGCGCTGACAGGCCGTCCGGCGGCGGAGTCCAGCTGGCCGGCCCACTGCTTGAGGCGGTCCTCGAGCGCGGCCACAGTGCCCGGATCCGCCCCCTTCTGCGGGCCAAACACCCGGGCCGCTCCCCAGGGCCCCAGCAGCGGATATTCGACATCGCAGGCGGCCACCAGCTGCACTCCGTCGAGGAGTCGCTGCGCGGAGGGAAGGCCGCCGAGCTCCGCGATCAGCCCGAGACCACCGTCGGTGCAGGCGGACCCACCCAACCCGACCACGATGCGGGTGGCACCCGCGTCCAGGGCCGTCGCGATCAGCTGACCGACTCCGCGGCTGTGCGCCGCGAGTGCGGTCTGCGGTGTCGGCGGACCGCCCAGCAGCGCCAGTCCGCAGGCCTGCGCGCATTCCAAGAAGGCCGTCTGCGACGCCGGTTCGAGCAGCCACTCGGCGCGCACGTCATCGGTCAGCGGGCCGCAGACCTGCCGCTGACGCCGCTCCCCCAACCGGCTGGCCAGCACGTCGACAAACCCCGGGCCGCCATCGGACTGCGGCGCGACGACGATGCGATCGCCCGGACGTACCCGGTTCCAGCCCGCCGCGATGGCCGCCGCCGCCTGGACCGCGGTCAAGGTGTCGCCGAAGCTGTCCGGCGCGATGAGCAGTCGCATAGCCGGCGCAGGGTGTACCGGCCTACTCATCTCAGCAACAGTAGGGCCCGAGCACGATCCCGGCCGTTTTCCAGACGTGTCCGCCGCGAAGTAACCTGGCGGGCGTGAAACTGCTGGGCCGTAACAAGGACGAGGACCGCGGCGACGCCACGCCGACGGCCGAGGTCGTCGGAGCGCCGGCGCCTCGCACCGCGCAGGGCACCGCTCCCAAAGGGCGGCCCACGCCGCGACGCGATGCGGGGCGTAAAGGCCCGGTCGCGCCGGCGCCGATGACGTCCGCGGAGGCCCGGGCCCGGCGGAAGTCGTTGGCCGGGCCCAAACTCAGCCGCGAGGAACGCAAACAGCAGAGTTCGGCACGGCGTGCCCAGATGGCCGAGCGCCGCGAGCGCATGATGAACGGCGACGAGCGCTACCTGCTGTCCCGCGACCAGGGGTCCGTGCGCCGGTACGTCCGCGACATCGTCGACGCCCGTCGCAACGTGCTCGGCCTGTTCATGCCGTCGGCCCTTGGACTGATGTTTTTCATGTTCGCCGTCCCCCAGCTTCAGCTCTACGTGTCGCCCGCGATGCTGTTGTTGATGCTCGTGATGGCGCTCGACGGGCTGATCCTCGGCCGCAAGGTCGTCCGCAAAGTCGACGAGAAGTTCCCCGAGGACACCGAAACCCGTTGGAAGCTAGGGCTTTATGCGGCCAGCCGGGCCTCCCAGATGCGCCGGATGCGGGCACCGCGACCCCAGGTCAAGCACGGCGCCAGTGTCGAGTAGGCCGCCGCGGATGAAGCCCGCACACGGCGACCCGCTGCGGGACGATTGATCCACGGTGCGAACCTTGGTGCTCGGCGGAATCAGGTCGGGAAAGTCCCGGTGGGCGGAAGCCGCCATCACCGAGTCGCTGGCGACGGACCAGACCGTGCACTACCTGGCGACCGGAAAGGCCGGCGACTCCGATCCGGTGTGGCGACAGCGCATCGCCGAGCATCGCGATCGCCGGCCACCGCACTGGCACACGGTCGAAACCGACGATGTCGCCGGCCAATTGCGACGATCACCGGACACCGCGACGCTGGTCGACGACATCGGCGGCTGGCTGACCGCCACGCTCGATCGGCGGCAGGCCTGGGAAGGCGAGCCGATATCGGCTGACCTCGACGAACTGACAAGCGCCGTTTCATGTTTCAGTTCGCCGCTGGTCCTGGTCAGCCCGGAGGTCGGCCTGACAGTCCATGCCGGCAGCACGTCGGCCCGCCGGTTCACCGACGAGCTGGGCTCGCTCAATCAGCGGTTGGCCGTGGTCTGCGACCGGGTAGTGCTGGTGGTGGCCGGCCATCCGCTGCCGATCAAGTTGCCCAGGACCTGACGATGTTTTCACCGGTCGCACCGCCCGATACGGCCGCCGCGGCGGCAGCTCGCGCGCGCCAAGACACCCTCACCAAGCCGCGCGGCGCGCTGGGCCGCCTCGAAGATCTGTCCGCATGGGTATCGTCGTGCCAAGGGCAATGCCCACCAAAGCAATTCGAGCGTGCCCGGATCGTCGTGTTCGCCGGCGACCACGGCGTCGCGCGATCCGGGGTATCGGCGTATCCGCCTGAAGTCACCGCGCAGATGGTCGCGAACATTGCGGCCGGGGGCGCGGCGATCAACGTGCTCGCCGATATCGCCGGGGCGAGTGTGCGGGTCGTCGACCTCGCCGTGGACGCCGACCCACTGTCTGCTCAGATCGGTGCCCACAAAGTGCGACGAAGCAGTGGTGACATCGCCACCGAGGATGCGCTCACCGAACAGCAGGCCCGCGACGCAATTGACGCCGGCCGCCAGATCGCCGACCAAGAGGTCGACGGGGGCGCCGATCTGCTGATCGCGGGTGACATGGGCATCGGCAACACCACTGCAGCAACAGCTTTGGTCGCAGCGCTGACGGGCGTCGAGCCGGTCGCCGCGGTCGGTTACGGGACCGGCATCGACGACGCCGGATGGGCCCGCAAAACCGCCGCGGTGCGCGACGCGATGTTTCGGGCCGAGCACGTGCTGGCCAATCCGGTGGCGACGCTGCAGTGTTGCGGCGGCGCCGATCTGGCCGGTATCGCCGGCTTCTGCGCCCAGGCGGCCCAGCGGCGGACCCCGGTGCTGCTCGACGGCATGGTGGTGACGGCCGCCGCGTTGATCGCCGAGCAACTGGCGCCGGGCGCCCGGCTGTGGTGGCAGGCCGGTCATTTGTCGACCGAGCCGGCGCACGCGCTCGCGCTGGCTCAACTCGGCCTGGACCCGATCGTCGACCTGCGGATGCGACTCGGCGAAGGCAGCGGGGCCGCGGTGGCATTGCCGGTGCTGCGGGCCGCGGTGGCCACGCTGGCATCGATGGCGACGTTCGCCGACGCCAACGTCACCGACCGCCCTCCTGCATCGTGATCGATTCGCTGGCAGCGGCTTTCGCGTTCGAAACCGTCGTGCCGATGCCGGGACAGCGGCCGTTCGGCCGCGGCGCGATGTCCGCGCTTCCGGTGGTCGGCGCAGTGCTCGGTGCGCTGGTCGCCGCGGTCATGTGGGCCGGCTGGTGGGCGTTCGGTGCGGCAAATCCGCTGACCGGTGTGCTCGGCGTGACCGCAGTGCTGGCGGCAACCCGCGGCCTGCACATCGACGGTGTGGCCGACACCGCCGACGGGCTCGGCTGCTACGGGCCGCCCGAGCGCGCGCTGACAGTGATGCGCGACGGGTCGACCGGGCCATTCGGCGTGGCCGCCATCGTGCTGGTGATCGCCATTCAGGGACTGGCGTTTTCGACGCTGCAACCGGGCGGGATCGTAGTCGCGGTGTGCGCGGGCCGGGTGGCTGCGGTGCTGGCCTGTCGCCGCGGCATGTCGGCCGCACCCGGCAGCATGCTGGGCGCTCGAGTCGTCGGCAGCCAGCCCACGCCGGTGGTCGCGGCCTGGGTGGCCGTGCTGCTGACCGCCTCGTCGGCCGCCGGTCGACACCCCTGGCACGGGCCGGTCGCGGTGCTGGCCGCCCTGATCGCGTCGCTGATTCTGGTGCGGCACTGCGTACGACGTTTCGGCGGCGTCAGCGGTGACGTACTGGGCGCCGCAATGGAATTGACCACGACCGTGACTGCGTTGACGCTGGCCGCCGCGACGCGGTTCTGACCGCGAACCCGCGGGCTGGAATCGGACCAGACTGCCCTCAGCCCAGCCGTGACATCCAGCCGTGGGTGTCGGCGAAGGTGCCGCGCTGGATGCCGGTGAGCGTATCGCGCAGCGCCATCGTCACCTCGCCGGATTCACCCTCGCCGATGGTGAATTCATCCTCTCCGTATTTCACCCGCGACACCGGTGTGATGACCGCAGCGGTTCCGCAGGCGAACACCTCGGTGATTTCGCCGTCGGCGGCTTTCTTCTGCCATTCTTCCATGTCGATCTTGCGCTCTTCGACGGCGAAACCTGCGTCAGTTGCCAACTGCAGCAATGAATCTCGCGTTATGCCCGGTAGCAGCGAACCGGACAGCTCAGGTGTGACCAGGCGCGCCGACCCACCGCTGCCGAACACGAAGAACAGGTTCATCCCGCCCATCTCTTCGATGTAGCGACGCTCGACGGCATCCAGCCACACCACCTGTTCGCAGCCATGCTCAGCGGCTTCGGCTTGGGCCACCAGCGACGCGGCATAGTTGCCACCGAACTTCGCGGCACCGGTGCCACCCGGGCTGGCCCGAACGTAATCCGTTGATATCCAGACGGTTACCGGCTTGATGCCGTTCTTGAAGTAAGCCCCTGCAGGCGAGCCGATCACCATGAAGCGGTACAGCTTGGCCGGGCGCACCCCCAATCCCGGCTCGGTGGCGAAGATGAACGGCCGCAGATACAGCGACTCCTCGCCGCCCGCCGGCGGCACCCAGACGTCGTCGACGGCGATCAGTTGTCGCAGCGATTCCAGGAACAGCTCGTCGGGCAATTCGGGTATCGCGATCCGCTGGGCTGAGTTCCGCAGCCGCGCGGCGTTGGCGTCGGCGCGAAACGACACGATGGACCCGTCCGCCCAGCGATAGGCCTTGAGTCCTTCGAAGATTTCCTGCGCGTAGTGCAACACGATCGCCGACGGGTCCAGCTCGATCGGCCCGTACGCACCGACCCGCGCGTCGTGCCAACCCCGCTCCTCGGAGTAGTCGATCGACACCATGTGGTCGGTGTGATATCTGCCGAAGCCTGGGTCGGCGAGGATCGCTTGGCGCGCGTCGTCACTGGCCGGGTTTGCGGTGCGCGACACCGTGAACTCGAGGACGTCGCCGGTCATGTGCGCCACTCCTGCTGGCCTTTCCGGATCGCGCTGCCCTGTCGATGGTCGTCGGCGCGGGTCATCAGGCGATTGTATAACCGGTCACTAGCGAGTTTTCGCTTCGACAAACGGGGGCTTGACGACTTCGCACTCGATACCGCGGCCGCGGACCTCGACATTGACGTGCCGGCCGTCCTCGATACCCGCGTCGACGTCGATGAGCGCCAACGCAATACCGACCTTCAGCGTCGGGGAAAACGTGCCAGACGTGGTGACGCCGACAACTGCGTCCCCGTCGAGAACGTTCAGGTCGGGCCGAAGCACCCCGCGGCCCACCGCCCGCAAACCTCGCAGCAGCCGCTGCGGGCCGGCTGCCCTCTCCGCCAGCAGCGCGTCGCGGCCGAAGAACGCGTCCTTCTTCCAGCCGATCGCCCAGCCGCACCGGGCCTGCAGCGGTGAGATGTCCGCCGAGAGTTCGTGACCGTGCAGCGGATAGCCCATCTCGGTGCGCAGCGTGTCACGCGCGCCGAGACCGGCCAGCTGCCCGTCGGCTCGCTCGACCGCGGCCAGCAGTGCGTCGAACACCACCCCCGCGGAGTCCCAGGGCGGCAGCAGCTCGTAGCCGTGCTCGCCGGTGTATCCGCTGCGGCACACCCGCACCGGCACGCCGTCGGATTCGGCGTCGGCGTAGCCCATGTAGTCCATGTCGGTCGGCAACCCGAGTCCGGTGAGCACGTCCGTTGACCGCGGGCCCTGCACGGCGAGCACAGCATGGCACCGGTGCTCGTCGGTGATGGCGATTCCTTCGGGCGCAGCATCTTTCAGGGCAGCGACGACGGCAGCGGTGTTGGCGGCGTTGGGCACCAGGAAGATTTCGTCGGGCCCGACGTAATAGGCGATCAGGTCATCGATGACACCGCCGGATTCGTTGCAGCACAACGTGTATTGGGCCTTGCCCGGCCCAATACGGTCGAGGTCGTTGGTGAGCGCCGAATTGACGAACGCGGCGGCGCCGGGACCCTTGACCAATGCCTTGCCCAGGTGGCTCACGTCGAACAGACCTACGGCGTTGCGGGTCGCGGTGTGCTCGGCGACGGTACCGGCATACGACACCGGCATCAGCCAGCCGCCGAACTCGGCGAAGCTTGCGCCCAGCTCGCGATGGCGGTCGTCCAGCGGTCCGCGCAACACTTCGGTCATCGGCGCTGCTCCTCCCCATCGCTTCGCTCGGCATCGTCGCCAGCGCGCCTCGTCGACATTTCACCCTAATGCGGGTCATCACTGGCAGACTTGACCGGTGGTCGATTCCCTGGACTTCGAGGCCATCCAGGCCGCCGGAATCGCTGATCCGCGGGCGCGCGCGGACCTGCTGGAATACCTGGCGGACCTCGGTTTCACCGTCGACGACATGGCCGAGGCCGAGCGTCGCGGCCGGCTGTTCGGACTCGCCGGCGACGCTCTGCTGCAATCGGGGCGGCAGACCCATACGCTGCGCACCGCCGCGGAGTCGATCGGCGTGCCGGTCGCCCATATCGAATACGCCTGGTCCATGCTCGGGCTCACCGTCGAAGACTCCGACACACCGGCGTTGAGCCAGGCGGATGTCGACGGCCTAGCCACCTGGGTCGAGTTGCGGACGCACATGGGCCAGAACGCCGCAGACGGCTTTCTGCGGGTCCTGGGAGCCACCGTCGCCCGGTTGGCCGATGCGGCATCAACGATGATTCGGAACAGCGTCCCCGGGCTCTGGCTCGGTCACACCAACGACGAACTCACTACCGCTCTTGCCTATCGGCAAGCCGCGCACTTCGTTCCCCGCCTGGGCGCGATGATCGACGCCGCCCATCGCCATCATCTGGTCAGCACGCGGACCTTCATCGAAGGCGTGGAAGTCGGTCCGTCGGCGACTGTGATGTGCGGCGTCGGGTTCGCAGACCTGTCGGGCTTCACCGCGCTGACCCAAACGCTGACACCGGCCGAACTGTCCGTGATGCTGGCCGAATTCGCCGCCACCGTCAGCGATGTGGTGCATGCCGACGGCGGCCGGGTGGTGAAGTTCCTTGGCGATGCCGTGATGTGGGTCAGTCAGAAGCCGGATCGCCTGGCCAAGGCGGCGTTCGACCTCGTCGACCATCCGCGCGCACACCAGGCCGGTCTGCAAGTGCGCGCCGGCCTGGGCTACGGCCCGACTGTGACCCTGAACGGCGATTACTTCGGCAACGCGGTCAACCTGGCCGCCCGCCTGGTCGCCGCCGCGGCGCCAGGCCAGATCCTGGCCGCAGCCGAAGTATTGGAGCAGCTGCCGAATTGGGCAGCCGTCGAACAGGAACCATTGCAGCTCAAAGGTTTCGACACTCCGGTGATCGCCTACGAGCTGGTCCGCTCAGGCTCTGCATAAGCGACCTCGACACCGGTCCGCGGCGACCGCGCCGAGCTCTGGGCCACCAGGAGAGCGGCAAATATCGCCATTCGCCGTCACGCCTCGGTCGGGCCAGTGTCTCGTGCGCCGGCTCGTGCGCCGTCCACGCGATTGCGGTCCACTATCGATGTGTCGAAGCCCGTCCACAAAAGGCAGGAATCGGCGAGTTGTCCCGCCGGCGGCGGGCGACCGAATACCACGATCGTTAGGGTTGAATTCGTGAGCACCCAACCCGGATACCTGGCCCCTGCTGTCGCCGTCGCAACTTCGCTGCCCCGCCGCGGCGCCAAATCGGCGGTGCTGATCGTCCCCGTGCTGTCGTCCGGCCCCGAGGACGTCAACGACGAACCGGGCGCCGTCGTCGCCGACGCGCACTCACTGCTGCCGAAAGACGCGGTCACCGAAATCGAGGACGGCTTGCGGGCACTGCGCGCCACCGGCGCCGTCGAGCAAGTACACCGACTGGTGGTGAAGTCGTTGCCGGTGGCCAGCGTGCTCACGATCGGGCTCGGCAAGCCGCGTGACGAGTTTCCGGCCGACCTGATCCGCCGCGCGGCCGGCTCGGCGGCGCGCGCACTCGGCGGTGCCGAAGCCGCGATCACCACGCTGGGCGCGTTGTCGGGCGAGGGTACGCTGGAGGCCGCCGTGGAAGGGCTGATTCTCGGCAGCTACCGGTTCACCGCTTTCCGCACCGACAGGACGGCCCCTAAAGACCCCGGCCTACGCACGATCACGGTGCTGTCCGCCGACAAAGCCGCCAACGCTCAGGCCGCGCACGCGAC
>NZ_JAVKSG010000058.1:22677-24423 GCF_039583785.1 Mycobacterium sp.
GCGCACGCGACTTCGTCAATACCCCGCCCAGCCACCTGTTCCCCGCTGAATTCGCCAAGCGGGCAAAGGCTTTGGGTGACGCCGTCGGGCTTGCGGTCGAGGTGCTCGACGACAAGACGCTGACGAAGAACGGCTACGGCGGCATCATCGGCGTCGGCCAGGGGTCGTCGCGGCTGCCGCGACTGGTTCGGCTGTCCCACCACGGTGCACAGCTGGCGAAAGGCAAGAAGGGCAAGCAGGCGAAGCGAGTCGCGCTGGTCGGCAAGGGCGTCACTTTCGACACCGGCGGCATCTCGATCAAGCCCGCAGCGTCGATGCATCACATGACGTCCGACATGGGTGGTGCCGCGGCGGTGATCGCGACCGTGACGCTGGCCGCGCAGCTGGAACTCCCGATCGACGTGATCGCCACCGTGCCGATGGCCGAGAACATGCCGTCGTCGACGGCGCAGCGCCCCGGTGACGTGCTGACCCAGTACGGCGGAACGACCGTCGAAGTCCTCAACACCGACGCCGAGGGGCGCCTCATCCTGGCCGACGCGATCGTGCGGGCGTGTGAGGACAACCCCGACTACCTGATCGAGACGTCGACGCTGACCGGTGCGCAAACGGTGGCGCTCGGCTCACGCACGCCCGGCGTGATGGGCAGCGACGAGTTCCGCGACCGGGTGGCGGCGATCTCGCAGCGGATCGGCGAGAACGGCTGGCCGATGCCATTGCCCGACGAGCTGAAGGACGACCTGAAATCGACGGTGGCCGACCTGTCCAACGTCAGCGGTCAACGGTTCGCCGGGATGCTGGTGGCGGGCGTGTTCTTACGCGAGTTCGTCGCCGACGGGGTCGACTGGGCTCATATCGACGTTGCCGCGCCGGCCTACAACACCGGCGGGCCCTGGGGTTACACGCCTAAAGGTGGTACGGGTGTACCGACGCGCACCATGTTCGCGGTGCTGGAGGACATCGCTGCGAACGGTTAGCCGCGTACCGTCGGGCGGCTGAACCAACGGACTCTCTGCCGCCACGACTCCGCCGAGGCCACTGCGAATCCGGCGCCGCACCCGCAGGCGAAGAACCACACCAGCGCCGTCGTGAGCGGAGTCTGTAGACCCGGAATCAGTGCGGTAAGGGTCCGGACCGCGCACGCGCTCATACCGCTGCCCGAGGCGATCAGGTAAGCGTCGGCAATGTTTTTCGAGCGGGGATCTCGCCGGAGGATGAACAGCGCGCGGGAGCCCAACACCAGCAGGTACGCCAGGGTTGCACACAACAAAACCCAATAGACGCTCAACCAGAAGTCGGTGTGCAGTGCGAAAAAGTCGCGTGTGTACGTCTTGCTGCCCCGGCTGAGCGTGAACGTCGCCAGCAACAGCGGAATACACAGTGTGGCGGGCCGCTCCACACATTGCTTGAACGACGCCTGCAGCGCGCGGTCATCGGCCACCCGCCCGACCACGTTGTAGACGATCGCTGACGCCGCGACGATGTAGCAATCGTGTCCGATGTAGTTCTGCAGGTTCCACTCACCGGTGATCGTGTGCAGACCGACGCCGATCGTCCGCGAAGCCAACGGCGACATCAAAGCGACCGCGGCGCCCTGCAGGGCGATATTGAGAGTCGCGGCGACTTCCCACCGGCAACGCCAAGTCACTCGCCGTATCCAGAGACTCCACACGATGGATATCAGGGTTACAGCGATGAGAAAGCTGAGTGCCACAGTAGTTCCTTGTACCAGTAGTTCCTTATACC
>NZ_JAVKSG010000059.1:0-19355 GCF_039583785.1 Mycobacterium sp.
GGGGGTTCGCGGCGATCCGCGACCATCGGGCTAGAACACGTTCTAGTCTTGCCGCCATGGGATTCCTCAAACAGGACACTCCGCAGATCGACTTCGAGGAGTGGAGCAAAGGCACCCGCTCGGAGAAGATCATCCCGATGGCCCGGCACTGGGCCGAGGTGGGCTTCGGCACCCCGGTCGTGCTGCACCTGTTCTACGTCGTCAAGATCGGCCTCTACATCCTGGCGGCGTGGCTGTTGGCGCTCACCACTGACGGCATCAACGGCTTTACCCATGTCGCGCACTGGTACGCCGAGCCGATCGTCTTCGAGAAGGTCGTGCTCTACACGATGCTGTTCGAAGTGGTCGGACTCGGCTGCGGCTTCGGCCCGCTGAACAACCGCTTCTTCCCGCCGATGGGCTCGATCCTGTACTGGCTGCGGCCCGGCACCATCCGGTTGCCACCGTGGCCCGGCCGGGTTCCATTGACGAAAGGTGATAGCCGCACCCCGTTCGACGCGTTGCTTTACGGCGCGCTGCTGGTGCTGCTCACCATCGCGATATTCTCCGACGGCACCGGCCCGATGCCGGTGCTCGGCACGACGGTCGGGGTGCTGCCGGCGTGGCAGATCTGGGCGGTGCTGGGTGTGCTGGCGGTACTCGGTCTGCGCGACAAGGTCATCTTCCTGGCTGCCCGCGGTGAGGTCTACGCCTCGTTCACGGTTGCGTTCCTGTTCGCCGGCTACGGCGTCGACATGATCCTGGGCGCCAAACTGGTCTGCCTGGTGATCTGGTTGGGTGCAGCGACATCGAAACTCAACAAGCACTTTCCATTCGTCATCTCCACGATGATGAGCAACAACCCGGTGTTCCGGCCGCGGTTCATCAAACGCAGGTTCTTCGAACACTTTCCGGACGACCTGCGCCCCGGCCGCCCATCGCGCTGGCTCGCGCATTTCAGCACGGCCGTCGAAGGATTGGTGCCGCTGGTGCTGTTCTTCAGTCACGGCGGTTGGGCAGGCGCGATCGCGGCGTTCGTCATGCTGTGCTTCCACTTCGGCATCCTGTCGTCGATCCCGATGGGGGTGCCGCTGGAGTGGAACGTGTTCATGATGTTTTCCGTGCTCGCGCTGTTCGTCGGACACGCCACGGTCGGACTTCGCGATCTGACCACACCGCTGCCGCTGCTGCTGTTCGCCGCCGTCGCGGGCACCGCGGCCCTCGGAAACCTGTTCCCGCGCAAGGTGTCTTTCCTGCCGGGCATGCGCTACTACGCGGGCAACTGGGACACCACGCTGTGGTGCATCAAGCCGTCGGCCGAGGCGAAGATCGCCGAGGGCGTCGTCGCGATCGCGAGCATGCCGGCCGCGCAATTGGAGAAGTTCTACGGCAGTAAAGAAGCCGCGCAGATACCGATGTACATGGGATATGCGTTCCGCGCGTTCAACACCCACGGCCGGGCGCTGTTCACGCTGGCGCACCGGGTGATGGCCGGCCAGAACGAAGACGACTACGTGTTGACCGACGGCGAGCGCGTCACCAGCACCGCCATCGGCTGGAACTTCGGCGACGGCCACTTCAGCAACGAGCAGTTGGTCGCGGCCCTGCAACGGCGATGCCACTTCGAACCGGGCGAGGTGCGGGTGGTGATGCTAGACGCCCAGCCGATCCACCGGCAGACCCAGCAGTATCGGCTAGTCGACGCCGCCACCGGCGAATTCGAGCGTGGCTACGTGCGGGTGGCCGACATGGTGACGCGCCAGCCCTGGGCCGACGACGTGCCGGTGCACGTGCAGTCGGCTGCAGCCCGTCGAGCGTAACGCCACTGCGAGAATTCGATCGGCAAATTCGCGGTGGCGTTACGCTCGCGCGAGACTCATGCGTTGGCGCGGACCTTCTTCGTCGCCTCGACCAGGTTGGTCAGCGACGCCTCGACCTCGTCGGAGTTGCGGGTCTTCAGGCCGCAGTCCGGGTTGACCCAAAGTCGCTCGGCAGGAACGGCTTTGAGGGCCTCTCGAAGAGACTGGGCGATCTCGTCGGTGCTCGGCACCCGCGGCGAGTGGATATCGTAGACACCCGGCCCGACGCTGTTGGCGAAGCCGATCGCGTTCAGGTCGTCGAGCACCTCCATGTGTGAGCGGGCCGCCTCGATCGAGGTGACGTCGGCGTCCAGGTCGGCGATCGCACCGATCACTTCACCGAACTCCGAGTAGCACAGGTGGGTGTGGATCTGCGTCGAGTCTTCGACACCCGAGGTCGCCAGCCGGAACGCGCCGACGGCCCAGTCCAGGTAGGCCTGCTTGTCAGAGTCGCGCAGCGGCAACAGCTCCCGCAGCGCGGGCTCGTCGACCTGGATCACCGCGATGCCGGCTGACTGCAGGTCCACCGTCTCGTCGCGGATGGCCAGCGCCACCTGGTTGGCGGTGTCGGCCAGCGGCTGGTCGTCACGGACGAACGACCACGCCAGGATCGTCACCGGACCGGTGAGCATGCCCTTGACCGGCTTGGCGGTCAGCGACTGCGCGTACTTGGCCCACTCCACCGTCATCGGGTGCTGGCGAGTCACGTCGCCGTAGAGCACCGGCGGGCGTACGCAACGGCTGCCGTAGGACTGCACCCAGCCGTTCTTGGTGGCAAAAAAGCCATCCAGCTGCTCGGCGAAGTACTGCACCATGTCGTTGCGTTCCGGCTCGCCGTGCACCAGCACGTCCAGACCCAGCTGCTCCTGCAGCGTGATCACGTCGGCGATCTCCGATCGCATCCGCCGGGTGTACTCGGCCTCGTCGATCTCACCGGCGACCAGCGCGGCGCGGGCCTTGCGGATCTCGACGGTCTGCGGGAACGAGCCGATGGTGGTCGTCGGCAACGGTGGCAGGTGCAGCCGATCGGTCTGCGCCTCACGACGTTTGGCGGCGGGGCCGCGTTCGCTGCCGCCGGATTTCGCGATCGACTCGAGCCGGGCACGCACCTGGCTGTTGTTCAGTCGTGGGTCGTTCTTGCGGGATGCGACCGCCGCGTTGGACTGCGCGATCTCGTCGGCCACCGCGTCGCGGCCGTCCTTCAACGCCTTCGCCAGCGTGGTGACCTCATGCACCTTCTCGGCGCCAAAGGCCAACCAGCTGCGCAATGCGTCGTCCAACCCGGTCTCGGGCTCCAACGAATACGGCACATGCAGCGTCGAGCACGACGTAGACACAGCAACGGCCTTCGCCGAGCCCAGCAGGCTGGCCAGCCTGCTCAGCGCCGACTGCAGGTCGGTGCGCCAGATGTTACGACCGTCGACGATGCCGGCCACCAGCGTCTTGTCGGTCATCTCGGGCACTGACACGATCGCGGTGTCGGTGCCATAAACCAAGTCGACGCCGATCGCTTCGACGGGTGTGCGGGCCAGCGCGGACAGGCCCGCACCCGGGCCGCCGAAGTAGGTGGCGACATGAATAGCTGGCCGGTCCGCCAGTCCGCCCAGCATGTTGTAGACCTGCTCGGCGAGCTCCGGTGCGTCGGCGGAGATGTCGGTCACCAGCACCGGCTCGTCGACCTGCACCCACTCCACGTCGTTATCGGCGAGCCGGCCCAGCAGGTCGGTATAGAGCGGCACCAGTTCGTCGAGTCGCTCGATCGGCGCGCCCGCGCCGTCGACCGCCTTGCTCAGCAGCAGGAAGGTGATCGGACCGATGATGACCGGGCGGGCCGGAATGCCCAGAGCCTGAGCCTCTTTCAGCTCCGAGAGTACCTTCTCGGGGTGCAGCGAGAACGTCGTCTTCGGCCCGATCTCCGGGACGATGTAGTGGTAATTGGTGTCGAACCACTTGGTCATTTCCAGCGGCGCGATGTCGCCGTTTCCGCGCGCGGCCGCGAAGTAGCGGTCCAGGTCGTCGGCGACGGACTGGACGCGCTCGGGCAGGGCACCCAGTAGGACGGCGGCGTCCAGCATCTGGTCGTAGTAGGAGAAGGTGTTCACCGGGATCGAGTCCAGACCGGCGTCGGCCAGCTGAGACCAGGTGTCGCGGCGGATGGTGGCGGCGATCTTCTCCAGGTCGGCGCGGCTGGTGTTGCCCTTCCAGTAGCTCTCGGTCGCGCGTTTGAGCTCGCGGCGCGGGCCGATGCGCGGGGATCCGGTAACGGTGGCGGTAAACGGTTTTGCGGTCATGATCGTCCTTCATTCGACGGGTGGTCGCCGCCAACGGACGCAGAACCGATCCGGCGCAGCGAACACAGCCACTGCAACCGTTTCGGCCAGACGCCCATTCCACGAGGCGGTGAACCGCCAGGCGCGGCGCGCCCGGCACAGTCGGCAGGTCTTCGGACTCACAGGCACGCACCTGGCGGTGCTCCTACCGGCCGTCGCTTCCCAGTCGTGTGACCAGTGCTTGGAGACGGCGTTCGTTCCTGCATACCGCTGCGGGACAGTCCCGGACTCACACCGGGTTCCCTCTTACGAAGCGCGTCTAACATGCTCCGCTCGATGCCGAGTTCGTCGCGGACGACGAGATCGGCAGACCGACTGCGAGGTGGAGATTACCGGATAGCTGGCGGCGACCCGCCGCGACCGGCTGCGGTCGATTGTGGCGACCCGCTGCGCCCGGCCGCGCCGCGCTTGCGATCGCCACGGCCGCGCTAGCGATCGCCGCTGCAATTCAGCGCTTCGGCGATGGGCAGGTCGCCGTTGTTGAAGTCGATGGTTCGGCCGATGGTCGATGGCTCGTGCAGCACCGCGGCCGCCACCGCTGCGACGTCCTGGCGCGAGACTTCGCCCTTGTCAGCCCCGGCGCCGACCGCGATCCGGCCGGTCCCCGGTTCCAGGGTCAGTCGACCTGGGCCCAGCACCGTCCAGTCCAAGTCGCCGGCGCGCAGGTGGGCGTCCGCCGCCGCCTTGGCCTCGGCGTACGCGAAGAACGAATTGTCTTCGGCCACGCCGTGATCAAGTCCTGCGCCGAAGTAAGAGACCATCACGAACCGTTTGACGCCGGCCTGCCCGGCGGCATCGATCACCCGGATCGCGGCGTCGCGGTCCACGGCGTAGGTGCGGGCCGGGTCGCCGCCGCCGGCGCCGGCGGAGAACACCACCGCGTCGTGGCCTTTGACCACGTCGGTGAGCGCGGCGGTATCGAGATGCTCGATATCGGCGACGACGGGATGGGCGCCGGTGGCGGTGATGTCGTCGGCATGATCGGGATTTCGGATAACCGAGTCCACCTCGTCTCCGCGGTCGGCGAGGATGCGGGCCAGCTGCAGGGCGACCTTGCCGTGGCCGCCGACGATGACAATGCGCGACATGCCTTCCAAGGTACGGAAGCCAAAGTACGGACTCCGACGCTACCGGCCGGTAGGACACCCCGGCGGCGGCCCAACTAGGCGGTTGGTCAACAATCGAGAGAAGTCGTCATTTCACCAAAAGGAGATAACGCCATGGCTGAAGCCGTCATCGTCGAGGCAGTCCGTTCGCCGGTCGGGAAGCGGAACGGCGGCCTGTCCGGCGTGCATGCCGCCGATCTGTCCGCGCAGGTGCTCAACGGTCTGGTGCAGAAGGCCGGCATCGACCCGGGCCTCGTCGACGACGTGATCTGGGGTTGCGTCATGCAGGCCGGCGAGCAGTCATTGGACATCGGCCGCACTGCGCTGCTGACCGCCGGTTGGCCGGAGACCGTGCCCGGCGTGACCGTCGACCGCCAGTGCGGGTCCAGCCAGCAGTCGATCCACTTCGCCGCCGCCGGCGTGGTCGCCGGACATTACGACGTCGTCGTCGCGGGCGGTGTGGAGTCGATGTCCCGGACCCCGATGGGGGCCTCGCTGGCCAATGGCGGGCGGCCCTTCCCCGAGACATTCCTGGACCGTTACAACGGCGCCATCCCGAACCAGGGCATCGGCGCGGAGATGATCGCCGAGCAGTGGGGCTTCGACCGGACCACGGTCGACGAGTTCTCCCTTGGCTCGCACGAAAAAGCCGCGGCCGCACAGGATTCCGGCGCATTCGACGATCAGATCGTCGCCATCAAAGATCAGGACGGTAACCCGGTGCTCAAGGACGAGGGCATCCGTCGCGGCACCCCGATCGAGAAGATGGCGCAGCTCAAGCCTGCCTTCAAGGAGGACGGCGTGATCCACGCCGGCAACTCCAGCCAGATCTCCGACGGATCTGCCGCGCTGCTGCTGATGTCGGCCGAGAAGGCCAGGGAGTTGGGGCTCAACCCGATCGCCAAGGTGCACACCGCGGTGCTGGCCGGCGCCGACCCGGTGATCATGCTGACCGCGCCGATCCCGGCCACCCAGAAAGCACTGAAGCGGTCCGGCCTGACGCTGGAAGACATCGGTGTGTTCGAGGTCAACGAGGCGTTCGCGCCGGTGCCGTTGGCCTGGCTGAAGGACATCGGCGCCGACGAGAAGAAGCTCAACCCCAACGGCGGCGCGATCGCCCTCGGCCACCCGCTCGGCGGATCCGGCGCCCGGATCATGACCACGATGCTCTACCACATGCGGGACAAGGGAATTCGCTACGGCCTGCAGACCATGTGCGAGGGCGGCGGCCAGTCCAACGCCACCATCGTAGAGCTGCTGTGACCGACCCCGCGGTGCTCACCGAGCGCCGGGGTGACGTCCTGGTCATCACCATCAACCGGCCGGAGGCGCGTAACTGCGTCAACGGCGCGGTCAGCATCGGCGTCGGTGACGCGCTCGAGCAGGCGCAGCACGACACCGACGTGCGGGCGGTGGTGATCACCGGCGCCGGCGACAAATCTTTCTGTGCCGGAGCGGATCTCAAGGCGATCTCGCGTGGCGAGAACCTGTATCACCCCGACCATGGCGAGTGGGGTTTCGCGGGCTACGTGCACCACTTCATCGACAAGCCGACGATCGCCGCGGTCAACGGCACCGCGCTGGGCGGCGGTACCGAGTTGGCCCTGGCCAGCGACCTGGTGGTGGCCGAGGAACGTGCGCAGTTCGGTCTGCCGGAGGTCAAGGTGGGGCTGCTGGCCGGCGCCGGTGGCGTGTTCCGCATCGCGCAGCAGCTTCCCCGCAAGGTCGGCATGCAGATGCTGCTGACCGGTGAGCCGATCGGCGCCTCCGAGGCCGCGGACTGGGGGCTGATCAACCAGGTCGTCCCCAACGGCACCGTGCTGGAAGCCGCGCTGGCGCTGGCCAAGCGAATCACCGTCAACGCGCCGCTGTCGGTGCAGGCCAGCAAGCGGATCGCCTGTGGCGCCGACGACGGCGTCATTCCCGACGAGGAAGCCGGCTGGGCTCGCACCGCACGCGAGTTCGGCACGCTGCTGCGCACCGAGGATGCCAAAGAAGGGCCGCTGGCGTTTGCCGAGAAGCGTCCGCCGGTCTGGAAGGCGCGCTGAGTAGTTAAGGCCTACTGCGCCAACCGGTTCACCGCCTGCCTGAACATGCCGGGCAACATCGCCGACGCGGGGACGACAGCGCGGCGCGCGGCGCGCGACGCTGTGGTCAACACCAGGGTGCGGGTGAGTATCCGATAGTCGCGCGTGATTCGGCGCCAAGCCGCCTCGTACGACGACGGGTTTTCGTCGACGATGGCGGCCACCGCGGCACCGGCTTGCTTGACGGCCAGGCTGACGCCTTCGCCGGTCAGCGCGTCCTCGTATCCGGCTGCGTCGCCGACAAGCAGCACGCGCCCGGCGACCCGACGCGAAACCACTTGCCGCAGTGGGCCGCAGCCACGGGCCCGGGTCGGTCCGGCGTCGCGCAACCGCCGCGTCAGCCGCGGGAACCAGGCCAGGTCCGGCTGCCCGCGGGACAGGATCGCCACGCCGACCAGATCCGGCTCAACCGGTGTCACGTAGGCCTCGCCGAACGGCGACCAGTACACCTCGACGAACTCCGACCACGCCGGCACGGAGAAGTGCCAGCGCACACCGTAGCGTCGCGGCGTCCCCGCGACCGCGCCGATTCCGACGGCCGAGCGCACGCTGGAATGCAACCCGTCGGCGGCCACCAGCCACCTGGCCCGAACCCCGGCCGCCGTGACGCCGTGAGCGTCTTGCTGGACAGTCCTGACACGCGTCGAAACCCATTCGGTGTCTTGCTCTTTGGCCCGTGCGGCCAGCGCAGCCTGCAGCGTGGTGCGCCGTACCCCACGGCCCGGGTCGTCGTGGAAGCACGCTTCGGCGCGTCGCCGCTCGTTCAGATAGGCGATGCCGCGCAATGGCAGGCCCGCCGGGTCGACGCCCAGCGAGATCAGTTCGGCCAGGCCGCCGGGCATCAGGCCCTCGCCGCAGGCCTTGTCGACCGGGCTTTCCCGCGGCTCGGCCACGATCACCGAAAGTCCAAGACGTCGAGCGTGTAACGCGGTGGCGAGCCCGCCGGGGCCGCCGCCGACGACGAGCAGGTCCGCGTCATAACTCATCAATGCCGCTCCTCCTCATTGGCGACGCTCATGCGGCGCCGGTTCAGGTCACCGGCGCGCGGCACGGGCGTAGCCCAAAGCCGAGTTTTCCACTCTGATACGAACCGTCAGCAGCAGCGCGTTGGCCACCGTGAAACAGACCGCGGTCAGCCAGGCGGTGTGGATCAGCGGCAGCGCAAACCCCTCCACGACGACGGCCAGGTAGTTCGGGTGATGCAGCCAGCGGTAGGGGCCCTGCCGTACCAGCGGTGCCTCGGGGAGCACGATCACCAGCGTGTTCCACCGGCGGCCCAATGTCGTGATGCACCACCAGCGCAGCGCCTGAGCCAGCACCGCCAGGGCCAGCATCGGCCAGCCCAACCAGGGCAGGAACGGGCGATGCAACGCCCATGTTTCCAAGACACAGCCGAGCAGCAACGCGGTGTGAATGGTGACCATCGCCGGATAGTGGTTGTGCCCGACCTCCTTGCCGCCATGGGCGAACGCCCACCGGGCGTTGCGTTTGGCGACGACCAGCTCGGCCACTCGCTCGACGCCGACGGCCAAGACCAGCAGGTAGTACACGCCTACCAGCCGAGGAGCACGAGCTCTGAGCAGAACGCCGGGCCCATCGCGATCATCAGACCGAACGATCCCGGTGCCGGCGGATCAACCATGTTCCTGTTGAGCACATCCAGCACCGACACCGACGACAGGTTTGCATTCTCGCGCAACGAGTTACGGGTGTGATCCATGGCGTCCGACGGGAGGTCGAGAGTGTTCTCGATCGCCTCGATGACCTTCGGGCCGCCGGGGTGACAGACCCAGGTCGAGATGTCGTCGGGAGTCAGGCCGTGATCGCTTAAGAAGTTGCGGACGTCGTCGCCGACATATTTTTCGGCGACGATCGCCACCTCGGTGGAGAGCTTGATCTTGAACCCATTGCTGCCGATGTCCCAGCCCATCACGTCTTCGGTGTCGGGGTAGATCCGGCTGCGGGTGGCCAGCACCTTGGGGCCGGACGACGTCCGGGCCGCCCCCTTGGCGACGACGGCGGCCGCACCGTCGCCAAACAGGCTGGCGGCCACCAGGTTGGCGACCGAGAGGTCGTCGCGCTGCAACGTCAGCGAACACAGTTCAACGGCCAGCAGCACCGACACCTGGTTGGGGAATGCCAGCAGATAGTCGTGCATACGGGCTACCCCCGCGGCGCCGGCCACGCAGCCCAGACCGAAGAGCGGCACCCGTTTCACATCGGGCCGCAAGCCGAGGCGCGCCGCCAACCGGGCTTCCAGGGTGGGTACCGCCAGCCCGGTGACCGTCGTCGAGAACACGACGTCGACCTCGTCGGGCCTGACATCGGCGGCGCCCAGGGCCGACAGGATCGCGCGCTCGCCGAGCGTCAGCGCCGTCTCGATGAAGATGTCGTTGGCTTCGGTGAAGCCGCTCACCGTCCCATAGTCGGCCAGCGGCATCGCAATCCGGCGCTGCTGCACTCCCGCGCTGGCGGCGAAGCGTTCGAACTCCGGGCCGCCGAATCCGGTCAAGCCGGACATCGCCTCGGCCTGAGAGACGCGATGCGGCGGAAATTCGACGGCGACGGCCGCAACGGTCGGGGTTACTGTCATATTGCCCGTACCTCGTGCAATTCGGGCACCCCTTGCGATCGCGGGGTGGCACTGCGCATGTTCACTCACTCTAATCACCACGGTTCTGCACCGCCAGTTGTTCAATCCGGATTATTGGAACATAACAACCATGCGCCGGAATCGCTGCAGGGGTGTGTGCGGAACCGGATGTGACGGCGGAAATGCGGTTTGTCCGGCCGGGGACAGGGCAACAACTCAACCCAGCTGTCGGCGCGAATCACGATCGGTAGGTTTGAGACTGTGCGAATTCTGGTGACCGGCGCCACGGGATATGTGGGATCTAGGCTGGTCACAGCGCTGCTGGCGGCGGGACACCAGGTGCTCGCCGCCAGTAGAGACCCGGCGCGCCTGACCCAGTTCGGATGGTTCGATGAGGTTACGGCTGTGCAGCTGGACGCCGCCGATGCTGGCTCGGCGCACGCCGGGCTCGCCGATGCAGGGGCGATCGACGTGGTGTATTACCTGGTGCACGCAATCGGTCAGCCCGGTTTTCGCGATGCCGACCGCGCCGCTGCCGCACATGTCGGCGCCGCAGCCAAAACTGCGGGTGTGCGCCGGATTGTCTACCTCGGTGGTTTCGTCCCGTCCGACGAGGGATTGTCCGAGCACCTGAGAAGCCGCGCCGAGGTGGCCGACGCGCTGACTGTCGAGGGCGGTGCCGAGGTGCTCTGGCTGGGCGCCGCGATCATCCTCGGCGCAGGCTCGACGTCGTTCGAGATGCTGCGCTACGTCGGCGACCGTTTCCCGGTGATCCCGATCCCGACATGGATGGACAACCCGATCGACCCGATCTCCATCCGTGACGTGTTGCACTATCTCGTCGCGGCCGCCGATGCGGGGCTGGTCCCCGCCGGCGCGTACGACATCGCCGGGCCGGAGACCACGTCCTACCGCGAGCTGCTCAAGACCTATGCGCGCATTTGCGGCAGATGGCACGCCGGATTGCCGGTATGGGGGATCGGCACCACGCTGGCCTCGTGGGTGACCGCGTTGGCGCTGCCGGTGCCCGACGGACTGGCCGCCGACTTGGTGGAGTCGCTGGACTATCCGATGCGAGCCAGCGGCACTGGACTTCGCGATCTGGTTCGCGACCCGGCGGGCGGCCTGCGGTCGATCGAGGACGCGATCGACCGCGCGCTGTCGAATCACCGGCCTCGCCCGGTCAACGCGCTTGCCGACCCACACCACCTCGCCGACAGCGATCCGGCCTGGACGGGTGGTGATGCGCTGCGCCTGCGGCGGCTTGCGTGCATAGTGACTCCATCGATCGCGCGACCCGGCCTCGCAATGGTGGACGCTGTTCCCGGCCCGATCGCCGGTGCGCTTCGGACCGGGCTCGACATCTTGATCACTCTCACACCGAAAGTGCGATTGAATGGCTGACGCCGGCGCGGATCAACGGAGCAGTGCGATCTGGAGTATCGAGGAGGAGTGGCGCGGTGTCCTCAGCCAGCGACGATGCAGAGCGAAGTGATGAGGAGGAGTGGCGCGGTGTCCTCAGCCAGCGACGATGCAGAGCGAAGTGATGAGGAGGAGTGGCGCGGTGTCTAACGTGAGTTCCCAGCCCAGCGCACTGCAGGAGATCCGCCGCGGCATCGTCAATGTCGCTGTGCCGCAGAACGAACCGCCCGGTGTCGTGCGACGCAGGCGAATCGTGGTCGCGGTCGTGCTGGTGCTGGGTGCCGTAGCGTTGAGTCTGGCGCTGCGACGGCATCCCGGCGAACCCGCGTTCTACTGGTGGTCGCTGGCCCTGTCGGGCATCTGGGCGCTGGGCGCTTTCGTGTCCGGACCGTTGCACCTCGGCGGTGCCCGGTGGCGCGGGCGCAATCAGCGTCCGGTGGTCAGCGGCGCCACCATTGGATTGCTGGTCGGCGGGGTCTTCCTGCTCGGCGGATTACTCGTCCGGGAGATCCCCGCCGTCGCCGAGTTCATCACCCGTCTGCTGCGCTACACCGACCAGGGCTCGTGGCGGCTGACGATGGCCATCGCATTGTTGGCGGCCATCGGCGAGGAGTTGTTCTACCGCGGGGCGTTGTACACGGCCCTGGGCAGACACCAGCCGCTGCTGATTTCGACCGTGATCTACGTCATTGCAACGCTCGCCAGCAGCCGCAACCCGATGCTCGCCTTCGCCGCCGTCGTTCTCGGGACGGTGTGCGCGCTCGAGCGCCGCGCGACCGGCGGGGTGCTGGCGCCGATCCTGACCCACTTCGTGTGGACGTTGGTCATGCTGCTGGGGTTGCCGCCGCTGTTCGCTCAGTGACGCTCAGTCCTTTGTGAGGTCCGGGCTGTCGGTGAAGGCCGGCGTCCGGCGCTGCTGGAAAGCCCTTGCGCCCTCGCGGAAGTCGGGTGAATTCAGCAGGACCGCTTGACCATCGAGTTCACGCTGCAGGGCTGGCTCCAACTCGGTGAGCGTCGCGGCGTTGATGGCACGCTTGGTCTTGGCGAACGCCACCGCCGGTCCGGCGAGCAGGCCGGCCACCACCTTGTCCACCTCGGCCCCGAAGTCGTCGGCCGGGTAGACCGCGCTGATCAGTCCGGCTGCCAGAGCATCAGCAGCGGGTAGTCGCTCGGCCAACAGCGCCATCCGCATCGCACCGATCCGGCCGATGGCGGCGGCGATCAACGCCGAGGCGCCGCCGTCGGGCATCAGGCCGATCTTGGTGAATGCGAGCATGAAAAATGCTTTCTCCGACGCCAATACCAGGTCGCAGGCCAACGCGATAGAGACGCCCACACCGGCTGCTGGGCCGTGAACCACCGCGACGACCGGGCGCGGCAGTGCGGTGATCGCCCGCACCACCCGGTTGGCCGCCAGGAGCAGTCCGTCGCCGGAACCGGCACCGGCCACGTCGTCGGCGCTCATTCCGGCTCCGGAACAGAAGCCGCGACCGGCGCCACCCAGCCGCACGACCTTGACCCGCGGATCGCTGGCCGCCTGCTCCATCGCGTCGGCGATACCCACCGCCACCGGCAGCGTCAACGAGTTCAGGCTGTCCGGACGGTCGATCGTCACCGACAGCACGCCGTCGGTGAGGCTGACGGCAAGCCCGTCTACGGAGGCCAGGGCGTCGATGCCGGAATCGATAGCGGTCATGGTCTCGACTGTAAGCCACCGGGGTGCAGGGCAGTCGCGGGCAACTGCGAAGATGCCAGGGAGTTTCGTGTCGACAAGGAGGTCGGTTAGATGGCGGGTCCGCTGACAGGGTTGCGAGTCATCGAGCTGGCGGGAATCGGGCCGGGCCCGCACGCCGCGATGATCCTCGGCGACCTGGGTGCCGACGTGGTGCGCATCGACCGGCCCGGTGCCACCGGCTCTGACCCGATGTTGCGCAACCGCCGGTTCGTCATCGCCGACCTGAAGTCCGACGAAGGCCGCGATCTGGTGCGCAAACTCGTCGCCAAGGCCGACGTGTTGATCGAGGGCTACCGGCCGGGTGTCACCGAACGGATGGGGCTCGGTCCGGACGACTGCGCCAAGGTCAACGATCGGCTGATCTACGGCCGGATGACCGGGTGGGGGCAGACCGGCCCGCGCAGTAAGCAGGCCGGCCACGACATCAACTACATCTCGCTCAACGGTGTGCTGCACGCAATCGGCCGGGCGGGTGAGCGGCCGGTGCCGCCGCTGAACCTGGTCGGCGACTTCGGCGGCGGGTCGATGTTCCTGCTGCTGGGGATCCTGTCGGCGCTGTTCGAGCGGCAGACGTCCGGCAAGGGGCAGGTCGTCGACGCGGCGATGGTCGACGGGTCCTCAGTGCTGGTCCAGATGATGTGGGGGATGCGCGCCCTGGGGCTGTGGACCGACGAGCGCGGCACCAACATGCTCGACACCGGCGCGCCATACTACGACACCTACGAATGCGCCGACGGCCGCTACGTCTCGGTGGGTGCGATCGAGTCGCAGTTCTACGCGGCGATGCTGGCCGGTCTCGGCCTCGATCCCGCGGACCTGCCGGAGCAGAACGATCGCAGCCGCTGGCCCGAGTTGCGGGCGACGTTCACGCAAGTGTTCGCCAGCCGCGACCGTGACCACTGGGCCAAGGTGTTCGCCGATTCCGACGCGTGCGTCACGCCGGTGCTAGCGTTCGGTGAGGTCGAGACCGAGCCGCACATCACCGAGCGCAACACCTTCTACCGGGCCGGCAAGGGACTCCAGCCGCTGCCGGCGCCCCGGTTCTCGCGCTCGCAGCCGGACCAGCCGCGGCCGCCCGGTCAGCCGGGAGCCGACACCGAGGCCGTCCTGGCCGACTGGGTATAGTCGCCGCCGACAGGCTGGACGGTGCGATTCTGACCGAGTGCAGGCCGCTGAAAAAGCCCCCGCCTGGCGGGGGCTTTTCGGATCGATGGGCTGACACCGGAGATGCGACGTGAGGCTCACTATCGCCTCGACACGGCCACGCCCGGAATTGCGGAGCGTGCGTCGCACGGGCTAGCTGGCGTTGGACAGCGGGTGCCAATCGTCGAGTTGCTCCGAGCACTCACCCTCCACCAGGACGTCGCCGTGGTAGAGAGCCTCGAAATCAACTTTGATCACGTCGGCACTGAAGTCATCGATCCACATGTAGATGAGCGTATGGACAACGGTTAAGGAATCTTTGAGTCACGATTCTGAAAATCGTGGCAATTGTTACCGCCCGGTAAGTCCCCACTCGCCGGACACCGCGTCCGGATGCTTGGAAGTGACCTATTGGGCAGACGTTGAACCACATATGCTCCGCAAATGTCCTGGTTTGCGGGTGCCGCGTCGAATGAACGCGGATATCCGTCTCGTCCCCTCTGCTAAGGCGCCGGTAACGGGCTCGAAAGTTGCGTCACTAACTTATCGTTGATAAGTTAGTGACGTTATTGGACCGGAGGACACTCATGCTGGAGCGGATCGCCCGCCTTGCCATCGCAAGGCCCCGGCGCATACTCGCTGCTGCCGTAATGGTCCTGCTGGCCGCGGCGGTCTTCGGGCTTCCGGTGGCCAAGAGCCTGTCCGCGGGTGGTTTCCAGGACCCGGCCTCTGAGTCGGCGCAGGCGATCACGCTGCTGACTGACAAGTTCGGGCAGAGCGATCAGCAGCTGGTCATCCTGGTGACTGCACCGGCCGGCGCGCAGAGTGAGCAAGCGCGCAGGGTCGCCACCGACATCGTCAACCAGGTCCAAGGCTCCGACGGGGTGTACAACGTCGTCTCGGCGTGGACCGGGCCCGCGGCGGCCGCTGGGTCCGATCCCCATGGCGCGCACCTAGCTGCCGACCTGGTGAGCAAGGACGGTGCGTCCGGGTTGATCGTGGCGAACCTCAAGGGCGGCGAAAACAACGCGCAGAACTACGCCAAGAAGATCGCGGCCCGCGTCGTGCATGACCGCGACGGCGTCACGGTTCGCGCCGGCGGAGCGGCGATGGTCTACGACCAGATCAACCGCCAGAACGAGCGTGACCTGCTGTTGATGGAGTCGCTGGCGATCCCGCTCAGCTTCCTGGTGCTGGTCTGGGTTTTCGGCGGGTTGCTGACGGCGGCGTTGCCGGTCTGTCTGGGCGGGCTGGCGATCGTCGGATCGATGTCGGTATTACGACTGATCAGCTTCGGCACCGACGTGTCGACTTACGCGCTGAACCTGAGCACTGCGCTCGGCCTGGCCCTGGCCATCGATTACACGCTGCTGATCATCAGCCGCTATCGCGACGAGCTGACCGACGGCCGCGCCCCGGACGAGGCACTGATCCGGACCATGGCCACCGCGGGCCGCACGGTGTTGTTCTCCGCGACCACCGTCGCGTTGTCGATGGCGGTGCTGGTGCTCTTCCCGATGTACTTCCTGAAGTCGTTCGCCTACGCCGGGGTGGCCACGGTGGCGTTCGTCGCGGCGGCGGCCATCCTGGTGACGCCGGCGGCGATCGTGGTGCTCGGGCCGCGACTGGACGCGATGGACGTCCGCAAGCTCGGGCGGCGGATATTCGGCCGGCCGGACCCGGTTCGCAAGCCCGTAGAGCAGTTGTTCTGGTACCGCTCCACCAAGTTCGTGACGCGACGAGCGGTGCCTATCGGCCTGGTGGTCGTCGCATTGCTACTGGCGCTGGGACTTCCATTCTTCGGGGTGAAGTGGGGGATGCCCGATGACCGGGTGCTGCCGACGTCGGCGTCGGCACATGTAGTTGGTGATCAGCTGCGTCACGATTTCGCCGATGACGCGGCGACCGCGGTGTCTGTTGTCGTTCCGGATGTTCGAGGGGTGCGTCCGGGCGACCTCAGCCGCTATGCCGCCGACCTGTCCCGGGTGGCCGACGTCTCGGCCGTCTCGGCTCCGACCGGGACGTTCGTCGCCGGCAGGCAGGTCGGGCCGCCGACGGCGGCGACCGGGATGGACCGGGGCAGCGCGTTTTTGACGGTGGCGAGCACGGCGCCGTTGTTCTCGAACGCGTCCGATACCCAGCTTGATCGGCTGCATGCGGTGCCCGGACCGGCGGGTCAATCGGTCCAGCTGGCCGGGATGGCGCAGATCAACCGGGACAGCGTGCATGCGATCACCGCACGCCTGCCACTGGTGCTTGGTCTGATCGGCGTCATCACCTTCGCGTTACTGTTCCTGCTCACCGGGAGTGTGCTACTGCCGCTAAAAGCTTTGGTGTGCAACATTTTATCGCTGACGGCAGCTTTTGGTGCGCTGGTGTGGATCTTCCAGGACGGGCACCTCGGGGCCATGGGTACCACGCAGAGCGGCACAGTGGTGGCCAACATTCCGGTGCTGTTGTTCTGTGTCGCATTCGGCCTGTCGATGGATTACGAAGTCTTCTTGGTCTCCAGGATTCGCGAGTACTGGTTGGCGGCGGTCGCCTCTCATCCTGTGCCACCCGACAACCACACCAAACGCGCCGACAACGACGAGAGTGTGGCGCTCGGGCTGGCCCGCACCGGCCGCGTCGTCACCGCTGCCGCGCTGGTGATGTCGATCTCGTTCGCGGCGTTGATCGCTGCGCAGGTGTCCTTCATGCGGATGTTCGGGACCGGGCTGACGCTGGCCGTGCTGGCCGACGCCACGCTGGTGCGGATGGTTCTGGTGCCGGCGTTCATGCACGTTCTGGGCCATTGGAGTTGGTGGTCGCCCAAGCCGCTGGTGTGGCTGCACGAACGACTCGGGATCAGCGAATTCGACTCCGCGACCGGGCTGTTGGCGGCCGGGCCGGCCAGCGGGCGCCACCGTCGATCCGACGAACACTCGGCCGTAGCCGCCGCCCGTACTGCCGTGACGGTCGCCGATGGTGGCTGACGTGTCCATTCTTCGCAGGCGGCGTGCCCCGCGTGGGTCCGGCGACCTGCTTCGCGACGAAATCCTCGATGCGGCAACCCAACTCCTCCTCGACGTCGGGCACGCCAAGGCCGTGTCGATCCGCTCGGTGGCTGCACGCGTGGGTGTGACCCCGCCGTCGATCTATCTGCACTTTCAGGACAAGGACGCGCTGCTCGACGCGGTGTGTGCGCGTTACTTCGAGAAGCTAGACCAGGAGATGCAGCGGGTGTCCGCCATGTCGTCGGACACGGTCGAGGTTCTGCGCGCCCAGGGGCTGGCCTACGTCCGGTTCGCCACTGAAAACCCCGAGCTCTACCGGATCGCGACGATGGGCGAGTGGAAGTCGGACAGCAATGTCGATGCCGCGCTTGCAAGTTCGGCGTTCGAGCACATAACCGCCACCGTCAAGGCTCTGATGGGCGAGGGTGTGCTTGCACCTGGTGACGCGACCGGCATCGCCCTGGAACTGTGGAGTGCCGCTCACGGCGTGGCCGCCCTGCTGATCGCCAAACCGCACCTACCGTTCGGTGATGCCCAAGTGTTCACCGACCGTGTGCTGCGTGCCGTGTTTTCCGGTCATATGGTGGCCGGACTCATCGGCCCCGACGCCACACCACAGCAGGTGGTGGAAAGGTTGACCGCGTTCGACTCGTCAATGCGACGATCTTTTTAGCAACCCACGTGCAAAGGCTGGCAAGCATGACATCATCGACGCCCACTACCGTCCATCACCCGTTCTTCGCCCGGATCTGGACCACGATCGCGGCGCACGAGACCAGGCAGATGCGGGAGTCCCGGCGGGAGAACCTGGCCGGGTTGTCCGGCCGGATTCTCGAGGTGGGCGCCGGCACCGGGTCCAACTTCGCGTTCTATCCCGACACCGTCGAGCAGGTCGTCGCGATCGAGCCCGAGCAACAGTTGGTCGAACTGGCCCGGGGGGCGGCGGTGACCGCTCCGGTTCCGGTCGAGGTCACTAACCGGACCGTGGAGAGTTTCTCGGCCGACGCGCCGTTCGACGCGGTGGTTTTCTCGCTGGTGTTGTGCTCGGTAGCTGAGCCCGATTCAGTTCTGCAGCAAGCACTTTCGCTGCTGAAGCCGGGCGGCGAACTGCGTTACCTGGAACACGTGGCCAGCACGGGTGCCCGCGGCAGGTATCAGCGGTTCGTCGACATCACCACGCTGTGGCCCAGGCTGGCCGGGAACTGTCACGCCCATCGTCATACCGAGCAGTCGATCCGTTCCGCGGGATTCGAGATCGAGCGCAGCCGGACCGAATTCTTGTTTCCGGCGTGGGTGCCGGTGCCGACGACGGAGTTCGTGGTGGGCCGGGCGCGCCGCCCCGCCTAGTTCAACAGGGTCGGCAGTCGCCGCAGCAGGGTCGGCAGCGCCGTGCTGGCGGATTCGCGCACGGTGAGCGTGGCGCTGTCGGACAGCGGCGTGGGCTCCGGATTGACCTCGACGACGGCGATCCCGCGGGCCAGCGCGGCGTCGGGAAGGCTCGCCGCGGGATAGACGATGCTCGACGTTCCCACGACGACCAGCACGTCTGCGTTGGTCGTCGCTGCCACGGCGTGCTGCCACGGCCCCTGGGGCAGTGCCTCGCCGAACCAGACGATGTCGGGACGGATCAGGCCACCGCAGGTGCAGAACGGCGGCTCGACTTCCAGTGCGGGCTCCGTCATTTCGGGAAGCTCGCCGGTGTACGGCAAACCGCACGTCGCGCAACGGAAGTCGAACAGGCTGCCGTGCAGGTGATGCACCGGTGAGCTACCTGCGCGCTCGTGCAGATTGTCGACATTCTGGGTGACGACGCTGACCTCGGCGTGGTTCTGCCAGGCGGCCACAGCATGATGACCGTCGTTGGGTTCGACGGTGCCGCACAGGTAGTGCCGCCACAGGTACCAGCCCCAGACCCGTTCGGGATTACGCTCCCAACCCTGAACGCTGGACAGCTCGTAGGGGTCGAATTTGGCCCAGAGGCCGTTTTTGTCGTCACGAAACGTCGGTACGCCGCTCTCGGCGGAGATGCCCGCGCCGGACAGCACCGTGATACGCACCCCACCAAGATAGCCCGGCGACGATGCAGCGGGTGCGGCGCGATGAGG
>NZ_JAVKSG010000059.1:19455-23823 GCF_039583785.1 Mycobacterium sp.
GCTGGACTACGGGATACTGAGCGGGTGGAGATAGGGGAGTGGCTACGGGTTGACGGGCAGGCGGATCGACCGCTGTTCGACCAGCTCCGCACTCAAATCATCGAAGCGATCCGAACCGGGACGCTGCCGCCCGGTGCGCGGTTGCCCACGGTGCGTGAACTGGCCGGCGATCTGGGTCTGGCGATCAACACCGTGGCCCGGGCATACCGTGAGCTGGAGACGGCGGGCATCGTCGAAACCCGCGGGCGATTCGGGACATTCGTCGCCCGCGCAGATCCCGCAGACTCCGCCATGGCCGCCGCGGCCGGGGCCTATCTCGACGTCGCGCGCTCACTGGGACTCGGCAAAGCCGAGGCGCTGCGCTACCTGGAGGTCTGCGCCGACGACTGAGCGGCCAGGATGGTGCGGACGTCGGCGAGACCCGCATCGGTCAACGCGGTTGCCGCGTCGGCCATTGTGACGTTGCGGTCGCCGACGTTGACGACGCGCAGAAGCGCCGCGTACTGGGTCATGAGCGCGATGGTGGCGACCCGGTCGAATTGACCCTGTCGAATTGACCCTGCCGGGTCGGGCCGTAGGCTTTCGACATGGGGCGCCATGTTTTCGACGACAAACTGCTGGCCGTGATCGCGGACAATTCTCTCGGCGTGCTGGCCACGCTCAAGCGGGACGGGCGGCCGCAGTTGTCCAACGTGTCGTATTACTTCGACGCCCGCAATGCCACGATCCAGGTGTCGGTCACCGAGCCGCGGGCCAAGACTCGCAACCTACGCCGTGACCCGCGGGCGTCGCTGCTCGTCAGCTCCGACGACGGCTGGTCCTACGCCGTTGCCGAGGGCACCGCAACGCTGACCCCGCCGGCCGCCGCACCGGGTGACGACACCGTCGAAGCGCTGATTGCCTTGTACCGCAACATCGCCGGTGAGCACCCGGATTGGGACGACTACCGGCAGGCGATGGTGACCGACCGCCGCGTGGTGTTGACGTTGCCGATCGCGCACGTCTACGGGATGCCTCCGGGCCTGCGGTGAATCCCGCTGAACCGCGGCGGGCGCGCTAGACTACGAACTATGGCTGGATCGATTTCGGGGGCCGAGTCGGCGTCCGTACCTGCGGACGACAACAAGCGCAAGTTCCGCGAAGCGCTGGAAATCAAGAATGCGAAGTCGTCGGGCGCTGCCGATCACAAGGACTCCAGCGCCAAGGGGACGCGCGCGCACGGCGCGGCGGGAAACCATCGGGAGTTCCGCCGCAAGAGCGGCTAGCCGGCAACCTCCTTCTCGTCGGCCGTAGCCATGCCGAAAAATGCTGCCGGAACAACGAATTCGACCGCGGTCAGCACTTCCTGGAACCAATGCGGTCGCCCATTGCTCACCAACGAGATCACCCGCCCGAGTCCGCTTACAAACATCAGCCCGGCCAGCAGGCGCACGTCCGTCGCGCGAATCGGCGACCTGCGGGCCGCTCCCAGCCAGGCCAGCCCGTAGCCGGCGAAGTACGCCGCGTAGAAGCGTTCGCGCGAATCGACCGTCGCGTTGGCGTCCGCCGCGCCGGGAACGGCTAGACTCCCGGGCATGTCGCAGCTCACCACAGACCCGGCCGTTCTCGCCAGAGAGGCCGCTAACTTCGAGCGAATCAGCGACGAACTCAAGAGCGTCATCGCCAAGGTTGAGCAGGTCGCTAACGAGCTCGAAAGCCATTGGCAGGGCGCAGCGGCAAAAGCTGCCCAAGGTGCTATCACCCGGTTCCACGAAGGGGCGTCCGCCCAGGTTCAGCAGCTCAACTGGATCTCCACGAGCATCCAGACCGCAGCATCGCGGTACGCAGGGACCGACAGCGACCAGTCAGGGCCGCTAGCGTCTGCTATGCGCCTCAACGGCGAACGTAGGACGTCGTTCCCCGACCACACGATCGCGGACGGACAAAAAGCCAGCATCACCGCATCTCCCTCTGTCGGTAGCGCCGTGAGTCACGGGAGCGGCAGGGGTGTGCAGATGGCCGGCCATGGATTTAAGTCCGATGCGCCGTCGCCTGACGAGTCCGCCGCCACGGCCCAAGGCGGAACGGCGGTTCACCGACAACCCCTGCCCATGGCGTCAGCGCCGCCGACTGCCATTGGGCCCAAATCCGATCCGAGTAAACACGACCCGAAGCCAGGAGAACTCGAAGAGGACGTCGGTAAGGTCGCAGCTGGCATCGGCGGGGACCTTCTCCTGCCGGAGGCAGCCGGCGTCAAAGGGCCGCTGTCCATCGGTGAGAATTTACTGGAAGGCAAGCCCCCGTCTCCGGGCGACGGCCTCAAGACCGCCACCGGCGCGTTCGGTGGTTTCGAATTGGCCAAGTCGGGCCTGGAAGACGCCATCCACGCGAATCCGCCCGCGATGAAACCCGATTTCATAGATGACTGGATCCACGGCAGGCCGCGCTTTTGGGAGGACGGCACCGGACAACCAACCCGGTGAAGGAGAGTCAGCTATGACTTACTGGATTGCCATGCTGTTGCTGGTAGCGGCGCTCGCTGTGCCGTCAAGGGCGGCGTCGGCAATCCTCGCTGTTCTAATGCTGGTCATGTTGATCTGCCGTCCGGCTATCGACAGGCGGTGGAAAGCATTCCGTAATCGGCGGCACCAGCCGGGTCAATTGAGACGGTGAGCTGGCAGTTCAAGTACGTAAATAGGGCTTAGCGAGGGGCTCTGTCGGCCCCGGTCAGCCTCTCACGCCCCTGTAGCTCTCACCCATCTCTGAGGCGTAGTTGGCCACTCCCCGGCGTCGTGTACCGACGATTACCTCGGCGCGCTGGCGGTCTCTTACGGCGACTCAGCGCCGCGCCGGAGGGACGTATCGACGCCACTGGCCGACGCGCTCGGCAAGCCGGTGCCGACCGCGAAGGGTCACGTCATGGGGGCTCGTCACAAGAGATTCCCGACCGAAGCCGCAGGGGGCAGAGAAGGCGGCAAAGCGACCGACAAGGCTCGCGCCGTCGCCGCCGCCACTTGACACCTAACGACACGGTGACGGGACACCGAGCCGTGTGATTGGGTAGAGCGGTGACCGTCAAACTCTGCCTGGCGCAGGACACCGACGCCGATCAACTCCTGACCGAGAACCCGTTGGCGCTCGTGGTCGGCATGCTGCTCGACCAGCAGGTGCCGATGGAGACTGCGTTCGCCGGCCCCAAGAAGATCGCCGACCGGATGAACGGTTTCGACGCGGCCCGGATCGCCGACTGCGACCCGGACAAGTTTGCCGCGCTGTGCTCGGAAAAGCCTGCGATACACCGTTTTCCGGGCTCGATGGCCAAGCGGGTCCAGGCGCTGGCGCAGATCGTCGTGGACCGCTACGACGGTGACGCAGCCGGGCTCTGGACCGCTGGCGATCCCGACGGGCCCGAGTTGCTGCGACGACTCAAGGGGTTGCCGGGATTCGGCGAGCAGAAGGCGCAGATCTTCCTTGCCTTACTCGGCAAGCAGTATGCGGTGACGCCGAAAGGCTGGCGGGCCGCGGCGGGCGAATTCGGCAACGCCGGCACCCACGTGTCGGTGGCCGACATCGCCGACGCAGGCTCGCTGGAGAAAGTCCGTTCGTACAAAAAGCAGATGAAGGCAGCCAAGAAGGCAACAACAGGGAAGGCGACATCGTGAAGACACATCTGAACTGTCCGTGTGGCGAGGCGATCATCGGCAAAGACGAAGACGAATTGGTCGAGCTGACGCAGGCCCACTTGGCCAGTGCGCACCCCGGTCTGGAGTACGACCGGGACGCGATCCTCTTTATGGCCTACTAGCGGGCTGGTGTTTTTCGCGCGGCGGTCTGCGGGAGTTTCGGATCCGACACATTTCTGATTCGACCTGACACGGCCCACGCCGGCCAGCTAGTGACGCAGGCGATGATGGCAAAGACTGTGACACTGCGATTGTCCGACAGTGCCTACCAAGCGGTGAAGCAGTATGCCGAGGCGGACCAGAAGTCGATGAATGCGTGGATCGAGACCTTGCTCGACGCCGAGGACATGCGGCGACGCTGCGACGCCCATGACCGGTGGACGCGAGAACATCCCAACGCTGCTGCATTCGGCGAGGCGTGGGCCGATCGGAATCTTGACGAGTTGACGAAACGTTGATATCGCCGCGCCGCGGGGACATTTGGGCCACGAGCAGGGGAGCCGAGGTGCTTGTCATCTCCTCGACCGTCTACAACGAGATTCCCAGTGAGCCGATCGTCATCGTTGTGCCGATATTCGGCCACGACCCCGATACTGGGTTCGGCGTGCCATTGGGCGACGGTGTGTGGGCGGCCCCTGTTTTGTCACCAGCTTGCGAAAGACCGCTCTCGGTGAGTTTCCGCCGTCGTGTCGACATTGCGGCGCTC
>NZ_JAVKSG010000060.1:0-23345 GCF_039583785.1 Mycobacterium sp.
TGGATTTCGTTGTTCGGGTCGACGATATAGGTGACACGGTCGGCGACGCCGTCCTTGTTCAGCGCGCCGGTGGCCTCCACCAGCTCCCGCTTGAGGTCCGAAAGCATCGGGAACGGAAGCTTTTTCAGGTCGTCGTGCTGGGCACGCCACTGAAAGTGCACGAACTCGTTGTCGACGGAGACGCCGAGCACCTGGGTGTCGCGGTCGATGAACTCGTCGTTGAGCTTGCCGAAGGCAGCGATTTCGGTGGGGCACACGAAGGTGAAGTCTTTCGGCCAGAAAAACACCACCCGCCACTTGCCCGCGAAGTCGTCGCTGGAGATGGTGGTGAAGTAGTCCTCGGGCTGCTGGGCATCGACCTTGGAGAGGTCACCACCGATCAACGCCGTCAGCTCATAGGCCGGGAACTGGTCGCCGATAGTCAGCAATGCCATGTCGCTCCTTTACTCAAATTGGATTTAGTCAAGATCTTCGTCACCACCATCCTGCCCGAACCGCACTTTCAATGAAAGGTGATATTTCCCACTATACTGATAGGTATGACCGATAAGAGTTATCAGCCGACGATCGCTGGGCTCCGGGCGTTCGTCGCGGTCGCGGAGAAGCGGCATTTCGGTAGTGCGGCAAAGACTCTCGGTGTCAGTCAGTCGACCCTGTCGCAGGCGCTGTCGGCATTGGAGGCCGGCCTCGAAGTGCAGTTGGTCGAGCGGTCCACCCGCCGGGTGTTCCTGACGACGGAAGGCAGCGCGCTGCTGCTGCGGGCCCAGGCGGTGATCGAGGCGGCGACGGCCTTCACCGCGGCGGCCGCGGGGTCCGCCGACCCACTGCAGGGCACCATCCGGCTGGGCCTGATCCCGACGGTGGCGCCCTACGTCTTGCCGACGTTGCTTGCCGGGCTGAACGATCGACTGCCCGGATTGGCCCTGCGGGTGATCGAAGACCAGACCCAACGGCTGCTGACCGGGTTGCGCGAGGGGTCGGTGGAGGCCGCGTTGATCGCACTGCCGTCCGGTACCGGCGGCATAGCCGAAATCCCGATCTATGACGAAGATTTCGTGCTGGTGCTGCCATCCGGCCATCCGCTGGCGGGAAAGAAACGGGTGCCCCCGACCGCGCTTGCCGAGCTGCCGTTGCTGCTCCTCGACGAAGGGCATTGCCTGCGCGATCAAGCGCTCGAGGTCTGCCGCAAAGCGGGCGTGCGCGCCGAGTTGCCCAACACCCGGGCAGCGTCACTGGCAACGGCGGTGCAGTGTGTCGCCGGCGGGCTGGGCGTGACGTTGATTCCGCAGAGCGCGGTGCCGGTCGAAACCGTCCGCAGCCGTCTGGGTCTGGCGTACTTCACCGCGCCCCGGCCCGGCCGCCGAATCGGCTTGGTGTTTCGCGCGTCCAGCGGACGTGAAGGGCCCTACCGGCGGCTTGCCGGTTTGATCGGCGAACTGCTCGCCGCCGACCAGCTGGTACGCCCGGTCAAGTAGCCATGACCACCCCACTACCGCGGCCGAAGTGAACGTGTTCTAGTTTCGCTTGATGTTGGACTTCACCCTCGAGGACCTCAGCGCCGAGGACGTCGAACGGCTACGGCTGGTCTACCAGCCGCTGGCCGAGTCGGTCCGGGCATTGGTCGACGCGACGATCAGGACCGAGGTGGACGCCGACACCGTCGCGGCAGCCAGGGCCGAGATCGATTCGGCCACAGCCCGTTTGCGCCACAAACAGACCGACGGAAGCTTCGGTGTGCGCTATCTGGCCAGCGGTGAGCGGATGGCCTGGGGCAACGCCGTCATCGGGATCCGCAATCCGCTCGCACCCCCGGTGCAGATCCATCGTGACGATTCCGGCACATCGGCGTGCGACATCCATCTGGGCGCCGCATACGAAGGACCGCCCGGCCACGTCCACGGCGGCGTCGCGGCGCTGGTGCTCGATCACCTGCTCGGGGAGGCCGCCAGCGACGGCATCAATCCACGCCTGACCGGCACCATCACCTTCCGCTACGTGCGGGCCACCCGACTTGGGGACCTGCGCGCCGAAGCCCGGATCACCCACACCGAGGGGGTGAAGACCTATGCCGTCGGCCATCTCGCCGACGCCGAGGGCGTCACCGTCGAGGCCGAAGGCGTATTCATTAATCCGCGCTGGGCGCGGGAAACCGCAGAATAGGTTTCGACCGTGGAGAAGGTGGTGGCGGTCCTGCGGGCCGCAGATCGTGACGAAGAGTGGTGCCGACGGCAGCGAACCTCGGTCGCCGAGGCCATCCTGGCGCTCGGCGTCGACGGGCTGAGCGTCAACGTCCGTGACGCGGCGGTGAGTCATTCGATGATGACTCTGACGACGCTCGATCCACCGGCTGCCGCCGTGGTGAGCATGTGGGCTCGGCAGTGCTACGGGGACCAGATCGCCGAGTCGCTGAGCCTGCTGGTAGCCGAATGCGACCACCTGGCGGCCTATCTGGTCACCGAATCGAACCCGCTGCTGGCGCCACTCGAACTAGGCTTGCGCACAACAGGGTTGGCGAACATCGCGCTCTTGCGCCGCCCGGCCGGTCTGGATTATCCGACCTGGCTGCAGCGCTGGCAGCACGATCACACGCCGGTGGCGATCGAGACGCAATCCACCTTCGGCTACACCCAGAACGCGGTCGTACGTGCGCTGACACCCGACGCGCCGCAACTGGCTGCCATCGTCGAGGAGCTGTTCCCGATCGAGGCCGTCACCGACCTGCGGGCTTTCTTCGGCGCGGCCGACGACGCCGACCTGCAGCAGCGGCTGGCCCGGATGGTGGCCAGCACATCGGCGTTCGGCGCCAACGAGAACATCGACACCGTGCCGACCAGTCGCTACGTGCTCACAACACCCTTCAACACGTAGGGAGACGCCGGTGATACTCCACGTCGAGGACGAGAACCGGGTCCGCACCCTCACGCTGAACCGGCCCGACGCGCTCAACGCCTTCAACGAAGCTCTCTACCAAGCCACCGCCGAGACCCTCCTGCAGGCAGCCGAGGATCCCGACGTCGCCGTCGTCCTGTTGACCGGGGCCGGACGCGCGTTCAGCGCGGGCAATGACCTCAAGGAGATGCAGGCCCGCATCACCGATCCCGCGATGGCCGAACAGGGCTCGCATTTCACCACGATGATCGACGCCCTGACCCGGTTTCCCAAGCCGCTGATCTGCGCGGTGAACGGCGTCGGCGTCGGCATCGGCACCACCATTCTGGGTTATGCGGATTTGGCGTTCATGTCGTCAACGGCACGGCTGAAGTGCCCCTTCACCAGCCTGGGCGTCGCGCCCGAGGCGGCATCGTCGTTTTTGCTGCCGCAGCTGATCGGCCGGCAGAACGCCGCGTGGCTGCTGATGTCGTCGGAGTGGGTGAGCGCGCCGGAGGCCCTGGCGATGGGCATGGTCTGGAGGGTCTGTGCGCCCGATGAGTTGCTCGCCGAGGCCCGCAGGCACGCCGAAATTCTGGCCGCGCGGTCGATTCCGAGCTTGATCGCAGTCAAGCAATCGATGGTCAAACCCACCCTGCCTGACATCGCGGCGGCGACTGAGTGCGAAAATGCCTATTTTGCAGAGCTTTTGGGCGGTCAAGTTAACGCGGCGGCGCTGGCGGATTTCACCACCGAGCGGGGGAGTTGAGGACTCAGGTGCCGGTGGGCTGCAACTGCGCAGCCGCCTCGATGATCGCCCGCACGGTGCGCCGGCAGCGGCCGCAGTCCAAACCCGCCCCGCATCGCGCTGCGACCTCTTTGGAGGTGCACGCACCTCCGGCGACCGCATCAGAAACCGTCTGGCTGGTGACGCCCTCGCACAGGCACACGTACATCAGCGCACCTCCAGACTCTCCGACAACCGAATAGACCGCATATTAGTGGAGTCTAACCTAACAAGGTTCGTCAAGGCTAACCTAACTTTGGTGCCGGCATCGCCACCAATGCCCGGCTTGTCGGCGTGGGCCTCTCAGCGCGGTGGGCACCGAATCGCTCGAGGCGTTGAACGTCGCGCCGGGGTGTCGGGCAATTGTCTGCTCAGCGCAAGCCCAATAGCGCCAAACAAATCGGGCGCGCTTTGCCCGGACAAAGGTTAGCATTAGTTAGGAAATGCTGACCTGAGTGAGTATTACCTTCGGTGACAAGGGATTTGGCCTGCGATAGCCTAACAAAGTCATGCACTACGACGACCTATACGAGGAGTGAAGATGGAAGGCGATCCCGACGTCTTGCGCTTACTAAATGAACAATTGACCAGTGAGTTGACTGCGATCAACCAGTATTTCTTGCACTCCAAAATGCAAGAAAATTGGGGATTTACCGAGCTGGCGGGCCACACCCGCGCCGAGTCGTTCGACGAGATGCGGCACGCCGAAGCGATCACCGACCGCATCCTGCTGCTCGACGGGCTGCCGAACTTCCAGCGCCTGTTCTCGTTGCGCGTCGGTCAGACGCTGCGCGAGCAGTTCGAATCCGACCTGGCGATCGAATACGAGGTGCTCAACCGCCTCAAGCCCGGCGTCATCATGTGCCGCGAGAAGCACGACTCGACCAGCGCCGCCCTGCTCGAAGGGATCATCGCCGACGAGGAAAACCACGCCGACTACCTGGAGACACAGTTGCAGCTGATGGACAAACTCGGCGAAGAGCTGTACTCGGCGCAGTGCGTCTCGCGTCCGCCGACGACGGGCCAAACCGGCGGCTGAGTGGGCAGAGCTGCTGCGTATGGCCGGAGCGGCGACGACACAGCCCTACCAGAGCATCGTCGTCGCCGCTCTGCCGATCGGCCCTCCGGGCGTAGCATCCAGCCATGAGCCGAATCGGAACCTTCCCGGATGACGACCTCGCCGGCTGGATCCTGAAGTCACCCGAACTGGGCGGCGCGATCGGAGCGTTCAGCGACGCGGTCTACAACCGAAGCCGGTTGCCGATGCGGACCCGGGAACTGGCCCGGATGGTCATCGCGCACAGCAACGAATGCGAAGTGTGCGTCAACACCCGCGACGGCGACGGAATCGCCAACGGAGTCGACGAGAACCTCTACGAGCACGCCGACCAGTGGCGCACCTGGCCCGGCTACAGCGACCAAGAGCGCCTCGCCGCCGAGTTCGCCTACCGCTTCGCCACCGAGCACACGGTGCTGCGTGACGACGCGGATTTCTGGGCCCGGTGCAGCGAACACTTCTCCGAGGAGTTGCTCACCGACCTGGCGCTCTCATGTGCGCTGTGGGTGGGGATGGGACGCGTCCTGCGCACGCTGGACATCGCCCAGTCCTGCAAGCTCACGCTGCCCAGCCGGGTATGACGGGCCGAGTTCGGTAGCCCGCAGCCGACTTCCGTCAGCCGGCAGATGACGACAACATCGGCCGCGACTTTGAGTCCGCACGGCTATCAAATAGTGCATAGAAGCTTTTCGTGCTCACCTAGAGCTGCTTAACCTTTCCTGTGTTCTACTTACGATGGACTCAGGGTGTGTGACGTCACATGTAAAAATTCATCGGCTGTGATCGGGGAGGTCGCAATGTCAGGCGGTCGGTTTGCCTACCTGACCGCCGGTGTCGCCATCGCGGGCACCGGCCTGGTCGCCATGCCGCTGATGTCGCCGCCGGCGCCGGCGGTCCAGACCCACGCGGTGCGGCTCACCAGCGGTGACACCGCCGATACCCCGCTCGGAGACGGCACCGCGCTGATCGTGGGCCCCAGCTTCATCTCGACGCCCAGCCCCACCTACGCGGATTTCTTCGACACGTTGTACCTGGCGCCGCGCGGCTTTACCGGCACGACGCACATCCTGACCACGCCCGAAGGGCTCTACCCGTTCAGCGGCCCCTTCACCGAGACGTTGGACCCGTCGCTGGCCCAGGGCGCGCAGATTGAGGACACCGCGATCCACAGCCTCATCGCCGGCGGGCAGGTGGACGCCGCGAACCCCGTCGTCGTCACCGGGTACTCCCAGAGTTCGATCATCGCGTCGCAACTCATGCCGCAGCTCGCGAGCCAAGGTGTGCCCAGTGATGACGTGCACTTCGTGCTGGTCGGCGATGAAAGTGCCCCCAACGGGGGCATGCTGGAACGCTTCGACCTACCGGCCGGTACGCAGCCGACCATCCCCAGCCTGGGCCTGACGTTCAGCGGCGCGGAAGCATCCGACCTGTATCCGACCGACGTTTACACCAACGAATACGACGGCTTCGCGGACTTCCCGCAGTACCCGATCGACCCGCTGTCTGATCTCAACGCCCTGTTGGGTATCGCTATTTACCACCTCGGCTACCTGGGTCTCACGCCCGAGCAGATCGCCGACGCCATTGCACTGCCGACGTCGGCGGCCGACACCTTGACCAACTACTACCTGATTCCCGAGGGTCTGCCGCTGCTGGATCCGTTGCAGTTGATCCCGTTCATCGGCAATCCCCTCTACGACCTGCTGGCACCCGACATGTCGGTACTGGTCAACCTGGGCTACGGCGACGTTGCCGACAACTACCTGGGCGGTTTTAGCCAGGGGTATGCCGACGTGCCCACGACGCTGGGGTTCCTGCCGAGCGACAACGTCCTCGAGCAGGTCCCGCAAGCTCTGTTCAACGGACTGCAGCAAGGGATCACCGATGCGTTCAAAGATTTGGTCAGCCCGAGCAACTACACGTACACGTTGCCATCCTGGGCCGAGGATCTCCTGCAGGCGTTGAAAATTGTCCCCGGTACGACGTTTACCGGCGTGGTACCCACCACCCCGCAGGACCTTTTCGACACCTTCCCACCCCACACCGGCATCCCGCCGCTCGATGTGGCCAGCGCGTTATTGGTCACTCTGCCCGAATACGATTACCACGTCTTCGCCTCCGAACTCGCGGCCGGCAACCCCGTTGACGCTGTCGGTGTTCCGCTCGCCGCCGACCTGGGAATAGTGCCGCTCGCGCTACTGGGAGCACTGATCCCGGTGCCCCTGTAGTGGGTTCGCTCGTCGATGCCACGGTCGTGCAGTCCGGCGTTTCGAGCACGACCACTACGCCCATCCCGACCGGGAGCAACTGGCCGACAATTCCGGATGGGCTGGCGCGGATGAGGGTGTCGGCGCTGGCCGAGCACATCGCCGCCGTGCGACTGGTCGACCAGACACATGCACGGCTGCTGGCTGACGGCGGGAGACCGGCAGCGGTTCTCGAACGCCCTACGTGACGTTGGCCCGTGAAGTCGGGCCCCGATTGTGCTGGCGGCCAGTGCTGGCGGCCAGGGCCGACGGCCAGGGGGCCGCGTTGTTCCTGTCCCGCGGGCAGTGGCTGGCCACGGTTCTGATGGCCGATAAGTCGTTGCGGCTCAGAAGTATTCCGATTTCGCTGGCGCTTGGCTGGGGCCAGCTTTCACGGCGGTGTCGACAATTATTTCCAGAAAGCATTCATGGGTGGGGCGTACATGTCGTTGGCGGTGAGCGGGGCCAGAGTTCCTGGTGTAGAACGCAGGGCGTCTTCAATAGTGGCCATCAGGCTGTACTGGTTGTAGTAGTCGTTGGTGGTGAAGTGGCCGGATTCCATCCCCCCATCCGTCACGGCGCCCCCGTTCGGGATGACGATCATCGGAACGTTGTTGCCTTCGTTGCCGAAGCCCAGTGACAGGTTGTTGTTGTCCTCGTCGAACGTGACGATGATCGCGTCCTTCTGCGTCGGGTCATTCCACGTTGCCGAGTGTTCAATCGTGGACACCTCTTGCTGCACGAACTGGTCGCCGGCCGCGACGTTGTACTGATGGTTCGTGAGCTCGCTGGTAACGAACTGGGCAAAGCCAGAGGGAGTGTCGATAGGGCCTTCCATGTTGTTGGCCTCGTTGGCAGCGATCCAGGTGAAGTCCGGGAAGGTGCTCGGGTCCTGGAGATTGGTGGACAAATCCGTCAGCGGAAGCAGGTGCTGCTGCAGGTAGGCGGGGGTGTTGTCGTAGACGTAGCCGAATTGCGCAAAGGGTAATTGGTCGACGGCGTAGTTACCCGACGAGGTGATGTCACCGGGGTAGGGCATGCTCTGTGCATAGCCGGCCCACGATACGCCCGCCTGATCCATTTCTTGCATGAGGCTGGGCGCGCTAATCGAATTCGAGGCAGGGTTGGAGTCGATGCCGAAGTCCGATCCGCCCATGATCCGGATGTAGTTTGGGTTGCTGGGGTGGCCCAGCGCGTAGTAGTTGTCCGCATATCCGTTGGTGTTGATCAGGCTGTTGATGTACGGCGCGTTGGGGCTGCCGACGATGTCGTTCACGCCCTTGTTCTCCATGTAGATCAGGAACACGTGATTCAGGTGGCCGACATCGGACGTCGGTGGGGTGAGCGGCGCCGGGGTGAGGCTCGGATCGCCGACGGTGAACGACTCGTTGGCGGCGTAGGCGCCGTTGTAGTCGCCGAGGTACTGGTTTTTGTCGACGAAGGTGTCGGTCACCGTCGCGGAGGTGGCGCCCTCCGGGACCGTCCCGGTGATGTCGCGCGGCTGGAACCCGCTGAAGCCCAGACGATCCCACACAGTGACCGGATTAAGCGATCCGGTGCCCACAACGGCCCCATCGGCGTTGTGGAAGGTGACCTGCACGTCGGTGTAGGACGGGTTCCACGTTTGGCCGCCGAGATCTGCACTCAGCTCGTACGGCGTTCCACCCGCGCCTGCAACGTTGACGGTTTGGCTGATGCTGGACGTGGCCACGGGTCCGCCTCCGGCGAAATTGTCGGCGCCCGAAGGCGTGCCCGGGGGTGCCTCCGGAAAGCCGAACAACCCCGTCGCGCCCGGGAACGAAAACGAGAACGGCGACGGATAATTGACCGGGGTGCCGTATGCGATCACGGTCGGGGTTCCGGTCTCCGTCCAGCCCGGAATTGTCACACCGCTGTAGCCCGACCCGGACGGGTCGGCCGCTTCGAAGTTAGGGTCGACCAGCAGGTTTTGACTCATCAGTTGCGCACTCCCAGCGGCAGCGGCGGCACAGCTCAGGCCGCAACCATTGCCCACCAACCCCGGATCCACCTTTTCGGCGAAGCTGTTGAGCGCGTTATCGATTTGGGTCCCAAAGGGACTGGTGACCCAATCCTGCTCCAGGCTTTGCGTGAAGTTGCTCCACAAGTTAGCCCCCGCAGCACCGGGAACCGACATCGCAGCGCCGGTGTCGGGAACCACGCTGTTGCCGGTCCCCAACACCGAGCCCACGCTGGAAAAGTCCGCTGCCAGACTGTTGTCCCACGACGTGGTGAAATCTCCCACCAGCGTGCTCACATTCGCACCCAGCACCGGATCAACACTCGACAACGCGTTGATGATCGGCTCGACGATCGCATCGAACCCATCGGCATGCGCGGGCGGTGCGGCGGCCAACGGAGTCGAGCCGAACACCAAAAACACACCCGCACCGCTACTCAGACCGACCGCCCAACGGCGGCGGTCCTTAGCAGTGCGCGCCTGCCGATTGCGCTTACTGCGGTTGTGACGGGCCATGATCGGCCTCCTGCGCGCGAGCCCCCAGATGCCCCCTCAGGTCTCGTTAAGGTATTACTTAACCGGGCCTGAGGGGAAGAAAAGGGCAAAATTCTATGAGGGAATTTTCACGGCCCGCCCGTACCGCTGTTCACAGAGTTTTCACCCAGGCTGACGTAAGGCTCGTTGCGCGGTGGCGGGGTTTCGTTTCCACTTTCGTTGTCAGCGCCCTACCGGTGTCTTCAAGGCATTCCAGGTGGCCGCCCGAGACTCGACACCTCGTAGACCGGGTGCCTGAGACCCATGCGCCACCGTTTTCGAGAACCGCGCGGCCCTGTCAGGCTCTGCCGCTGGCATCAAAAACCCAGCTAGTGTCCGCTTTCGCGAGGGTGTCAAGCCAATCTGAGGGTGCTTGGCGCACAAGCGAGTTGAAGTCCCAGTAGTCCTTCCACAGCGTGATCTTGCCGGCTTGGACGCGATGCACTGAAACAAATTGCAGCACAGCGGTTTCCCCGCTTGTCCAAGTCCACGTCTCGGAATGCTCGTACATCGCGTCGAAGCCGTTGGACACCAGTACACCGTCGTGATTCTGGTAGTCGGCGAGCGGTTCCAGACCGACCTTGAGCCGCTTCACGATGTCGTCGGGTCCTCGGGCGGCCAGCGTCGGTCCGACCGGCATGTCGACGTAGATGCAATCCGCGGACAGAAATGTCTTGACGCCTTCCCAGTCCCGACCGGACAGGGCTTTCCAGAGTCCGAACACCGCGTCGTCTACCGGCATGGGCCAAGGCTACTTGCAAACCCCGGTGACATCTGCTGATCCCGGTGGCCGACCCGGACAAGTTCGACTGAGCCAGTGCGGCAGCGCCCTCGGGGCACAACAACCGTTTGTGGCGCATACTCGCCCTAATGACTTCGTTAAGCCAATACATCGCCGAAGAGATCGCCACCGACCACGTCGAAGGGTTGCTGACCAGACGAGAAGCCATGCGGCGGCTCGCTCTGCTGGGGTTGGGCAGCGGTGCCGCGGCCGCGTTGATCGCGGCGTGCGGTAACGACGAGACCCGCCCGCTGCACTCGAGTTCGGCCGAGGGAGTGGAGCCACCCGGCGCCAAGCGGGCGCTGCCCACCGAGCCGATCAGCTGGGCCGGTCCGCGCGGAGAACTGCAGGGCGCGTGGGCGCAGGCGCACAACGCGCGTCGTGGGGTGCTGGTCATCCACGAGAACAAGGGGCTCACCAACTGGGTGCACTCGGTGGCCGAGCGTTTCGCCGGTGCCGGTTATTCGGCGTTGGCCATCGACCTGTTGTCCGAAGAAGGTGGCACGGGGCAATTCACCGACCCCGCCAAAGCCACCGCCGCGCTCGCCGCCGCTGGCCAGGACCGGTTCATCGCGGACCTGAATTCCGGCCTCACCGAACTGCAGAACCGGGTGCCCGGCGGCAAACTCGCGATGGTCGGCTTCTGCTTCGGCGGTGGTCTGGTCTGGCAACTGCTGGCGTCGCACAACGTGCGGTTGTCGGCAGCGGTGCCGTTCTACGGCCCACTGCCCGACAATCCGGACTTCAGCGGCGACAAGGCGACTGCGGTGCTGGCGTTCTACGGGGCGCTGGACAAGCGGGTGACGGACTCGGAGCCGGCGGCCAAGGCGGCACTCGAGCGCGCCGGGCTGATTCACGACATCGTGATCGAACCCGACGCCGAACACGCGTTTTTCAACGACGACGGGCCGCGCTACAACGCCGCCGCGGCCGAGGACGCCTGGCGGCGCACCCTGGAATGGTTTGGCCGCTACCTGTCTTAGCGGCATGATGCGAGCGTGACCTCTCCGCCACCAGCCATCACGCTTGCCCAAGTCCTCGAAAGCCTCGAACTCGAACAGGTCAACGCGGACTTCTTCGTCGGCAAGCAGATCGACGAAATCGCCCATCACATCTCCGGCGGGTACATCGCCGCGCAGGCATTGATGGCGGCGAGTCGAACCGTTACCGACCGGCTGCCGCACAGCATGCACATGTATTTCCTGCGCGCCGGCGACGCCCGGCGACCGGTGGACTTCGAGGTCACCGCGCTGCATGACGGTGGCACCTTCTCGGCCCGGCGCGTGACCGCCCGACAGTTCGGCTCGGTGCTGCTGGAGGGCGTCGCGTCGTTCAGCAAGACCGTCGAAAGCACTGTTTACCAGCAACGTCCACCGGATCTTCCCGATCCTGACTCGGTGCCGAGCTTCGCCGAGCAGCACAGCGACCATGCCGACGAACGCAATGGCTGGTGGGTGCGCGACCAACCCATCGATTACCGATATGTGGACCCGTCGGCCAGGCTCGCGGCCGACATCGCCGAGCCGCCGCCGGCCGGCATCCGGATGTGGTGGCGCCCCAACGGGATTGCCCCGGCCGATCCGGTAGTCGCTGACTGCCTCACCGCCTTCGTTGCGGGGCGCACGCTGCTCGAGTCGGCGATGATCGCGCGTCGCACGACTCCGCTGGGGCCGGGATTCTCGGCACTGATGGATCTGGCGATGTGGTTCCATCACCCGCCGAACCTGTCGGATTGGCTTCTCTACGAACAGCATTCACCCAGCGGCATTGGCGGTCGGGGACTGGCGCAGGGCACCATGTTCAACCACACCGGCGAACTGGTGTGCACCATGACCCTGGAGTGCTACTTCGGCGGTAAGTCGAGCGCCTAACGGGTAGCCATCGACCTGGCCGGGCCCAGCGCCACCGGCAGCGTGCACCATCCATGCAGAACCCGGGTGTCGCGACGACTGCCGTCGCCGGCGGAGCGCACCTCGGGGAAGCGATCGAACAACGCCCGCAGTCCCACTTCGCCTTCGGCGCGCGCCAACGCCGCACCCAGGCAAAAGTGCCTGCCACCGGAGAAGGCCAAGTGTTTGCCGGCGTTCCCGCGTTCGATGTCGAAGGTGTTTGGGTCGGCGAAAACGGTCGGGTCGCGGTTGGCCGCGGCCACATAGACCACCACCAGCTCGCCCTGACTGACCGGCCGGCCCGCGATCTCGGTGTCGTTCAGCGCGATTCGCGCGGTGAGCTGAACCGGCGACTCCAGTCGCAGGATCTCCTCGACGGCGTTCGGCCACAACTCGGGCCGCTGACGGAGCGTGCGTAGGTGCTCAGGGTTGTCCAGCAGCATCCGGATCCCGTTACCCAGCAGGTTCACCGTCGTCTCGAACCCGGCAGCCAGCACCAGGCCGGCGATCGCACGGAGCTCGTCGTGGTCGAGATACGTTTCCGGTGAACCACTTTCGGCTTTGCGAATCAACTGGCTCATCAGGTCGTCACCCGGACTGCGCCGCAACGCGTCCAGATGGGTGTCCAGCCAGGAGTTGAATCCGACCAGTCCGCGCTGGACCCGTCGATATTGCGGCCAGGGGAGCCCGAAATCCAGGCTGGGCGCCGCGAGTTCACCGAACTCGAGAATGCGCTGCCGATCGCCGTGGGGAACGCCCAGGATGTCGCTGATGATCGCGACGGGAAGCTGCGAGCAGTACCGGTCGACGATGTCGACCACACCCGGTTCTCGGGACAACTCGTCTAGCAATGCCTGCGCGGTCTGCTCGACCCCGTCCCGCAGCGCGCCGACCGCCCGGTGGGTAAACACCGACGACACCGTCTTGCGGTACCGGGTGTGGTCCGGCGGCTCGACGGCGAGCAGGGAGGGCGGACGCAGCGGATGCAGCAGATCGTCGCGGGTCCGCAGTTCCAACCACCGCAGAGGCGCCGGCAGGTTCGACCCGATCGACAGCACCCGGAAGTCGTCGGATCGCAGCAATTCGTGACCGATCGGGTGATCCGCGGTGATGTAGCCGATGCGGGATCGCACCAGCGGACCGCGGGCCCGGACCTCCTCGTAGAACGGCTCCGGGTTCGCCTTGACCGAGGAGTCGGAGATCAACCGGGCCTGCAGGTCACCGCGCCGGGCGCCGATTGCGGCACCACCGCGAACGAAACCGTGCAATGCCAGCCAGTGCAGTCTCTGCTTCAGGGCGATCGCCACAGTGAAAGCCTCCACTTCGTCGCGCAGTGCTGCCCAAAGCCTACGGACTCAAACGGAGACCGGGCGTCAGCCGAGTTCCTCTGCCACATGCTTGATCCGGTGCAACGTCTTGGTCATGTCCCGGACGTTGCGTCGCTGCCTCATCCATCCGCCGAACAGCCAGTAGTAGACGCCGACCAAAGGCGAGGAGGCCATCCGGAATGACTCGGTCACGTCGGTCCCGGCGCCGGACGGCGCCAGCCGGTAGTGCCAGTTGTTGACGGCGCGGTTGCCGACCATGACCTCGAAACCGAACTCCGTGCCGGGCTCGCAAGCGGTGATGCGGCAGACCGTCCAGTACACCGGGCCGATCTCGTTGCGCTTGACATGCCCGCGGAATCGCGCACCCAGCGCGGGTCCGGTGGCACCGTCGAGCCACTCGGCTTCGAACACTTCGGGGGAGTAGCGGCCAATGCCGTGGATGTCGGTGATCAGATCCCAGATCTGGTCCGCCGGTGCCGCCATGTGAACTGTCGCCGAACCCTGCATGGGCTCATCCAAGCATGCCCGTCGGGGACCGGCGCGTGGAAATGCCGTTGTTCGCCATTTCCGACCGGCGCGGCGAATCACCGCGGGCCGGATATCCGCAATGGCGCTGGTGTAAACGAATTGCGCCAGCCGCCCCAATCTTGTCCCGACGATGGATCCGCGCTAGCGTCTGAGCGTTTCGAAGTCTTCACAATGACTGTTCAGACGGAGTGATCATCATCAGGCGACAGCGGACCGGATGACGGCGAAGCGCCCGTCATTGTCAGCTTGGTCGAGGCGGCGATGCAGATGTTTTCCGCAGCGATCAACGCCCTGCCCGACACCAGCGATCCGGAATTCTCCGGCCGCGTGAACGTCATCCTGTCCGGTCTACGCAAGCTGCAGACGGCACTGACCACGGCCGCGACTCGCGGTCGCGCGACTCCGTCGGTCATCGTGTCGCTCAGCGGCGTTCGGACGCGCTACGACGACCTGATGGCGATGGCATCCGAGGCGCCCGGCGCGACCTTGGGCCAGCAGCTCTATGTGGTCCGACGACGACTCACCGTCGAATCTGCGCTCACCTGGCGATCGATCGGCTGGATGTCACGACGTGACCGATCACCGCGGCGCGAAGGCGGAATGGATCGCCATCACCGACCGCCTGCGCTGATCGGGGTGGGACGAAAAACTGCGCTCGACGGATGTACCGCCAAGCGCAGTTTTGCGTGAACGAGACTTCAGCTGGCGTGTGCGCCCAGCGACCTCTGCAGGTCGGGCTTCATCGCGTTCAGCTGGGCGCCCCAGTACTCCCAGCTGTGAGTGCCATAGGGCGGGAAATTGAAGACCGCGTTGTGGCCGCCTGCGGCGTTGTACGCCTCCTCGAACTTCTTGTTGCCGCCAATCATGAAGTTGCTCTCCAGGAAGGTAGCGGGCAAGTTGGCACCACCCAGTTCGTTCGGGGTTCCGTTGCCGCAGTACACCCACAGGCGGGTGTTGTTGGCGACGAGTTTGTCCACGTTGACGGTGGGATCGTTGCGCTGCCATGCCGGGTCGTTGTCCGGCCCCCACATGTCTTCTTTCTTGTAGCCACCGGCGTCACCCATCGCCAGGCCGATCGGGCCCTGCCCGGTGGATGGACTGAGGTAGCCGGACAGCGAACCGGCATAGATGAACTGAGCGGGGTGATAAATCGCCATGTTCATCGCCGAGGACCCAGCCATCGAAATGCCGACCGCGGCGCTGCCGGTCGACTTCACACTTTTCTCCGACGCCAGAAACCCGGGAAGCTCGCTGGTCAGGAAGGTTTCCCAGTTGTAGGTCGAGCAGCCGGATTTGCCGCAGGCCGGCTTGTACCAGTTGGTGTAGAAGCTGGACTGCCCACCCACCGGCATGACAATCGACAGCCCGGACTGGTAGTACCACTCGAAGGCGGGGGTGTTGATGTCCCAGCCGTTGTAGTCGTCCTGGGCGCGCAGGCCGTCCAGTAGATACACCGCCGGCGAGCCGTTACCACCGCTCTGGAACTCGACTTTGATGCTGCGACCCATCGACGCCGACGGCACCTGCAGGTACTCGACAGGAAGCCCGGGTCGGGAGAAGGCGTTGGCCGTCGGCGGCTCGCCGACGAGGCCCATCAGACCCGGTAGTGCGGCGGCAGTAACCGCGGCGACCGTCAGTCGCCGCGCCCACCCACGCATCTTGTCGCTTACACATGCCATATCAAGCCCCTTGTCGACGGCGTTATGCACTACCGGAAACCTACCGTGCAGTTGACCATATGTCGATGAAGACGCATAACTGTCACGGTTTCATAGCAACCACTGTTACGCGTACGGAACCTATGCTAGAGAGGCTTATTGACGGCCCATGGCAACACTCTACGGCCACCCACAACTGCGCACCTGTCGATCCCCGGGTCGCGTTTTGTCGCGATGAACGCGTAGGGTGACCCAGGATAAGACCGACGAGACCACGCCGTCCCGGTCCTTCCGCCGCCCGCGAAACGACGCGTCAACTGGCATGTTAGCCGGGTGCGGCGCACGGGCATTGGGCCGCGATTGAGGTGCAGATTTGGAAACGGTACTTGGGCTGTCGCTGACATCGACGTCAGTCGGCTGGGTCTTGGTGGAGGGCCGCGACGCGGACGGCGCTATCCTCGATCACGACGACTTTGACGTCCATCCCACCGTCGGAGTGCAGGCGGTTTACACCTCTGAGCAGGCAAGCGCCGCGGTGCGTGACGTGCAAGCCGCCGCCCGACTCGATCAACGCCTGCACGTCGTCGGTGTCACCTGGAGCGACGAATCCGCCGCTGAAGCGGCGCTGCTGGTCGAATCGCTCACCGACGCCGGATTCGACAACATCGTTCCGGTCCGGTTGCACGACGCCTGCGACATGCTGGCCCGCGCCATTGCACCTGTCGTCGGCTACGACCAGGCGGCGGTATGCGTGCTGGACGGCGACTCCACGATCGTCGTGATGGTCGACGCGCAAGACGGCGCACAGCAGACCGCCATCAAGCAATTGTCCGGTGGCCCTGGGCATCTGGTGCACTGGCTGACCGCACTCTTCGACCGGAGCTCCTGGCAGCCCGGCGGCATCGTCGTTGTCGGCGCCCCCGACGACGTCGCTGCGCTGTCTGCGCGGCTGACGACGCTGCCGGTCCCGGTCATCACCCAAGCCAGCGCGGAGTTGGCCTTGGCTCGGGGAGCCGCCCTTGCGTCGGCGCACAGCACTGAATTCACCGACGCCGCGATGCTCGAGACCGTGAACAATTGGCGGCAGGAGCACAACGCCCGGCCGCGTTCGTCGGCGGGCGCGGCGATGATCCTGGCCGCCGGCGCGGTGGCGTTTGTGGCGTCGCTGTCGCTCGCGCTCGGTCCGCATCTGGTGCCCAACCACGCGCCCGACCCGGTTCGGCCGTTCGCGCACCGGGCCGCCCAGACGCACATCGCCGAGGTGCCACCACCGGCCGCGGTCACACCACCCGCTCGTCCGGCGCCGAAGCCCCCGCCGGAACAAGAGCCGGTGGTCGAGCAGCACGCGGTCGAGCAGCAGGCGGTCGTCGCACAGGCACCCGTCGAGCTGCCCGCCGTTGCACCGGTTGCGCCGCCCGCGCCGCCGCCTCCGGACGAGCCACCGCCCAACCCGCACCCGCTGCTCACCAAGTTGCTGCAACGCCTGCACGGGCAAGACCCGGACCAGCCGCCGCCTCCTCCTCCGCCAGGGGCGCCGACGCCGTAGTCGCACAAACCCTGCATGCCAAGTTGATCGCGGCCGCCGGCGGCTCCTCGGTCAGGATTGTTTGGCGCGCTTCGCGCTGAATGCCACCACGACGTCGTCGGCGACTTTCAGCGAGCCCAGCAGCTGCGAATACGGCTTGATACCGAAATCTGACTGCCGGACCGTGGTCTCGCTGGACAACCACCAATTATCGCCCTGATCGTCGGTGCGCAGATCGACGATCTGCGGTCGGGAGGTGTCGTGGATGGTCAATGTCCCGGTCAACCGGTAGCCGTCGTCAGTCTTTTCAATGTCGTTGGAGACAAAAGCGATTCGTGGATAGCGCTTGGCGGCCAGCGATCGCAACGCATTGCTGCGCACCAGGATCTTCTCGGGCGGGGACAGCGGAGTGAGGCCGCCCTGACCGCGCACGACTTCCAGTGAGCCAGTATCCACCGTCAATTCCGCGGCCACCGGCTTGTCCTGATCCCACCGCGTGGTGGCTCGCCAACGTCGCATCACCAGGGTCAGCCGATGTCCCATCGCCGCGGCCGGGCCGGCGACACCGGTGCGAATCAGCACGTCACCGTCGGAGCCGTCGAGGCTCCATTCGGCTGCGTCGTTGTGGGTCACACCGTCAGCACAGTTCGGTAGCGAGCCCGGCCCTGTTCCAGCGCGGCATAGCCGTCGGCGGCCTGCGCCAGCGGCAGCTCCTCGATCCACGCGCGCACTCCGGTCTGCACCGCGAACTGCATCGTGTCTTCGATCTCGCTGGCTGTGCCGGAGGGGTGGCCGACGATGCTCAGACCCGGGGTGATCAGCTGCAAAGGGCTGATCGGCAGCGGCTCGGGGGTGACACCGATGGTGAGGAGCTCGCCTTTGGGAAGCAAGCCGCCGACGGTCGCGGCCATCGCCTCCGACGCCCCTGCGGTGCCCAACACGACAGCAACCCCGCCGAGGTCGTTCAAGGCGTCGGCAACGTCGCCGTCGGTCGCGTCGATGTAGTGGTGCGCGCCGAGCTTGAGCGCATCCTCTTTCTTGGCGGTCCCGCGGTTGATCGCGATGGTCTCGAAACCCATGGCGCGGGCGAACTGGATTCCCAGGTGACCGAGCCCGCCGACACCGAGGATCGCCACCCGGTCGCCGGGCAGCGCCCTGGTGTGCCGCAGTGCGTTGTAGGTCGTCACACCCGCGCAGCCCATCGGGGCGGCGTCGGCGTCGGAGAGTTCCGCGGGGATCCGCGCCAGCGCGGTGGCCGGTACCGTGGCCGATTCCGCGTAGCCGCCCGGATAGTGCCAGCTCGGAACTTTGCCGTTCACGCAGTGGATGAACTGGCCCTTGCGGCACTGTGCGCAGTGGTTGCAGTTACCGCCGAACCAGCCGACGGCAACACGGTCACCGACTTCGAATTCCTTGACACCCGGCCCGATGTCGGCAATCGTGCCGGCGATTTCGTGGCCCAGGGTGAGCGGCCAGGACAGGCCCGGAAAATCGCCGGCGACGAAGTGCGCGTCGGTGCCGCAGATGCCGCAGGCCGCGACACTGATCCGCACCTCGCCGCGCTCCGGTGGCCTAGTCTCGACTTCGGCGAGCTCCAGCGGCCCGCCCGCAGACTTCACGTGAACTGCTTTATGTGACGGCATAGCCGTAGCCTAATGCGCGACAGGGCATTTCGCCGAGGCATCGCTGTGGTAATCGACCTGCCAGTGTTTGATGCCGTTGAGCCAGCCGGAGCGCAGGCGTTCGGGGGTTCCGACCGACTCCAGATCGGGCATGGCGTCGGCGATCGCGTTGAACATCAGGTCGATCGTCATGCGCGCCAGGTTGGCCCCGATGCAATAGTGCGCGCCGGTACCGCCGAATCCGACGTGCGGGTTGGGGTCACGCATGATGTTGAAGGCGAACGGGTCTTCGAACACCTCCTCGTCGAAATTGGCTGAGCGGTAGACCATTAGGACGCGTTGGCCCTTCTTGATCTGCACGCCGGACAGCTCGTAGTCCTGCAGCGCGGTCCGTTGGAAAGACGTCACCGGGGTCGCCCACCGGACGATCTCGTCGGCTGTGGTGGCGGGGCGCTCTTTCTTGTAGAGCTGCCACTGGCCGGGGAAGTCGGTGAAGGCCATCATGCCCTGGGTGATCGAGTTGCGGGTCGTCTCGTTACCGGCGACCGAGAGCAGGATGACGAAGAATCCGAATTCGTCGTCGGAGAGTTTATGGCCGTCGACGTCGGCCTCGATCAACTTGGTCACGATGTCCTCGCCGGGGTTGACAGCCCGGTCGGCGGCCATCTGCATGGCATACATGATCAATTGGATCGAGGCGTCGATGGCGTCGTTGCCGGCGAACTCCGGATCCTGGTCACCCACCATCTGGTTGGACCAGTGGAACAATTTCATCCGGTCCTCCTGCGGCACACCCAACAGGCCGGCAATGGCTTGCAGCGGAAGCTCGCAGGACACTTGCTCGACGAAGTCGCCGGATCCGTGCGCCGCCGCGGTTTCCACGATCTGTCGGGCCCGCTCCCGGAGGTCGTCGCGAAGACGCTCCACGGCGCGCGGCGTGAAGCCACGCGAGATGATCTTGCGCAGATGAGTGTGTTGTGGTGCATCCATGTTCAGCAGGACGAACTTGCCACGCTCGATCTGCTCGCCGACCGTGCCGTCTTTGTAGCGCGGCAACGCGGTCTTCTGCAGGCTGGAGAACACATCGCTGCGCCGCGAAATCTCTTTGACGTCGCGGTGTTTGGACACCACCCAAAAACCGCCGTCGTCGAACCCGCCCGCGCCCACGGGCTGCTCGTTCCACCAGATCGGCGCTGTGCGCCGCAGCTCGGCGAGTTCTTCCACCGGTAGTCGCTCGGCGTGGACGTCAGGATCGGTGAAATCGAATCCGGATGGAAGATTCGGAGTCGGCATCGGTGGCACCCCTAGGAAACGGCTTGATTATGACGCGTTCTGGCTCAGTAAAGCACCGCGACACCCCAGATGGAACGTGTCTGGGGGATTGCCCGACGAGAGATTGAAACGTGTTCTCGCGGCCCGCCCTGAGGGGTTTTTGCGGGGCAAGCGACTGCTTTCCGGCGACGGTTCCGCCCGCACACGTGAGCCAGTCCGAACGACGATGACCATTACCGGCGTCTGATCTGCACCTACCGGCCCGCCGGTGGCTGACAGTGCTTCGCATGCGGCCGCGCAAAACGGCCTCGTGGCACCGGGGGTACTGACTATGCTTGCCTGACCGGGCTGCGGAAGGGCCCTGTTCACGCAACACCGAAGGTGGGTCATGATTCGCGAACTGCTCATCGCCATGGCGATCACCGGTGCCGCTGTCGGCCTAGCCCCGGCTGCCGTCGCCGATCCCGGCCATTACGACGGCGACGTGCCGGGGATGAAATACGACGCGTCAATCGGGGCGCCGTGTGACAACTACGAGCGGTTCATCTTCGGGCGCGGGCCCGGCGGCCAGGCCGAAGCGTGCCACTTCATCATCAACCAGTTCCCGGCCGCACAATCAGGGTTCTGGGTGATGAGTTATCCGCTGCACGGGGTGCAGCAGGTCGGCGCCAAGTGCGACAACCCGCGCGGGTCGTCGGCTCAGTCACCCGACGGGCTGCCGATGATGTGCACCGAACACGGCTGGCAGGTTGGACAGCTGACCGGCGGCGGATTCCCGCGGCCCGGCGGGGGTTTCCCGTCCGACACCGGTATCACCGGCTAAACACCACACGGGAGACTGCTATGGGCTTCAAGCCGAAAGACGCGATCGACGCCGCCCGCGACATTGCGACCAACGCCGTCGAGAGGTCGGCGGACATCGTCGAGAACGTCGGCCACATCATCAAGGGCGACATCGCCGGTGGCACCGGCGACATCGTGCACAACTCGATCGACATCGCCAGCTACGCGGTGGAGCGGACCAAAGAGGTCTTCGCCGGCGACACCGAGGAGTAATTAGACGGAGGCGGCTTCGTTGAGCTCGTCGAGCTTATTGGTCGCTTCCAGGTACTCCTGCACCCAGCGCTGCATGACGGTCGACGTCTTCTCGACCTTGGTGAACTGCCCGACCACCTGACCGACCGGGTTGAACGCCACGTCGACGGATTCGTTGGGGTAGCGGTTGGTGGCCCGCACCGCCATCCCGGAAACCATGTATTGCAACGGCATTCCGAGCGGCTTCGGGTTGTCCGGCTCCTCCCATGCCTCGGTCCAGTCGTTGCGCAGCATCCGGGCCGGCTTGCCGGTGAACGAACGGCTGCGCACGGTGTCGCGACTGCCGGCTTTCACGTAGGCCTGCTGCTGAACCGGGGTGTTCGAGGACTCCTCGACCATCAGCCACTGCGACCCGGTCCACGCACCCTGGCAGCCCAGGGCCAGCGCCGCGGCGATCTGCTGACCGCTGCCGATACCGCCCGCGCCGAGCACGGGCACCGGCGCGACCTCCTTGACGACCTGCGGCCACAACACAATTGAGCCCACCTCGCCGCAGTGGCCGCCGGCCTCACCGCCTTGGGCGATGATGATGTCGACACCGGCGTCGGCGTGTTTACGGGCCTGCGAGGGCGAGCCGCACAGCGCCGCGACCTTGAGTCCGGCGTCGTGAATGCGGGCGATCATGTCCGGCGGTGGGGTGCCGAGCGCGTTCGCGATCATCTTCACCTTGGGATGCTTCAGCGCCACCTCGACCTGGGGCGTGGCGGTCGCCTCGGTCCAGCCCAGCAGCTGCAGGCTGTCGCCGTCGCTGTCCTCGATCGGCACACCGTGGTCGGCGAGGATCTTCTTGCCGAAGTCCAGATGGTCCTGCGGGACCATCTTGCGCAGCGACTCGGCCAGATCCTCGGCGGACAGGTGCGAGTCCATGCCCTCGTACTTGTTCGGGATCACGATGTCGACGCCGTAGGGGTGGTCGCCGATGTTCTCGTCGATCCAGGTGAGCTCGATCTCGAGTTGTTCGGGGGTGAAGCCGACCGCCCCCAGCACACCGAAACCACCGGCCTTGCTCACCGCGACGACGACATCGCGACAATGCGTGAACGCGAAGATCGGAAACTCGATGCCGAGTTCGTCGCAGACGGGAGTGTGCATGGGAAGATCCTTACCTTGTTGCTTACCACGGCGTACGAACTGGAACGTGTTCTAGTTTAATACCGATCGGCTGCGCTGTAACCACCGGGTGAAAGCGAGCACTCACCGCCCCGCGCAGCCCCTGCCTGCGCCTGCGGTGGAAGAAGTTCTAACGCGATATCGGCCTGCTGTAGCGTGACGCGGCATGGGACGAGTGGACGGAAAAGTTGCAGTGATCAGCGGCGGCGCTCGGGGGATGGGCGCTGCTCACGCCAGGGCTCTGGTCGCTGAGGGCGCCAAGGTCGTGATCGGCGACATTCTCGACGACGAGGGCAAAGCGCTCGCGACCGAGATCGGCGACGCCGCGCGCTACGTGCACCTCGATGTCACCCAGCCGTCTGAGTGGGAGGCCGCGGTGGCCACCGCGGTCAACGACTTCGGCAAGCTCAACGTGCTGGTCAACAACGCCGGCATCGTGGCGCTGGGTCTGCTCGGCCAGTTCAACGTGGACAAGTGGAACAACGTCATCGACGTCAACCTGAACGGCACGTTCCACGGCATCCAGGCCGCGGTCGAGCCGATGAAGGCCGCCGGCGGCGGCTCGATCATCAACGTCTCGTCGATCGAAGGTCTTCGCGGCGCGGTCATGGTGCACCCGTACGTGGCCTCCAAGTGGGCGGTACGCGGGCTGACGAAATCGGCGTCACTGGAGTTGGCGTCGGACAACATCCGGGTGAACTCGATCCACCCCGGCTTCATCCGCACCCCGATGACTAAGCACTTCCCGGACGACATGGTCACCGTCCCGCTCGGCCGCCCCGGGGTGTCCGACGAGGTCGCCACCTTCGTGGTGTTCCTGGCCAGCGACGAATCCTCGTACGCCACCGGCGCCGAGTTCGTGATGGACGGCGGTCTGGTCAACGACGTCCCGCACAAGTTCTAACGGGGCTTTGCCCCAGCCCGACGAGGCATGTCGCTGGTCGCCGTTGGTTTGGGGGGCTCCGGTCGGCGGGTGAAGACCGTGACGGATGGACCGGCACGGTGTATGAACCGTCATAACGGTTGGTTGGCCAACTGGCCGTCCCATCTCCGTCCGGAGCCCGTTA
>NZ_JAVKSG010000061.1:0-21307 GCF_039583785.1 Mycobacterium sp.
TGCCCCAGATTCAATGAGAAAGACACGCGCTTACCCCAGATTCGATGAGAATGCCCCAGGTTCGATGAGAACGGACACTGGTCGATGAGCGCGGCGATCTCCGGTTGCGGCTCCCCCAGGCTCCACGGCGGCCGGGCGCCCACGCCGAACTCGGTGGTCGCGCCGCGGTAGGCCGGATCGAAATCGAAATCGAATTCCTGTGTTTCGGTCATGCCCATCTATATCAACGTGGTGGATATATGTCAATATTGTTGATATGAGCACCGCTGAGGACGCGCCAGCTCAAGACAGCGGGCCAGCTATTCGCCGTGCTCGGAGGACCATGCGGCGCGATAGGTGTAGCGGTCCACCCGAACGTGATAGCGCATGCGCGTCGAAATCGAAAAGTCACTGTGTCCCCGCTTGCGCAGACTCCTGCGACTGGTGGGACTAAGCCTGCTTCAACGGACGGGCTGAGGTTCGGTCAGGAGTCCCGGGGCCGGTTTTTTGTGATCTTGATTTCTGCTGGGAAACCCGGGTTAGTTGCTGGTCTGCCCAGCTTTTCCGGCGTGTCCTGGTCTAGCTTGTCGGCGAGTGGTCAGGCTGCCGTCGGCAGTGCTGGGCTGTATCCGATGGTGTTGTGCCACAGCGCAAGCCAGGACTTGGTTCAGGGCCATTGGGTGGCCAGGCGCAGACCAGGTCGGCGTTTGCAGCAGCGGTGCGGGTGTTGTCGCCGATGATCACCGCGATCTGCGGTCCAGCACGCCAACGGAATTCACGCCAGGGAAGGGCCGCGAGAGCGGGACATCGAGCCTATTGACATGGATGGTGGTGTGAGGCTGCTGTTCCGGCAGAAACCACGCGATGAGCACCACAGCAGCCTTCACCCGCAGAAGGGGCGAGTTCCCGGCCTCGCGGGGCGAGGTGAGAGACGTTTCGGCAGCCTGAGGAAAGCGGCGGTAAAGAAGCACAGTGCCCCGACAAAGGTCCCGAGTTGGCGCAGCTGTGCGTCTTGTTCAATTCCTGTCGTAGTGATGAAGGCGCCGACTGCAGAGGCGCCGAAAGCGATCGAGCCGGCCATGCCGGTCCACGCCGCCAGCCACGGCCGTAACTTAGTTCGAAGGAGGCCGGCCGTGAGGGTTACCGCCGCCACCCCCAGAGCGCCGCTGACTAGAAATGCCACCGACCCCGCCGCGTCGGGCCACCACACAAGATGCCGGCGGGCAGATATGCGTCGCGCCCACAACATCGCACCGGTGCTGAGGTTGAAATTCAGAGTGCCGAACAACTGGATCATCGCCGACAGGCCTTCCGCTCGCATCGACGGTTCGTCCCATGAACGATGCATCGACGGTCTACGCAGCAACATCTGAATCAGCGCAGCGCTCGTGAAAAACCCGGAACCCACGAAGCACAGCCAATTGCCGACATCAGTACCGCAAAGCATCGCGAACCCCGGCGCCGTACCGACCGCGAAGAACGACGAACCCACCATGAATAGTCGGCACTGGGTCCGCAGCATCTGATTCCGGCCACGGTGTCGGCAACCAATCAAGACTGTCTCGTCAGTCGTCACTGAACTAACAAAGCATATTCGACGACTGACGTGAAACCGGAAGGGCAGGGCAACCGTTGAGACCCGCGCCTGCGCCGAAAAGAATCAGACATCGCTCACCGGGTCCATCATCCCGGATGAATTCAAGTCGACCAGGGGTACGCAAACAATGGCCCGGTGACTGCAGACGTGAGAAGCCACGCCAGTGCGCACAAGATCAGCAGCCAGATCGCCCGGACGAAGGATCGGAATCGGTTCGGCGAAGCCAGTTCGAACCGGATGACGGTCATCAATCGGTCCAGATCGCCGGCAGTCAGGAACACCCTCCCCGTTCCGACCCTTAGCAGGTAGCCCCGGGCCCCATTGGACTGGTCCAAGCGTAGCAGGAGGAGCCGATCCCCATCGCTGTCTCGCAGGCCGATGAGGCTGGTCAGCTCAGGTTGTCGCACAGTATCTCCCTGCGATTGAGTTGGCACTTCCTGCTCATGGGGGCACTTACGCTACTCGTCGCAGTGAATACCCACAATACTTTGTCTCACAAAGGATTTCGTATTGCAGCAATACACGGCTGTCAACCGTTCACACCGACCTTCACTCGCCCCGTTCGGGCGTTCTGCACGCCGAGCAGGCTGTGACCTGAGGCCGGGCTGCAGTCTTCACTCGCTGGTGGTGAAACTTACTGCCGTGCAGTGCCTTTAAACCCAGCCGACGCGATATCCACCGTATTGGCGGGTCCGGCGTGCGGCCAAGCGGCGAAAGGTCAACTTGCCGCCAAAGTCACGGCGGCGATGTCGGGTGCCCAGCTTAGCCCGTTGATGTGGCTGCCACCGCGTGGACGTCGACGCGATCCGACGACCGGCTACGTGGTGGTGTGCACGATCAACACGTCGACCTTGGCCCGACGTGACACGTTGGCGGGCACCGAACCCAACAGCCGACCGGCAATCGTGCTGAGGCCGACGTTGCCGACGACCAGAAGGTCGGCACCGACTTCCTCCGCGAGACCCACCAAGGCGTCGACCGGAGCGCCGACGATGGACCGTTCCTCGACGTTCGTGGCGCCTGCGGCGCTGGCCCGGTCTTTGGCCTCGCGCAGGATCGCGTAGATCGGGGCGCTGCCCGACACCTTGTAGCTCTCGTCCTTGAGGGCGTCGGCGGCCCGCGGATCTTCGTGCTGCGGCAGATACGCCGTCGCGACGATCAGCTTTGCGTGGTCCCCGGCGATGCTTCCTGCCTTCTCCACCGCCCGCAGCGACGAATCCGATCCATCGGTTCCTACCACCACGGTCCGATAGGCGCTCATTTACCCTCCCAGGTGTCGGTTGCTTCGCCAACCCAAGACAGTAACGCTTCGCCGCAGATAGATGGACGGATTTGGGTCACCCCGACACGGTCAACGCGACCCCGCTCACGGTGGGAGCGACGCACTCTGGGGCCGTTCGGTGCGTCGACGGACCGGGCAGCTAACCCTCGTTGTCAGTGGAACCTGTTGCACTGCATGATGTTTACTTCATCGACATCGCGGTGCGCCGAGGCGCCGCATTCGGGTTCAGCCGCCAAAAGGTTCGTGAACAGGCCGGACGGCTAAGCAGCTTCACCAGCAGACACTTACAGTGACACACATCATGGTTGCCACGACAATCGATGAACCCGGCACCGCAGTCGTCGCGGGCGACGCGGTTACACCGCGGCCCGGCAGGTTGCTCGACCCCCTGGTGGTCGCGCTGCTGGCCGCCGTCGTCGGCGCCGCCGGAGCCAGCCACCCGTCGCTGTGGTTCGACGAGAGCGCGACGATCTCGGCCGCTGCCAGCCGTTCGCTGCCCGAGCTCTGGCGGATGCTGGGCCACATCGACGCCGTGCACGGTCTGTATTACCTGCTCATGCACGGCTGGTTCGCCATCTTCCCGCCGACTGAATTCTGGGCGCGGGTTCCCAGCTGCGTGGCGGTGGGGATTGCGGCCGCCGGCGTCGTGGTCTTCGGCAACCAATTCCTGCCGCGGACCACCGCGCTCTGCGGGGGCATCGTGTTCGCGATCCTGCCGCGCGTGACGTGGGCGGCTGCCGAAGCGCGGTCGTACGCACTCACGGCGGTGACCGCGGTCTGGTTGACGGTGTTGCTGATCACCGCGATACGGCGCAACCGATGGTGGGTATGGCTGCTTTACTCGCTGGCGCTGATCGTGTCGGTGTTGCTCAACGTCTACCTGGTCTTGCTGGTGCCGGCCTATGCGATCGTCACGCTGGTGCTGCGGCGGCAGAAGCCCGTCGTGCTGTGGTGGGCGGTCACCTCGGCGGGCGCGGTAGGCGCCGTGACGCCGTTGCTGCTGTTCGCCCACGGTCAGAGTTTTCAGGTCGGGTGGATCTATCCGCTGAATTGGCACAACCTTCTCGACGTGGTGCAGCACCAGTACTTCGACAACAGCGTGCCGTCGGCGATCCTGACGGCGGTCATTTTCGTCGCCGCGCTGACGCTCCGGTTGACGGGCCGCTGGAAGTCGGCCGGCGACACCCGCCGGGCGCTGATCATCTGCGCGGCCTGGATCGCGGTGCCCACCGCGATCACGCTGATCTATTCGGCGATCAGCGATCCGTTCTACTACCCGCGATACCTGTCCTTCACCACACCGGCGATGGCGGTTTTGCTGGCGATCTGCATCGTGGCGGTGGCCCGCAGGCAGCGGTGGATCGCTCTGGTTCTGGTCGCGCTCACCGTGGCCGCCATCCCGAATTACATTCTGTCGCAACGGCAACGGTACGCCAAGGAGGGCTGGGACTACAGCGACGTGGCCGATCTCGTCGCCGCCCGGGCCGCACCGGGCGACTGCCTGCTGGTCGACAACACGGTCGGCTGGCTGCCCGGCCCGGTCCGCGCGCTGCTTGCGGCCAGGCCTGCCGCTTTCCGCCCGCTGGTGGACATCGGTCGCGGTCTCCCAGCGCCCGAGCGCGAGACGTTATGGGACGGCCACGTCGCGGTCTGGCTGATCGTCGGCCGACTGTACAAGTGCACGACACTGTGGACGATCACCACGCACGACACGAAATTGCCGAATCATCAGGCCGGGACGTCGTTGCCGCCGGGACGGCTATTCGGCCGGGCGCCCGCGTACCTGGTTGCGCAGAACGTCGGATTCCGCATCGTCGAGCGGTGGCAGTTTCACCGCACCCAGGTGGTCAAGTCGGTCCGCTGATCGAAAGTGTCAGTGCAACCTCCGGATGACCCGAAGGCCGGCCCACACGCCCGCCACGCCCAGCGCAGCAAACACGGCGAATAGCGCCCGGGCGGCCACCACGATCTCGCCGTGCGCGCTGTTCACCACGACGCCGGCCAGCCCGGCGCCGAAAGCCCCGGCTATGACCTCGATCATGTTGATCGTCGCGCCGGCCACGGCGCCTTCCTGCTCGTCGTCGACGCACTGCATCGCCCAGGCTGATAGGTGCGGCCAGGCCGCACCGATGCCGATTCCGGTGATCGTCAGCGCGAGCGTCCATGTGACGACGAGGCCCGCCGACGCGTCGTCGACCTGGGTGGCCGCCGCCAGGATCAGACCCGCCGCGATGACCAGCGGCGCCGTAACGACCACGCGCTTGACGATTTTGTCCCTCCTCAGCGATGCGCTGAGTATCTCGCTGACAGCCCAGCCGACTGCCAGCGCCGCACCCAGAAACCCCGCGGTGAGGGGAACCAGGTGCGCCAGCCGTTGCCCGAACAACGGCACATACATGTCGACCATCGCCGAGGCCATCAGCACCGTCAGGGTCAGATAGATCCATTTCAGCGGACCAGGGCCAAAGACGCTGGGCGGCAACACTTTCGCCGTTGCCCGTCGGTCGACCAGGATGAACGCGCCAACCAGGCCCAGGCTGGCCGCGAGCCACCCCGCGGTCGCGGCGGCGTGTGTCGGAACCTGGGCGACACTGACCGTCAGCGCAGCGGCCCCCAACAGCAGTACGGACCACACCGGCAGCTTCAGTCGCCGCTCAGTGCCTGGATCGACACTGGCGGCCGGCAACACCAGCGGGACCAGCACGGCCATCGCCAGGGTGAGTATCGCCATTACGCCGAACGCCCAGCGCCACAAGCCGAATTGTGCGAAGAGACCGCCCGCTGCCGGGCCCACCACCGTCGCGACGCCCCACATCGCCGACACCAGTGCCGATGCCCTGGTCCACAACGATTGCGGCAGAGCGGTGTTGATCAGCGCATAACCCAGACCGGCCAACAGTCCGCCGGCCGCCCCTTGCACCGTGCGACCCACCAGCAACACCGCCATGCCGGGCGCCACGGCGCAGACCACGCTGCCGATCGCAAACGCTGCCAACCCCGACAAAAACGACACCCGCGGTCCGGCGCGCAGCAACATCGCGTTGACCGTCGAGGCCGCGACGACCGATCCCACCAGATAGAGGGTGGTCACCCAGGCATACAGCCGCTCACCACCGATGTCGGCGATCGCGCTCGGCAACAAGCTGACCGTCAAGAACTCGTTGGTCGCATACAGCAGCACTCCGCCGGCGAGCAGCGTCGATGTCCCCAGGAACTTGGAGCCCAACAGTGTCCGCCAGCCGTCACCCGCCGGTGTGCGGCTCACTTCAGACCGGCGGCGTCCATCCCGCGCAGCTCTTTCTTCAGGTCGGAGATCTCGTCGCGGAATCGGGCGGCCAGCTCGAATTGCAGATCACGTGCCGCGGTCATCATCTGCTCGGTGAGGTCCTTGATCAGGTCGGCCAGTTCGGCGCGGGGCATGTTCGCGGTGTCGCGGCCCTCGAAGACCCCCGCGCTCACCGCCCGGCCCGGCTCGCCCGGAGCGCGCCGGCCGCGCGAGGAGTTGCGGCCCGAGCCGCCGATCTGAACCGTCCCGGTAGCCTCAGTATCCGCGGCCTCGCGGTAGACCTGGTCGAGGATGTCGGCGATCTTCTTGCGCAGCGGCTGCGGATCGATGCCGTTGGCATCGTTGTAGGCGACCTGCTTGGCCCGGCGCCGATCGGTCTCGTCGATGGCTTCTCGCATCGAGTCGGTGATCTTGTCGGCGTACATATGCACCTCGCCGGACACGTTGCGGGCCGCGCGGCCGATGGTCTGGATCAGGCTGCGTGACGACCGCAGGAAACCCTCTTTGTCGGCGTCGAGAATCGCCACCAGCGACACCTCGGGCAGGTCCAGGCCTTCCCGGAGCAGGTTGATGCCGATCAGCACGTCGTAATCACCCAGCCGCAGCTGACGCAGCAGTTCCACCCGGCGCAGCGTGTCGACCTCGGAGTGCAGGTAGCGCACTCGGATACCGAGTTCGAGCAGATAGTCGGTGAGATCCTCGGCCATCTTCTTGGTCAGCGTCGTCACCAGGATCCGCTGGTCAGCTTCGGCGCGCTTGCGGATCTCGCCGATCAGATCGTCGATCTGCCCTTTGGTGGGCTTCACCACGACCTTCGGGTCCACCAGGCCGGTCGGGCGGATCACCTGCTCGACGAACTCCCCGGCGGCCTGGCTCAGCTCGTAGGGACCCGGCGTCGCCGACAGATACACCGTCTGGCCGATCCGGTCGGCGAACTCCTCCCAGGTCAGCGGCCGGTTGTCGGTCGCGGACGGCAACCGGAAGCCGAATTCGACCAGGTTGCGCTTGCGGGACATGTCGCCCTCGTACATGCCGCCGATCTGCGGCACCGTCACGTGCGACTCGTCGATGACCATCAGGAAGTCTTCCGGGAAGTAGTCGATCAGCGTCGCCGGTGGCGAGCCCGGCCCGCGGGCGTCGATGTGCCGCGAATAGTTCTCGATACCGGAGCAGAACCCGACCTGACGCATCATCTCGACGTCGTAGTTGGTCCGCATCCGCAGCCGTTGGGCCTCCAGTAGCTTGCCCTGCCCCTCGAGCTCCGCGAGCCGCTCCTCGAGTTCCTGCTCGATCGACGAGATCGCCTGCGCCATCCGCTCCGGGCCGGCCACATAGTGCGTCGCCGGGAAGACCCGAAGCGAATCGACCTGGCGCACGACGTCACCGGTCAACGGGTGCATGTAGTAGAGCGCCTCGATCTCGTCGCCGAAGTACTCGATGCGCACCGCCAGTTCCTCGTAGGACGGGATGATCTCGACGGTGTCGCCGCGGACCCGGAACGTGCCACGGGTGAACGACATGTCGTTGCGGGTGTATTGCACGTCGACCAGCAGCCGCAGCAGCCCGTCACGCGGCACTTCGCTGCCGACCTTCAGCTCCACCGATCGGTCCAGGTAGGACTGCGGGGTGCCCAGGCCGTAGATGCAGGACACCGAGGCGACCACCACCACGTCGCGGCGCGACAGCAGCGACGACGTCGCGGAGTGCCGCAGCCGCTCGACGTCGTCGTTGATCGAGCTGTCCTTCTCGATGTAGGTGTCGGTCTGGGCGATGTACGCCTCGGGCTGGTAGTAGTCGTAGTAGGAGACGAAGTATTCAACGGCGTTGTGCGGCAGCATCTCTCGTAGCTCGTTGGCCAGCTGGGCGGCCAGCGTCTTGTTGGGTGCCATCACCAGGGTGGGCCGCTGCAACCGCTCGATCAGCCATGCGGTGGTGGCCGACTTACCGGTGCCGGTGGCGCCCAGCAGCACGACGTCGCGCTCCCCCGCCTCGATTCGGCGTTGCAGATCGTCGATGGCGGCCGGCTGGTCACCGGCCGGCGCGTAGGGGCTGACCACCTCGAACCGGCCGCCGGCCCGGACCATGTCTTCGACGGGGCGGTATTCGGAGTGCGCCAGCACTGGATGTTCGGTAGCGAACGCCATGCTCACCAGGGTAGAGCGGACCACCGACATGCGGTCAGCCGTGCTGGCTGCTCCACACCCGGGTACCGGGATCACATTCGATGAGGTGCCCGTCTTCGGACTTCGACATGGTGAACACCGGTGTGTCGGTGCACGAGGTCCCGACCGGGTGCACCGGTGGTGATCGGCGCCTTGTCCCAGCTATTGCCTTCGCAGACGACCTGCCGGTTGGCCGTGGAATCGAAAGTGACCTAGACCAGTGCGTCCCGTCAACCCTCTGCCCTCGCGCAGTCGATACTGGAGTGGTGAGCCGACCAGCCCCGCCCGTGCTGACGATTTGGCATAACGGGTCAGAAAGCACATTTCTGCCTGGTCACGACGTAGTCATCGGGCGTGACCTGCGCGCCCACCTACCGGATCGCCGACCCACGATTTTCTCGCGCCCATCTGATCCTGCGCTGCGAACAAGGCAAGTGGGTTGCCATCGACAAAGGTTCCGTGAACGGCACCTTTGTCAACGGCTATCGACAAGCCGTGATCGACATCCACGACGGGCAGAGCATCAAGATCGGCAACGGGGGCGGACCCCGGCTCACGTTCGAGATCGGATCGCGTCGAGGCAGAAGCGGACCGCCCGCACCGACCGAACCTCCGCGCGGGCAACGGACCATGACGTGGTCGTCCCCGGCCAGACCCGCCAAGCAGCCGGCTCCGCTCCCGCAACAACGGCCCGCTCCAGCACCCGCCACTGCTGGCTGCTCGACATGGGCATGCTGGCCGGGCTGACGCTGTTCTACGGCTGCTTCGGCCGTTGGAAAATCCGGCTCCGGCGCTAATGCATCCGCCCAAGCGTGAGACGTTCGACCTGCGCGACCGCACCAACACCGACCCCAAGGGCATCGTGCGGGCGGTCGACCATTACACCGTCCGGCCGTGGGGGCTCTATCTTGCCCGCCCGACCCCGGGCCGTACCCAGTTTCATTATCTCGAGTCGTGGCTGCTGCCGTCACTCGGGTTGCGTGCCACGGTCTTTCACTATAATCCGGGCCACGAACGCGACCACGACTTCTATCTCGATGTGGGCGAGTACACGCCCGGTCCGGACGAGTGGTCGTCGGAAGACCACTACCTCGACCTGGAGGTCCGCACGAACGCCGGGGTCGATCTGGCCGACGTCGACGAACTGCTCGACGCTGTCCGGCATGGCCTGCTGACGCCTGAGGCCGGCGAACTGGCGGTACGGCGGGCCATGCACGCCGTGGAGGGCTTGGCCCGCAACGACTACGACCTCAATACCTGGCTGGCCGGCGACGGCATGCGACTCGAATGGCGTTGATCAGGCAACGTCGTCTCGCGACGACGACGGTGACCGCGATCAGAATCCAAGTCCAGACCGTCATCACGACCACCTATCAGACTCGTATCGAATGCCCCGCCCGTGCGCTGCGCGACGTGCTCGTAGGGCTGCGGCGGTTTCCCGGGCGGGGCAGGCGGGTATGGGGCAGTGATGGCTTTGAGTAATCACCGGCCGCATGAGCGGACCGGGCGTAGCCCTAAACCACGGGGACACCGGTCGCGGCGACGGCCATCGGGCAGGCGAGGACCGTGTTTCGTCATCCAGCACCACGGGGCGCGCGAAAACTGTTATGACTTCCGCCTCGAGATTGACGGCGTCCTGGTGTCGTGGGCGATCCCCCGCGGTCCGGCCGTCAAACCGCAGGAGGGGCGGATGGCGCGTCGCACCGAGGACCGTCCGCTGGACGAAGTCGACATCGAGATCGACGACGTCGACGAGGATCTGATTGTCTGGGACCGCGGCACCTACGCCAATAAAACCGGGCACGAGATGACGACATGTCTGGGCCGTGGACATCTGTCGTTGCTGCTGGACGGCGAGAAGCTGCGCGGCTGCTACGCATTGACCCGGGTCCGCGAAGGTGACGAGGAGACGTGGCTGCTGGTCAAGCGCCGCGATGACGTTGCCGACGCGGTGAACCGGCTCAAGCGCTAGCGGTAATCTGTCCGGTCATGGGCACGATGCACAGATGGTTGGCAGTCGCCGCAGTGGTTGCCGGTGCGCCGCTGATTCCCGCGACCGCGCGGGCCGATTTGCACAACATCACCTATGTCGCGCGCGTTGACGGCGTGGCTCCCGGCAGCGTGGCCACCTTCATCACCGCCGACAACCAGACCAACATGGCCCAGCTGAGCGCCGTGCCCGGCAACGCTTTTCAGGCCGACGCCGTGCTGCCCGATCCGCGTCTCGCCGGCATGCAAGTAGCGGTCAAGTGGCCGTACTCGGCGAATGTGCACTGCGAAATCGACGTCGACGACAAGGTCTTCGTCCAGGTCGATCAGGTTGTCCACCCGGCGCCCGGCAGCACCGATCCGATGAACGGCGTGCTGCCCTGCGGCGCTCCGTTGCCTAACCCGGCTCCTTAGGTCGCCAGCCCGACGCGTCCGCCCACGCCCACGCCTCGCGGTAGGCGTCGGAAAACCGCGGCTCGTTGGCAGCGGGATTGGCGATCAGCCAGTCGACGAACAGCAACGCGAACTGCTGATTGGGCCAGCCGTCCACCCGCAGATGGACGGAGGTCGGCCGGCCGGGATCGGCTGATGCATGAATCCGCTTCTGCCACAACGATTCATCACCGGTGTGGTCGAATTCCGCGATGGTGCTGCGGGCGTCCGGCTTGCTCTCGTCGCGCGTGATCGGCCGACGCACATATCCTGCGCCGCTCAACTCCTCGGCCAACTCGTCCGCGGCGTCCAGCGAGGCGACCGTCACCTGCATGTCGATGACGTCGTTGGCGTCGCGGCCCGGCACCGCCGTCGAGCCGATGTGGTCTATGCGAATGGCGCGGTGCCCGCAGGCCGTGTTCAGCCTCGCCGTGATGCGGCGGGCCTGGTCCGGCCAGGACAGGTGGTAGGGCACCAGGACGGGCTGTGAGCGGGCCGCCTTGCCGGCGTCGAGATTCTGCTGGAACGGCAGGATGCGCTGCTGCCAGAGCACACGTGACTGCTCGACCAATTCGTCTGCGCTGCCGGAGTTGTCGAGCCACACGTCAGCGACCGCGCGACGCTGCTCCTCGGTGGCCTGCGCGGCGATCCTGGCCCGCGCGTCCTGCTCGGTGAAGCCGCGACGTTCGATCAACCGCTTCACTCGCAGGTCTTCGTCGGCGTTCACGATGATCACCAACGGAAACATCGGCGCCATGCCGGATTCCACCAGCAGCGGAATGTCCTCCACGATCACCGGATTTTTCTGGTCAGTCACGGCGCTGGCGATCAACTCGGACCGGCGCCGGCCGACCAGCGGATGCACGATGCCGTTCAGCGTTCGACGCTTCTCCTCGTCGCTGAAGGCAACGGCGGCCAACGCGGGCCGGTTGAGCGACCCGTCGTCGGACAGGATCTGCTCACCGAAGGCCTCGACAAGCTTGGCCAGGCCCTCGGTGCCCGGCTCGACGACTTCACGGGCGATCACGTCGCCGTCGACGACGATTCCGCCGAGATCGCTGAAGGTGGAGGACACCGTCGACTTTCCGGCGCCGATACCGCCGGACAGGCCAATGCGCAGCACTGCACCAGTGTCTCAGGGCGCGACCGGGCGCAACTGCCCGGCTCACGCCGGATGACGAACGCCCCGACTCATCTGAGCCGGGGCGTCCGCGAGGGTCTGCTTAGGCGCTGCCCGCGAGCTTCTCCCGCAGGGCGGCGAGTTGCGCGTCGCTGGCCAGCGAACCACCGCTGGGAGCGTCGTCGCTCGACGAGCTGCTGGACTGCGGACGGGCCGCCTCTTCGGCCTCGGCGGCGGCGAACTTCTCCATCTGCGCGGTGTGCATCTTGTGCCGCCGCTCGGCCTCGGCGTAGCGGGCCTCCCACTCGGTGCGCTGGGTGTCGAAACCTTCGAGCCACTCGTTGGTCTCGGCGTCGAAGCCCTCGGGGAAGATGTAGTTGCCCTGGTCGTCATAGCTGTCGGCCATGCCGTATTTGGCGGGGTCGAACTCCTCGGTGTAGTCCTCGTTGGCCTGCTTGAGGCTCAGCGAAATGCGGCGCCGCTCCAGGTCGATGTCGATGACCTTGACCATCGCGTCGTCGCCGACGGTGACCACCTGGTCGGGCACCTCGACGTGACGCACGGCCAACTCGGAGATGTGCACCAGACCTTCGATGCCCTCTTCGACGCGGACGAACGCACCGAACGGCACCAGCTTGGTGACCTTGCCGGGCACGATCTGGCCGATGGCGTGGGTGCGGGCGAAGTGCCGCCACGGGTCTTCCTGAGTTGCCTTGAGCGACAACGACACCCGCTCGCGGTCCATGTCCACGTCGAGCACCTCGACGGTGACCTCGTCGCCGACCTGGACCACCTCGGACGGGTGGTCGATGTGCTTCCAGGACAGCTCGGACACGTGCACCAGACCGTCGACACCGCCGAGGTCGACGAATGCGCCGAAGTTGACGATCGAGGACACCACACCCTTGCGGATGGCGCCCTTCTGCAGCTGGTTGAGGAACTCACTGCGCACCTCTGACTGGGTCTGCTCCAGCCAGGCGCGCCGGGACAGCACCACGTTGTTGCGGTTCTTGTCCAGCTCGATGATCTTGGCCTCGATCTCCTTGCCGATGTACGGCTGCAGATCGCGGACCCGGCGCATCTCGACCAACGAAGCGGGCAGGAAGCCACGCAGGCCGATGTCGAGGATCAGACCACCCTTGACGACCTCGATGACGGTGCCCTTGACGGCCTCATCCTTCTCCTTCAGGGCTTCGATCGTGCCCCACGCGCGCTCGTACTGAGCGCGCTTCTTGGACAGGATCAGCCGGCCTTCTTTGTCCTCTTTGGTGAGAACCAGGGCTTCGACTTCATCGCCCACGGAAACGACCTCATTGGGGTCGACGTCGTGCTTGATGGACAGTTCGCGAGACGGGATGACGCCTTCGGTCTTGTAGCCGATGTCGAGGAGAACCTCGTCCCGGTCGACCTTGACGATGGTCCCTTCCACGATGTCGCCATCGTTGAAGTACTTGATTGTTTTATCGATGGCAGCGAGAAAATCCTCGGCCGAGCCGATGTCGTTGACGGCTACTTGCGGCGAGGTGATGGTGGGACTCGGCATATTGTTGGGTTGCTCCGGACAGGGTCGGTCGAAGGGACAGGACAAAGTTACCCATCGAGGCTACTCGACTGTGCACACGCTGGCCAAACTCGACCCACTATGCGCCGAACGTTCATTCACGAGAAAATTCCCCGGCAAATTCCGTCGCCGTTGCACGTTCGCCGCTTTGGGCGCGCTAGTGGGCGGCGCTATCCCAGCTCGGCCCGTAGCCCACCGACACCTCCAGCGGCACGTCAAGCGGGTAGGCGCCGCCCATCTTGTCGCGCACCAGGGCTTCGAGTTGCTCGCGTTCACCGTCGGCGACCTCGAACAACAGCTCGTCGTGGACCTGCAGCAGCATCCGCGACGTCAGCCCGGATTCGGTCAGCGCCCGGTCGACCTCGATCATGGCGACCTTGATGATGTCGGCCGCGCTGCCCTGGATCGGCGCGTTGAGCGCGGCCCGCTCGGCGGACTCGCGGACCTGCCGGTTGCTGCTGTCCAGCTCGGGCAGGTAGCGCCGGCGTCCGAGCACTGTCGAGGTGTAGCCGTCCTTGCGGGCCTGTTCTACGACGTCCATCAGGTAGTCGCGCACCCCGCCGAATCGGGCGAAGTACTGGTCCATCTGGTCTTTGGCCTCTTCGGTGGTGATCTTGAGCTGGGCGGACAACCCGTAGGCGCTCAAGCCATAGGCCAACCCGTAGGACATCGCCTTGACCCGGCGCCGTAGTTCGCCGGTCACCTCATCGATCGGCACCCCGAACGCCCGCGACGCCACGAACGAGTGCAGGTCTTCGCCGGTATTAAAAGCTTCGATCAGGCCCTCGTCACGGGACAGGTGCGCCATGATCCGCATCTCGATCTGGCTGTAGTCGGCCGTCATCAACTCCGCATAGCCGCTACCGGTCACGAATGCGTCGCGGATCTGCCGGCCGGCGCCTGTGCGGATCGGGATGTTCTGCAGGTTGGGCTCGGTGGACGAAAGTCGGCCGGTCGCCGCGATCGTCTGGTTGAAGGTGGTATGAATCCGACCATCTGCGGCCGTCGCATTCAACAGCCCGTCGACGGTCACCTTCAGCCGGGTGACGTCGCGATGCGCCAGCAGATGCTGCAGGAACGGATGTCCGGTCTTGTCGAAGAGCGTCTGCAACGCATCCGCGTCAGTGGTATAGCCGGTCTTGGTACGTTTGGTCTTCGGCATCTCCAATTCGTCGAACAGAACCACCTGCAACTGTTTTGGCGAACCGAGGTTGATCTGTTTGCCGATCACCGCGTAGGCCGCCTCGGCGGCGTCGCGGATCTGGTCGCCGAATTGGCTTTGCAGCGAACTCAAGTGGTCCAGATCGACGGCGATACCAACGGATTCCATGGCGGCCAGCACCCGTTGCACCGGCAGCTCCATCTCGGCCAGCAGCGAGGTGGAGTCGATACGGTCCAGTTCGACATCCAGCGCGTCGGCGAGGTCCACGACCGCTCGGGCGCGCAGCACCGCGGTCTGCACGGCCTGATCGTCGACGCCCTCACTGTCATCGAGCAGCGAAAGTTGTTGCTGTTCCGATGTTTCCGCGCGCAGCTCGCGGCGAAGGTAGCGCAGCGACAGGTCGTCGAGGGTGAAACTGCGCTGCCCGGGCCGGACCAGGTAGGCGGCCAGCGCGGTGTCGGAACTGACCCCGTTCAACGTCCAGCCGCGTCCGGCCAGGTCGTGGATCGCCAGCTTGGCCTCGTGCAGCGCTTTCGGCTGCTCGGGGTCGGCGAGCCAGGCCGCCAGCGCCGCATCGTCCTCGGGCGTCAGGGTCGTGGTGTCGACGAACCCGCCGTCGCCGTCAGCGGCGGCGATTGCCAGCGCGGTCGCATCGCCGTCGTAGGGCAGGTGCGTGCCCACCACGGCCAGCCCGGCGCGACGGCCGCCGCAAACGTGGTCGGCCAGCCACTGCCCGATCGTGCCGGGCTCCAACGCTGCACCGCGCACCTCGAAACCCTCGTCGACCTCGGGTTCGACCGCGGCTAGCGTGTCGAACAGCCGGTCGCGAAGAACGCGGAATTCCAGCTGGTCGAACAGCTGGTGGATTTGGTCGCGGTCCCAGGGCTGCATCCGCAGGGTGTCCGGCGTCTGGGCCAACGGCATGTCGCGGACCAGGTCGGTGAGTTCGCGGTTGAGCACCACGCTGGACAGGTTGGCCCGCAACGCGTCGCCCACCTTGCCGCGCACCGAATCCACGTCGTCAATCAGCGCCTGCAGAGATCCATATTCCGCAATCCACTTGGTCGCGGTCTTCTCGCCGACACCGGGAATGCCGGGCAGATTGTCGCTGGGGTCACCGCGCAGCGCGGCGAAGTCGGGGTACTGCGCGGGCGTCAGGCCGTATTTCTGCTCGACAGCGGCCGGCGTGAAGCGGGTCAACTCGCTGACGCCCTTGCGCGGATACAACACGGTGACGTCGTCGCTCACCAGCTGCAGCGAGTCCCGGTCACCGGTGACAACCAACACCCGGTAACCCTCTTTTTCGGCCCGCGTGGCCAGGGTTGCGATAATGTCATCGGCTTCGAAGCCCGGCTCGGCGAGCGTCGTAATACCCAGTGCCGCAAGGACTTCCTTGGTGACATCGATCTGACCGCGGAACTCGTCCGGGGTGGTCGACCGGTTGGCCTTGTATTCCGAATAACGGTCGGAGCGGAACGTCTGCCGCGACACGTCGAAGGCGGCGGCAATGTGAGTGGGTGCCTCGTCGCGGAGCAGGTTGATCAGCATCGCGGTGAACCCGTAGACCGCGTTGGTGGTCAACCCGCCCTGGGTCTTGAAATTCTCGGCGGGCAGCGCGTAGAAGGCCCGGTATGCCAGCGAATTGCCGTCCAGCAGCATCAACGTCGGCTTGTCGGCGGCGGCCTTGGCGGCTTCTGCCTTCTTGGCCGCGGTCCTCGCTGGGCTCACGGCCTCAACTCTAGGCACTGGGTCCGACGCCGAGTAGCGGCGACGCCCGCCCGCCGGGAATTGAAACATGTTTCAGTTTTCCGCTAGCGCTGGGTAGGCTGGTCTGGTGCCCGACGTCACCAACCCAGAACCGGCAATTGACGGATGGTTCGCCACCGAATCATCCGCTGACGGGGCCGGTGGCCCCTACCTGATCGGCAGTAAGTGCCCCGCGTGCGGCACCTACGTCTTCCCGCCGCGGGAGAACAACTGCCCCAACCCGGCCTGCGAAAGCGATGTACTAGAAGCTGTCGCGTTGTCACGCCGCGGAACGCTGTGGAGCTACACCGAGAACCGTTATCCGCCGCCGGCGCCCTATCCCGCGCCGGAGCCGTTCGAACCGTTCGCCATCGCCGCGGTCGAGCTTGCCGACGAGGGAATCATCGTGCTGGGCAAGGTGGTCGAGGGCACGCTGGCGGCCGATCTGAAAGTCGGCATGGAGATGGAGTTGGCCACCATGACCCTGTACACCGACGACGACGGCGTCGAACGCCTCGTGCACGCGTGGAAGGTTGCCTCGTGATGAGCACTCCGGAACCGCTGTACATCCTCGGTGCCGGCATGCACCCGTGGGGCAAATGGGGCAGCGACTTCACCGAGTACGGTGTGGTCGCCGCGCGTGCCGCACTGGCCGAAGCCGGCCTGGACTGGCGACAGATCCAGCTGGTCGCCGGCGCCGGCACCATCCGCAACGGCTACCCGGGCTTCATCGCCGGGTCGACGTTCGCGCAGAAGCTCGGCTGGAACGGCGTGCCGGTCAGCTCCAGCTACGCCGCGTGCGCCAGCGGCTCGCAGGCGCTGCAGAGCGCGCGCGCCCACATCCTGGCCGGGTTCTGCGACGTCGCGCTGGTGATCGGCGCCGACACCACCCCCAAGGGCGCGTTCGCCCCGGTCGGCGGCGAGCGCAAAAACGACCCCGACTGGCAGCGCTTCCACCTGATCGGCGCGATGAACCCGGTGTACTTCGCGCTGCTGGCCCGACGCCGGATGGACCTGTACGGCGCGACGTCAGAGGACTTCGCTCAGGTCAAGGTGAAGAACTCCCAACACGGCCTGCAGAACCCGAATGCGCGCTACCGCAAGGAATCCTCGATCGAGGACGTGCTGGCCAGCCCGGTCGTCAGCGACCCGCTGCGCCAGCTCGACATCTGCGCCACCTCCGACGGCGCGGCCGCGCTGATCGTGGCCAGCGCGGACTTCGCCCGCAAGCACCTCGGCTCGCTGGACGGTGTGCCGTCCGTTCGTGCGGTGAGCACCGTGACGCCGCAGTACCCGCAGCACCTGCCCGAATTGCCGGACATCGCAACGGATTCCACCGCTACGGTGCCGGCGCCGGAGCGCGTCTTCAAAGACCAGATCCTCGACGCCGCCTACGCCGAAGCCGGCATCGGACCCGAGGATGTCAGTCTGGCGGAGGTCTACGACCTTTCCACCGCACTGGAACTCGACTGGTACGAGCATCTGGGGCTGTGCCCCAAGGGTGCGGCCGAGGCGCTGCTGCGCAGCGGTGCCACGGCCATCGGCGGCAAGGTGCCGGTGAACCCGTCGGGCGGACTGGCGTGCTTCGGCGAGGCCATCCCTGCCCAGGCGATTGCGCAGGTCTGCGAGTTGACCTGGCAGCTGCGAGGTCAGGCCACCGGTCGGCAGGTCGAGAACGCGAAAGTCGGCGTCACCGCGAATCAGGGCCTGTTCGGCCACGGCTCCTCGGTGATCGTCGCGCGCTAGCTGCGCCGAGCAGACGCAGAATCGCATTCCGCTACCCAAATTCGTGCGATTTTGCGCCTGCTCGCGGGCTATTCGGCCGACGTGTCAAGGGTTTCCAGCACGACCTCCGCGACGTGCTTCATCGTGGTGCGCCGATCCATTGCCGCCCGTTGAATCCACTTGAACGCCTCGGGCTCTGTCATGCCCTGGTTCGCTTGCAGCAGGCCCTTGGCCCGCTCGACGAGCTTGCGAGTCTCGAGGCGATCGGACAGCGATTCGACCTCACGCTCCAGTGCGCGGACTTCGCTGAATCGGCTGAGCGCCAACTCAATCGCCGGAATCAGGTCCGAGATCGTGAACGGCTTCACCAGATAGGCCATCGCGCCGGCGTCCCGGGCTCGCTCGACCAGTTCGCGCTGGCTGAACGCGGTCAACACGACGATCGGCGCGATGCGCTTACCGGCGATCTCCGACGCGGCGTCGATGCCGTCGCGGCGTGGCATCTTGACGTCCATGATCACCAGATCGGGTTTCAGCTGTTCGGCAAGTTCGACGGCTGCCTGGCCATCGCCGGCCTCGCCGACGATCTCGTAGCCCTCTTCGCGCAGCATCTCAGCCAAGTCGAGACGGATCAGCGCCTCATCTTCGGCGATCAGGACCCGGTGCGGGATGCGCTCGTCGTCGTCGGTCATGGAGAACATTCTGACCTCAACCGCGGTATTCCTCGACTGCGGGGCTGTGAGTCGGCTCGCAGCGACCCATCCTCTATGGTGGGAGGCCGTAGTTCGCAGGCCCTCGTATCCCAACTGGCAGAGGAAACGGATTCAAAACCCGTCCAGTGTGAGTTCGAATCTCACCGAGGGCACTTCTGACCGAGGACGAGGGAGTTAGCTCCCTCGTTCAGTAGTCGCTGCGGCGAGGGTCGCAGTATGGCCCGGTGTAGGGCAGCGCGTGCGCGGCCGGCGCTAATTACCGCGACGGCCAGCGAGACTGCGGTCGCGAAACGCTTGATCATCGTTCCTCGATCATGGCCGCAGGGTCCGACAGCGGCGTTCGACCGGTCGGGTGCTGCTCTGTTGCCGCGTCATCTGCGCAAAGCGCGGATTGTGGCGTTGCGGCGGCGTCGTCGGCCGTGGGTCGCGCGCCCCAAGACGTCCCACCGGGTTCGCTCCACCGGTTAGGCTTTGGCTGTGGTGGCCAAGCGGTGCGCCGCCCAACAACCAGCAGGTTCGCGGCGAACACCAGATTCTGTAGCAGCAGCGCGGGAGCTACCACGCGCCCGAACCCAGGTTTACGCCGAGCGCGTCTTGCGCCGTCGTCGCATCCTGAACCTCACCGCGACAATGGCGGTTTTCATCAGCGCCGGTTTCGGCATTGTCCAAATCGCCGCATCGCCCCACGTGTGGTGGACCGGAATGGTCAACATCGTGGGCGCGGTCATCTACGCCAGCGTGCCGATGCTGCACCGGTTCGGCGAGCTGATCCCGCCCCTCACCTTCATCGGTACCGCCTACCTGTCGATCTTTACGATCTGCTGGTTCGTCGGCACCGGTTCGGGGTTGCAGTTCTACTTCCTGGTCGCGGCCTGCCTGGTCGTGCTGCAACTCGGCGTCGACCGCATTTTTCTTGCCGCGATTCTGGCCGCCATCGCCGCCGGCATGGTGATCACGTTGCAGTTCCTGGTTCCCCGCGACACCGGCGCCCAACCGGTGTGGGCTTTGTCGCTGAGCTTCGTCGTCACCACGATCTCGGCCTGCGTCATGGTGGTGACGACCGTTTGGTACGCGGTGCGCGAGATCGTGCGCGCCGAGGCGGCGATGGAATTGGAGTACGAACGCTCCGAAGCGCTGCTGGCCAACATCCTGCCGGCCAGCGTCGCCGAACGCTTAAAAGACCCGGCGCGCAACATTATTGCCGACAAATATGAGGACGCCTCGGTGCTGTTCGCCGACATTGCCGGCTACACCGAGCGGGCCAGCGATATGCCGCCGGACCAGTTGATCCTGTTCCTGGACAAGCTTTATGGCGATTTCGACGCCCTGGTCGACAAGCATGGTCTGGAAAAGATCAAAGTCAGCGGCGACTCCTACATGGTGGTCAGCGGAGTTCCGCAACCTCGGGCCGATCATGTCGAAGCGCTGGCAGCTTTCGCACTCGACATGGCCGAAGTCGCACGCGTTCTCAAGGATTCGCAAGGTGATCCGCTCCCGCTGCGAATCGGGTTGGCGTGTGGGCCCGTGGTCGCCGGCGTCGTCGGCTCACGCCGATTCTTCTACGACGTGTGGGGCGATGCGGTCAACGTCGCATCCAGGATGGAATCCACCGACTCGGTTGGCCGGATCCAGGTACCTGAAGATGTGTATTGGCGGCTGAAAGGCGATTTCGTCCTGCAGGAGCGGGGCGACGTCGAAATCAAGGGCAAGGGGCGTATGCGCACCTGGTACCTGATCGGGCGCAAGCCAGACACCGGCTCCGGTGACATGCTCGCGAACGCACCTCAAACGGCCGGGGTCTGATAGCTCGCAAATGTTCCGCCTCGGCGGCTGTTTGTGGGAATATTCGGAGCATGGAAACCACTGCTGTTCCAAAGTTGTTGCCGCACCTGTGGAAGTCGACCCTGCTGTCCGGGCTCCTGTCGCTGGCCCTCGGCATCCTGGTCTATCTACTGCCCGGAGATTCCATCGTCTTCGCGGCTGCTCTGTTCGGTGTCTATCTGCTGATCACCGGCACCGCTCAGGTCTTCTTCGCGTTCGCCCTACACGTCTCGGCCGGCGGCAGAGTGTTGTTGTTCATCAGCGGGGCAGCCTCACTGGTACTGGCAGTGTTGTGCTTTCGGCATTTCGGCCAAGGCTTCGCGATTGTGTTGCTCGCCATCTGGATCGGCGTCGGCTTCATCTTTCGCGGTGTCGCAACGTCGATCTCGGCGATCAGCGATCCTCATCTGCCCGGCCGCGCCTGGCAGATCTTCTTGGGCGTGGTCAGCCTGCTGGCCGGCATCGTGATGCTCGCGTCTCCCCTGGAGAGCATCGACATTCTCACCCTCGTCGTCGCGATCTGGCTGGTGGTGATCGGGGTCTTCGAGATCGTGTCGTCGTTCGGTATCCGTGCCGCCTCCCGGCGGATGGAGAAGTCTTTGGCGGGAGGACAGCCACACGCCGCTTGACGACCCTGGTCGCCTGCGCAAGGGCACGTAATGCCTCACGTCAATCTGCCCGCGAAAATTGATCGATGCCTCAGTTAAAAATGCCCGCGAAACGGGGGTGGTT
>NZ_JAVKSG010000062.1:0-4757 GCF_039583785.1 Mycobacterium sp.
GCGCCTTTCTAGACGGGAAGCTGTGTCCCGGTTTCTTTTTCGCCGAACTCGAAGACCTCGGCGGCGACTTCGTAATCGGCTGCGAGCGCCGAGCGTCCGATGAGTACCGGGCCGCCCTTCAACCCGAGCCGACCGTCGACTCCGACGTAGCTGCCCGGCGGAATCGGTTCGCTGATGCAGTACAGCGTCGTTGCGGCGCCTTCCTCGATGTCGTTGCCGAATTGATTCGCCAACAGATTGATCACCCGGTGGAAGCTGGCCATCATCGGCTTGTCCGACACTTGAGAAAGGTTCGACGACACCCAACCTGGGTGCGTGAGCTGCGTGGTCACCGGCGACCCCGCGACGCGCAGCCGGCGGTCGAGTTCCAGTCCCCACAGCATCACCGCGAGCTTCGAGCGCGCGTACGCCGGATACGCAGCCCACTTGTGCGAGCGCAGGTGCATGTCGTCCAAGCGCAGCGTCGCTGATTTGTGGGCGTCAGATCCGACGTTGATGATCTGTGAGCGCACCCGGCCCAGCAGCAGGTTGGTCAACGCGAACGGGCCCAAGAAGTTTGTCCCGAGGGTCATTTCGAACCCGTCGACGGTTTCGGTGCGATGCTGGACGACCGCTCCGGCGTTGTTGATCAAGATGTCGACGTCGCCCTCGAACCGATCGGGGAATGCCCGCACCGACGCGAGGTCGGCGAGATCGAGTTCGGCGATCGAGGTGGAGCCTCCGATCTCGGCGGCCCGTTGAGCGCCCAACTCGGTGTTGCGGACGGCGAAAATCACATGCGCACCGGCGCGGGCGAGCAGGCGCGCGGTGCCGAGGCCGACGCCGTTAGTAGCCCCGGTCACGATGACGCGTTTGCCAGACAGGTTGCCGAGTCGGCTCGACGACCACGATGTAGTCACCATCCGACCCTAGCCCCTGCGACCTCGGCGGGTGGAGTCAAACAGCAGCCCGGCGTAGGCTGCGGACGGAAGCACAGGCCTGACGAATTGCAGTTGTCAATGCTTAAACACCTGTATAACTTGATGTTTCGTCGAAGGAACGCACAGTGACCGAGCTGAAGACGACCCTGCCGCCAGCCTTGAGCAGAGCACTCGAATTGCTCGCCGACCCGCCCGCTGACCCTGACGTCAGCAACGGTTATCTGGACCTGCTGAGCACCACCGACGACGATGTAGCCAAAAACGACGGTGCCATCCAGGCGGTCTGGGCATCTTCGATCGGCTCGTTCGTCTACGACAACGCCCAAGCGCTGACCCGGCGGTTCATCGCCGCCATGCAACTCCCCCTTGAGTGGCTGAACATCCCGGCAGGCGGCGTCGCCCTGGACGTCGGAGCCGGCCCCGGTTCCGTCACCACCTCGCTGGCCCATGCCGCCAGCCAAGACGGGCTGGCGCTGGGCATCGACATCTCCGAACCGATGCTGGCTCGCGCGGTGCGCAGTGCCGCGGGTCCGCAGGTCGGCTTTCTGCGTGCCGACGCGCAGAAGCTTCCGTTCCGCGACGCGACGTTCGATGCCGCAATCTCGGTCGCGGTGCTGCAGCTGGTCCCCGATCCCGCCGCGGCACTGTCCGAGATCGCGCGTGTGCTCAAGCCCGGCGGACGGCTCGCGGTCATGATTCCCACCCTGCGTCCGCCGGTCGACCTGTGGCGGGCCCTTCCCACCGGTGGAGCCCACATCTTCAGCGAGGACGAGGTCGGCGACATCCTCGAGGAGCACGGGTTCGCCGGCGTACGGGTCAAGAGCATCGGCACGTTCCAGTGGGTGCGCGGTAAGCGCGGCTGATCCATCTCGTCGAGTGGCCAGTTATGGCGCGAAAACCCGCCGAATCTCCACATAAGTGGCCGCTCGAACAAGCCTCAGGCCAGCGGATGGTTGTCACGCACGCCGCCGTACATGCCGCGGCGCACGATCAGCGGCATGACCACGCGCTCGACCGGCCAAGACGGGATGCGGAGCGCCTGACCGGTGGGGAGGAAGACTTCCAAGCCGTCGGGCTGGATACCCAGGATCGAGCCCCACCGGTGCCCGGGCGCCCGGTAGGTGCGCGGGCGACCACCGGTCAGTTCGGCGTGAACATTGCGCGCGACCAGCGCGTCACCGCGATTGCGGGCCGAACTGCGTAGCGGGTCGGTGGCCGCGACGTCGCCGACCGCGAACACCTCCGGGTGACCGGGCACCCGTAGCTCGCCGGTGACACGGACAAAGCCGCCGTCGTCGAACAGTTGGCCAGGCAGCCAGTCGGTGTTGGGTCGCACCCGTCCGATTGCCCACAGCACCGCGTCGGCCGACGCCGCTGGCTGTCCGGTGCTCCAGTCGACACCGCCGCCGGTGATTTCGTCGCCCGCGAAGCCGTTGACCAGCGCGGCGCGATGGCGCGGATGCAGGCCGACGCCGAGATCGGTGAGGCGGCGGCTGATGCGCTGCCAGATCCGCGGGTGGTAGTCGGCCAGCGCCCGATCGCCAGGAAAGTAGAGGTCGATTCGCTTGTCCGGCCAGGTGGTTGCCAGGTTCACGGCGCTGGTGACCGCGGCCGCACCGCCGCCGACGACGATCACCGACGCGGCGCCGGCCAGGCGGTGGTGATCGGCATGCAGATCGGCGCCGACATCCGCGGCCGACTGCAGGGTCGGGCGGCGCCAGAAGCCGTTGCTGACGCCGGTCGAGATGACCAGCGCGTCGTATCCCTCGACGAATGGTGTGCCGTCGCCGCCGCGGCCGGACACGGTCCGAAGAGCAAGATCCACGCCGGTCAGCGCGCCCTGAATGATCCGCACCCGGTCCAGTCGCCGAAACCTGTCGAAGGGAATCCAGTAGTCGCGGGCCCAATCGCGCGGGCGGGCCAGCCGGACGCCGAGTTCCTGGCCGCTGACCAGGCCGGGTTTGACCGAGACGCCGACGACATCGAAATGCTTGGCGAGCCGCATCGCGGCCAGAATGCCCACATCACCCAAGCCCGCGACGACGACGCGTGTGCGCCTCATGCCGCAAAACTGTAACAGGTTCTAGTTACTGAAACTCCGTGGCGCCCGGGAGAACTACGTCGGCAGAAGTCAGGTGGGCGGGCCATGGCCTCGATGCAAATTTCCGCCGGCGCAATCAACGCGAAGCTTCCGGTATCCGCCGCGGCCTGGCTAGACTTCGGCGTGTGATGATGCCCGCTACCCCCTGGGGGAACGAACGTGGGCAGCTGCCGCAGCGCTTGCTGGTCGGTAGTCATTTCGCCAGCCGCAGGCAGGCACGCAGGCTCAGCCGTCGCTTCGCACACGTCGGCGTGAGCACGTCGCCGGACCGGCTCCGGCAAATGCTGGCCGGTTCGCCCGTCGCCCACGCCGAGGTCGCCGATTTCAACTTCGCGCTGATCGCGACTCAGCTGAGGCGTGACGAGTTCAGCGCGAAAATCCGGCGCATGAAGCGCCGCGGCACTCGCTCACTGCTGTTCCTCGGCATGGTTCTCGTCACGCTGAACTTCCTGTTCTGCATGGCCTACGCATTGTTCAGTCTGACCCTCGAGGGCTCGCCGCTCTGAGGCCGTCATCGCCAGTCCGCGATGGTCAGCTCGAGAATCTCGTCACGATCGGCGGCCAACAGGAAACCCGACTGAATCGCCGAGTCGAGTGATGCCGTGAAGCGCTGTAGATAGTCTGATGCCCCGCCGGGATACAACCGCTGCACAGTCGGGGCGTCGAACGGCTCACCGGAGCCGAAGAGCGAGGACATGGCGTTCTCCTCGCCGCCGACGCCGCACGTCCGGGCGATCGGCACGTCCACCCACGGTGTCCTGACACCTCCTCGTACGAGGCCGTGTTGGTCGAGAACAGGCTTCTCACACCGCATCTCGATGGGTTCGCAGCCGGGCACCGGCCGGCCCTCGCTCACCCAGCCGTTCAGCTGCGACAATACCGCCTGCAAAACGTAGTGATGTTGCGGCGCAAAGTTGACGAAGTGATCCAGTTGCCGGCCCATCAACATGTCTGTCGGCGCGTACGCCGCAACGATGTCGGCGAGGCGTGCCGAGCCGGTGTCTATCGGCGCAACCTGAATCGTGTAGTTGTCGGCGTGCGCAGTTCCGGCAATCTCCCACACCCGAAGTCGTTGGTTGTCAGGCTGTCTGGCCCTGTGATAGCCCTGGCGACGGCCGCCTAACAAGTCAGTCTCGGTGATGATCGTGACGAGGGGGACGCGCATATCCGGACGAAAGGCGACCGCCTGAGACGAATTGGCTTCGGGCACTTCGAATATCGAGCTACCGTCCAGCGGGGCAGCGGGTCCGAATCGCGAATGCACCAGAAAGCCGCCGTAGACCCGCGCAAGTGGGTCGACGGCGTTGATATACGTCGTCAGGAACAGTGCCGACTGCGACTCGCCCACCGCGATTACGTGTTCGGCGAGCAGCCCACGCAACATCTCCCTCTTGCGTGCCAGTCGGCCGGCCTGGGAGAAGATGTCATAGGCGTGAGCGCCGCCGGCACGTCATTGATCGGCACGTCCGCATCGTAACTCGGCTGTGCGACAGCCGGCAGCGCGGATCGAGAGCCTACAGCGCTCCGGCAATCGTCACAGCTACGCCGAGATAGCCATCGGCAGAACTGATTCCACATTGCACGACCGCAAGCCGGAAGCCGGGATCGGATCGTTACTCACCACGCTCAACCCAGCGAGCCGTCTCCAGGAGCGGATCGCGTTACGAGTGACGTCGACAATCCGGGCGGCGCCGGCATCTAGGTTGGCCAACCGGTGCGCACGCAGCGCGTTGCCG
>NZ_JAVKSG010000062.1:4857-20329 GCF_039583785.1 Mycobacterium sp.
CGATATCGGCGATGGCCTTGGCCGCCGCACCGCTGGCGTACCGCAGCACACCCCATGGCGGGCTGGTCAGCAGCTTGGTCACCCAGATGTGCAGGACGGCGTCGGCGACGTCGGCGGTCCCGACGGTCAACCATCCGAGGTCGAGCACCAGCAGGCTGTTCGCCGGTGAGAGGTAGCCGTCGGGCTCGGCCAACGAGTCGTTGCACAACTGCACGAACGACGCCAACGGACGGGCCGAGGTCGCCGGGAAGTCGGTGATCTGCTCGTCGCCGTTGATGTACGAAATCACGTTCATGGCGCACCCTTTGCCCGATCCGGGCTGGTGCGATCCCCTCGCCAGTCGCAGTGGGCTGGTGATCCGTTCGAGGTCCATTTGAGTTGCTTCCTAACGGTTTTCGAACGTAGCGACCCGGGTTCTTGAGACCGTCAGCTTATGACAGGTCCAGCCGTGAACGGCCCCGACACGACGGTTCGCGGTGCGCTCGAAAATCGGGAAGGTTACAGCTCGCCGGAGAAGTCGGCGGTGATCCAGCGATCGGGCCGCACGGTGATCAGGATGCCCGGCTGGTCCGCCATCCCCTGGACGAACGCGCGGCCGCCTTCCTCACCGAGATAGCGGATCGCGATGGCCTCGCGCACATCCAGCGGCGCGGGCGTTGCGGCGTCGACGACAGTGCCCTCGACAACCACGTATTGATACGGCGGCTCCTCGCGTTGCACCACCAAGGTCACCACGCCCGCCCGCTCGATGAGCTTGGTCTTGCGGGCTGTCACGCCGGTGTTCACCAGGATGTTCCCGCCGGGCGTATAGGCGTACCAGATCGGCACGCTGGCGGGCGGGCGGCCGTCGGTGGCCGCCACGGACAACACCGCGACGTGTTTGTCGGCGAGAAACGCTTCACGTTGACTTTCGGTAAATGCAGCCACGGCCGTGTGCAACGATTCCGCAAGGGGAGCTATTCCCCCAGCGCCAGGATCAGCTTGCCGGTGTTTTCCCCGCGGAACAGCTTGAGCAACGTGTCGGGGAAGTCGCCGACGCCCCCGTGCTCGATCTGCTCGTGGGACCGCAACTGCCCACTTCCCAACCATTTCGCCAGTTGCGCAATACCTTCCGGATAGCGCTTGGCGTAGTCGAAGATGACGAACCCGGTCATCGATGCTCGTGCGACCAGCAATTGCATGTAGTTGGACGGCCCGCGCGGGGTGTCGTTATACTGCGACACCGCGCCGCAGAGCACAATGCGCGCACCGCGGGCGAGTCGGTTGAGCGCGGCCTCGAGCGTTGCCCCGCCGACGTTGTCGAAGTACACGTCGACGCCGTCCGGGGCGTGGGTCTTGAGTTCCTTGCGCAGGTCGGCGGTCTTGTAGTCGATCGCGGCGTCGAAGCCCGCTTCTTCGATCAGCCAGCGGCGTTTGTCCTCGCCGCCGGCGATGCCGACCGCGCGGCACCCCTTGATCCGGGCGATCTGCCCGACGATGCTGCCTACCGATCCGGCCGCTCCCGAAACCAGCACGGTCTGCCCCGGCTCGGGCTTGCCGATGTCGAGCAGACCGAAGTAAGCGGTCAGACCGCTGATGCCGAGCGCGCTGAGATACACCGGGGCCGGAGCAAGCGCGGTATCGATCGTGTGCACCTCGACGCCGTCGGACAACGCGTAGCGCTGAACGCCGAAGATCCCCGACACGGTGTCCCCGACCACGAAGTCGGGGTGCCGGGATTCGACGACACGGCCGACACCCAGTGCCCGCATCACTTCGCCGATCTCCACCGGCGGCACGTAACTGCGGCCGGCGTTCAGCCAGGTGCGCATTGCCGGATCGATCGATAGGTAATCAACGTGGACAACGAATTGCCCATTTGCTGCAACGGGTTTGGGTTCCTCGACGATCGACCAGTTGCTGGCCGACAGCTTTTCAGTCGGTCGCTCGGCGAGTCGGCACTGGATGTTAGCGGGGCTCATAAGCGGTCTCCTGTGTGGGTGTGAGGCTCCGATTGAGGTCTGCGGCGCAGCCGAGGGCGCTGCGGCCGCTGGGATCTTCGGCGGTCACGGGGATCACCGCGACGGTGTCGGCGCCGGCATTCAGATAGTCGCGTATCCGGTCGGTCACCTGGCCCGGATCGCCCAAAGCCGCCAGCTTCGCGGCTAATTCGAGCGGGATCGCCGCAGCCAGGTCCGCCCGTCGCGCACCGGAGCGGGCCCGCTCGACCAGGTCGGCGAATCCCAGGTCGCAGAACATCTCGCCGTAGCCGGGCGGGGCGAAGTAGACCGCCAGCTGACCGGCCAGCTGACACCGCGCAGCCTCCCCGGGTCGTACCGCAACCGGCACCCACGCGGTCACCTGCGGCGGAAGCCGGCCCACCGCGATAGACTGCACCTCGAGCTGCTCGCGGACCTGCGAAACACGCTGCGGCGAAGCCAGATTCAGTACCACCTCGTCAGCAAACTCCGCGGCAAGCCGCATCATCGACGGGCCGAAGGCCCCGACGCCGATACGGATGCCTGGCAACGGGTGTCGCAACCGGAAACCGTGACTGCGAACATACCGGCCGTCGTAATCGCCGCGTTCGCCGCGCAGGATCGGCCGTAGGCACTCGATCGTCTCGCGCATCCGATCGACGCCGTGCGACCAGTCCCGGTCATGCCAGCCCGACACGATGAACGGACTGGAGGCGCCCAGCGCGATGTCGACCTCGGCGCCGGTGAGCCCGGCAACCGTGCTCGCGCCCAACGCGATTGCCGCGGGCGTGCGCACACCGATCGGCAGCGGGCCGATCCGTAGTCCCAGGCCAGGCGCACGGGCACCGATCGCGGTGGCCAACGCGAACGCGTCGAACGTCGCCATCTCGCCGATCCACAACCCGGCGATCCCGGCGGCGGCGACGGCCTCGGCGATCTCCAGCGCCTCCAGGTCGGGCCGGTCGAGCCAGAACGGCAGGACCGCTTCGACCGGCGATCTCACAGCATCGCCGCCTCGGTGGCCTGACCCAGCAGGATGCGGCCGGGCAGTTCGCGCGACGCCTCGTTCACCTGGAAGTGCGCGGTGGCGGTGAAGGCATCCCGCAGGCGTCGTTGCAGTGGTGCGCCGTCGTAGATGGCGCTGCCGCCGGCGAGGTCGTACATCGACCGAACAACGTCGGCGGACACACGCACCCCGTGGGTGGCGGCCAGCCGTAACCGGTTGCGCGCCTCCAGCGGGTTGTTCGGGCCGACTTCAGCTGCGTGCCAAGCTGTTTCGATCGCCTGATAGTAGCCGGCCCGGGCGGCTTCGAGCGCCGACTCGGCCGTGGCTACGGCCGCCTGGACAGTGGACCGTTCGGCCAGCGTGCGGCTGGCGGCCACCCCCTTCTTGGTGCCGGCGAGCTCGACGAAGTTGTCGATCGCAGCCCGCGCGTTGCCCATCGCCGCGGCCGTGATGCAGGCGGCGAAGAAGCCGAACGGCGGGAATCGGTATAGCGGGCGGTCGATCACCGGTCCGTCGAAGATCGAGAGCACCCGCTCGTCGGGGACGAAGATCTCGTCGGCGACGGTGTCGTGGCTGCCGGTGCCGCGCAGGCCCAGGGTGTGCCAGGTGTCCAGGATCTGTAGTTGCTCGGTGGGCAGTGCCAGCACCGCCGGTGTGTCCTCGAGCACGCAACCGGCGAACAACACGTCGGCATGGGTGATGCCGCTGCAGAATGCCCAGCGGCCCGAGACCACCACACCCCCCGGAACGCGGCGCGCCTTACCCTGCGGCGCCCACACCCCGGCGGCCAGTCCGCGGCCGCCGCCGAACAGTTCGTCGCGGCTCGCCGGCGGCAAGTAGGCGACCAGCAGGGTGCTGGTGATCCCGATCGACACACACCAGCCGGCCGATGCGTCGCCGCGCGCCACCTCTTCCGCGCACCGCAGTGCGGTGCCCGCAGGCAATTCCAGCGCCTCGACCTCCACCGGCGCGCCTGCCCGTAGCAACCCCGAATCCCGCAGCGCCTCAAGCAGTTCCGCAGGTAGTCGACGGGCGGAGTCGATCTCGTCAGCCATGCCACGCGCGAGATCGGCGATCTGGGTGGCCCTGGTCAGGACAGCAGCGGTGGCGACATCGGTGTCCATACGTCCTCGCTTTGCACAGCCGGCGCGGGTGGATCAGCCACGTTACCACTACCGGTTTAGTTTTTGAACCGGTACATTTTATGAACCATGGATTACCCGGATTTGTCCCACCGCTTCGATGGCGAGTCGGTGGCGCGCGCGCTCGAGATCGTGGGCGAACGGTGGACGCTGCTGATCCTGCGCGAGGCGTTTTTCGGGGTGCGCCGCTTCGGCCAGTTGGCCCGCAACCTTCAGATCCCGCGGCCGACGTTGTCGGCACGGCTGCGGACTCTCGTCGACAAGGGCCTATTGGAAAAGGCGCTCTACGCAAGCGATCCCGACCGCCATGAGTACCGGCTGACCGATCCCGGCCGAGACCTGTTCGCGGCCATCGTCGTTTTGATGCAGTGGGGCGACCAGCACCTCCCCCATCCGCAGGGCCCGCCGATCGTGCTGCATCACCAGCCGTGCGACCGGACCGCCGACCCGATGCTGGTGTGCGCGTACTGCCGGCAGGAGATCACCGCGCACAACGTCACCCCAGAGCCCGGGCCTGGCTTCGTCGGCGTCTGAGCCGATCCGGAAGACGGGGTCGACCGTGACCAACGGGCGCGCTCCGACCATTCTGGACGGCCCTGACTGCGGGCCGGCTACCTCCAGGCAAAGACCGGCTGCTCCAACTCGTCGACCGGATCGTGGCGGCCGTCCAGGCAGAGCCAACGCAACTGCAACAGCACGGCACCGGTCGGCGCGTGGACGAGATCGTTGCCCAGCGGTATTTGGACGACGGGCCGCGAACTCTCCGGGATGGCAATGAATCGCGGCGAGTCGGCACGCTGCAGCTGGTGGATCCCGACCCGGTAGACCGCCACCACTTCGTCGGGTGCCGGTTGCGGGTCGAGTCGCCCGCCGCCCCAGATCACCACCGGGGTAATGACGTAGCCGGACCGGGTCGGGTAGTCGTCGAGCAAACCCAACACGTTGGAGGGTGCGAGCTTGATGCCGACCTCCTCGTCCAGTTCGCGCAGAGCCGCGTCGATCGCGGTCTCGCCGGGATCCAGGCGCCCACCCGGAAGCGCCCACTGTGCAGGGTGCGAGCTGAGCCGTGAGGTCCTGCGACACAACAGGAATGCGGCACCGCCGGAGACGTCGACCATGCGACCGTCGAGAGACTCAGGCATCGGGCGTCCGGCAATCCAATCGTCGACCGGGGCGGGGTCGATCCTGTCCTCCCCGACTTCGGAGTCGACCAGCAGCACCGCGACGGCCGCGTGACGCTTCGTCGGGTCGTCGACCACGCGACGGTCGTGGGCGGCCAGCCGGTCGCGGATCTGCTCGCGCAGCGCCTCGTGGTATGGAATGGTCACCATCCGAGCGTATGGCCTATTCGACTCGTGCGTAGTGACTTAACTAACTCGCCGAGTGGTATCCGATGGTCGATGCTAGAGCCTCAACCGGCGCGCACCGACCATCCGCTGGCATCGGCAGCCTCGGAGGCGAACCGAGCCCGGCCAAGGAGCCATGCGGCCTGAGTTGACCCCAGGCCGCATGAACTGACTAGCGGGTAGCGGTTCAGGCGTGGCCGTTACCGCAGCCGACGCCCGGAAGGCATCCGACACCGCCGGGAACGCCGCCCGGTCCTGCGAACTGGCCGCCGGAGCCACAGCCGACGCCCGGGACACAGCCCTGACCGCCGGGGCCGCCACCCGGGCCACCGTCCTGACCGCCGGACCCACAGGTTCCGTTGCCGTCGCAACCACTACCACCCGGTAACTGTTGGTAGATGACGTGAGTGGAAGCCGAGCCGTTCGAGCCTACGCCGGCCTCAGCTGCCGCGATAGGCAGCACCGCCATCGCTGCCGCTACCGCTCCACCAACTACCACTGATTTCACTACACTCAATTTGGACATGCCACTATTTTACCCCTTGCGCACATGTCCAAAACATCGAATCACTCGACTCGCGGGCGGACTGCTGACATGCCTGCCCGCTAAACTTCGACCTATCGCCAAGCCGCGGAAATACAACGCTGAGCAGCGTCGGCCGGACCTATGCGATGCCGCTCTCGAACTGCTGGCAAATGACGGCGCGCGTGGATTCAGTCGTCCGGAAGGGGTCCGCCGCGCTACGTTCTTATCCGATCGACGTCCTTATCCGATCGACTCGCTGCAGCTGTATTTCACCAACGCGTGCTGATCGACAGCGGTCTCATCGGTGTATCGCTTACTCGCCGAGCCCCTTACTCAGGCAAGTGACCGACATGCTGCGGGCTCCATGCCACGGGGCCGCAGCAACATCTGACGCTGAGCTCCGCGCTAGCCGCCTGTCCAGCGATTAACCTGGCGAGATGAGCGGCAACCGGGTGCCCGGCGGGGCGGTCCACAAGCTTCCCGCGGACCTGCGCCAAGCGCTACTGGCCGACACCACGGCGCTCGCCGGCTGGAAAGCCATCACACCGCTGGCGCGCAACGAATTCATCTGCTGGGTCGACGACGCCAAGAAACAGAAGACCTGGGAGCGCCGGATCCGGCACACCCAGGAAGAACTCGAGGAAGGCCTGCGCCGGCCGTGTTGCTGGCCCGGCCGCAAGCACCGCGGGCGAAACGGCAAAGCCTAGGCCGCCACGAGGCGCCGTCGCGATCGCGAGACATGATGTCGGGATGACCACCGAGATCCGCGTGCTCGACAGCGAACGCGACCTCGTCGCCGCGGCCAATGTATTCCGTACCGCCATGATCGGGTTCCCGCTTCTGGCGGATCTCGCGCCCGGACAGATCGCCCGACTTCTCGAACCCGGCCGCACGATCGGCGCATTCGCCGACGGCCAACTGGTCGGCACCGCCGATGCCGTGACGAGCCGTCTCACCCTGCCGGGCGGCGGTATCGTCGGCCACGCCGCGGTGACGCATGTCGGGGTGCTGCCATCGTTTACCCGACGAAGCATCGGCACTGATCTGATGCGCCACCAGTTGCGTGACTTCGCCGCGCGCGGCGAGGCGGTCGCCACGCTTCGCGCGTCCGAAGCGACCATCTATGAGCGGTACGGCTACGGCGTGGCGAGCACGTCGCAGACCGTCGAGGTACAGACCGCACGGGCCGCGCTTCGTCCGGGCGTGGCGACGGGCGGGCCGGTGCGACTGCTGGACCCAGCGGAAGCCTGGGATGCGCTGCCGCGGATCTATTCCGGCAACCGGCCGTCACGTCCGGGCACCATCGACCGTCCAGATGTGTGGTGGCAGGGCGTCCGGATGCGCACTGAATCCGGCTCCAGCCCTTGGTATGTCGCGGTGCATGGCGCTGCCGGGTCTGAAACTGGGTTCGTCCGCTACCGCCCGATCGATACCGACACGTGGTTCGTCAGCGATCGGCGCACCATCGTCGTGGAGGACTTCTTCGCGCCCGTGCGCGACGCCTATCTTGGTCTGTTGCGGTTTCTGCTGGGGCTCGACCTGATCGATCGCGTGGTGTTCTGGATGCTTCCGGTCGACGACCCGCTGCCGTGGCTGCTGGTGGATCAACGCGCCGTGCAGGTCACCGCCACGCATGACGAAACGTGGCTCCGGATCGTCGACGTCGAAAAGACCTTGGCTACACGGCAATACCCGGATGGCGGAGAAGTGCGCATCGCGGTCGACGACCCGCTGCTGCCGGACAACTCCATCACGCTGGCTGTCACGGGAGCCGGCGCGCAACGCACCGACCGGTGCCCACAACTGCACGTCGGAGTGGCAGGGCTGGCGGCCGTGCTCCTGGGCGGGGCGACGTGGCGCAGTCTGTCGCTAGCCGGACTGGTTCGCGCGGATGCCCCCGCGCCGCTGGCGGCCGCCGATCGGCTGTTTGCGGTACAGCAGGCCCCGTACGCCGGAATCTTTTTCTAAAGACATTATTTTTCGGCTCGCCGTCCACGTCGTTCCAGATGGGTGATCGCACCGGCAAGCAGACCGCCTGACGGCGCTGACGGCGCTGACATCAGGTGAAGGTCAGGCGACCAGCGGCTTGGCAGTGTCCACGATGGAGTAATCACTGGCGTCACCGGAGACCACCCGGCTGTGCTCGCCGTTGGCACTGACCGGAATGTCGCCGGCGAGGGTGATGCGGTGCATGACGCGGCGTTGGCGGCCGTAGTCGGAGACCGCGTAGTGCTGCGTCGCTCGGTTGTCCCACATCGCGACGTCTCCTAGCTCCCAGTTCCACCGAATCGTGTTCTCCAGCAGAGTGATCCGGTCCTGGAAGATCCGAAACAGTGCCTGCGACTCGGTGCCGTTGACGCCAAGGATGGCCTTGACGAAGTTGCCGAGCAGCAGCGACCGTTCCCCGGTCTCCGGGTGCACACGCACCACCGGGTGATGCGTTTCGTAGTGAGTCGAGTGAAACTGGTTGGCATATTTCACGATTGCTTCAGGGTCGGCCTCCAGCGCAGCCAGCTTGGCCGGGTCGACCTGCGCGTAGTCGAACGCGTTGTTGTGCATGGCCCACAGACCGTCCGCCAGTTGTTGCAACGACTGCGGCAGCTGCTGATACGCCGATACGGTGGACGCCCAGGTGGTGGTGCCGCCGTAGGCCGGCAGTTCCACGGCGCGCAGAATCGAGGCCTTCGGCGGGCGGTCGACGAAGGTGACATCGGTGTGCCACTGGTTGGCGCCAGCACCGTTGATGGACTCCAGTCGCATCACCCGGCTGCCCTCGAACGTCAGCGTCGGGTGCGGTGTGGTGGGAACGCCGAGACTCTCCGCGAAGGCGTAGTGGGAGTCGTCGTCAAGGTGCGTCTGTCCGCGGAAGAACACGACCTTGTGGGTGATCAGCGCCGTGTTGATCGCGGCCGCGGTCTCGGCATCGAGTACGCCGAGTCGCACGCCGTCGATACGCGCGCCGATGTTCTCGCCCAGTTTGACCACACGAAGCTCACCGCTCATGACTGCTCCCTTTTCGACGCTGTCTATGTAGGCAGCTGTCTACACTCGCTGCTGTCCGCTAATGTACACAGATGGCTACAGCGAACGCAACAGTGCCGACCACCGCGAAGCCGATCGGCAAAGACGAGGTCAGTGCGGCTGTGTTGCAAGCGGCCAGCGAATTGTTCGCGGATAAGGGTCCGGCCGCCACCTCCATCCGAGAGGTCGCGACCCGGGCCGGCGTCAATCACGGCCTACTGCACCGCCACTTCGGGAGTAAACGCCGACTGCTGGCAGCGACGCTGCAGCATCTCGCGGACTCCGCCGCACTGCTGCGCGCGTCAGGTGCGGCGCAGGCGGACATCGAAGCCGCCTACGAATTCCAGGCGCGCGTCATGGTGCGCTCGACACTCGACGGTTTCCCGGTGGAAGAACTCCAACAACGCTTCCCCGGCATGGCGGCTTTCCTGGCGCAGGTACAAGCCGATCACAGCGATGACCGGACGGCGAGATTGTCGGCCGCGCACGGCATGGCTCTGCAAATCGGCTGGGGCCTGATGGGACCTACCCTGCGGGTTGCCTTCGGACTGCAGGACCTCGACGACACCGCGATCCGGACGGCGATCGCCGAGCAGATCGCGAACATTGTTGCCGCTCCCTAGGTTTCAGACCGCATGACTGTCTACTACGCAGAAGCTGCCCGGGTATTCAGCGAAGATCTGCGCCGCGCCTATTGCGCCGCCCGCACCGTGCGACGGCGCGCTGGCCGGCGTGCGAATTCCGATGTAGCTCTGTGACCTGACTGTGGCCGGCACGTGCCCGTTGCTCGGCTAGGTTTTGTCTCGGTTCATCGACGGCGGACCTGACGGCACAGGGCAGAGAATCGATGACGGGCAAGGAGTTTTATGGACTTCGAGGGTTATCACACCCGTAATCTCATGGCGCTGGCTCACCAGTGCGACGGCGTCGACAAGGGCGCGCTGTGCGCAGCCGCGATCAGGGTCATCGACAACCCGCCTCGCGACGGCATCCTGCGCAATCTGGCTGACCACGTCTGCCAAGCCGTTTTCGACTGGGCCTGCTTCGACGGCTCAACCGCACGACTGGAGGGCGTGGTAAAGGGCTACGAGACTGCGGCCCGTGCGCTGGAAGCACTTCAGGTCGAGGAGCGGCTCAACACCCGTTGAGCGAAAGCGCGGCGGCCCAACCGGTTAGCCGAACATCGAACACGCTGCGGTTTCGGTCGCAAGGCCTGGGGTCTTGGGGCACGCGCCGCAACATCGTGCCGGCTCGGCCCGTCGGGAAAGCTAGACCAAAGTCGCTGTCAGGTAACCAGATCCATCACCGAACGACGCCAGATCATCTTTGGGAACCTCGAAACCGTTGGCGGAGTAGGCTTGCTGGGTGGTCCGGACATCCGTGTGCCAACCGTAGGTACCGAGATAGTCTGCGGCTGGATTGCGGTCGCCAGTGTAGAACAACTCGGCCAGGTTGATGTTGGAACCGATGCGCTGCGCGCGCTCGGTGAGCCGCTCCGCCCAGTCGGCGGGAACGTCCCGCATGTCCATGTGCTCGGTCGCAATCCGGCTCCCTGGGGCGGAGAGCGCAGCGATGTTGTCGAATAGGCGGTCCTGCGCGTCCGGCGGCAAATAGACCAACAGGCCTTCGGCACTCCAGGCCGTCGGCCGCGTGGGGTCGAAGCCGGCCTCGGTCAGGGCGGTGGGCCAGTCTTCGCGCAAATCGATGGCGACCGTGCTCCGTTGAGCCGTCGGCTGCGCACCCAGGTCAGCCAGAGTTCGTGTCTTGAACGCGATGACCTGAGGCTGGTCGATCTCGAACACCTCGGTACCCGCCGGCCATGGTAGGCGGTAGGCACGGGTATCCAAGCCCGACGCCAGTATCACGGCCTGTCGGATGCCGGATTCGGTTGCCTGCATGAAGAACTCGTCGAAGAACCGGGTGCGTACGGCGATCTGCTCGTTCATGGCTCGTCGATTCAGCAACGGATCGTCCGCGTGCTCGATCTCACCGTCGATGAGTTTGACAAAGAGTTCGATCCCCACCGCGCGAACCAGCGGGTCGGCCCACGGGTCGTCCAACAGCGCATCCGGCTGCTGCGACGCCATCGCGCGCGAGGCGGCGACTGCGGTTGCCGTCGCGCCCACGCTGGACGCCAGGTCCCACGTGTCCTTGTCAGTACGAGCCATGGTGAAAAGCCCTCCCGCGTCAATTTACTTAGCCTACGTAACTATATCACGATGCGCGATAGGCAGTAACCTCACCTTCGTGGCGAACCGCGATCACGGCGATGTCGGCGATGCACCTTCGGTGCCGCCACCGCTGCAGCAGGTGACTGTTTCCACCCAGCCGTCGGCGGCCGAGCAGGCCCGCACCATCGCGGCCGCCGGTAACGCGGCGACACTGGCCACATTGACGGCCGATGGCGACCCCTGGGCATCGCTGGTGGCGTACGGGTTGGTGGGTGGCGCGCCCGTGCTGTGCGTGTCGAATCTCGCCGAGCACGGTCGCAACTTGGCCGCCGACCCGCGAGCCAGCTTGTCGATCGTGGCGGTGAGCACTGACGCCGACCCGCTGGCGACGGGCCGGATCACACTGGCCGGCGTCGTCGAGGCCCCACTCGGAGACGATCGGGAGGTTGCGCGCGCGGCGTACATGGATGCGATCCCCTCGGCGCGGTTCTACATCGAGTACAGCGACTTCACCCTGTGGGTGCTGCGGGTCGAGCGGGTCCGGTGGGTTGGCGGCTACGGACGGATGGACTCGGCCACCGGCGCGGACTACCTAGCTGCCGAACCAGATCCGGTGCCGCCGGTCGCAGCGCGTGCGATCGCGCACCTCAACGCCGACCACCCGGCTGCGCTGGCGTCGATGGCTCGTGCCTTCGGCGGCTACCCCGACACCGAGGAGTCGGTGTGCACGGGCATCGACCGCTACGGCCTCGACTTGCGGGTGCACACCCCACGCGGGGTCGCCTACACGCGAGTCGGCTTCCCGGAACCGCTGACCTCTGCTGAGCAATTGCGTTCGGCCACAGCCGAATTGACTCACGCCGCGAACGCCGCGAACGCCTCGTCCTGATTGTCCGCCCCGGCATAAAGTCCTCGGGCGGCCATCCCGTTGCAGACGAGATTCTGCTCTGCCGCGACTACCCGCTGGTGCGTGGATCTTTCAGCAGCGCGCGAACCAGCGGCCTCGGCCCCACCGATCGGAGCATCTGACTGGCCGGCCGGGTTCGCACGATCTTCGGCCACCAGAACCATCGCCCCAGCAGGGTGGCGATCGACGGCGTGATGAGTGAACGCACCACCAATGTGTCGAACAGCAAACCGATCCCGATGGTGGAACCGAACTGACCGATCGAGCGCAGGTCGCTGGTGATCATCGACCCCATCGTGAAGGCGAACACCATTCCTGCCGCGGTGACGACCGGACCGGTGCTGCCCATCCCCCGGATGATCCCCGTCTTGAGCCCGGCGCCGATCTCTTCTTCGATTCGGGACACCAGCATCAGGTTGTAGTCCGACCCCACAGCAAGCAGCACGATGAGCGCGAACACCAGTGCCACCCAATGGATCTGGAAGTTCAGGATGTGCTGCCACAACAGAGTCGAGAAGCCGAACGCGGCGCCCAGCGATATCACGATGGTGCCGACGATCACCGCCGCCGCCACCAGGGCCCTGGTCACCAAAACCATGATGATGAAGATCAGCGTGATTGCCGCGACGCCGGCGATCAGCAGATCGAATTCCGCGCCGTCGGCGATGTCTTTGAACGTTGCCGCGGTGCCGCCGAGGATGATGTCGGCGTTCGACAGCGAGGTCAGCTTCAGCGCTTCCCGCGCCGCCTGACGTTCGGCATCGACCGTCGAAATTCCTTCCACCGTCGCCGGGTCGACGGAGTGGGTGATGATGAATCGCGCCGCTTTGCCATCCGGCGAGATCATCAGCCTCAGCCCGAGCTGGAAGTCGGGGTTGTTGAAAACCTCTGGGGGCAAATAGAAGGAGTCGTCGACCTTGGAGTCGTCGAACGCCTCCCCCATCAACGAGTTGGTATCCGTCAGCCGGTCGAACTGCTGGATCAGGCTGTCGAAGGTGCTGTACAGCGTGTCTGTCGTGTTCCGGATCGACGTCGACGTGGCGATCATCGGCGGGATCAGATTGAGCAGCTGGTGGGTGGCCGCCGCGGTGTGCGTCAGGTCCGCGGTGAGGTGGTGGAACTGTTCGGCGAGCTGGTCGAAACCGTCGATGGAGTCGAACAACGACCGCGTCGCAAAGCAGATCGGGATGTCATAGCAGTGCTTGTCCCAATAGAAGTAACTGCGGATCGTCCGGTAGAAGTCGTCGAAGTCGGCGATGTGATCGCGCAGATTGTCGGTGATGGCCGCGGTGTCCGCGGTGGTCTTGGCGCTGTCGTCGGCGGCCGCGGCCAAGTCTTTCGTCACCGTGTACATCTGCTCGAGGATGCCGATCATCGTGTCGAGATCGTGCACGGTCTTCTTGGTGTCGGCGACGCGATCTTTCAGGTATTGCAGGTTCTCTCGGATCGGCGCGCTCTGCACGCTGACCTGGAATGCCACCGAGCCGTGTTCGATCGGAGGGCCCAGCGGCCGGGTGATGCTCTGCACCCGTTCGATGCCGGGCAACCGGAAGATATTCTTGGCGACCCGATCCAGCACCAGCAGATCGGTCGGATTACGCAGATCGTGATCCGACTCGAGCATCAACAGATCGGGGTTCAGCCGGGCCTCGGAGAAATGCGCTCCGGCCGCGTCGTAGGCCGCCTTCGAGGACACCGTGTTAGGCAGGTAGTAGCGCTCGTTGTACAGCGGTTTGAAGCCGGCCAGACCCAGCGCGCCGACGACGGCGAGCCCCAGCGACGTCGCCAAAATCGGTGCGGGCCAACGCACAATCGCGGTCGCGACGCGGCGCCAACGCATGTAGTTGACGCGACGGGCGGGATCGAGCAGACCGAAACGGCTGGCCACCGTGAGTGCTGCGGGCACCAAAGTCAACGCAGCACAGAGCAATAGGAACAGTCCGACCGAACACGGGACGCCCAGCGAGCTGAAGTACGGCAGCCGCGTGAAGCGCAGGCAGTACGTCGCCCCGACGATGGTCAGCCCGGAGCCCAGGATGACTTTGGCGACGCCGCCGAAAGTGTCGTAGTACGCGGCTTCGCGGGTCATGCCTGTGCTGCGGCCTTCGTGGAAACGGCCGACGATGAAGATCGCGTAGTCGGTACCCGCGGCGATCGCCAACGCCGTGAGCAGATTGACGGCGAACGTCGACAACCCGATGAGGCCGTGCGCGCCGAGTAGTGCGATGAATCCTCGACTGACGAAAAGTTCGATGAAGACGCAAAACAGAATCAGCAGCACAGTGACCACCGAGCGGTAAACCACCAGCAGCATCACCATGATCACCAGGACCGTGATCAGCGTCATCTTGGCCATGCTCTTGTCGCCGGCGCGGATCGTGTCGGCGGTCAGCGCCCCCTCGCCGGCGACGTAGGCCTTGACCCCGACCGGCGGTGTGGAGTTCTCGACGATTTTGCGGACGCCCTCGACGGACTTGTTACCGCGCGCCCCACCTTGATTCCCGACCAGATTGACCTGCACGTAGGCGGATTTGTGGTCAAAGCTTTCGACGCCGGATGCGGTGAAGCGGTGCCCCCAGAAGTCCAGCACGTGCTCAACATCGGCGGTGTCCTGCTTGAGCTTGCGGACCAGACTGTCGTAGTAGCGGTGGGCGTCTTCGCCCAACTCCTTGTCACCGACCAGGGTGACCAGCACCAGGTTGTCGGAGTCGTACTCGTTGAACTTCTGGCCGATGTGCTTCATGCCGGACACCGACGGCGCCTCGTTGGGCGACAGCGGTACCGAGGTCTCCTCGGCAACCTTCTCCAGTTGTGGCACGAACACGTTCAGGCCGACGGCAAGCGCCAGCCAGATCAGGATGATCGGTATCGACAGCTGACGAATCCGATGGGCGATGCGCGGCCGCTTCGTATGCTGGTCACTCACGCGGACTTGTCCAAGCAGGAGATCTGTGCGTTCTGCTGGTTGGCGTGTTGCTCGTCGACCAGCCTGCCGTCAACCGTGATGCGGCAGCCGATGTAGTCGCTATTACCCTGTGCCACAACGTAAGCGAAGATTCCCGGTAGTCGCGCGGTGATGGTGAGCTGCCAGGGCAGGGTGGTGAAGTTGGCCTGTCGGGGCTGGGCCTTTTCGTCCATCCAGTTGACGACTCCGACGGTGCCCGGCGGGCCTACCACCTCGTACGTCGCGCTCTTGGGGGCGTAAGGCGGGGTCATCCCCCGCGGGTCGAGCTTCGACGGACTCGTGATCGGGAAGACATCATGCAGGCGGTCGACGGCGAACCCACCGATCGCGAGGGCCACGGCGACGACGATCAGGACCCATCCTCGCTTCAGGATGTTCACGTCGTCGCCCCTCCCCGTGATCGCCCGCCCACGCAGATCGTACGCATAGG
>NZ_JAVKSG010000063.1:0-20139 GCF_039583785.1 Mycobacterium sp.
GCGAAGTAGGCGTAGCCGCCCTCGTCGCGGTACGCGAGGTCGCCACTGTGATAGACACCGCCCGCCATCCGCTGCGCGTTGGCTTCGGGATCGTTGTAGTAGCCTTCGAAACGCCCTGCGCCGGTGACGTTGACCAATTCGCCGACTACACCGACCGGGCACGGCTGCCCGGTGTCGACGTCGATGATCTGCACGTCGTCGGGCAGCGGCCCCAACGCGCCCGGCGGGGTGTCTGGTGTGCGACCGATGGCGATTCCGCCCTCGGTCGACCCGAACCCGTCGACCACCCGGCAGCCGAACCGCGCTCCGAAACGGTCGATGTCGGCGGGTGCCCCCTCGTTGCCGTACACCGCCCGCAACGGATTGTCGGCGTCGTCGGGACTCTCGGGGGTGGCCAGCACGTAGGACAGCGGCTTGCCGACGTAGTTGGCGTAGGTGGCGCCGTAGCGGCGGATGTCCGGCAGAAAACCGGACGCGGAGAACTTGCGCCGCAACACCAGTGAGCCGCGGCAGGCCAGCGCCACCGCCCACCCGACCAGGACCGCGTTGGAATGGAACAACGGCATCGACGCGTAACAGACGTCGGCCGGCCCGAGGCCGAACCGGTCGGACATTGTCACGCCGGCGACCGCGACCTTGCCGTGGCTGCACATTACGGCTTTGGGATCACCGCTGGTGCCCGAGGTGAAGATCAGCATGAACAGGTCGTCGGGCGATGCCGACTGAAACCGCACCGGCACGTCCTGACGAGCGGCGACCTCGGCAGCCCACTCGCCCGAGTCGACGTCGATGTGGTCGATGCCGACCAGTGTCCCGGCGGAATTCGAGTCGGCCAGCACCAGTTGGCAGTCCGCGTGCGCGATGTCGCGGACCAGCGCGTCTCCCCGGCGCACCGGGTTCAGACCGACCGGAATGATCCCCGTCATCCCCGCGGCCACCAACACCGAGGAGAACACCGGCGTGTTCTCCAGCAGCACCCCGACGTGCGGCGGCCGGCTCGGGTCGAGCCGGGCCCGCAAAGCCGAAGCGACCGCGGCACCATGGCGGAGATGGTCGCGCCAACTGACGAACGAATCCTCGAAGTAGACGCCCCGATCGCCGATGTCGACCAGCGGGGCCAGCAGGCTGGCGACGGTAGGAAGCGGCTGTGTCACGGCTAGGCGGGGGTGTCCGCCAGTTCGCGGCCGATCTTGAGCAGTTGGCCCGTCGCCCCACCCACCGCGAACTCGGTTTGCTTGGCGGCCAAAAAGTATCGGTGCACCGGGTGGTCGGTGTCGATGCCGACCCCGCCGTGGATGTGCACGATGCTGTGCGCCACCCGGTGTCCGGCATCGGCCGCCCAGAACGCCGCGGTCGCCACTTCGGTGTCGGCGGGTAGATCCTCGCTGAGCCGCCACGCCGCCTGGGTCAGGGTCAGCCGCAGACCCTTGACGTCGATGTAGGCGTCGGCCAGCCGTTGGCCCACCGCCTGGAAGCTGCCGATCGGGCGGTCGAACTGCTCACGAGTCCGGGCGTATTCGGCGGTCATCTGCAGCCCGCGTTCCAGCACGCCGAGCTGAAACGCGCTGCGGCCCAACGCGCCCAGGGTGCCGAGCCAGCCGACCACCTCGTCACCGCCGACCACCCGCCCGCTGGAAATCTCGACGCCGTCTAGCCGCAGCTGCCCGATGCTGCCCAACCCGGTGGTGTCCAGCGCCGTCACCGTGACACCGGGGTCATCGGCGGCAACCAAGAAAACCGAAGTGCCGGAATCGGTTTCGGCCGGCACCAGAAAAGCGTCGGCCACCGGCCCATAGCCGATCTGGGTGCGGGTCCCGGTCAGCCGGAAGCCCCCACCGGAACTGGCAGCCTGAACCGGTCCGTCGCCCATCTCGCCGTCCAGCGCGACGGCGAGGATCTTCGAGCCGGACACCGCGGGAGTGCCCCACTGCTGTTGCAGCTCAGCCGAGCCGAACCGGGCCAGCGCGCCGGCGGCCAGCACCACCGAGTCCAGATAGGGGACAGCCGCCAACTGGCGACCGAGAGCGACCAAGACGGCGGTCTGCTCGAGCACCCCGAAACCGCCCCCGCCCAACGACTCCGGTGCGGCGGTGGACAGGATGTCGGCGTCGATCAGTTTGCGCATGAGCTCACGGTCGAAGCGTTGGTCGAGGCCGTCGAGCGTGCGCTGATGTTCGGGCGTACACACCGCGTCGACGATGGTGGTGACCAGGCCGCCGAGATCGTCGGCGGCTTCGGTTGTGGTGAAGTCCATGGGTTCTCCGTCAGGTCGTTAGCGGTTGGCTCGGGGCAGGCCGAGCGCCACCATGCCGATGATGTCGCGTTGCACCTCGTTGGTGCCGCCGCCGAAGGTCAGGATCAGACACGCCCGGTGCATCCGCTCGACGCGGCCGCGCAACAACGCACCGGGCGAATCCTGGCGCAGCGTCGCCGCGGTGCCGAGCACCTCCATCAGCAGTCGGTAGGCCTCGGTGGCCAATTCGGTGCCGTACACCTTGGCCGCCGAAGCGTCCGCCGGTGACGGTGCGGCGTCGTCGGCCGAGGCCAGCTCCCAGTTGATCAGCTTGAGCACCTCGACTCCTGCGTGCACCCGGGCCAGGTTGAGCTGCACCCACTCCGAGTCGATCAGTCGGGCGCCGGTGTGGTCCTTGGTGTTCTGCGCCCACTCGCGAACCTGGTTGAGCGCCATGATGATCGGCATGGCGGACACCAGCGCGACGCGCTCGTGGTTGAGCTGGTTGGTCACCAGTTTCCAGCCGGCGTTCTCCTCGCCGACCCGGTTGGCCACCGGAACGCGGACGTCGGAGTAGTAGGTGGCGCTGGTGTCGACGCCGGACATGGTGTGCACCGGCGTCCAGGAGAACCCCTCGGCGGTGGTCGGCATAATCAGCATCGAGATGCCGCGGTGCTTCTTGGCGTGCGCGTTGGTGCGCACGGCCAGCCAGACGTAGTCGGCGTAGGCGATCAGGCTGGTCCACATCTTCTGCCCGTTGACCACGTAGTCGTCACCGTCGCGCACCGCGGTGGTCCGCAGGTTCGCCAGGTCGGTGCCGGCGCCGGGCTCGGAGTAGCCGATCGAGAAGTGCAGTTCCCCCGCGGCGATGCGCGGCAAGAAGAACGTCTTCTGCTCCTCGGTGCCGAAGGCCATGATCGTCGGCGCGACGCTGTTGATGGTCAGGAACGGCACCGGCGCGCCGGCGATCGCGGCCTCGTCGGTGAAAATCAGCGAGTCCATCGGCGAGCGGCCCTGGCCGCCATACTCCTTGGGCCAGTTCAGGGTGAGCCATCCGTCGCGGCCCATCTGCGCGACGGTGTCGCGGTAGACGTTGCCCTCGCCGACCTCGCCCGACGTCGAGCTCAGCGCCGCACGGCGCTCCGGGGTGATCAGCGTGGCGAAGTACGACCGCAGCTCGCGGCGCAACTCCTCCTGCTCCGGGGTGTAACTGATGCGCATTCTTCGCCGCCCTCCAGTCATCGATGAGGTCTGCGCAGCCTGCATGGTCGGCTACCCATCCCCATCCTGAGGTTGTAACACGTTCTAGTCTCAGGCGTCCAGCGACCGTTCTGCGGACGCGACCGCGACTGGTCGTATGGTGGGCATACCGATTGGACGCCATCACTCAAGGAGGAACGTCGTGCGGGTGAAAGTCGACCACGACCGGTGCGAGGGTAACGCGCTGTGCTTGGGAATCGCACCGGATATCTTCGACCTCGACGACGAGGATTACGCGGTGGTGAAGGCCGACCCGGTGCCGGCCGCCCAGGAGTCACTGGCAGAGCAGGCGATCGCGGAATGCCCGCGCGCCGCCTTGATCCGCGAAGACTAGAGGCCGTCATACATTGACTAGCAGCCTGCACACGATCGACCTGTCCGGAAAGGTCGCGGTGGTTACCGGCGCGGCCGCAGGGCTTGGCCGTGCCGAGGCGATCGGCCTGGCCCGCGCCGGCGCCACCGTCGTGGTCAACGACATCGCCGCCGCCCTGGACGCCTCCGACGTGATCGACGAGATCGCCTCTGCCGGCGCTACAGCGGTGGCGGTCCCGGGTGACATCAGCCAGCGCCATACGGCCGACGAATTGGTCAGCACCGCAGACGGATTGGGCGGACTGGGCATCGTGGTGAACAACGCCGGGATCACCCGTGACCGGATGCTGTTCAACATGTCCGACGAGGAGTGGGACGCGGTGATCGCCGTGCACCTGCGCGGCCACTTCCTGTTGACGCGGAACGCCGCAACCTATTGGCGGTCCAAGGCCAAAGACGCCGGCGGCTCGATCTACGGACGCCTGATCAACACCTCGTCGGAGGCGGGGTTGGTCGGCCCGGTCGGACAGGCCAACTACGGCGCCGCCAAGGCCGGCATCTCCGCGCTCACCCTGACCGCGGCGCGGGCGCTGGGCCGATACGGGGTGTGCGCCAACGCGATCGCCCCGCGGGCCCGGACCGCGATGACAGCGGACGTCTTCGGCGACGCACCCGAGGTGGCCGACGGTGAGATCGACCCGCTCTCGCCGGAGCACGTCGTGACCCTGGTGTGCTTTCTGGCATCTCCCGCGGCCAAAGACGTCAACGGCCAGGTGTTCATCGTGTACGGACCGCAGGTGACGCTGGTGGCGGCGCCGACCGTGGAGCATCGGTTCGCGACAGCCGCCCAGGCCTGGGATCCGGGCCAGCTGAGCGAGGCGATGCAGGATTACTTCGCCGGCCGCGACCCGGAGCGCAACTTTGCGGCCACCGCGTTGATGCAGTGATCGGCCGGCCCCGCGAGACGGCCGGTATCGAAGTCGAAATCAACTAGAACACGTTCCAGAATGATCTGCATCACAAAAGCTCTGACCTGCTAGGTTACTGACATTTGTCAAATTCTGCGGTTCTTTGACACGGTGAACTTGTTCTAGTTACCATTGGCGCGCTCACGCGGACGCCGCTGCGCGGAATCACGCCGAGGCGGCGCAACCGGGGGCACAGGAGCTTCGCTTTGCAGGTGGGAGACATCCCGCGCGAGAAGGGGACCAGGTGATCGAACAGCTCGCGGTTCCGGCTCGGGCCGTGGGCGGTTTCGTCGAGATGTCACTGGAGACTTTCCGCAAGACATTTGCGCGCCCCTTCCAGTTTCGTGAGTTCCTCGACCAGACCTGGATGATCGCCCGGGTGTCGCTGATCCCGACGTTGCTGGTGGCCATTCCGTTCACCGTGCTGGTGGCCTTCACGCTCAACATCCTGCTCCGCGAGATCGGCGCCGCCGACCTCTCCGGCGCGGGCACCGCATTCGGAACCATCACCCAGCTGGGCCCCGTCGTCACGGTGTTGGTGGTGGCCGGTGCCGGCGCCACCGCGATCTGCGCCGACTTGGGTGCGCGCACCATTCGTGAGGAGATCGACGCGATGCGGGTGCTGGGCATCGATCCGATCCAGCGTCTGGTGGTCCCCAGGGTGCTGGCGTCGACGTTCGTGGCGCTGCTCCTCAACGGTCTGGTCTCGGCGATCGGCATCGCCGGTGGCTACGCATTCTCGGTGCTGCTGCAGGGCGTCAACCCGGGCGCGTTCGTCAACGGCTTGACCGTGCTGACCCACCTCGGCGAGTTGGTGCTGTCCGAGTTCAAGGCGTTGCTGTTCGGCGTGGTCGCTGGTCTGGTCGGCTGCTATCGGGGGCTGACGGTCAAGGGTGGCCCGAAAGGCGTCGGGGTCGCGGTCAACGAGACGGTGGTCTACGCGTTCATCTGCCTGTTCGTGATCAACGTGATCGTGACGGCCATCGGCGTTCGAGTGCTGGCCCGGTAATGCCAATGAGTTACGACGCCACGCTGCGCATCCGCCGCTTCTTGCATCGGTTCGCCGGGCCGGTCGACAGTTTCGGTGAGCAGGCCCTGTTCTACGGCGAATCGATGCGCTACATCCCGAACGCGCTCACCCGGTACCGCAAAGAGACCATTCGGCTGATTGCCGAAATGACCATGGGCACAGGCGCATTGGTGCTCATCGGCGGAACCGTCGGCGTCGCGGCGTTTTTGACGCTGGCGTCAGGCGGTGTGATCGCGGTGCAGGGCTACGAGTCGTTGGGCAACATCGGCATCGAAGCATTGACCGGATTCCTGTCGGCCTTTCTCAATGTCCGCATCGTCGCTCCGGTGGTCGCCGGGATCGCGTTGGCCGCCACCATCGGCGCCGGCACCACGGCCCAACTGGGCGCCATGCGGGTGGCCGAGGAGATCGACGCGATCGAGTCGATGGCCGTGCACTCGGTGTCCTACCTGGTGTCGACCCGGCTGATCGCGGGCTTGATCGCGATCGTCCCGCTGTATTCCCTTGCGGTGCTGGCCTCGTTCTTCGCCGCGCGCTCCACCACGGTCTTCATCAACGGGCAGTCGGCCGGTCTGTATGACCACTACTTCAACACCTTCCTGATTCCCACCGACCTGCTGTGGTCGTTCCTACAAGCCATCGTGATGTCGATCGCAGTGATGCTGATCCATACCTACTACGGCTACAACGCTTCTGGCGGTCCGGTGGGCGTCGGCCTGGCGGTCGGTCAGGCGGTGCGCACCTCGCTGATCGTGGTCGTCGTCATTACGTTGTGCATCTCGCTGGCCGTCTACGGCGCGTCCGGTAATTTCAATCTTTCCGGGTAAGGGGACAGTGGCAAGTACCGGTGCGAAACGCACTCACGTCAGGCTGGCAGCGGCGCTGCTGGCCGCTCTGCTGGTGGCGTTCGCGGTGCTGACCTACCTGTCCTACACGGCGGCGTTCTCCCGGACCGACACCGTCACGCTCACCGCGCCGCGCGCCGGCCTCGAGATGGACCGCGGCAACAAGGTGAAGTACCGCGGCATCCAGATCGGCAAGGTCGACGACATCAGCTATGCGGGCGGGCAGGCGCACCTGCGACTGGCCATCGACGACGGCGAACTGCACTTCATCCCGTCTAACGCCGCCGTCCACATCGCCAGCAGCACCATCTTCGGCGCCAAGTCGGTCGAGTTCATCCCGCCCAAGGATCCGTCCCCCGCGGCATTGCGGCCGGGTGCGCATCTGGGCGTCTCGGCGGTCTCGTTGGAAGTCAATACGCTGTTCCAGTCGCTGATCGGACTGCTGCAGAAGATCGATCCCGTCGAGTTGAACGGCACGCTGAGCGCGTTGGCCGAAGGCCTGCGAGGCCACGGCCACGACCTGGGTGGCGTTCTGGCGGGTCTGAATACCCTGACCCGCCAGCTCAATCCGAAGCTGCCCACCCTGGCGCAAGACTTCCGCAAGACCGCCGCCGTCGCCAACATCTACGCAGACGCCGCGCCGGACCTCGTCACCGTTTTCAACAACACGCCCACCATCGCCAAGACCGTGGTGGACCAGCAGACCAATCTCAACACCAGCCTGCTGTCGGCAATCGGATTGTCCGACAACGCTTATGACACACTGGCACCGGCCCAGCAGAACTTGATCGACGCGATCAAACGATTGCGCGCCCCGCTGAAGGTCGCCGCAGACTATTCGCCGGAATTCGGCTGCCTGTTCGGATCCATCGACCGGGGTATCAAGGAATTCGCGCCCATTCTGGGTGTCAGAAAGGCTGGCCTGTTCACCTCGTCGAGTTTCATCCTGGGCGCACCGTCGTACACCTATCCCGAGAGCCTTCCGATCGTCAACGCTTCGGGCGGCCCGAATTGCCGTGGGCTGCCGGACTTGCCGACCAAGCAGACCAGCGGTTCCTGGTATCGCGCTCCGTTCCTGGTGACCGACAACGCGAACATCCCGTATGAGCCGTTCACCGAACTCCAGGTGGACGCCCCCTCGACGCTGCAGTGGTTGTTCCACGGCGCGTTCGCCGAGCGGGACGACTTCTGATGGGCGGCTACGAATCCCAGCGCTCGATCATGATCAAGGTCGGCATCTTCACGGTCACCATGCTGCTGGTGGCGGTCGGGTTGGTGGTGACGTTCGGCGAGTTCCGATTCGGGCCGTCGAACACCTACCACGCCAACTTCATCGACGCGAGCCGGCTGAAGGGCAACCAGAAGGTTCGGATCGCCGGGGTGCCGGTCGGCGCGGTCAAGGACGTCAAGCTCAACCCGAACAACACGGTGGACGTGTCTTTCACGGTGGACAAGCGCTACACGCTGTACTCGTCGACCCGCGCGTTGATCCGCTACGACAACCTGGTCGGTGACCGATTCCTGGAAATCGCCTCAGGGCCTGGGGAATTGCGCAGGCTTGCGCCGGGCGGGACCATTGACCAGCGGCACACCCAGCCAGCGTTGGACCTCGACGCGTTGCTGGGTGGCCTGCGTCCGGTGCTCAAGGGACTGGATGCCGACAAGATCAACACGATCAGTAGCTATGTGGTCGACCTGCTGCAGGGCCAGGGCGGGGCGTTGTCCAACTTGCTGGCCAACACTAACGCGTTCGGGTCGACGCTCGGTGCGCGTGACCGGGCTATCGGCGACGTGATCACCAATCTCGGCGCCGTGCTGAGCACCGTCGACGCCAAGGGCGCGCAGTTCTCCGATGCCGTCGACCAGTTGCAGAAGTTGATCACCGGACTGGCCGAAGGTCGCGACGCGATAGCCGGCGCGATCCCGCCGCTAGCCACCACCACGTCGGACCTCACCGACTTGCTGAAGCACTCCCGTCGGCCGCTACAAGGGGTCCTGGAGAACACCAGGCCGCTGGCCAATGAGATCAACGACCGACTGCCCGAGGTGAACAACGACATCGAGCAACTCGGCGAGGACTACCTTCGGCTGTCCGCGCTCGGCGCCTACGGTGCGTACTTCAACATCTACTTCTGTTCGGTGTCGCTGAAGATCAACGGCCCGGCCGGCAGCGACATCCTCATCCCGATGGGTGGCCAGGTGGATCCGAGCAAGGGCAGGTGCGCTTTTGTCAACAAGTAGCACCGACCGCCGCGACCGCGACCCGCTCCGCACCGGAATCTTCGGTGTGGTGCTGGTTGTATGTGTCGTCCTGGTCGCGTTCGGCTACAGCTCGTTGCCGTTCTGGCCGCAGGGCCGGCCGTATACCGCCTACTTCGCCGATGCCGGCGGGATCAGCCCCGGCAACGACGTCTACGTTTCCGGTATCAAAGTCGGTAAGGTGCAAGCGGTTACCCTCGCCGGCGACACCGCAAAGGTCGCCTTCACCGTCGATCGTCACATCAACGTGGGGAACAGTTCGCTGGCGGCGATCCGGACCGAGACCATCCTCGGGCAGCGTGCGGTTGCGATTACTCCGGCCGGAACGGGCATCGCCACCTCCATTCCGTTGAGTCGGACCACCACGCCCTATGCCCTGGGCTCCGCGCTGGAAGACCTGGGTCACAACGCCGGCGACCTGGACAAGGCTCAGTTCGAGAAGTCGCTGAAGGTTCTCACCGACGCCTTCCACGACGCCACCCCGCAACTGCGCGGGGCACTGGACGGCATCACCTCACTGTCACACACTCTGAACACCCGCGACGAAGCGCTGGAACAGCTTCTGGCGCACGCCAAGTCGGTGACCGGCGTACTCGCCGAGCGAGCCGGTCAGGTGAACAAGCTGATCGTCGACGGCAACCAGTTGTTTGCGGCCCTCGATGCACGCCGTGCCGCGCTGGCGGAGTTGATCTCCGGTATCGACGGCGTCTCGGCACAGCTTTCCGGCTTCGTCGCCGACAACCGTAAGGAGTTCGGGCCGGCGTTGAGCAAGCTCAACACGGTGCTCGACGACCTCAACGAACGCCGCGACTACATCAGCGAAGCGCTGAAACGGCTGCCCCCCTACGCCACCACGCTCGGTGAGGTGGTCGGTTCGGGGCCCGGGTTCAACGTGAATGTCTACGGTGCGGTGCCGGCGCCGATCGTCGGCATGATGTTCGACGCCGTGTTCCAGCCCGGCAAGCTGCCGAACAGCTTCGCCGACTACCTGCGCGGGCTGGTCCAGGAGCGCTGGAAATTGAGGCCGCAGTCGCCATGACCATCGCCTCCGCCCTACACGAACGTCGCCGCGGCCTGCGGCTGACGTTGGCTGTGCTGCTTGCCGTTTCGCTTGCTTTGGGTGCCTATCTGGTCTGGCCGGGCCGCACCGGCAACAAGATCGTCGGCTACTTCACCTCCGCGGTAGGGCTGTACCCGGGCGACCAGATCCGGATCGTCGGCGTGCCGGTCGGCACCATCGAGTCGATCGAACCGCGCCCCGAAGACGTCAAAATCACCATGTCGGTGAACCGTGACGTCAAGGTCCCCGCGGATGCTCGCGCGGTCATCATGTCGCCGAATCTGGTCGCGGCGCGGTTCATTCAGCTCGCACCCGCATACAGCAGCGGGCCGGCGTTGCCCGACGGGGCGACCATCGCGCTGTCCAAGACCGCGGTCCCGGTGGAATGGGACGAGGTCAAGCAATCGCTGACCGATCTGGCCACACAACTCAGTCCCGCGGCCGGGCAACTGCAGGGCCCGTTGGGCAAGGCGATCAACCAAGCCGCGGATACCTTCAACGGCAACGGCGATTCGTTCCGCGCCTCGCTGCGCGAGCTTTCGCAAGCCGCCGGCCGCTTGGGCGATTCGCGCACCGACATCTTCGGCACGGTCAAGAACCTGCAAGTGCTGGTCGACGCGCTGTCGGCAAGCAACGAGCAGATTGTGTCGTTCGCCGGGCAGGTGGCCTCGGTCTCGCAGGTCCTGGCCAAGAGCTCGTCGCACCTGGACAACACGCTCGGCGCCCTGAACCAGGCGCTGGTCGACGTCAAAGGGTTTCTGCAGCAGAACAACTCGACGCTGATCGGAACGGTCAACAAACTCACCGACTTGACCCAGGTGCTGAGCGACCAGAGTGAAGACATCGAGCAGGTGCTGCACGTCGCTGGGCCCGGTATCGCCAACTTCTACAACATCTACGACCCCGCGCAGGGAACGCTGAACGGGCTCATCTCGCTCCCGGAGTTCGCCAACCCGGTGCAGTTCATCTGCGGCGGTTCGTTCGACACCGTGGGCGGGATATCCGCGCCCGATTATTACAAGCGTGCCGAGATCTGTCGCGAGCGGTTGGGGCCGCCCTTGCGCCGGTTGACGTTCAACTATCCGCCCATCATGTTCCATCCGCTGAACTCGATCACCGCGTACAAGGGTCAGGTCATCTACGACACCCCGGCCACTCAGGCCAAGTCGCAGACACCGATTCCGGATCTGCACTGGATACCGGCGCCCGGTGCGCATCCGCCCAACCCGACCGACCTGCAGGCGCTGATGGTTCCGCAGGCAGCGCCCAACGGCGCGGCCCCCAGCGTCCCCGCTCCGGCGAACACCCCGTTCGGTCCGCGGCCGGGTCCGGCTCCCGCGGCGCCGGCCGCCCCTGGCCCGCTACCGGCCGAGCAGGGGGCGGGCCGATGAAGCGGAACATGGTGCGCGGCGGCGCATTAGTGGCCGGCAGCGCGTTGCTGGCGGGCTGCCAGTTCGGTGGCTTGAACTCGATCGACTTACCCGGCACGGCCGGCCACGGCGCGGGCTCGTATTCGATCACGGTCGATCTGGCCGACGTGGCGACCCTGCCACAGAACTCGCCGGTCATGGTCGACGACGTCACGGTGGGCAGCGTCTCGGGCATCGACGCGATGCAGCGCAGCGACGGGAGCTTCTACGCCGCGGTCAAGCTGGCGTTGGACCGCAATGTGGTGTTGCCCGCCAACGCGATTGCCCGGGTGGCGCAGACCTCGCTGCTGGGTTCCCAGCACGTCGATCTGGCCGCACCGTCGAATCAGCCACCGGTCGGCAGGCTGGTCGACGGTTCGACCATCCAGGAGTCGCGGACCAGTCGCTTCCCGACCACCGAGGAAGTGTTCTCCGCGCTAGGTGTGGTGGTCAACAAGGGTAATCTCGGCGCGCTGCAGGAGATTACCGACGAGACCTACCAGGCGGTCGCAGGCCAGCAGGGCCAGTTCACCAATCTGGTGCCTCGGTTGGCCGAACTCACCGCGGGGTTGACCAACCAGGTCAACGACATCGTGGCCGCCATCGACGGACTGGACCGGTTCTCGTCGATTCTGGCCAACAACAAGGACAGCCTCGGGCGGACGCTGGAGACGCTTCCCGAGGCGCTGCGGGTGCTCAACAAGAACCGGGACAAGATCGTCGAGGCGTTCGGTGCGCTCAGGAAAGTGGCAGTGGTGACGTCGCAGGTGCTTTCGCAAACCAAGGTGGACTTCGCCGCGGATCTCAAGCACATCTACGCCAACACCAAAGCGCTGGCCGACAACCGCAGGAACTTCGTGACGTCGATGCAGTTGCTGCTGACATTCCCGTTCCCGAACTTCGGTATCAAGCAGGCCGTGCGCGGCGACTACCTCAACGTGTTCACCACCTTCGACCTCACCGTCCGACGACTGGGCGAGACATTTTTCACCACGTCCTACCCGCTGGACCCGAACATGTTGCACATGAACGACATCCTCAACCCGCCGGACTTTCTGCTCGGTGAAATGGCCAACCTTTCCGGGCAGGCCGCGGATCCGTTCAAGATCCCGCCGGGCACACCAGCAGGGAACAACTGATGCTGGATCGACTGACTCGCGTCCAACTGGGCATTTTCGCCGTGGTCACGGTGGTCACCGTTGTCATCATGGCGATCTTCTACCTGCGGTTGCCGGCCGCGCTGGGCATCGGAACGTACCGCGTGACAGCGAGTTTCGTCGCCGGCGGCGGGCTGTACAAGAACGCCAACGTGACCTACCGCGGCGTAGCGGTAGGCCGGGTCGACTCGGTGGGCCTCACCTCCAATGGCGTCGACGCGGTGATGCGGTTGAACAGCGGCACCGTCGTCCCGTCGAACGTCACCGCCGCGGTGAAGAGCGTGTCGGCGATCGGCGAGCAGTACATCGACCTGGTGCCCCCTAAGGATGCGGCGACGACCAAGCTGCACAACGGATCTCGCATCGATCGTGCCAATACGGCGATCGGCGTCGAGATCGCGACGTTGCTGCACCAGTCCGAGACACTGGTCAACAGCATCGCCGACACCCGGCTGCGGGAGTTGCTGCACGAAACGTTCACCGCGTTCAACGGCTCCGGCCCGGAGTTGGCCCGGCTACTCGAATCGTCTCGGCTGCTGGTGGAGCAGGCCAACGCGGAGTTCCCGCACACCTCGCAACTGATCGATCAGGTCGGCCCGTTCCTGCAAACCCAGATCCGCTCCGGCAACGACATCAGGTCGTTGTCCGACGGGCTGGCACGATTCACATCCGAAGTGCGGCAGGCCGATCCGCAGTTGCGTACGCTGCTGACCGTCGTGCCGCCGGCGGTGGATCAGGCCAACACGGCGTTTTCGGGCATCCGTCCGTCGTTCCCGATGCTGGCGGCGAACCTGGCGAACCTGGGCCGGGTCGGCGTGATCTATCACAAGTCGATCGAGCAGCTGTTGGTGGTACTTCCGGCCTTGTTCGCCGCGATCATCACCGCGGCCAACGGCGAACCCCAGGACGAGGGCGCCAAGCTCGACTTCAAGATCAACGTCGACCCGCCGCCGTGCACCACCGGGTTCATTCCACCGACGATGATCCGCACCCCGGCTGACGAGACGCTGCGGGAACTTCCGACCGACATGTACTGCAAGACCGCGCATAACGATCCGTCGGCAGTGCGCGGTGCGCGCAACTACCCGTGTCAGGAATTCCCCGGCAAGCGGGCGCCGACGGTCGCGTTGTGCCGCGACCCCAAGGGTTACGTGCCGATCGGTACCAACCCGTGGCGCGGACCGCCAATCCCGTATGGCACCCCGGTCACCAACGGGCTGAATATTCTGCCGCCCAACAAGTACCCGTACATCCCGCCGGAGAACGATCCCGATCCGGGAACACCGATCGCCGGGCCACTTCCGCCCGGTGTGATCGAAGGGCCCGGGCCGGCGCCAAACCAGCCGTTCCCGATCCAGCCACCGCCCAACACCGGCGGAACTGATGGACGGCAGGCGTGGATTCCGCCGTCGCCGTATCCACCCCAAAACCCGCAGATACCGTTCCCCAAGGCCGTTCCGGCGCCACCGCCTCCGCTGGGACTGCCCGGTGCGCCATACCCGCCGGCCGAGAAACCATGGGGTCCGCCGCCCGGCCCGGTGCCGCAGGCCAACGGAACCGCGTACACCACCTACGACGACAGCAGCGGAGTCTTTCAGGATCCGGCCGGCGGCACTGGTATCTTCGCGCCCGGCAAAGTATCGACCGCGGAGAACTGGGTGGACTTGATGCGCGACCCGAGGCAGTTGTGAGCGACGAGGAGCCGACGACCCGACCGCCGCGCCGACGGGCGTCGCGGGCCGCCGGTCCGCACGGCGGCGCCGCAGCCGCGACGACGGTCCGGGCCGAGACAACGCCGACGCCGGTCACCCGGACCAGCACCCCGATTGGTCCGCCGCCGCGCCGGCCGGCGAACGCCAGGCGGGTCGGCTGGATTGCGTTGGCGGCCAGCTGTATCGGGATCGCGACGCTGGTCGGCGTGGTGAGTTTGGAGGTCCACGACCAGCGCGCGGCCGACGCCGAGGAGTTCCGGGCGCAGCGCTTCGTCGACACCGCCACGCAAACCGTGGTGAACATGTTCAGCTACAACCAGGACAACATCGACCAGAGCGTCGCCCGGTTCGTGGAGGGCACCAGCGGGCCTCTGCACGGCATGCTCAGCTCCAACAACAACGTCGAAAACATCAAGGCGCTGTTCCGTCATACCGACGCGAACTCCGAGGCTGTGGTCAACGGCGCGGCACTGGAAAGCATTGACAGCGTTACCGACAACGCGTCGGTGCTGGTGTCGATACGCGTCACGGTGACAGATCTGGACGGGGTCAACAAGCCTTCGATGCCCTACCGGATGCGCGTCATCGTGCACGAGGACGAGAACGGCACGATGACCGGCTACGACCTGAAGTATCCCGACGGAGGCAATTGATGCGATGGTTGATCGCCGCCGTCGCGAGCGTGCTGACCCTCGCCTTCCTCGGGCTGGCGGCGGCGGGAGGCTGGCTGTACTGGGAGCGGGTCGAAACCCGCGGTGAGCAGTCGGCCCGCGCCGCACTACCGCCATTGGCCGCCAAAGAGATTCCCGAGGTGTTCGCCTACGACTATCAGACCGTCGAGCGCAGCCTCGGTGCTGCGTACCTGTTGCTGACGCCCGCCTACCGCCAAGAGTTCGAGAAGAGCGCCAACGAGAAGATCATCCCCGAGGCGCGCAAGCGCGAGGTCGTCGTGCAGGCGAGCGTGGTCGGCGTGGGAGTGATCGCGGCGCAACGCAACTCGGCGTCGGTGATGGTGTACCTGAACCGAACGGTCACCGACAAAACCCGGCAACCGCTCTATGACGGCAGCCGATTGCGGGTGGATTACCGGCGCGTCGACGGCAAGTGGCTGATCAACTACATTCAGCCGATCTAGCGCGCGACCCATCGCGTCAGCGGCACTGCCCAATCTCGTTGCAGTCCAACGGGTACCGCTCGACCGGGTTGGGCAGCGGCCCCTGGAAGGCCAGCTGGAACGGAGTCTTCGTCATCCCCGGCTGCAGGCCGCAGACGGCACTGTGAATGCTGGTATGCGTCCCGGCCAGCGACACGTCGTCGAAGGCGTAGGTGTCCGTCGTCGCCGCCGTGCTGCCGTCCGGACATGTGACGCCATTGGGCTTGCCTACCTGAAAGGTCCACAGGTCACTGGTCAAACGGGCCCGACCGACGTAATTGGCCATCTTCTCGGCACGGCTGATCGAGCGCGCTGTGGTGCTGGCGACATTCAGCGCGCAGAGGTCGGCGGCGATGACGGGGTCGGTGAAATCGGGGATCGCCCGCTGCCTTGAGGGCGCATCGCAGAGCGCCGAAATGCGCCACGTCGCCGCGGGCACGCCGGCTTCGGTGAAGGTGTACACGCCGTCGGCCGGCGGGCCCAGCGCTTGTGCGGGAACCGCTGTTGCCACAGCGGCGAGTGTCATGGCTGCGGCGATGGTCAGGCCGCGGGAGATGATCGCCATGCGTCGAGTATCGCAGTGCGCAAACCGCCGTACCACGGAATCAGCTGTTCGGTCGATGACCACCGGCCAGGGCGTCGAGAAATGCCCGGGCCCATTTGTCGACATCGTGGGTCAGAACCTGCCGTCGCAGCGCCCGCATCCGGCGTCGGCCTTCGTCGTCGGACTGGTTGATCGCCGCCTCGATGGCGTCCTTGACACCTTTCAGGTCGTGCGGATTGACCAGGTAGGCCTGCGTGAGTTCGGCTGCGGCGCCGGTGAATTCGCTGAGCACCAGCGCGCCGCCGAGGTCGCTGCGGCAGGCGACGTACTCCTTGGCCACCAGATTCATGCCGTCGCGCAGCGGGGTTACCAGCATGACATCGCTGGCCACGAAGAAGGCGATGAGCTCGTCGCGGGGGACCGGGCGATGCAGGTAGTGCACCACCGGGCGGCCGACCTCGCCGTATTCGCCGTTGATGTGGCCGACCTGGCGCTCGATTTCCTCGCGCAACTTCTGGTAGCTCTCCACCCGCTCGCGGCTGGGGGTGGCGAGCTGCACCAGCACGGCGTCGTCGCCTTTGACGCGGCCCTCGGCGAACAGTTCGACAAGGGCATTGAGCCGCACGTCGATGCCCTTGGTGTAGTCCAGCCGGTCGACGCCGAGCAGGACCTTGCGCGGATTGCCCATCTCGGCGCGGATCTCCTTCGCCCGGCGGCGAATGCTGCGGTCGCGGCCCTTGCGGTCGAGCTCGGCGGAGTCGATGGAGATCGGGAATGCCCCCACTCGCACGGTTCGGTCCTCGAGCTCAACCTCCCCGAATCGTGACCGCACACCGACCGAGCCCCGGGAGGTGGTGGCGCCGATCAGACGCCTTGCCAGGATGAGGAAGTTCTGCGCGCCGCCGGCGAGATGGAAGCCCACCAGGTCGGCGCCCAACAAGCCTTCGACGATCTCGGTGCGCCACGGCATCTGCATGAACAGCTCGACCGGTGGGAACGGGATGTGCAGAAAAAACCCGATGGTCAGATCGGGCCGCAGCTCACGCAGCATCTTGGGCACCAGTTGCAGCTGATAGTCCTGTACCCAGACGGTCGCGCCCTCGGCGGCTGCGCGGGCCGTCGCCACGGCGAACCGGCGATTGACGTCGACGTAGCGGTCCCACCACGCCCGGTGGTAGATCGGCTTGACGATGACGTCGTGGTACAGCGGCCACAGCGCGGCGTTGGAGAAGCCCTCGTAATACTCTTCGACGTCGGCGGCCGACAGCCGCACTGGATGCAGCCGAAGGTCTTCCTCGACGATGGGCTCGTCTTCGACGTCCACATCGTCGTCGACGACTCCCGGCCAGCCGATCCAGGCGCCACGACGGCGACGCAGCAGTGGCTCGAGCGCGGTGACCAGACCACCCGGACTGCGTTTCCAGTTGACGGTGCCGTCGGGCAACCGCTCCATGTCGATCGGCAGCCGGTTGGCGACCACCACGAAGTCGGACACACCGGAGGCCGAGCTTTGTGGCGCGCTCTGCGCCCGCTGGCCTCCTGCGGGGGGCATTTACACCTCGATCTTCGCGGGCCCGATACCAAGCATCGACATGAACACGCGGCACTCGTCGGCGTCGTTCGCGTAGGCCGCTACCACGCGCCTGGCCTGGCTGGCGGTGTCGTCGGGCAACGGCTCCACGTCATCGATTTCATGGGTGTCAGATTTGGCGGGCATGTCATAACTGTAGGCGACGTGCGGAGTCAGCCGCATACACAGCCGCAACCCCCTGGTTAGAGCGTTACGGGCGGGCCGTAATGTGTAACTTCCCGACGCTGTGCGAATGAGGTGGCCGATGTCAGACTCCAACGAGTTGGTGGCTTACGAAACTCTCGATGAGGGCCGCATCGCGCGGATCTGGTTGAGCCGGCCCGAGGCGCACAATGCGCAGAGCCGCGGTTTGCTGGTCCAGCTCGACGAGGCGTTCCTGCGCGCCGAGGCCGACGACGCCGTCCGGGTGGTGATCCTGGCCGCCCGCGGTAAGAACTTCTCCGCCGGCCACGACCTCGGCTCGGAGTTGGCCCTCGCCGAGCGGGCCCCCGGAGACGCGCAACTGCCGAGTTTCCGGATCAACGGCGCCACCCGCGACGCGGTCGCGGAGAAGACCTATCTGCAAGAGTGGCACTACTACTTCCAGAACACCTGCCGCTGGCGCGATCTGCGCAAGATCACCGTGGCCCAGGTGCAGGGCAACGCGATTTCGGCCGGCCTGATGCTGATCTGGGCGTGCGACCTGATCGTTGCCGCGGACAATGCGAAGTTCAGCGACGTGGTGGGCGTCCGGCTGGGCATGCCGGGCGTCGAATATTACGCTCACCCTTGGGAATTCGGTCCGCGTAAGGCCAAAGAGCTGCTGCTGACCGGTGATTCGCTGGATGCTGACGAGGCCTACCGGCTGGGCATGGTGTCCAAGGTCTTTCCGGCCGACGAACTGGCAGACAAGACGCTGGAATTCGCCCGCCGGATCGCGCAGCGCCCCACCATGGCGGCGCTGCTGATCAAGGACTCGGTGAACGCCGCGTCGGATGCGATGGGCTTCACCGAGGCGCTGCGGCACGCGTTCCACATCCACGAGCTGGGTCACGCGCACTGGGCGGCCCACAACGAGAACCGCTACCCGGTCGGGCTGCCGCCCGACGTCGAGGATTGGCGCAACGGGAAGTCGACCAAGATCGCGCGCAAGGACACCCCCTAGTTTTTGGTGCCGGGCGGGGAGGCGGTGTGCGTTGTGCCCACCTTCGAGCGAATTCGCGATCTCGGTGGTGCCAATTCGCTCGAAGGTGGGCAAATCGTGCCTCCCCTCCTCTCGGAGTCGGCTGTGGCGGGTGTGGTTCGATCACTAGAACCTGTTTCAGTTTTGCCGCGAAGGCGTTGCCATGCAGCTTTCGTTTGAAGACCGGACGTACCTGGTCACCGGTGGTGGCAGCGGGATCGGCAAGGGAGTGGCCGCCGGCCTGGTCGCCTCCGGCGCGTCGGTGATGATCGTCGGCCGCAACGCCGACCGACTCGCGGCAGCGGCCGAGGCCATCGACGCGGTCAAAGGGGCCGACGGCGGCGCGATCCGCTACCAGCCCGCCGACGTCACCAACGAAGACGAGGTCACCCGGGCCGTCGAGGCCGCGACGGCCTGGCACGGCCGGCTGCACGGTGCCGTGCACTGCGCCGGCGGATCGCTGACCATCGGCCCGCTCACCCAGATGGACTCCGACGCCTGGCGGCGCACCGTCGACTTGAACATCAACGGCAGCATGTACGTGCTCAAGCACTGTGCCCGCGAGATGGTGCGCGGGGGCGGCGGGTCGTTCGTCGGCATCTCCTCGATCGCCGCCAGCAACACCCACCGCTGGTTTGGCGCCTACGGCGTCACCAAAGCCGGCCTGGACCACCTGATGCAGCTGGCCGCCGACGAACTGGGCCCGTCCTGGGTGCGGGTCAACAGCATCCGTCCGGGCCTGATCCGCACCGACATGGTCGCTCCGATCACCGGCTCGGCCGAACTCTCCGAGGACTATGCGGCGTGCACCCCGCTACCAAGGGTCGGCGAGGCCGAAGACATCGCCAACATGGCGATGTTTTTGCTCAGCGACGCTGCGGGCTGGGTCACCGGGCAGGTGATCAACGTCGACGGCGGGCATCTGCTGCGCCGCGGCCCGGACTTCACCGCGATGCTGGAGCCGGCGTTCGGGGCCGACGGCCTGCGCGGAGTCGTCTGACCACGCGCCCACGGTCTGGACACCCTCATCATCGAAAAAGCTGCCGTGTACGGCGGCAGCACCGCACTGTCCGGCGGCAACATCTGGATCCCCAACAACCCGACGCTTGACCGCGAAGGCCTGGTCGATTCCCGCGACGAGGTGCGCAGCTACCTCGACGCCGTCATCGGGGAAAGGGTTCCGGCCGCCAACATCGACGGCGGACGGTCCCGCGGCCGCACCATCGAGCCGCTGCCCTTCGATTATTACGGTGACCCGACGCTGCCGCATCCGACGATGGACGGCATCGACCGCGCGCCGGAGCCACCATCGGACCGGCCATGGTGTTCGGATTCATCGCCGCGCGACATGCAGCAGAAAGTGGTGGTGATGCATAGTGAGATCGAAACGGGAGGGCAGATGAAACGATTAGCCGGCAATCGAATCCTGGTGACCGGTGCGGCC
>NZ_JAVKSG010000064.1:0-20120 GCF_039583785.1 Mycobacterium sp.
CTCAGGGCGACGCCGACAGCAAATGAGATTTGCAGGACATAAAAAGCTGGTTTGGGTCAAAAGTTTGGGTCAAATCACCTAATAAGCGGAATTCTAGAAGGTAAAATCACCTTTTCGTGCGTCGGGCTGACAGGATTTGAACCTGCGACCACTTGACCCCCAGTCAAGTGCGCTACCAAACTGCGCCACAGCCCGTTGCCGCCGAACCGGCAGCAGGTGGCAAGCCTACAACAGGCCGCGAATGCGGCCCCAACCCGAACATGACACGGCACGATGATTCTCATCCAGGAGCTGAGCTACGTCGTCGTCGGCTCGCTCAATTTGACCATCATCTTGCCGATGTTGGCCCCGGTGAACAGCCCGTTGAGCGCGTCGACGCACGACCCAATGCCCTCAAAGACGGTCTGACGGGCGTTGATTCGGCCCTCGTGACTCCACTTGCGCAGTGCTGTCGAGGCCTCGTCGAAGCGGTCCCACTGATCGAGCGCATTGAACCCCTGCATGCTCGCGGTCTTGGACAGCAGGTTGACGTAGTTGGTCGGGCCGGGGTGGTCGCCGGTGAGGTAGCTGGAAATGATGCCGCACAACACAACTCGTGCGTTCATCGCCAGCCTACCCAGCACCGCGTCGAGGATCGGTCCACCGACATTGTCGAAGTACACGTTGACGCGGCTAGGGCAATGCGCTTTCAGCGCCGCATCGAGGTCGTCATTCTTGTAGTCGATGCATGCGTCGAAACCGAAGTCCTCGACCACCGCCCGGCATTTCTCCGGTCCGCCGGCGATACCCACCACTCGGGCACCGGCGATCTTGGCGATCTGCCCGGCGATCGAGCCGGTGGCGCCTGCTGCCGCCGAAACAACCACGGTGTCGCCGGCCTGCGGCTTGCCGACGTCAGTCATCCCGATGTACGCGGTCGCGCCGGTCGGCCCGTACACCGACATGATCGCGAGTTGATCGCTCTCGCCGGGAATGGGCGTGCTGAACACGTCGTCGCGGATGATCACGTATTCCTGGAAGCCGGTGAGCGTGGTGATCACATCGCCGACCTGGTAGGCGTCACACCGCGACGCCACCACCTCGCCGATCCCGGCGGCGCGGATCACCTCGCCCAACTGCACCGGCGGCAGGTAGCCCTGCTGGTCGTTGAGCCAGGTCCGCACTGCGGCGTCCAGTCCCACGTAGGTGGTACGGACCAACGCCTCGCCCTGGGCAGGCTCGGGCGCCGGGGCGGTCACCAGTTCGGTGTCCTCGGGCTGGACGAGGCCACTCGGGCGGCGGCGCAGCAGGATCTGGCGGTTGGCTAAGTCGGGCACGATGCAGAAACTACCGAATGCGAATGCCCTCGTCGGGGTGATCCTGGAAGACGAGCATCGATAACTCCAAAGATGATCCGGAAGCCCGCATCCGGGAACTGGAGCAGCCGTTGACCGAAGCGAGCGCGAATCCGGCACCCGGCACGTGGGCGACGCCGTCGGGTCCCGCCAAACCGTCGGGTCACCACATCACCTACCACGCTGGATCTCCGAAGATTGGCCACTCGGGTTTGGATGACGTCGTCCAAAACGAGCCGCTACACCGCCAGCAATCGGTAGAGGCCGATCAGACCGACGACGACGATCGTGGCGCGCAGCGCATTCGGCGACAGCCGACGGCCGTAGTGTGCACCCAGCCAGCCGCCGATGAGCGAGCCCGCCGCGATCAGACCGGCGGCCGGCCAGCTGATCCGGTGCGGCGCCACGAGCGTATAGGCCAGCGCCGCAACGATATTGACGAGCAACGCCAGCAGGTTCTTCGCGGCGTTGGTGCGCTGGACCGATTCGGGCAGCAGTGCACTCATTGCCCCGACCAGCATAATGCCCTGCGCCGCAGTGAAATAGCCACCGTAGACACCGATCGCGAAGGTGCTTGCCGCCAATGCCGCCATCCTGCGCGGCGACACCTCGTCGGCGGCGCGGCCGGCTTTCTCGGCCCGCTCCCGGGCCCACCTCTGTATCCGCGGTCCGATCACCACCAGCACCAGCGCCGCCACCAGGAGCACCGGCACCACCTGCGCGAACACCGTGTCCGGTAGGTGCAGCAGCAACCAGGCGCCGACCACGGCGCCAAGGACCGACGCCGGGATCTGCCAGCGCAGCCGATCCCACTGGCCGCCCAGTTCGCGGCGATAGCCCCACGTTCCCGACGCACTGCCCGCGACCAGGCCTACGGCGTTCGACATCGTCGACGTGACCGGCGGATAGCCCATCGCGACCAGCGTCGGGAAGGTGATCAGGGTGCCAGACCCGACCACGGCGTTGATCGCGCCCGCGACCAGTCCGGCCACGACGATCAGGATCGCGTGAGTCAGGGACACCGAAATGACAGTAGCTGGCCCGGTTTCGGCCACGACATCACGGTCAGCGGGACTTCGGCTTGCGCTTCTCGCGCATCCGCACATTGATGCGGATTGGGCTGCCTTCGAAGCCGAACGTCTCGCGCAGGCGCCGTTCCAGGAAGCGGCGATAACCGGCCTCCAAGAAGCCGCTGGTGAACAACACGAAGGTCGGCGGTCGGGAGGCGGCCTGAGTGGCAAACAGGATGCGCGGCTGCTTGCCGCCGCGGACCGGCGGCGGAGTCGCCGCCACGATTTCCTTGATCCAGGCGTTCAATTGGCCGGTGCTGATGCGCGCGTCCCACGACGCCAATGCACTTTCCAGTGCCGGCACCAGCTTCTGCACGGCCCGGCCGGTCTTCGCGGAGATGTTCACCCGCTGCGCCCACCGGATCTGTACCAACTCGCGGTCGATCTCGTTGTCCAGCAGGTAGCGCCGGTCCTCGTCGACCAGGTCCCACTTGTTGAACGCCAGCACCAGCGCCCGCCCGGCCTCCACGACCATCGACAGCACCCGCAGGTCCTGTTCGGTCAGCGGCACCGATCCGTCGATCAGCACGATCACCACTTCGGCGGCGTCGATCGCCCCATGGGTACGAACCGAGGCGTAGAACTCGTGGCCGCTGACCTGCCCGACCTTGCGGCGCAAGCCGGCCGTGTCGACGAAACGCCAGATCTTGCCGTCTAATTCGATCAACGAGTCGACCGGGTCCACGGTGGTGCCGGCAACGTCGTGCACCACCGAACGCTCATCGCCCGCCAACCGGTTCAGCAGCGAGCTCTTGCCGACGTTGGGCTTGCCGACCAACGCGACCCGTCGCGGACCGCCCTGACTGGACGGCAGTTCGGCGACTTCCGGCAGCGCGCCGACCACCGCGTCGAGCAGATCGCCGATACCGCGACCGTGCATCGCGCTGATCGCATACGGCTCACCGATTCCCAGCGACCACAATGCGGCCGCGTCGGCTTCGCCCTTGTCGCTGTCGACTTTGTTGGCGGCCAGGAACACCGGCTTGCCGGAGCGGCGCAGGATACGTGCGGCCGCTTCGTCACCCGTGGTCGCGCCGACAACGGCGTCCACCACCAGGATCACGGCGTCGGCAGTACGCATGGCCACGGATGCCTGCTCGGCCACCAGTTGCTGCAGACCTTTGGCGTCGGGCTCCCATCCTCCGGTGTCCTGTACGACGAACCGGCGCCCGATCCACAGCGCGTCGTAGCAGACGCGGTCGCGGGTGACCCCGGGAATGTCCTGGACGACCGCTTCTCGCCGGCCCAGGATCCGGTTGACCAGCGTCGACTTTCCGACGTTCGGCCGACCCACCACCGCGACCACCGGTGGCGGACCGCTGGCCGACTCGTCAACGTCGTCGATGAATTCTGTCGATTCCCAGTCACTTTCGTCGACCCAGGTGCCGTCATCGGTCATGTGCGCTGCTCCTCAATCCCGGCCTTGCCGGGATCATCGTCGGCGACGGGCGTCACCGGTTGGCCTCGCTTCGCAGACGCACTAATCCCAACACATGAGCGATCACTTCGGACTCGGTCATCGCGCTGGTGTCGACGACCACCGCATCCGGGGCGGCCCGCAGCGGCGACACCGCGCGCGTGGAGTCCAGATGGTCGCGGCGGCGCACATCGTCGAGCACCGCGGCATAGTCGTCGGGCAGGCCGGCAGCGACGTTCTGCTCGTTACGACGACGTGCCCGCGTCTCGGCTGATGCCGTCAGGAAGACTTTGAGGTCGGCGTCCGGCAGGACCACGGTGCCGATGTCGCGTCCTTCGACCACGACGCTGTCCGGTCCGTCGGCCAGGCTGCGTTGCAACTGGACCAGCCGGCTGCGCAGTGCGGGCACAGCGGACACCGCGGACACCGCCCTGGTGACTTCGTCACCCCGGATCACCGACGAAACATCCTCGCCGTCAAGGTAACTGCGGTCTTCGTCGGGGTGGTGGCCGACCGACATATTCGTGCCGGCCGCGACGGACTGCACGGCGTCCTGGTCTGCCGGATCGATTCCGGCGCGCAGCACCGCCAATGTGGCGATTCGGTACATGGCGCCGGTGTCGAGGTAGCGGGCGTGCAGCGCGCGAGCCAATCCCCTTGACACCGAAGACTTTCCGGTACCTGCCGGCCCGTCGACGGCGACGACTACCCTCACAGCCCTACCGCTTTGTAGAGTTCGCCGATCTCCTTGCGGCGCAACGCCCGAATGCTCCCTGGACGCTGGTCGCCCAGAGTCACCGCCCCGATGTCGGTACGGACCAGGGACTGTACCGGAAAGCCGGCCGCAGACAGCATCCGGCGCACGATGCGTTTGCGGCCCTCGTGCAGCGTGACTCGGACCATCGTCTTACCGGGAACCGCATCCAGCACCGCGAAATCGTCGACTGCGATCGGCCCGTCGTCCAATTCGATTCCGGCCCTGAGCTTCTTGCCCAGCCCGCGGGGCACCGCCCCGTTCACGGTGGCGACGTAGGTCTTGGGTATTTCATAGGACGGGTGCATCAGACGATGAGCGAGCTCGCCGTCGTTGGTCAACAGGATCAAGCCCTCGGTGTCGGCGTCGAGCCGTCCCACATGGAAGAGCTTCTTGTTACCCCGGACCCGGTGCTCGACCAGGTCACCGATGCACGGGCGACCACGGTCGTCGGACATCGTCGAGTGCATACCCTGAGGTTTGTTCAGCGCCAGATAGACCAGCGACTCGTCGAGGATCACCCGCGCGCCGTCGACGCGGATCTCCGAGACGTCCGGGTCGACCCGGGTGCCCAGTTCGGTCACCACCTCGCCGTCGACCTCGACCCGGCCGTCGGTGATCATGCGCTCGGCAACGCGGCGCGACGCAATTCCGGCCTGCGACAGCACTTTTTGGAGACGAACCCCATCAGGCTCGCCGGCGGTCATCATCATTCGTGGTCCACGTCGAAGGACAGCGGCTGATCGCCGGCGACCGTGCCGCCGGCAAGCTTCACGAAACGTGGCTCCTCGTCCAGGGATTCGCTGAGGTCGTCGATCATGTCGAGGTTGGGCAGCAGCGGTGCGATGTCGGGAAGATCCGTCAGCGACGACAGCCCGAGGCGTTCCAGGAAGAGCTCGGTGGTCGCGAAGGTCACCGCGCCGGTGTCGGCGTCAGTACCCGCCTCGGTGATCAGACCGCGCGCCAGCAGAGTGCGCATCACCGCGTCGACGTTGACCCCGCGCACCGCGCTCACCCGCGCGCGCGTCACCGGTTGCCGATAGGCCACCACGGCCAACGTCTCCAGTGCCGCCCGGGTCAGCTTCGAGCGTGATCCGTCCAGTAACAGTCGCTCCACGTAGGGCGCGAATCGGGCCCGCGTGTAGAGCCGCCATCCGCCGCCCGCCTCGCGCAGGTCGATGCCGCTGTCCTGCTCGGTGAGCTCATCGGCCATCAGCCGGAGCTTGGCCGCGATCCGGTAGGTGGGTTGCTCGGTGGCCGCACCTAATTGCTCCACGGTCACCGGGGTGTCGACAACCAGCAGCAGCGCTTGGAGCACCGCGCCCAGCTCCCCGTCCTCAAGTTCGGGGGCGGTGGCGACGTCGATGCCCAGATTCCCGTCCGATGCGTTGACGGGCACGTCGGACACGGGCATGTCGATGCCCACGCCTGCATCGAACGGTTCGCTCATCGGTATTCGTCCCGCAATTCTGCGCTGGTCGGTTGTTCTCCGGTCCACGAAACCTGGAGCACACCAAGCGGTTCTGACTGGTCAAATGCTACCGCCCGGGAACGATACAGCTCGAGCAGAGCCAGGAAGCGTCCGACGATCTCGATCGGTTCGCACGCGGCGACGAGCTCGGAAAACGATGCCCACTGCCCTATCCCGCGCTGCTCCAGGAACCACAGCAGCCGCTTGGCTTGCTCCGGGACGGACACGTACACCGGGTGCAGATGCTCGGTGCCCACCGTCGGCACCGGTCGCGGCGTGAACGCGGTCGCGGCAATCTGCGCGAAGGTCTGGGCGTCGACGCCCAGCATCACCTCGGGCAGCAGGTCGGCGAACGTGTCCTCCAGCGACACCGCGCGCGGGTAACTGCGCAGCGCGGCGGCTTCGAGTTCGCCGAACATCATCGCGACATGCTTGAACGCCCGGTATTGCAGCAGCCGGGCGAACAGCAGGTCGCGCACCTCCAGCAGCGCCAGGTCTTCCTGGTCGGTCACCTGGCCGGAGGGCAGCAACCGGGCCGCCTTGAGATCTAGCAGCGTCGCGGCGACGACCAGGAACGCGGTGGTCTCCTCGAGCTCCAGCTTGCTGCCGACGGCTTTGGTGTAGGCGATGAAGTCATCGGTGACCTGATGCAGCGCCACCTCCGTGACGTCGAGGCGGTGGGCGAAGATCAGCTGAAGCAATAGGTCGAACGGACCCTCGAAATTGGTCAGCTTGACCTGGAAGCCGTTCTGGGGTGGTGCCTGGCAGGTCGATCCGCCGTTCACGCGCCAAACCGGTCGATCACCTCGCGGGCCAGCGCGCGGTAGGCGGCCGCGCCGCCCGATTTCGGTGCCCACGAGGTGATCGGCTCGCCGGCGACGCTGGTCTCCGGGAAACGGACAGTACGGGTGATGACGGTGTCGAACACCAGGTCGCCGAAGCGCTCCACCACGCGGGACATCACCTCGCGGGAGTTCACCGTCCGTGGGTCGTAGCGAGTGAGCAGAATGCCACTGATGTCCAGCTTCGGGTTGAGCCGGTCGCGTACCTTCACGACGGTGTCGGTCAGCAGCGCCAGGCCGCGCAAGGAGAAGAACTCACACTCGGTTGGGATGATGACGCCGTCGGAGCAGGCCAGGCCGTTGACGGTGAGTAAGCCCAGCGACGGCTGACAGTCGATCAGCACATAGTCGTAGCGGTCCAGCACCGGGTGCAGCGCGCGCGCCAGCGTCTGCTCGCGGCCCACCTCGTTGACCAACTGGATCTCCGCGGCGGACAGATCTATGTTGCTCGGCACCAAATCCAGGTTTTTGACCCGGGTGTGCATCAGCACGTGGTCCAACGACACCCGCGGTTCGACCAGCAGGTTGTGGATGGTGTGCTCCAGCTCGTAGTGCGGCACACCGAGGCCGGCGGACAGCGCGCCCTGTGGGTCCAGGTCGACCAGCAGCACCCGCCGGCCGTACTCGGCCAGCGCGGCACCCAGGTTGATCGTCGACGTGGTCTTGCCCACGCCGCCTTTCTGGTTGCACATTGCCACGACCTTGGCGGGCCCGTGCGAGGTGCGCGGCTTGGGTTCGGGGATCGGCCGCGGCGGACGCCCGGTCAGGCCGATTTCGGTGCCGCTGTCGGCGCTGTCAGTCATGGCACCGCCGCGCACGTGGTAATCGGGCAACGGCGGGCATGGGACGAAAGTCTAACCGTAATACGCGCCGGCGCCGGGAGACCCGCAACAACGTCACCAGCGAATTCGACGGCCCCGGTCGTATCGCGCAGCGGGCTAGGGTGGCGATCATGAGTCTGAAGCAGCGCATCCCCCTGCTGCGGTGGTCGTTCTGGCGGATGGCGACCGGCGTTCGCAATATCACCACGACCGGCCAGATCGGTGACGGGCGCGAGGCCGCCGCGGTCGAGTACGTGCTCACCCACGCTCGCGCCGGTGATATCGACGACGTCATCGCGACCATCGACCGGTTCGCCTACCAGAAGTCGATGCTGATCAACGTCGGCGATGAGAAGGGCGCGCTGCTCGACGCGGCAGTTCAGCGGGCCCACCCGAAGCTGGCCCTCGAGCTGGGCACCTACTGCGGTTACGGAGCGCTGCGCATCGCCCGTGCGGCGCCGGGCGCCAAGGTGTACTCCGTCGAACTCGCCGAAGCCAACGCGGCCAACGCCCGCCAGATCTGGGCGCACGCCGGGGTCGTCGACCGGGTCACCTGTGTGGTCGGCACCATCGGCGACGGTGGCCGTACCCTCGATGCACTGGCGGGTGAGCACGGATTCGCTTCTGGTGCTTTGGATTTCGTTTTTCTCGACCATGACAAGGACGCGTACCTGGTCGATCTGCAGAGCATCCTCGACCGAGGGTGGCTGCACACCGGGTCGATCGCGGTGGCCGACAACGTCCGGATACCGGGCGCGCCCAAGTACCGCGACTACATGCGCCGGCAGCAGGGCGTGCTGTGGAACACCGTCGAGCACAAAGCGCACCTGGAGTATCAGAGCCTGGTCTCGGACCTGGTGCTCGAGTCGGAGTATCTGGGCAGCTAACGCGCCCGCGGGTGGGCTTCGGCCCACACTTCGCGCAGCGCGTGCACGGTGACCATCGTGTAGATCTGCGTGGTGGTCACCGACGCGTGTCCGAGCAGTTCCTGGACGACGCGGACGTCGGCCCCGCCTTCGAGGAGATGGGTGGCGAACGAGTGGCGCAGCGTGTGCGGTGACACGCCGGACGTGATGCCGGCCCGCTCCGCGGCGTCCTGCAGCACCTGCCACGCGCTTTGGCGCGACAGTCGGCCGCCGCGGGCGTTGAGGAAGATCGCCGGGGTGCCGCGGCCGCGGCGCGCCAATTCCGAACGCCCGCGGACCAGGTAGGCGTCCAACGCCTGCACCGCGGGCCGTCCGATCGGAACAAGTCGCTGCTTTCCACCCTTGCCGTGCAGCAGCACCGAACGGGTGTGGGCGTCGACGTCGTCGAGATCGAGGCCGACCGCTTCGGAGATACGCGCACCGGTGGAGTACAGCAGTTCGAGCAGCGCGCGATTCCGTAGCGTCAGCGGACCGTCGGACGGGCTGTCGCCGCCGGCGCCGGCCAGCAGCGCAAGCACCTGATCGAGGTTGAGGCTCTTGGGCAGCCGCCGACCCGGTGTCGGCGGCCTGACGGCCTGCGCGACATCGAATTCGGCCAGGCCCTCGGCCGCGGCGAACCGATGGAAACCGCGCACCGCGATCAGCGTCCGCGCGGCCGACACCGCCGACAGCGGCACGACACCGGAATCCGGATCGCCACGTCGCAGGGCCATCAGGAATTCGCTGACATCGTCCTCGGTGGCTTTTGCCACGTCGTCGACACCGCGGGTGGTCAGATGCTCGAAATACCGTCGCAGATCCCGGCGGTAGGAACTCAGCGTGTTGGCCGCGACACCGCGCTCGATCGTCAGGTGATCGAGATATCCCTGCAGTTGGCCCTCCAGTGGCGGCGCCAGCGTCGTCACCGGGCGGCCCGATTGTCTGCGTCCTGCTCGGGCCGTTCCGGCCCGCATCGTCACCGGGCGGCCGCCTTTCGTGCCCGGAACGCTGTCGCCCGGTCGGTCCACGGCGTATCGACGGGTCGCGGCGCTGCGATTCCCGCGGTGACCGTATGGGCCGCTAGAATCCCGCTCACTGCAAGGGAATTGACGATCTCACCGCTGAACACCCGTCGTACGGAATCGGCGAGGGAATACCACTTGATCGTCATGTCGGCTTCTTCGTCATGCGCCTCGGGCCGTGCGATCTCACTCAAGCCGGTGGCCAAGAACACCCGCACCGACTCGTCGCTGAAGCCCGGTGCGGAATCCACGTCGACCAACACCTGCCAGGTCTCGGCCGCCAGGCCGACCTCCTCGCGTAACTCGCGGGCTGCGGTCAGGTGCGGCGCCTCGCCGTCGACGTCGAGGAGGCCGGCGGGCAATTCCCACAACCGCCGTCCGAAGGGGTGGCGGTACTGGTACACCATCGGGATTCGGCCGTCGTCGTCCATGGCCACGATCGCTACCGCACCGTAATTCTCGACGACCTCGCGCGTCACAACATTGCCGCCGGGCATCCGGACACGGTCGGCCCGCAACGCGAAAATCTTTCCGGTGTGCAGCGTTTCGGACGAGATCGTCTCGAAGACGTGCTCACCCACGGGTAACCGGTTCGGGCTCAGACAGCGATGACTCCGCATTGTCGTGGTGTTCGCTGCCGTTGGCCCGGCGCTCGGGGATCTCCAGCGACAGTCGCTCGCCCGCCTTGTATTCGATCGCCGCGCCGATGAAGCCGGTGAACAGTGGATGCGGACGGGTCGGCCGGCTCTTGAGCTCGGGATGCGCCTGCGTGCCGACGACGAAGGCGTGCACGTCCGGCGGATATTCGACGAACTCGACCAGGTGCCCGTCGGGAGAGGTCCCGGAGAACTGCAGGCCGCTCTCGGCGATCCGGTCGCGGTAAGCATTGTTGACCTCGTAGCGATGCCGGTGTCGTTCGGACACCTCGGTCGACTGATATGCCTGGGCGACAATGGAACCCGGCTCGAGGACCGCCGGGTAGGCACCCAGTCGCATGGTGCCGCCGAGGTCGGCTTCGCCGGCGACGATGTCTTCCTGGTCGGTCATCGTCGAGATCACCGGATCGGTGGTGTCCGGATCGAACTCCGCAGAGTTGGCTCCGGTCAGGCCGACCGAACGCGCGGCTTCGATCACGATGCACTGCATACCCAGGCACAGTCCCAGCACCGGCAATCCACGGGCTCGCGCATGCGAGATGGCGCCGATCTTGCCCTCGATGCCGCGGATGCCGAATCCGCCGGGGATCAGCACCCCATGGACGTCCTCGAGCACCGCGGCGGCTCCGCTCGCCGTCACGCAGTCGTCGGAGCCCACCCAGCGGATCTCGACCTTGGCCCGGTGTTTGAATCCGGCCGCCCGCAGCGCCTCGCTGACCGACAGGTAGGCATCCGAAAGGTCGATGTACTTGCCCACCAACGCAATTCGTACGGTTTCCTGCGGATCATGTACCCGGCGCAGCAGGTCGTCCCACTCGGTCCAGTCGACGTCACGGAACGGCAGGTTGAGCCGTCGCACGACGTAGGCATCCAGCTCTTCGCGGTGCAGAACTTTCGGGATGTCGTAGATCGACGGCGCGTCGGGGGTGGAGATGATGCCGTCGATGTCGACGTCACACATCAGTGCGATCTTGTTCTTCAGCGGCTCGGGTACATCGCGGTCGCAGCGCAGGATCAGCGCGTCAGGGGTGATACCGATGCTGCGCAGCGCGTTCACCGAGTGCTGGGTGGGTTTGGTCTTGAGTTCTCCGGACGGCGCCAGGTAAGGGATCAGCGACACATGCAGGAAGAAGACGTTCTCGCGGCCGATGTCGTGGCGCACCTGGCGGGCGGCCTCGAGGAATGGCTGCGACTCGATATCGCCGACGGTGCCGCCGATCTCGGTGATGACTACGTCGGGCCGGCGTCCGTCGGGCCCCGGCTCGGACATCGCCAGGATGCGGCGCTTGATCTCGTCGGTGATGTGCGGGATGACCTGCACCGTGTCACCGAGGTATTCGCCGCGACGCTCCTTGGCGATGACGGTCGAATACACCTGTCCGGTAGTGACGTTCGCCGAACCGGACAGATCGCGATCGAGGAAGCGTTCGTAGTGGCCCACGTCGAGATCGGTTTCGGCCCCGTCCTCGGTGACAAACACCTCGCCGTGCTGAAACGGGTTCATGGTGCCCGGATCGACGTTGAGGTAGGGGTCCAGCTTCTGCATCGTCACCTGCAGCCCGCGAGCGGTCAGCAACTGCCCGAGGCTGCTCGCGGTCAGTCCCTTACCGAGCGACGAGACAACCCCGCCGCTGACGAAGAGATGCTTGGTGGCGGTCTGCGGATGCTTTCGCAATGTGGCGACCTCCGTGAAGACGACGCAGGGCAAGCCTCTGATGAGGGCTGTTTTCCAGCTTTGGGCCTGCTGACCCACGGAACATCACCCTAACAAACCCTGCGCCGCCTCGTCGCTGACACGCCCGGCAGCGCCTTGCTCCTGCCGCCAAACAGCGATCACGGTTGCCAAAAGCGCAGATCCACGACCCTGGTGTCTGTTTCGCGGCGAGGTTAGGAGGCGACGGTGAGGCCGGTGTTGCGGCGGCCGGTGCCGTACTGACCGGTGCGGCCGCCGTTGATCAGATCGGCCACGCCTAGGACCGCTGTCACGCGGCCGGACTCGGCGTCGAGGTTGTCGACGGTGCTGATCACCGAGGTTACCGAGGCGTCGGCCCGGGCCACGCCGACCGCGGCGGGCGGGTCCGCGGAGCCGTCGCGCCCGGCGAGCAGCACACCCGAACCGTGCGGTGCCAGCGCCGCGGCGAAACGGGCCACGCTGACACCCTGGTTGCCCGCGTCGTTGGGCAGTGCGCCGCCGGTGATGACCACCGCCGCATTCGACCCGCCGATGTGCTGGTTCCCGTACCCGATAAATCCGGTGTCGCGAAGCGCGGCCAGCACGGTGTCGCGTTGCCCGTCGTCGACCGCCGGTACGGCGGGATCGCGGTTGATCAACAAAGCGATGCCCAGCAGGTCGCCGGCCTGTGATCCTTGGTCGACCAGTTTGGTGCTCAGCTGGGCACCGGCGGGCAGCACCGACGAGTTGACCACCGAGTGCAGCTTTTCCGCCGAGTTGGCATCGACGAATTCCTGGGTCAATGTCACCGTGCCGGTGACTGTTCCCCCGGCCTGCGTGACGATCTTCGCCACCGCGTCGACGTCGTCGTCCCTGGCGTCGGGAGCGCGGAAGATGACCAGCGATTTGTCGTTGAGCGCGTCGTGGACCATCCGGCCGGTCATCTGTGCGTCGAAAGCGTTGGCAGAACTAAGCTTTGCGTTCAATTGAGTTTTCTGGTCGGTGAGCCCGTTGACCTCGTTGTGCAGATTCCGGGTTTCGTCACGCAGTCCGGAGACCATTGTGTTGGACAGGAAACCCGAGCCGAGTACCACTCCCACCGCCAGGGCCAGGAATACCGCGGCCAACGAAATCGCATGCTGACGAGGAGATATCACGTTGCTACCGTCCTAGTGGATCCAGTGCTGCAACCAGAGCAGGAAGTGATTCCAGTACACGGTGAGCCAGTGCAGCACCACCGTATCGGTGCGAGACACCCACAGCGCGGCGATGATCGACAGCAGCATCGTCAGGATCAGCAACGCGATCGCACCACCCGAGATACGGCTATGGTACAGCGTGGCAACGGCTTTGGCGTCCACCACCTTCTCGCCCACCCGCAACCGGGTGAGGAAGGTCGAGGGGTTGCTGTGTTGACGGGTCCGGTCGAAGAACGTCTCGATGTTGGCGCGTTGGCCCACGGTCACCAGCAGCGCTGCGCCGTGGTGGTCCGCCAACAGCAGCGCTAAATCCGCCGGGGAACCGGCGGCGGGGAACGTCATTGCGCCGACACCGAGATCTTGAATGCGCTCCAAGCCCGGTGCATGGCCGTCGGCGTCGGCCGGCAGGATGACCTGTGCGCCGCTCTTGAGGACTTCGGCGCTCAGGTTGCTGGGGTCGCCGACGATCAACTGCGGGCGATATCCGGCCTTGCGCAACACATCTGCGCCGGCATCGACTCCGATCAGGACCGGCTGGTACTCCTTGATGAAGGGCTTGAGTCGCTTCAGGTCAACGGCGGCGTCTTCCTCGTCAGCGACGATCACCACGTGACGGCGGCGTAATTCGATGTCGACATCGGGAATCCCGATGCCGTCGATAAGCAGCGGGCTCTCGCTGCGGATGAACTCAATGGTGTTGCCGGCGAACGCTTCCAGATGCGAAACCAATCCGCTCTTGGCTTCCTGCATCAGGCTGGCGATCTCTTCGTCGGTGCGCTCAGTGCCCTTGATCAGTCGACGGTCCCCGGCGTACACGCCGCCGTCGTAGAGGCGGACCTTCGAGCCGTCCTTGACCTTCTTGAAGACGTCGGTGCCGGTCTCGTCGATGAGCGTGACGCCGTTGGCCAGCAGCACCTCGGGCCCGAGGTTGGGGTAGCGGCCCGACACCGATGGGGAGGCGTTGACCACGGCGGCGATCTCGGCGTCGACGAGCGCATCGGCGGTGATGCGGTCCAGGTCCAGCACGTCGAGAACCACGATGTCGCCGGGGCACACCCGGCGTAGCAGCCGGTCGATGTCGCGGTCGACCCGAGCGGTGCCGACAACGCCCGGCCGCGAGGTGTTGCGGGACAGCAGTGAGGACAAGGTGGTGGTCACGCTCATGGAGCCGATTCTGTCGGGGAACCCCAAAGTGCGCGGGGAGGCGCGCCGTAACAAGTGCCTCAGAAGTTATATCTTGTCACATCCGTCACAGGCCGAATGGCCCGGTTCAGGTCGCAATCCGGTCACAGTCCGCCGCCGCGATCAGTTCGCGGGCGTGGGCGCGCGCGGTGTCCGAATCACCCAGTCCGGCCAGCATTCTGGCGAGCTCGCCGACCCGGTCGTCGCCGTCGAGTCGACGCACTCCGCTGGCGCCGTTTTTGCCGTTGGTGTCCACCATCAGGTGGATATCGGCGTAGGCCGCGACCTGCGGCAGGTGGGTCACGACGATGACCTGTCGGTTGCGGGCCAACCGCGCCAGGCGCCGACCGATCTGCACGGCCGCGCGTCCACCGACGCCGGCGTCCACCTCGTCGAACACCATGGTGGTGCCGGTCGTCGATGCCGCCAGCACAACCTCCAGGGCCAGCATCACCCGGGACAACTCGCCGCCCGAGGCGCTTTTCGCCAGCGGCAGCACCGCCATCCCGCGGTGGGCGGCGAAGCCGAACTCGACCAGGTCGACACCATCGCCACCGGCATGTGCCCGCGTGCCGCAGGCTAGCGTCAGCGCCGCGGGATCGTCGGCCGTGGCCGGCATGCTCGACACCGTGATGGTGAATTCGGCGTCGGCCATCGCCAGACCCGACAGCTCACCGGTGACTTCCTTGGCCAGCCGCTTGGCGGCCTGACTTCGCGCTTTACTGAGTTGCGCTGCGGCACTTGATAATTCGATCGCCAATTCGCCGACCCGGCGCTGCAGTCCGGCCAACGCCTCCTCCGAGACGTCGAGCTGGGCCAGCCGGTCGCGCGCTTCGCGGGCCCACTGCAGCACCCCGTCGATGTCGGCGGCGTACTTACGGGTGAGGGTGCGCAGCTCCCCCTGCCGGGCAAGCTTGGCGTCCAGCGTGCTGGCGTCCGAGGGCAATTCGCCCAGATACCCGCCGAGCTCGCGCGAAGCATCACCGACCACCGTGAGCGCCTCGTCGAGTTGGACCGCCAATGCTCGCAGCGTCGTGTCATCGGTCGACTCCAACGCCGTCTTGGCACGCCCCAGACAGTCGGCTGCAGATGCTGACTGAGCAGCCGGGTCGGCGGTCGCGTCATCGGTTGGGCCGGCCAGTGCGACACGCGCGCCGGAAGCCGCCGCGCGCAGCGCGTCCAACTCCGAGAGCCGACGGATGTCGCCGACCAGAGTGTCGTCCTCACCGGGCACCGGATCGACGGCGTCGATCTCGTTGAGCGCGAACTTCAGCCGATCGGCCTCCTGGGCCAGTTCGCGCGCCCGATTGCTCCGGTCGACGAAATCCCGGCGGGCTGCCTGCCAGGCGTCGCGCAGCTTGCGGTAGTTCTCCAACTTGGCGTCGACGCCGGCAAAGCGGTCGAGGGCTCCGCGCTGCTCGTCGGGCCGCATCAGCCGCAGCTGATCGTTCTGGCCGTGCAGGGTCAGCAGTTCGGCGGTGAATTCGCTCAGCGACTTCGCCGGCACGCTGCGCCCACCGAGGTAGGCCCGCGACGGTCCGTCGCGGCTGACCGATCGCAGCGCGATGATGCTGCCATCCTCGTCGCGTTCGGCCCCGGAGCCATCCAGCATCTCGTCGAGCTGCGTCACCGCCTTCTCGTCGAGATCCGCGGTGCTGAACCGTCCTTCGACGACGGCGCGCTCAGCCCCGGAGCGCACCCGGTTCGCGTCGGCGCGGGCCCCGCCGAGCAGATGCAGACCAGTCACCACCATCGTCTTGCCGGTGCCGGTCTCACCGGTCAAAACCGTGAGACCGCGGTCGAATTCGGCCGTCGCAACGCTGATAGCGCCCAGCGACTCGATCCGAATCTCGGAAAGCACGAGCTACCGTCCGCGCCAGCCGGTGACCGGCAGCCGGAACTTGCGCACCAGACGGTCGGTGAACGGAGCACTGTCCAGCCGGGCCCATTTCACCGATGCGTCGCAGCGCTGCACCTCCAGCCGCGCGCCGGCGGGCACCAGCATCTCGCGCCGACCGTCGCAGAACACCAGGGCGTCGTGTCCGTCGGCCTCGATCTCGATGGCGATGCGCGCATCCGGGCTGGTGACCATCGGCCGCGCGAACAGTGCGTGCGCGTTGTTGGGCACGACCAGCAGGGCTTCCAGGTCGGGCCACAGGATGGGTCCGCCCGCGGAGAACGCGTAGGCCGTGGATCCCGTCGGTGTCGACACCAGCACACCGTCGCACCCGAACGTCGACACCGGCCGGCCGTCGACTTCGAGGACGACGCCGAGCACGCCGAGCCGCGGGCCCTTTTCCAGGCTTGCCTCATTGAGTGCCCAGCCGCGCGAGATGACCTCACCCTTGACCCGCACCGTGATGTCCAGCGTCAGGCGCTCTTCGAGGCGGTAGCTGCGCGCGACCACATGCTGCAGGACGCTGTCGATGGCCTCGGTCTCGGCTTCGGCAAGGAAGCCGATCCGGCCCAGGTTGATGCCCAGCACCGGCACGTTGGCGTTGCGGGCGAGCTCGGCGGCCCGCAGAAACGTGCCGTCACCGCCCATTCCGATGACCAATTCGCAGCCGTCGGCGGCGTCGGGGTCGGCGTCGACGAGCTCGATATCGACACCCAAGGCGCGAGAATCGTCCGGCCCCAGCGGCACCGGTCCGCGGTCGACAGCTTCGGCGGACAAGATCGCAAGTCCAATGTTGTTGTCGCTCAACACTTTTTCGATCCGGCGGGCGGTTTCGGTCGCTTCTTCGCGTCCGGTATGAACCACCAGCAGAACGGTGCGCTCAGTCGTCACTGCGGACCAGCCTCAACCGCCCCGCGGACCGCACTTTCCAGCTCATCAGCAGACAAACCCCGCTCGGTTTCGGCGCGTAACCACAGGAAGTATTCAACGTTGCCCGACGGGCCCGGCAGCGGGCTGGGGGTGACGCCGACGGCGTGCCATCCCAACCGCTCGGCGCGGCCGGCGACGTTGAGGACGGCGCTCGCCCGCAGCTCGGGACTGTGCACCACCCCACCGGCTCCCACTTGCCCTTTGCCCACTTCGAACTGCGGCTTCACCATGGGAACGATATCCGCGTCGGTTGAGGCGCAGTCAGCCAGCGCGGGCAACACGGTGGCCAGCGAGATGAACGACAGGTCGGCCACGATGGTCTCGACCTTGCCGTCGATCGCGTCGGGCGTGAGTTCTCGGACATTGGTCCGCTCGATGACGACCACCCGGTCGTCGGATCGCAGCGACCAGGCCAGCTGGCCGTAGCCGACATCGACCGCGACCACTTCGCGCGCGCCGCGGTCCAGCAGGACCTCGGTGAAGCCACCGGTCGACGCCCCGGCGTCCAGGCAGCGGCGACCGTTGACATCGATTCCAAAGGCATCCAGCGCACCGATGAGCTTGTGCGCACCGCGCGACACCCAGCCTCGTTCGGCGTCGCCGATGACTTTCAGCGAAGCTGTGGCGGCGACGGCGGTGCCCGGCTTGACCGCCGGCATGCCGTCGATGCTGACCTTGCCGGCGCCGATCAACTCCGCGGCCTGCTGACGCGATCGGGCCAGCCCACGACGGACCAGCTCGGCATCAACGCGGGTACGCCGCGGCACGGCCGCCTCAGGCCTTCTCCGCCGACTCCAGCGCCTGGACCAGCATGTCGTGTGCCTGCGAGAGCCGGCGCGCGAGTTCTTCGAGGTCGGCTTCGGCGGGCATGTTGTCGGTGTTCGACGGATCGGGGAGCTCGGCGAGAAGGGCGTCGATCCGTGCGCGAATCTCATCGGGTTCGGTAGTGATGGCGCCGCTCCTCCTCATCGCTTTCGTTCCGCATCATCGCCAGCGGTACTCACGGCTGTTCTACGGTACGGGATTTACGCCAACGACCACCGGTGTAGGGCAGCGTATGCGGTGTCGTCGCCCGCCGTGACGGTGGTGGCCGGTGTCGACCAGACGGCGTGCGCGACGGCGCGGACGATCGAGAGCCCGTCACCCTCGTCGCGGCCGGCGGTGCTGACCGTGATCGCGTGGTCCCGGATGTCGATGTGCCAGGCCGGTTGCGGGCCCACCGTCAGCTCGTCCGCGTGCTGGTGCAGCGACCGCAGGTCGTGACCGATGAAGGTCGCGCGTTGGTCGGGCACGGCGTAGACCGCGTCACGCGCGCTGTTGACTCCGGTGAGCACCATCAGGCTCGGTAGCTCGGCGGCGTTGGCGCCGGCGATGTCGGTGTTGAGCCGATCGCCGACGACCAGCGGTGTCTGAAAGTCGCCGCGGGCCAACGCATCCAGCATCAGTGTTGCCGCGGGCTTGCCGGCGACCAGAGGTTCGGCGTCGGTCGCTACTTGCAATGCGGCCACCATCGAGCCGTTGCCGGGCAGCAGGCCGCGCTCGGTCGGCAGGGTGGCGTCGACGTTGGCGGCGACCCACACCGCGCCGGCCCGAATGGCCAGCGCCGCTTCAGCCAAGTTCGGCCATCCGGTGTCGGGCGAATGACCCTGGACAACAGCATCGGGTTTGTCGCCGTAGCGGCGTACCGGCTCGAGGCCGACCGCGGTGATCTCGGCCGCCAATGACTCAGTGCCGACGACGAGCACCCGCGACTGCGGCGCCAATTTCTCGGCCAACATGTGCGCCGCGCTTTGCGCGCTGGTGACGACGTCGTCGGCGGCGGCGGGCAGACCGAGGTCTTGCAGGTGCGCGGCGACTTCGCCGGCGCTGCGTGAGGCGTTGTTGGTGACGAATAGCGTTCGGCCCGGTACCTTTTCCAGCGCCTCGGCGGCCCCCTCGGTCAGCTCGCAGCCGCGGAAGACAGTTCCGTCGAGGTCGATAAGAAGGCAATCATGTTGCTGCGCAAGAGTTCCCACGTCAGCCAAGCTCGCTCACTCGGTCCTCGGCGTCGGTGGCCCCCTCGACGTCGGCTTCGGCGGCGTGCAGGAACCATTGCAACGCCTCGCCGCGTCGATCGAGCGCCAGCAAGGTCTCGGCGTAGGAGTAGAACAGCCGGGCCGGGATCGCGCCGATGCGGGTCGGATCCAGTTGCGGAGTGGACAGCACGGTCAGGGCTTGCTCGAGTTGACCGAGGTCGGCGCGGGCGCCGGCGACGACAATGCGCATCTCGTCGGCTTCATCGCCGGTGAGTTTGGCCGCCTCGTCGCCACGGGCCAGTTCGAGCGCCCGTTCCGGGCGGCCGAGACCACGTTCGCAGTCGGCGATCAACGGCAGCAGCGGTGACTTGCTGCCCATCCGGCGTGCCGCGCGCAGTTCGGCGATGGCTTGAGCCCAGTCACCGCATTGGTAGGCCGCGATTCCGACGGCTTCTCGGACTGCGGCGATCCGCCCGGAGCGTGCCCGGGCGGCCCGGGCGTGGCTCAAGGCAGCTTCGGGGTCTTCGTCGAGCAACTCCCCCGCTGCGACCAGATGGCGTGCCACCGCGTCCGCGTTGACGCGGTCCAAAGTGCTGAGCTCCCGGCGGATTTCGGGGGCGAGCTGCTTGGCCTCGATCTCGCGCGGAATCGGCGGCCCTTTCTGGTCGTCATCGGAACGATTCCGGGGTGGCGCTTTACGGTCTCGGCCAAGGCCGGAAGAGGGAGCTTGGGGTCGCGTCGGTCGCCGGTTCCGATCGCCGTATCTGTCGTCGCCCACTCATACCTTCATCTCGAATTGCGTCAACACTTCCCGACAAAAGGATACGGGCTGGGCGTAACCGTCTCCGCCGCCCTCGCGCCGGTCGGTGCGCGCGAGGGCGGCATGGGGTTTTCGGCTTGGTCGGGTTAGGTGCCTGGTTGGATAAATGCCCG
>NZ_JAVKSG010000065.1:0-19556 GCF_039583785.1 Mycobacterium sp.
CTGCCCGCCGAAACCACCAGCACCGCCGGCACCGCCAGCACCACCAATGCCCGTGCCGGCGTTGGCAAAGGTGCCGTTCGCGCCGAGACCGCCGGCGCCGCCGTTACCGCCGTTACCGGAGGCCAAGAAACCGAAAAGGTCCCCCCCACCGGTGTTGCCGCCGGCGCCACCGGCGCCGCCGGCGCCGGCGTTGACGCCTGCCACACCGGCTCCGCCGTCACCGCCGAGGCCGCCGTTGCCGAACAACTCGCCGCCGGTGCCACCCGCGCCGCCGTCGGCGCTTGTCCCGCCGGCCCCGCCGTCACCGCCGTTACCGATTCCCCCCGCATCCCCACCGGCACCACCGGCCATACCGGGATCACCGGCCGCGTCATAGCCGGCCCCGCCGTCACCGAAGAAGAGCCCGCCGTTCACGCCGTTGGGGTCTGCCAACGTACCGTCGGCGCCGTTGCAAATCAGGCCACAAAAGTCCGCCGGGACAAACGGCTCGAAAATCTTATTGATAACGGGGTCAATCGCCTGACCGAGCGGGCTGTTGATGTAGGCTTCCAGCTCCGTGTGCAGCGGCAGATAGAAGTCCGTCTGGAACGCCTCAGCGATCGGGTTGGCTGCTGCAGCTACCCCAGCCGCGGGATCAGCCGCTGACGCCGCCGCCGCCAGTGGATCAGCGACAAAGGTCGGATCAAAGCTGGTCGCCACACTGCCCAGATCCGCCGCCAGCGAGGGGTCGAAGCTGCCCAGGGAACTGATCAGCGGGTCGAGGATCACGTCAAGCACGTCGGCGTTAGCCTGCGGCGCGCTGGCCAACGGGCTCAGACCGAACGCCAAAAACGCGCCAGCACTACCACCCAGGCCGATCACGCGACGACGACGCTGCGCCTTGGCCTTGCCGGACCCATTCCTCTGAGAACTACGCCGACCAGCCATCGTCCTACCCCATCCGTGATCACAGCGATTATCAGGTTGTCTTAAGCTAACCCTCAGGCCGCCGAAAGGGAAGCAAAAATCGCACAAATTTTGGAATGGGCCCTCACGGCCCTGGCGCGAGGTCATCCTCAGCTTCGCTAGCCTCCCCGTGGACGCTCCGTTTGGGTTGACGAACCGTTCATGCCGCCGGCTGTGCTGGCACCGCAGCTGACCGTCGGGCAGGCCACACGTCATCGTTTTACGGCCTGGGTTTTCACCGCGTGTCCTAGGCTGCCGATGTCGGGCTGGCCCGCTACCCTGATCGAACAGCTGTTCGCTAACTGTGGGAGGCGCTGGTGCGGGTGATGGGTGTCGATCCCGGCCTGACCCGCTGTGGATTGTCGGTGGTGGAGAATCGCAGTGGCCGCCAGGTCATCGCGCTCGATGTCGATGTGGTGCGCACTCCGTCCGACGAGTCGCTGGCGCGGCGACTGCTGATGATCAGCGACACCGTCGACCACTGGATGGACACCCACCTGCCGGACGTCGTCGCGATCGAGCGGGTGTTCGCCAACCAGAACGCGAACACCGCGATGGGTACCGCGCAGGCTGGTGGCGTGATCGCGCTGGCGGCGGCCAAGCGGGGCATCGACGTCTACTTCCACACGCCGAGCGAGGTGAAGGCGGCCGTTACCGGCAACGGCCGCGCCGATAAAGCTCAGGTCACCGCGATGGTTACCAAAATCCTGGCGCTGCAGACGAAACCGACGCCGGCGGATGCCGCGGACGCTCTGGCGCTGGCCATCTGCCATTGCTGGCGCGCACCGATGATCGCCCGGATGGCCGCCGCGGAGGCGATGGCGGCCGAGCAGCGTCGCACCTATCAAGCCAAACTGAAGGCGGCCCGATGATCGCGTCGGTGCGCGGCGAGGTGATCGACATCGCGCTCGACCACGTCGTCATCGAGGCGGCGGGCGTGGGTTACAAACTGATGGCCGCTCCGTCAACGCTCGCGACGCTGCGCCGCGGCAGCGAAGCCCGCTTGATCACCGCGATGATCGTCCGCGAAGACTCGATGACCCTCTACGGCTTTCCCGACCCCGACGCCCGCGACCTGTTCCTGACGTTGCTCGGTGTCTCCGGCATCGGCCCGAAGATCGCGCTCGCCACTCTGGCGGTTTACGACGCGACGGCACTGCGCCGGGCGCTCGCCGACGGCGACCTCGCGGCCCTGACCCGGGTGCCGGGCATCGGCAAACGCAGCGCCGAGCGGATGGTGCTGGAGTTGCGCGACAAGGTGGGCGCAGCCGCGGCCGTGACATCGATCAACGGCCACGGTGTCCGCGGCCCGGTGGTGGAAGCCCTGGTGGGGCTTGGCTTTGCGGCCAAGCAAGCCGAAGAAGCCACCGACAAGGTGCTGGCCGCCGACGACGCGGCCACCACAGCGACGGCCCTGCGGTCAGCGCTGTCGCTGCTGGGGAAGACCAAATGAGGCGCAGCCTCGCCCTTCGTCGTTGGCGACGCGGGCCACTTCGGTGGCTGGGGCGTCCCCCATGATCACCGGCCCGACGTTATCGGATCCCACACGCGAGAGAAGCCGAAGTCGTTGAAGTCGTTGATATTTCGAGTGGCGAACTCGTCGACACCGTGGTGGCGCAATGTCAGTGCCAGCCGGGTATCGAATAGGCGTCGGCGAGCAATTCCGGGCGTGGCCGCCAGCACCCACACATCGTCCATCACCGGGGCGTTCTCGATGAGCGCCCACCGCCGGTTGCGACGAAACGTCTGACAGACCTCCGCCGCCTCGGGGCCGTCGAGCGGTCGAGTTATCACCGCGGGGTTCCGCAGCAATTGATAGAGCTCCATAAGTACGAACTCACAGACCGCCACGTCGGTCCGGCCGGCATACTCCACGAGGAAGGCGGCGGCGGCGGCGTGTTCGGGGCAATCCTGATTTTGGGCATACAGCAGGACATTCGTATCGATCGAGAGCACGAGCGACTCACGCCTCGTTGGCAAGCTCGCGCCACGCGTCTTCGGACACCCGAAAGGGGCCGAGTCGACGCGCCGTGGGCGGCTGCCAGGCCTCGGATGCTACGTCGCGCCTCGGATAAATCTGCACCATGTGTTCAAGCCCGCGACGAACGACCTCGGCAAGGGTTATTTCGTGCTCCTGCGCCACCCGCTTGGCGTCGCGGTAAAGCTCGTCTGGGAGCTGGACTTGCGTTCGAATCATACATCGAATTTACATCTGTATCGAAAACACATCAACGTTGTCGATGCCAGGGTCGCGGCGTCCCGCGACCTCGCGGATGTGTGCATTGGGCACCGGATCACGTGCGTGTTGTCACCTCCAGGTGCCCAGGCGTGTCCTATCGGCCAGTGTCGGTGCCGCCCGGTATTGTATCGAACAACTGTTCGGCTTCGAGGGGGCTTAGGATGCGGGTTGTCTCCATCCCGGCAAAGGTGGCACCGGCAACGCGCGAGCTACCGCGATGGTGACCAAAAATGTTAAGCCGCAACTTGATCCGATATTGGCCGACGCCTGCGGTGGGAGGGCCACCACGTCGACGGCGTTGCATTCAGGGAAGACGAAGTGACTCGCGCCACCGACGACGAAGACTCCGAGGACCGGGAAGTCTCCGCGGCCCTGACCGTCGGTGAGGGCGATGTCGACGCCAGCCTGCGCCCCCGCTCGCTGGGGGAGTTCATCGGCCAGCCGCGCGTGCGCGAACAGCTGCAGCTGGTCATCGAGGGAGCCAAAAACCGCGGCGGCACACCGGATCACATCCTGCTGTCCGGTCCGCCGGGGTTGGGCAAGACATCGCTGGCGATGATCATCGCCGCCGAGTTGGGGTCGGCGCTGCGGTTGACGTCGGGTCCGGCGCTGGAACGCGCCGGAGACCTGGCGGCGATGCTGTCCAACCTGGTCGAGCACGACGTGTTGTTCATCGACGAGATTCACCGGATCGCCCGGCCGGCCGAGGAGATGCTGTATCTGGCGATGGAGGACTTCCGGGTCGACGTCGTGGTCGGCAAAGGTCCTGGGGCAACATCGATTCCGTTGGAGGTGGCACCGTTCACGTTGGTCGGTGCGACCACCCGCTCCGGCGCGCTCACCGGACCGCTGCGCGATCGATTCGGGTTCACCGCGCACATGGACTTCTACGAGCCGGCCGAACTGGAGCGGGTGCTGTCCCGCTCGGCGGGGATTCTGGGAATCGAATTGGGCGCGGAGGCCGGTGCGGAGATCGCGCGCCGCTCGCGGGGCACACCGCGCATCGCCAACCGGCTGCTGCGCCGGGTCCGCGACTACGCCGAGGTGCGCGCCGACGGGGTGATCACCCGTGACGTCGCCAAATCCGCCCTCGCGGTCTACGACGTCGACGAGCTCGGTCTCGACCGGCTGGACCGGGCAGTGCTGTCGGCGTTGACCCGCAGCTTCGGCGGCGGCCCGGTCGGGGTGTCGACGCTGGCGGTCGCTGTCGGTGAAGAGGCCACCACCGTCGAGGAGGTGTGCGAGCCTTTCCTGGTGCGGGCGGGCATGATCGCCCGCACTCCGCGCGGCAGGGTGGCAACCCCGCAGGCGTGGACGCACTTAGGGATGACACCACCCCCACGAGCCAGCGGCTTGGGGCAGCCGGGACTGTTCCAGTAGCGGTGGCTGTGCCGTCACGCATCCGCTCGAGGTGAAGGAGACAACCCGTGCAGCAGGACATGGCGGAGCGGGTCGACGCTCTGGTCGCGGCCGACACGGCGCGTCTGACCGGGCTGTTCAAAGACATTCACCGCCATCCCGAGCTGGGTTTCGCCGAGACCCGCACGGCAGGGATTGTCGCGCAGGCGTTGCGCGACCTGGGTTTCGCGGTGACGACCGGCATCGGCGGCACCGGTGTGGCGGCGATACTGTCCAACGGCGCCGGCCCGGCCGTGATGTACCGCGCCGACATGGACGCCCTCCCCGTCGCGGAAGCCACCGGCCTGGACTACGCGAGCACGGTGCGGCTCACCCGCGACGACGGCACCCAGACGCCGGTGGCCCACGTGTGCGGTCACGACGCGCACGTCACCTGGATGCTGGGGATGGCGCGGGTGCTGGCCCAGACCACCGACTCCTGGTCGGGCACCGCGGTGCTCGTCGGTCAGCCCGCCGAGGAACTGATCGCCGGCGCCCAAGCCATGGTCGACGACGGGCTGTACAAGGTCGTGCCGAAACCGGATTTCCTGATCGGCATGCACACCGCGCCGGCCCCGGTTGGCTTGGTGGCGTCCAGTGGCGGCCCGATGATGTCGGGCACCGACCAGATCGACATCGTGTTCCACGGGGTCGGCGGGCACGGCTCGATGCCGCAACTGGCCAAGGACCCGGTGCTGATGGCGGCGCTGGCCGTCGTGGAATACCAGACGATCATCAGCCGGATCATCGCCCCGCAGGAGACGGCGGTGCTCACCGTCGGTGCGGTGCAGGCCGGCTCGGCCTACAACGTGATCCCCGACCGGGCGCTACTGAAGGCCAACCTGCGCTGGTTCCACCCGCACGTCCGTGAGCAGTTGATCGCCGGCATCAAAGCCGTCAGCGAGGGCATCGCGCGAACCTACGGCATGCCCGAGGACCGGCTACCCGTCGTCACAGTGGGCGGCGGGTCGACGCCACTGGTCAACGACGCCGGGCTCGCCGCCCGGTTGGCGACGGCGTTGCGGACGGTGATCGGGCCGGGCAACGTGCTCACCGACGTGCCGTCGGCCACCGCGTCGGAGGACTGCCAGCTGCTCAAAGGTCCGTACCACGACGTCCCGTTGGGTTACCTGTTCGTCGGTGTCGCCGACCCGAAGGTGTGCGCCGAGGCGTACGCGGCCGGCAAGCTGTTCCCGTACTCGCCGCACAGCCCGGATTACGTCGTCGACCTGGCCGCCATCCCGTTGGGCGCGAAGGTCGCCAGCTACGTGATGCTGGAGTTGCTGGGTACGGCGTGATCGCTGGCAGCTCATTGCATACACAGGTCCATGCATGTATACATGCATTGTGCCCACCAAGACGATATCGGTTGATCTCGAGGCATACGAGCGCCTCCGGGCCGCTCGGAATTCGCCAAACGAATCGTTCTCTCATGTCATAAAACGTGCCCACTGGCGCAACGAAGTGCGCACGGCCGCAGCGCTTCTCGATGCACTCGCCGAGTTACCGACGATCGGTGGCGACGTTCTCGCGCGCCTCGATGAAGCGCAAGCCGCCGACGCACCGCCTGAGGACCGATGGCGCTCCGACTGAGCGTCGACACGACATTTCTCATCGACCTGCAACGGGAGCGATCCGCGGGCGACGCCGGCGGTGCAGCGCACCGGTTCCTCGAACGGTCACCTGACGCCGAGCTGTTTTTGTCGACGATCGCATTGGGCGAGTTCGCTGAAGGGTTCGACCAAGCCGAACACCCGATCGTCGCTGCGATGCGCGATGCGCACACCCTCGTCCCGGTCGATGATCAGACCGCATTCGTCTACGCGAAAGTGATACGAGCGCTACGTCGCCGCGGCGAACTGATCGGCGCCAACGACCTGTGGATCGGTTGCACAAGCCTGCGGTTAGGGATCCCGATCGTCACGGCGAACCCGGCGGATTTCCGGCGCATCGATGGGCTCGGCATCGTCCACTACCGTTGATATCGCGCTAGACCAGCAAACGCGCCCCCAACCATCCGACGAGCAGACGCAGAATCGCACAGCCAACGGCTAGCGTGTGCGATTCTGCGTCTGCTCGCCGTCCGGGTTACAGCACTCCGAGCAGTTGCAGGTCGGTGATGTACTTGACGATCACCGGCTCCGTCACGTGTGGAATGTCTTTGTCCGGGCCGATTTTCGCCTCTTGCACCGCGGCGCGGAACCGGTCGGTCGGCGCCATCGATCCGTTGAGCGGCACCTGCGGCTGCTGGTAGTTGTGCAGCAGCGGCAGCAACGAGTACTGGCGCTGACGGTCCGGCAACCCGCGCAGTGTCGACTCGAACCGCCGCAACCAGGTGCCGTAGTCGCCGACCCGCTGGACGGAATACCCGGCGTCGATCAGCCAGTCGACATACTCGTCGAGGCCGATCCCGTCGTTGTAGGGGTTCATCACGTGGAAGGTGGTGAACTCCTGCACGGTCTGGGCCCCGAGTGTCGAGATCGCCTCGGCGATGAATTCGACTGGCAGCCCGTCATAGTGGGCGCTCTGCCGGTTGCCGTCCGCATCGAGCTCGTAGAACGATCCGGGCGCGATACCGGTGGCCACCAGGCTGAGCATCAGCCGGGTGAACATGTCCGGCAGGTTCAGCTGCCCCGCGTAGGTGGTGTCGGCCAGGATCATGTCGCAGCGGAACACCGCGACCGGCACACCGCACAGATCGTGCGCTTCGCGTAGCAACACCTCGCCGGCCCACTTGCTGTTGCCGTAGCCGTTGGCGTAGTTGTCGTTGATCTGGCGGGTAGCGCTGATTTCCCGAATGTCGGCGTCCTCGACGAACTTTCCGGGTTGGATCTGGTCGCCCACACCGATCGTCGAGACGTAGGTGTACGGCTTGATCTTGGTCGTCAACGCGATCTTGATCAACTCAGCGGTGCCCAGCGCGTTCGGGCCGAACAACTCGCTGTAGGGCAACACGTGGTTCACCAAGGCCGCCGGGTCCACGATCAGGTCGACGGTGTCGGCCAGCCGTTGCCAGGTCTGCTGGTCCAGGCCGAGGTTGGCCTCGCCCTTGTCGCCGGCAATGACCTCCAGGTGATCGGCGGCCAGTTCGCGGTAGTGCTCGAGCAGCTTCGGATCGCCGCTGTCGAAGGTCCGGTCCAAGCGCGCACGTGCCTCTGCGTCAGTCTTGGCCCGCACCAACGCGATGACCTTGCCGTCGACGAAGTCCATCCGCTCCAGCCAGTCCAGCGCGAGGTATCGGCCCAAAAAGCCGGTCGCGCCGGTCAACAGCACGGTTCGCACTTCGTTGCCGGCCTTCGGCAGGTTGGCAGCGGCGGCCAGGGTGGCCTCGTCGAGGAACTTGTCCAGCGTCAGGTCAGAAGCGTGCACCTCGGAAGCGTCACGCCCGTGCACCGCGGCGAATGTCGGCCGCTTGCTGCCCTGACGCTCCGCCTCGATGTAGTCGGCAATCGCCTGCAGGTCGTTGGCCGGGCTGACGATCACACCGACCGGCACGTCGACATCGAAGATCTCGTGCAACAGGTTGCCGAATGTCAACGCCGACAACGAGTCTCCACCGAGATCGGTGAAGTGTGCGTCGGGTGTCAGGTCGGCCTTCGCCGCACCCAGCATCGCCGCAGCCGCCCGGCTGACCGTCTGCAGCACCGGCGCTGCTGCGCCAGTGCGGCGCAGTTCGGAGAGTTCGTTGGCCTGGCCCTGAGCCAAGTCGGCGTAGAGCTGCTCGAGTTGCTCGCCGTAGTGCTGCTTGAGCTTGGGCCACGCCAGCTTGCGAACTCCGGTCAGCAGGCCGTTCTCCAGGGTGAACGGCGTGGTCTCCACGATGAAGTCGCGCGGCACCTCGTAGGACTGCAGATTCGCCTGTCGCGCAACGGTGTGCAGCGACTCGGCGATGCGCGACTTCAGGGCGCCCGCGCTGTGCGTGGCGATGGCGTCTTCGGTGGGCACCACAACGGCCAGCAGGTACGGCTGCGCGCTGTTGCCGTGGATGTAGATCTGGCGGACCAGCGGACTGTTGCCGAATTCCGCCTCCAGTTTGGCCAACGTGACGAACTCACCCTGCGCCAGCTTCAGCACGTTGTTGCGGCGGTCGACGTAGACCAGGTGGTCCGGGGAGGTCTCGGCGAACACGTCGCCGGTCCGGTAGTAGCCGTCCTCGTCGAATACGTCGGCGGTCGTCTCGGCGCGCTTGTAGTAGCCGGGGAACATGTTCGGGGTCTTGAGCAACAGCTCGCCCCGGGGGTGCGGCCGGTCGGTGGCGTAATAGCCCAGGTCCGGAACGTCGACCAGTTTGTAGTCCAGAACAGGTGGGCGCTGGATCTCGCCGTCGAGCAACACCATGCCGGCCTCGGTGGAGCCGTAGCCGTCCACCAGATGGATCTCCAGCAGCGACTCGACCCACTTGCGCAGCTCGGGGGAGATCGGCGCGGAGCCGGTCATCGCGAAGATGAAGCGCCCGCCGAGCAACTCGTCACGCAGTTCGGCGAGCACCTGCGATTCAGCGGACTTCTGATCGACGCCTGCGGCGGTCCGCTTGCCGACCTCGCTGAGGTATTCGCTGTAGAGCATCTCCCAGATGCGCGGCACGAAGTTCAGCTCGGTGGGCCGCACCAGGCGCAGGTCCTCGAACAACGTCGACAGGTCGCTCTGGGCGGCGAAGTAGGCGGTGCCACCGTTGCCCAACGTGCCGTACAGCGTTCCGCGGCCCATGACGTGGCTCATCGGCATGAAGTTCAAGCTGATCGACGCGGCGCACGGTCCGAACCAGTTCTTCGTCGACCGGTTCCACATCTTGGCGACATTGCTCTGCGGGTACATCGCGCCCTTGGGTGCGCCGGTGCTGCCCGAGGTGTAGATCAGCAGTGCCAACGGGTCGTCGCCGTCGTCGTGAACAGGTTGTGCCGCGGGCAATTCCTCGCCTCGCTCGCGTACCTCGTCGAGGGTCTCGATGGTCAGCCCGAGGTCGGTCAGCCGTTCGCGGGCGCTCCGCAGTGCCTCGCGGTTGTCGTCGATCTCGCTGCGGTAGTCGAAGACCACCAACCGTGCCGGGGTGTGGCCGGCTGGCGCGGCAGCCAGGATCACGTCGACGGCGTCGGAAAGGTGGTCGATGCTCGCCGCGAACACGGTGGGCTCGGTTTCTAGGACAATTGGCAGCAGCTGCGTAATCGCCGCGCTGGTCTGCAGGGGAACCGAGACCGCGCCGACGCAGCCCAGGGCGATGTCGATGGTGGTGTAGTCGACGCTGGTGAAGCCGAGCACGCAGACACGGTCACCTCGGGCGGTCATGCCGTCGGCCAGTGCGCGGGAAAGGTGGGCCACCCGCTCGGCCAATTCGCCGTAGGTGACCTGAGAGAACCAGGGGAGCAGGGTGGCTGTGGTCCGCTGCGTCTTTGGGTCTTTGACGAGTTCAAACGCGCGCTGAGCCAGGGCCGGCCGGTTGGCGTATCCCTCCAGCACGGCTTTGGTCACCGCGGTGAATCGTGTTCCGGCTGAATTTATGGCCGCGGCCACGTCAGGATCGGGTCGCGCGGCGGCGAACTCAGGGTCGTTGGCGGCGAGCTCTGCTGCGCGACGTTCTTGGTCTTCCTGGATCTCAATCGACATAACAGAACCTCACAACTTGCGAATTTGGGAAATCTGACGGTGCGACGCTGCACCTAGTGAGTACTACGTTAGCAAAGGTAACGATATTCTGGCGAATCTGGTACGCCGACGGTATGTGATCAATTGCACGGACATGCAATCTGGTGGCGGGGCAATACCGGCCCGGACCGGACACCACCAGATAGCCGTCGGGGCTCTCCTGCAGCCGCGACGCCGCCAAGGCGTGAGCGCTAGAGCTCGGCGAGCAGACCGGTCAGCACGTCGAGCCCTTCATTGAGCAACTCGTCGCTGATCGTCAGCGGCGGCAGGAAACGCACGACGTTGCCGAATGTGCCTGCGGTCAGCACGATGACTCCGGCCGCGTGGGCGGCGGCGGCGAGCGCACTGGTCAGCTTGGCGTCGGGCTCGGCATTGTCGGGATTGACGAACTCTACGGCGATCATGGCGCCGCGGCCTCGCACGTCGCCGATGCGGTCGTCGGAGGCCTGCAGTGCGTGCAGGCGGCCCTTCATCAGCCGCTCGATCTGACGGGCTCGTTCGATGAGCCCGTCGGCCTCGATGGTGTCGAGGGTGGCCAGCGCGGCCGCGCAGGCCAACGGGTTGCCGCCGTATGTGCCGCCGAGACCGCTGGCGTGCGGGGCGTCCATGATCTCGGCGCGACCGGTCACCGCGGACAACGGCAGGCCGTCGGCGATGCCCTTGGCGATGCAGAGCAGGTCCGGCTCGACGCCTTCGTGCTCGCAGGCGAACATGGCCCCGGTCCGGGCAACCCCGGTCTGCACCTCGTCGGCGATGAACACCACGTTGTTGTCCCGGCACCAGTGCAGCAGCGCGGGCAGGAATCCCTGCGCCGGGACGATGAAACCGCCTTCGCCTTGGATGGGTTCGATGACGATCGCGGCCAGATTGTCGGCGCCGACCTGCTTGGCAATGATGTCGATGGCGCGACGGGCGGCCAGTTCGCCGTCGGTGGCCATTTCCTTGTCGATCAGCCCGTCGCGGTACGGGTAGGACAGCGGTGCACGGTAGATCTCCGGCGCGAACGGGCCGAATCCGCTTTTGTAGGGCATGGATTTCGCGGTCAGCGCCATCGTCATGTTGGTGCGGCCGTGGTACGCGTGGTCGAAGGCCACCACCGCAGATTTCTTGGTGTGCGAGCGGGCGATCTTGACGGCGTTCTCCACCGCCTCGGAGCCGGAATTGAGCAGCACCGAGCGTTTTTCGCCCGGACCCGGTGCGATCCGGTTGAGTTGTTCGGCGACCGCCACGTACTCCTCGTATGGCGTCACCATGAAGCAGGTGTGGGTGAAATCCGCGACCTGCGCGGACACCGCCTCGACCACACGTGGCGCGGAGTTGCCGATTGTGGTGACCGCGATTCCCGATCCCAGGTCGATCAGTCGGTTGCCGTCGACGTCTTCGACGATTCCCCCCGCCGCGCGGGCGGCGAACACCGGCACGGTCATGCCCACGCCGGCTGACACCGCCGCCGCGCGGCGTCTGGTCAGTTCCAGCGATGCCGGGCCGGGGATTTCGGTGACGAGGCGGCGGCTCTGCTCAATGACGGACACGCCAAAAGCGTAGCCCGGCGACGACTTGGCCCGCGAGGCGCGAAATCAGCCGGCGGCGGTGTGACCCAGCTCGCGGCACACATTGCCGTTGGGGTCCCACCACTGGCCCGGGGGACAGTTGAGTGCCGGGCCTTGGCCGAGCGGCCGGCAGATGTTGCTGTATCCGTCCCAGTACTGGCCCGGCTCACAGTTCGCGGGCGGGTCGGCCCAGCTGGTGGCTGGCGATGCGAACGCGACGGCCGCGCCCGCGAGCACCAGTGCACTTGCCAATCGGCCGATAAGGTTCCTCACTTCGGACCTCCTCGATAGCGACGGTGAATCCACCGAAACAGTCATCTGAACCAGGTCTCAACCTAGAAGACTGGGCCGTCGTTCGAATCGACCGTAACAAAGGAGCCCACCGGCTGGCGGCGAAGTCGGCGAGGTCGGCGAACCGGTCAGCCGGGTCCAGTCAGCCGGGTCCAGTCAGCCGGGTGCGATCAGCACGGTGAACAAGCATGGCGACGGCCTGATGGCACACTGGTGACCGTCAAACGACGTCGACGAAAGACTTGCCTTCATGAACCAAACTATTTTCTTCCTGCCGATGCTGATCGTCTTAGGGGCGTTCATGTTCTTTTCGTCGCGCCGACAGAAGCGCGCGATGCAAGCCACCGTCGACCTGCAGGAATCGCTGAGGATCGGCGATCGGGTGCAGACCACGTCCGGCCTGCACGGCACCATCAGGCGCATCACCGACGACAACCTGGACCTCGAGATCTCCCCGGGCGTGGTGACCACCTGGGTCAAGCTGGCGGTGGCGAGCCGCGTCGAGGAGACGGTCCTGGACATCAAAGCCGACGAGCTCGACGATCTGGCCGACGACCCAGGCCGACTGCCCAACGACTGAGGTCGCAGGTCCGCCACGTACCCTTCTCGGTGCGGTCGAACCGGGCGGGGCGCGAAAGGCGCACGGCGGGATGACGACCTGCACAAAAGCGCATCGCGCATGAGCGGAGGAGACTCAACACGTGGCATCGCCATCGGCGCCGGTGCACCCTGGGCGCTACCTGGCGGTATTTCTGGTCCTGCTGATCGGTGTCTACCTGCTGGTGTTCCTCACCGGCAACGAGCGGGCCGACCCGAAGCTGGGCATCGACCTGCAAGGTGGCACCCGGGTCACGTTGACCGCCCGGACTCCGGACGGGTCGCGGCCGACCAGAGAGGCGCTGTCGGAGGCGCAGTCGATCATCAGCGCCCGCGTCAACGGGCTGGGTGTGTCGGGATCTGAAGTCATCGTCGACGGCGACAACCTGGTCATCACCGTTCCGGGAACCGATGGAAACGAGGCGCGCAACCTCGGCCAGACCGCCCGGCTCTACATCCGCCCCGTGATCAACGCCCTGCCGGTGGACAGCGCCGCCGGCATGCAGGGCGGTCCCCAGTCACCCGCACCGCGGGGACAGCAGGATCGAACAGGTGCCCCCGGCGACCCAGGTGGGCAACCCGGTTCACCCGCGCCTGACCTGGTCCCAGGCGCGCCGACACCCGGCGGTGGACAGCTGCTACAACCCGGTCTGCCTGGTGACCAGCCGCTGTCGCCCGGCGGTCCGGCTGTCCCGCCGCAGCCGCGGCCCTACCCGCAAGACGCGCCGACCACGCCGTCCCCGGCGCCGTCGTCACCCGTGCCGGAGTCGCCGACAGCGGAGCAACCCGCACCTTCAGAGTTGCCCCCGATCCAGCCGGGGCCGCCGGATGCGCGCAAAGACCTCGCCGAGCGCATCGCCAAGGAGCGCGAGTGGCGACAGAGCACCAACAAGGGCGTGCAGTTCCTCGCCCTGCAATACGAGGCCACCCGCTGCTTCCAGGAAGACATCCTGGCCGGCAACGACGATCCCAACCTGCCGCTGGTGACCTGCGACAAGAACCACACGGAGGCGTACCTTTTGGCGCCGTCGATCATCAGCGGTGATCAAATCGAGAACGCCAGCTCGGGCATGGACCAGCACAGCGGCGGCTACGTCGTCGACGTGCAGTTCAAAAGTGCGGCGGCCAACACCTGGGCGGATTTCACCGCCTCTCACATCGGCACGCAGACCGCTTTCACGCTGGACTCGCAGGTGGTCAGCGCGCCGCGGATCGAGGAAGCAATTCCCGGCGGCCGGACCCAAATCCACGGACAATTCAGCAGTGCCCAGGCCAAGGAGCTGGCCAACGTCCTCAAGTACGGCTCGCTGCCGCTGTCGTTCGAGTCGTCGGAAGCCCAAACTGTCTCCGCGACACTGGGATTGACGTCGCTGCGGGCAGGTCTGATCGCCGGCGGGATCGGGCTGATCCTGGTTCTGCTCTACTCGCTGCTCTATTACCGAGTCTTGGGCGTGCTGACGGCAGTGTCGTTGGTAGCTTCTGGCGCAATGGTTTTCGCAATCCTTGTGCTGCTCGGCCGATATATCAACTACACGCTGGATCTGGCCGGTATCGCGGGTCTGATCATCGGTATCGGTACGACGGCCGATTCGTTCGTGGTCTTCTTCGAGCGCATCAAAGATGAGATCCGCGACGGCAAACGGTTCCGGTCCGCGATTCCGCGGGGCTGGGCGCGGGCCCGCCGGACGATCCTGTCGGGCAACGCGGTCACCTTCCTGGCCGCCGCCGTGCTCTACGTCCTAGCGATCGGTCAGGTCAAGGGGTTCGCGTTCACGCTGGGGCTCACCACGGCCCTCGACACCGTCGTGGTGTTCCTGGTGACGTGGCCGCTGGTCTACCTGGCCGGCAAGTCGAAGAGGCTGGCGAAGCCGGCATACAACGGCCTGGGGGCGGTCCAGCAGATCGCGCGGGAGCGGAGCGCCGCCAGCTCCGGCGCCTACCCGGCGGGACGGGGGTAGCGAGATGGCGTCAAAGGCGAAAACGACCGGCACCGACGACACGACTGCCGTCGAGCTCAGCAAGGACACCGCACGACAGGTCCGCCCGAGCGGCGCGGAGTCCGGCAGCGTTCCGCACCACAACTTCTTCGCCCGCCTCTACAGCGGAACCGGCGCCTTCGAGGTCATCGGTCGACGTCGGCTGTGGTACTCGATCAGCGGGGCGATCGTCGCGATCGCGGTCGTCAGCATCCTGGTGCGTGGGTTCACCTTCGGCATCGACTTCAAGGGCGGCACCACGATGTCAATGCCCGTCGCCGGCGACAAAGGCCATGCGACCGTCAGCCAGGTCGAAGAGGTGTTCCGCCAGACGCTGGGCCACGATCCGGAAACCGTGGTGATCGTCGGCAGCGGCTCGTCGGCGACCGTGCAGATCCGGTCCGAGGCGCTGGCAGGCGACAAGACCGAGAAGCTGCGTGACGCGCTGTTCGACAAGTACCAGCCCAAAAGCTCCGACGGGCAGCCCAGCAAGAAGGCGATCTCCGACTCGGCGGTGTCCTCGACGTGGGGCGGGCAGATCACCAAGAAGGCGGTCATCGCCCTGGTGGTGTTCCTGGTTCTGGTCAGCCTGTACATCACCGTCCGCTACGAGCGGTTCATGGCGATTTCGGCGTTGACCACCATGGCCTTCGACCTGACCGTCACCGCTGGCATCTACTCGCTGGTGGGCTTTGAAGTCACCCCGGCCACCGTCATCGGTCTGCTGACGATCCTGGGTTTCTCGCTGTATGACACGGTGATCGTGTTCGACAAGGTCGAAGAGAACACCCACGCCTTCCAGCACACCACTCGGCGAACGTTCGCCGAGGAGGCAAACCTCGCGATCAACCAGACGTTCATGCGATCGATCAACACCAGCCTGATGTCGACGCTGCCCGTGCTGGCGCTGATGGTGGTGGCGGTGTGGCTGCTTGGTGTGGGCACACTCAAAGACCTGGCCCTGGTGCAGCTGGTCGGCATCATCGTCGGCACCTACTCGTCGATCTTCTTCGCCACGCCGCTGCTGGTCACGCTGCGTGAGCGCACCGAGTTGGTGCAGGTCCACACCCGTCGTGTGCTGCGGCGTCGCGGGCCGGATAGCACGAAAGCCGCAGATCAGGGGACCGAGAAGAAGACGCGGGCCCAGGCGGGTGACGAGTCGGATGACGACGATTCTTCCGAGACGCCGCGCGCGTCCTTCGCCGACGCCGGTACGCCGCCGCCCAGCAAGCCGGCTCCCGGTGCTCGGCCGGCCCGGCACTCCGCGGGCCGCCCTGCGCGTCCGACCGGCAAGCAGAACAAACGCTGACCCGATGATGGCCTGGTGTCGGCGGGTGGCCGCCAGCTGTCTGGTGGTCACACTTGCAGCAGCTGCGCCGGGCGTGTTGACGGGGTGTTCGGGCAGCGCGGCAGGGCAGGTCGACTACGTCGTCGACGGCGCACTGGACTCCTACAACACCAATACGGTCAGCGGAGCGGCCTCCGCCGGTGCGCAGGCCTTCGCCCGCACGCTCACCGGCTTCGGCTACCACGGCCCCGACGGTCAGGTCGTCGCCGACCACGACTTCGGCTCGATCTCGTTGGTCGGCGGTTCGCCGCTGGTGCTGGACTACCAGATCGCCGACAACGCGGTCTACTCCGACGGCAAGCAGATCACCTGCGACGACCTGGTGTTGACGTGGGCCGCCCAGTCGGGCCGGTTCCCCGGGTTCGACGCTGCGAGCCAGGCGGGCTACGTCGACGTCACGTCGATCGACTGCCAACCGGGGCAGAAGAAAGCCCGGGTGTCCTTCGCCCCAGACCGCAACATCGTCGACTACAACCAGCTGTTCACTGCCACCGCGATCCTGCCGTCGCACGTCATCGCCGCGGAACTCGGCGTCCCAGACGCCAACGTCACCGCTGCGCTGCTGCGCAACAACGAGCCCGTCATCGCCCGCATCGCGCAAACGTGGAACACCACCTGGAACCTCAAGCCGGGCATCGAATCCGGCGTCGTCGCCACGCACTTCCCGTCGTCCGGGCCGTACAAGATCGAATCGGTACTGGACGGCGGCGCAGTGGTTCTCGTCGCGAACGACAAGTGGTGGGGCGCCAAGCCGATGACCAAGCGGGTCACCGTGTGGCCGCAGAAGGCCGACATCCAGGACCGGGTCAACGCCAAGAGCGCCGACGTCATCGACGTGGCGACCGGCTCGTCGGGCGCACTGGCCACGCCGGACACCTACCGTCGCACCGACGCGGCGTCCGACGGTATCGAGCAGCTGATCTTCGCACCGGGCGGGCCGCTGGCCGACATTGCGGCCCGTCGCGCGGTCGCGTTGTGCACTCCGCGCGACGTGATTGCGCGCGACGCGCAGACGCCGATCGTCAACGCACGACTGCATACCACCGTCGACGACGCCATCGGCCAGGCCGAAAACGTCCCCGAGGCAGGACGATTCATCAAAGCGGACCCGGTCGCGGCCCGCGCCGAGCTGAAGAACAAGCCGCTGCCGGTGCGGATCGGCTACCGGGGACCCAACGCGCGACTGGCCGCCATCGTCGGTGCGATCGCCAAAGCCTGCGGCCCGGCCGGAATCGCGGTCTCCGATGTCACGTCCGACTCGGCCGGTCCGCAAGCGCTCAAAGATGGCAAGATCGACGTGTTGCTGGCCAGCATCGGGGGAGCCGCCGGCAGCGGTTCGACCGGCTCGTCGGCCATGGACGCCTACGACCTGCACACCGGGAACGGGAACAACCTCTCTGGCTATAGCAACGGCCAGATCGACGGGATCATCGGCTCGCTCGCGGTGTCGGCCGACCCGGCCGACCTGGTCCGGCTGCTGGCCGAGAGTGCTCCCGTGTTGTGGGATGGCATGCCGACGTTGCCGCTCTATCGCCAGCAGCGGACTCTGCTGGCGTCGAAGAAGATGTACGCCGTCGGGACCAACCCGAGCCGGTGGGGTGCCGGCTGGAACATGGACCGTTGGGTCCTGGTTCGGTGAGCGCCGCCGAACTGGTCGTAGCGCTGACCCGGCAGGTCGCCGATTTCCCGTCGCCGGGCATCCAGTTCAAGGACCTGACCCCGGTGTTCGCCGACCCGCGCGGGCTGGCCGCCGTGACCGACGAGATCGCGGAGGTGGCGGCCGGCGCCGATCTGATCGCCGGCATCGACGCGCGCGGATTCCTGCTCGGCGGTGCCGTCGCCGCCCGGCTCGGGACCGGCGTCCTGGCCATCCGCAAGGGCGGCAAGCTGCCGCCCCCGGTACGCACCGAGCAGTACAACCTCGAGTACGGCACCGCGAGCCTGGAGCTGCCGGTCGAGGGGATCGAATTGACCGGCCGCAGCGTTGTGCTCGTCGACGATGTGTTGGCCACCGGCGGGACCATCGTCGCGGCCCATCGGCTACTCGAGCAGGCGGGCGCGCAGGTGACGACCGCCGCCGTGGTCATCGAACTCGCCGGACTCGGTGGCCGCGACCGGGTCGCACCGCTGCAGGTACACAGCGTGAGTGTGTTCTAGGGGCAGTGCAGCGCCGGTGCGGGAATCATTGATGCTCAGGCGAATTCGCCGGGGGTTGACCTGCTTTTCGGGTGTGGGCTCCGAAGCGTTGTCGGGTGGCCGGGATTTGTCGGAGGGGCTGCGATGATGAGGTCATGTCTTCGACTGCATCTGCCGGCGCTGTATTGGCCAGTCCCGGTGAGCGTCTTGAGGTGTTGTTCGAGGAGTTGGCGGAGCTGACCGGTCAGCGCAATGCGATTGATGGGCGCATCGTGGAGATCGTCGCCGAGGTCGATCGCGAGGAGCTGTGGGGTGCTACCGGTGCGCGGTCGGTGGCGGCGTTGGTGGCCTGGAAGCTGGGTTCGTCATCGACTAATGCGCGCACGATCACCGCGATCGCGCGCCGGCTGCCGGAGTTTCCCCGCTGCGTCGAGGGCATGCGTGAGGGCCGGCTGTCGGCCGATCAGGTGCGCCAGCGATCGTGTCGGCCACTTGGAGGATGGTGTCGGCAGCCCCGGCAAGTCTGTCACGCAGTTGCGCCAGCGCGTGTGGGCTTCCCAAGTGGTCTTCAGCGATGAGCCGCAGCAACTGCTCGCGGGCGATCGTCGACACCGGTAGCTCGCGGCGCCGGGCGATATGTTCGAGCGACTCCAGTTCCTCTGGGTTGAGTCGGATTTGCAGCACTTTGCTACGCGGATTGCCGCGTGTGATCTTCACGTGTGGGGGAATCGGCCTGTCAGTCTGGTCGGCTTCGGCGGCCTCGGCCTCGTCGCCGATTTCGGCCAGTAAATCATCAAGGCTCTTACTCATCTGGACCTCCCTGGCGGTAGTAGCGGCGATCACGGCTGTTGGACTGCCATGCGTTGACGCCCCATACGACATCTCCCTTGTCGAGGGTGATGACACTCAGGACAGCCTGGGCGCTGGGCGAGTAGCCGAGGGTGCGAACCTGGCGACCGCTTTTGGTGTTGTAGTCGGGGTCGAAGATGACTGCGTTGGCATCGTTGAGCGCTTCATCGGCTTGCTCTGGCGTGGTTCCATGCTTGGCGATGTAGTCACCACGCTTCGACCAGTCGATCGCCATGCTCTCAAAGTGTAATACACAGTTGTACTACAGATCAAGTGCTCGCTGACTTCACTCTCCGCCGTCGTCCGACGTGCTCTGCGCGCATCGCTGAGGCGCCATTCCGGAAGAGGATGAGGGGGTAGCTTTACGACTCGCAACAAACCTGAGGTGCCTCTGCCGTTTTTCGAGTCGTCACTTACGAAATAGCCTGGTGGAAGCCATGATAGGGCCATGGGGTGTTGTTTGAGATGTGTGAGGTAGGTCCGGTGTCTGTGTCGCAGCCGCATAACCGGCAGCAGCGCCGTCTCGTCGCGGTCTGGCCTGCTCCGTCACGCCCCGATGCGTCCCAGGTACTCATCGAGCGCGCGGC
>NZ_JAVKSG010000066.1:0-19199 GCF_039583785.1 Mycobacterium sp.
CGTTGTCAATCAAGATCAGGACGGTAGAGCCGCTTTCCGAAAAGCTGTCCACCGTGCGGATCGCTTCTTCGGTCATTGTTCCCCCTCGGAGTCAATACGACCCGCTGGATCGTTCAGCCACCCGGGTAGAAGACGACTCTCCGAGATCGTGGCACCCGCAAACGACTTCTAGCCGAGATGTTCGGCTCCGGTAAGAATATTACCCGTGAGTAAATGTACATTGTGTGCAGTACCGCCGCAAGCTCGCATGCCAAAAGGTTTGTGGAGCCTGCAGGTCGACGATGAGCACTCGGGACTCGTAGGCTGCGGCCTGCTGCAGCGCGTGAGCCACCTGACCGGAGTTCGCCCGCGGTGCTGGAATCGATCTCCCCTGAGGCGTGTACCCGATAACGCCGCTGGCCCACCGATCTGGTCAGAACCTCAGCATGTGGGCCCGCCCGACGCTTCGACTGCGCTAGCGTGGGTAACCCAACCGAAAATACAAACGCGGGAGCGCACGCCCGGTGCGCTGAGAGGACGGCTCGGGGCCGTCGACCGTACGAACCTGACCGGGTAATGCCGACGTAGGGAGAGAAAAAGTGACTGACTTGGTAGTTGAACCGACCGTGACCACCGGCGCCATCGCCGGCAGCAGCAAGACCTATCGCAGCATTCAACGCCCCGATGGCCACCATCTCCAGGTGCCGTTTCGGCGGGTGAATCTGTCCAACGGCGAACACCTCGACCTCTACGACACGTCGGGCCCTTACACCGACCCCGACGCGGTGATCGACGTTCATGCGGGCCTGCCGGCTCGTCCGGGCGTGGTTCGCGATCGCGGCACTCAGCTGCAGCGGGCGCGCGCCGGTGAGATCACCGCTGAGATGGCGTTCATCGCGGCGCGCGAGCAGATGCCCGCCGAACTGGTTCGCGACGAGGTGGCGCTGGGGCGCGCGGTGATCCCGGCCAATTACAACCACCCCGAGAGCGAGCCGATGATCATCGGCAAGGCGTTCGCGGTCAAGGTCAATGCCAACATCGGCAACTCGGCGGTGACGTCGTCGATCGCCGAAGAGGTCGACAAGATGGTGTGGGCCACCCGGTGGGGCGCCGACACCATCATGGACTTGTCCACCGGCCGCGACATTCACGCCACCCGCGAGTGGATCATGCGCAACTCGCCGGTGCCGGTCGGCACGGTGCCGATCTATCAGGCGCTGGAGAAGGTCAACGGCGATCCGACCGAGCTGACCTGGGAACTGTACCGCGACACCGTGATCGAACAGTGCGAGCAGGGTGTCGACTACATGACCGTGCACGCCGGGGTGTTGCTGCGGTATGTGCCGCTGACCGCCAAGAGGGTGACGGGCATCGTGTCGCGCGGCGGTTCGATCATGGCGGCCTGGTGCCTGGCTCATCACCGGGAATCGTTCCTGTACACCAACTTTGCCGAGCTGTGCGATATCTTCGCCCAGTACGACGTGACGTTCTCCCTCGGCGACGGTCTGCGGCCCGGCTCAATCGCCGACGCCAACGACGCCGCCCAGTTCGCCGAGCTGCGCACGCTGGGCGAACTCACTAAGATCGCGAAAGCCCATGGCGCGCAGGTGATGATCGAGGGCCCGGGCCACGTCCCGATGCACAAGATCGTCGAAAACGTGCGGCTGGAAGAGGAACTGTGCGAGGAGGCCCCGTTCTACACGCTGGGGCCGCTGACCACCGACATCGCACCGGCCTACGACCACATCACCTCCGCGATCGGCGCGGCGATCATCGCCCAGGCCGGCACCGCGATGCTGTGCTACGTCACACCCAAGGAGCACCTGGGTCTGCCGGACCGCAAGGACGTCAAGGACGGGGTGATCGCCTACAAGATCGCCGCGCACGCCGGCGACCTGGCCAAGGGTCATCCGCATGCGCAGCAACGCGACAATGCGTTGTCGCAGGCGCGTTTCGAGTTCCGCTGGCACGACCAGTTCGCGCTCTCGCTCGACCCCGACACCGCACGGGAGTACCACGACGAGACGCTGCCGGCCGAGCCCGCCAAGACCGCGCACTTCTGCTCGATGTGCGGCCCGAAGTTCTGCTCGATGCGCATCACGCAGGACGTCCGGGACTACGCGGCCAAGCACGGACTGGAAACTGAAAAGGACATCGAGGCGATGCTGGCTGCTGGCATGGCGGAGAAGTCGGCCGAGTTCGCCGAGCACGGCAACCGGGTGTATCTGCCGCTCGCCCAGCAGTGAGTTACCTGCCGCTGGCACCGCCGGGTGCGACGCCAGCGCGGGTGCTGACCATCGCCGGGTCCGATTCCGGCGGTGGCGCCGGCATGCAGGCCGACATCCGCACCTGCACCCTGCTGGGCGTCCACACGCTGTGCGCGGTGACGGCGGTGACTGTGCAGAACACCTTGGGCGTCAAGGACTTTCACCCGATCCCGGCCGAGGTGGTCGCGGCGCAGATCGGGGCCGTGAGCGACGACATCGGGTGCCACGCCGCCAAGACCGGGATGCTGGCGACAGCCGAGATCATCGAGGCTATCGCGCAGAGTTGGCGTGCGCACGGCGCGGGCGTGCCCTTGGTCGTCGATCCGGTGTGCGCGTCGATGCACGGCGATCAGCTGCTCGACGGTTCGGCGCTGAATGCGCTTCGCAGCGAACTGTTTCCGCTTGCCACGCTGGTGACGCCCAACCTGCACGAGGTGCGACTGCTGGTGGACATCGACGTCGTCGATTCGGTGACGCAGGCCGAGGCGGCCCGCGCGTTACATGCGCTCGGCCCGCAATGGGCGATGGTCAAGGGCGGACACTTGCCCGGGTCGGCCGGCAGCACCGACGTGTTGTTCGACGGCAACGACTTCCACGAGTTCTGCTCGCCGCGGGTGAACACCGTTCACGACCATGGCGCCGGCGACACCCTGGCGGCGGCAACGGCGTGCGCGTTGGCGCACGGCCACACCCTGCTCGACGCCGTCGCATTCGCCAAAAGCTGGGTGACCGAGGCGCTCCGGGCCTCCTACCCGCTGGGGCACGGCCACGGCCCGGTGTCGCCGCTGTTCAGGCTGCAACCGTGACCTTGGGTGTCGAGCAGATCGCGGGCGTCGCCCATGAACCCGTCGGCACGCCGGCCGGCGTGGTGGCGCTGACGCACGGTGCCGGCGGCAATCGGGAATCGCTACTGCTGCAACGCCTTTGCGATGAGTGGGCCCGGCGCGGCTGGCTGGCCGTGCGCTACGACCTGCCGTTCCGGCGGCGACGGCCCAAAGGTCCGCCGTCGGGTTCGGGGACCACCGACCGCGCCGGAATCATCGAGGCCGTCACGCTCTGTCGCGACCTGGCCGACGGTCCGCTGATCGCCGGGGGCCATTCCTACGGCGGCCGGATGACCTCGATGGTGGTGGCCGCCAAGGAGGCGAACGTCGACGTGCTGACGCTGTTCTCCTACCCGGTGCATCCACCCGGCAATCCCGAGCGCGCCCGCACCGAACATCTGCCCGACATCGCCGTGCCGACGGTGTTCACCCACGGCACCTCGGACCCGTTCGGCTCGCCGGACGAGGTGCGCGATGCCGCCGCGTTAATTGCCGCGCCGACCCAGATCGTCGAGATCGCCGGCGCACGGCACGACCTCGGTTCGAAGACGCTCGACGTGCCCGGATTGGCAGTCGCGGCAGCGCTTGACCTGCTCGGCCATTAGCTCACCGCTCTGGTCGGCCCGCGCTCGACGACGAAAGCCGAGCCCGGCGTGCCGCGCCGAGGGGTCCATCGGTACCGAGAGTACCCCGTATATTATTGCGCCATGACTTCGGAGCGATTCGAGGCCCTCATCGTCGGGGCCGGCTTCGGCGGTATCGGCGCGGCCATCCAGCTCAAGCGCATGGGTATCGACGACTTCGTCATCCTCGACCGCGAGGACGACCTCGGCGGAACCTGGCACGTCAACCACTACCCGGGCCTGGCCGTCGATGTCCCCACCACCACGTACTCGTACTTCTTCGAGCCGAACCCGAATTGGTCGCGGCTGTTCACCCCGGGACCGGAGATCAAGCAGTACGCCGCGAGAGTGGCCGACAAGTACGACGTGCGCCGGCACATGCGGTTCAACACCGTCGTGGAAAGCGCGCGCTGGGACGAGGAGATCCGGCATTGGCAGGTAGCGCTGTCCGGCGGTGACGTGCTGTCGGCGCGTTACCTGATCACCGCCACCGGGTTCTTGTCTCAGCCGAAGACCCCCGACATCCCGGGGATCGCCAACTTCGAGGGCAAGGTCATCCACACCACCGAGTGGGACGATGATTACGACCCCACCGGCCGCCGGGTCGGGATCATCGGGACCGGCGCCACCGCGGTGCAGCTGATCCCCAAACTCGCCGAGAAGGCTGCCGATCTCACCGTCTATCAGCGCACCCCGATCTGGGTGGCGCCGAAGGTGGACCCGCGGTTCTCCGATCGCGCCAAATGGCTGTTCGCACGCTTCCCGTGGACGCAGCGGGTGATCCGAACGATCACCGACACCATCTACGAGTTCATGCTCACCGTCCTGGTGCGGCGCCGAGTTCCAATGTTCGTGCGGTTCCAGATCTCCGCGATGGACATCTGCAAGATCAACCAGTTCGTGGCGATTCGCGACAAGGAATTGCGCCGCAAGCTCACCCCCGACTACGACCTCGGATGTAAGCGGCCGACGTTCTCCAACACGTACTTTCGCAGCTTCGCCAAACCGCACGTGCACCTGCAGGCTGACGGCATCGAACGCGTCGAGGCCGACGGCATCGTCAACGCCGACGGGTCGAAGACGCACATCGACACGCTGGTGCTAGCCACCGGATTCGACCTGTGGGAAGCCAACTTCCCGGCCATCGAGGTGATCGGCCGCGACGGGCGCAACCTCGGAAAGTGGTGGCGCGACACGCGTTTTCAGGCATACCAGGGCGTGTCGATGCCCTACTTCCCGAACTACCTGAGCCTGGCCAGTCCGTTCGCCTTTCTCGGTCTGAACTTCTTCAACACCATGGAGTATCAGATGCGGTTGATGGACCGGCTTTTCACCGAGCTTAAGCGCCGGGGTGCGGACACCTTCGAGGTGACCGAAGAGGCCAACGCCGCCTACCGCGACCGGATGACCGAACTGCTGGGCGACTCGGTGTGGATTATCGGGGACTGCGCCACGTCACGGTCCTACTACTTCGACCCCAGCGGGGAACCCTCGCTGCTGCGCCCGATGGCCACCTCGACAGCGATCGAAGAGGCGTCGAATTTTCCGCTGAGCGACTACGCGATCAGCTGAGCACTGTCGCTGCATTGAGCACCGCCGGGTAGGCCGAATCGCCGGCTCACTTCGTGGTGAGCCGGTGGCGGGTCCGATCCTCGCGGACCGGAACGCCGTTGCGGCCGGACAGGTCCTGAGCGTAAAAGCCTGTCACATAGGCAACCCCGCCGCCATTGACACCCAACTCGGCACGGTCGATGTGCTCCAACGTGTCGGTGCTCTGGTGATAGTTCGGGTCGAACGGCTGGTCCGCGGTGCCACCCCAGAGTTTGGCCTGCTCGGCCGACTTCTTGTTCTCGGCGCCGGAGAACAGCCCGCCGGCCGGGATCCCGGCCTGGGTGAAGCCGTCGTAGTCGGATCGGCCGTCGAACGACGTGTCCTGCGGGGTCTTGCCGGCGGAATTGAGGTAGGCGGCCAGCTCCCGCTCGATGCCGGCGGAGCCCTCCGGCACCACCGGGCTGCCCCGCTTGTCTGCCGGCAGCGACTGGTCGCCGTCATAAGTGAAGTAGCCCGGGTTCGGCGACGCGAGCATGTCGAAGTTCAGATAAAGCGCAATGTCCTTGAGTGCGTTGACATCCAGTGAATCCACGTACTTGTGCGACCCGATCAGGCCGAGTTCCTCGGCGCCCCAGAAGCCGAACCGCACCGCGTTGTGGATGCCCGGCGACGGCCCCAGTTGCAGCGCGGTCTCGAGCACCGCGGCCACGCCGGACCCATTGTCGTTGATGCCGGGCCCTTCCGGGACGCTGTCGAGGTGCGCTCCGGCCATCACCACGTTGCTGGTCGAGCCGGTCTTGGTCTGCGCCACCACGTTGCGGGCCGAGATGGTCTTGGTGTCCGCGGACAGGTGCACCGTCGCCGGCCCGACACTCGAGCGGAGCAGCGCCCCATCGGATTTGGAGACCCCGACGACCGGGATCTTGACGTCGTTGGCCTCGCCCAGGGTGCCGGCGATGTGCTCCTCGACAACGTTGTCCGCGACGACCATCGCCAATGCGCCCCGCTGCGCCGCGGCGCCCGCCTTCTGCGCGAACGGGCAGGTGCCACGATCCACCAGCACGACGGCGCCGTTGGCCGGAAGGTGGTCGTAGTCGGCGGCCGCACAGCCCGGGCTGCCGTCGGCCGGGAAGGCGACCAGCGGACCGGTCACCCCTTCCGCTGGGGCGCCGACGCTGTACTCCAGCGCCCGCGCGTCGAACTTCTTGCCACCGACGGTCACATCGCCGGGGTCGGCGTGGAAAACGTGCGCATCGAACGGCATGGTCTGGACGTCGAAACCCTTGTCCCGCAACTTGCCCACGACGTAGTCGACGCTGGCGTCGTAGCCCGGTGTGCCGACCGCGCGAGTGTTGTTGTTGGCGTTGGCGATGTCCTGCAGCTTCGTCAGGTGGCCCATCATCGCGTCGGTGCTGACCCGCCCGCGCAGGGCGGCGGCGAAATCTGGGCCCGAGGTCTGCCTGAGCGAATTGGCGGTGCCCGAGGACGCGCATCCGCCCAGCATCAGAGTCGCGACCGCGACAAGTATCGGTGTTGTTTTGATAGCCATCGCGCCCCAGGTTAGACGCACTCGGCCTGTTCTGCGGGGTCGTGGCGCAGCAGACACGCGTGGATCGTGGTACCGGCAGACGTCGCGTGGGTGCGCATCAGGTCGGCGATCGCGTTGACGACGAACAGCCCATAGGGCCCGATGCCACCTCCGGCCGGCCGCTGGCGGCCGGCGAGCGGGTTCGCCCAGCGGCCCGTGTCGCGGGCCTCGCAGACCACGAACCCGCTCTCGAACCAGAACGCCAGGCGGCACGGTCCACCGGCATGGTCGAGGCTGTTGGTGGCCAGTTCGGTGGTCACCAACACAAGGTCGGCGATCCGGTCCGCGGTCATTCCGACCAGTCGCCCGTAACGTTCCGCGCATCGGCGGGCGTCGGCCAAATCCAGCGCGTGCTCGACGGTGTAGGTGACCGCGGCCGGGTGGGTCGCCAGCGGCTGGTTGCACTTGTCCAGGGCGGTGTCGACGGCGTATTCCGGGCAAGGTCGACGCGACCCGCCCTGCCAGACCTGCGGATGGGTGAGGCCGACGTGTGCCAACACGCTCGGGTCCAAACCCGATGCGTCGTATGGGCACAAACCCGTGACCTGCAAACCCGAGAACGCGATGTTGGTGAGCGCCTCATGCTGCAGGCAGGCGAGGTATTCCCACTCTGTCCGGCCCGCCCACGCCGGCTCGGCGATGACACGCACGTGCTTTTCTGGGTGCGCATCGATGAATGCATGCTGGCCCGCGATGAGTCGCCCGGGATTGCGGCCCAAATCGGTGATGTCGGCCATGGTCACCTGGTCCGCAGCACCTCCCAGGGCGCCGCGCAGTGCGGGCAGTTTGTTCCCTGGGACCGCGAGCATGACGGGCTGCCGTTGGCTGAGCCCGTCTTGGATGAAGTGCACCAACACTTCGACGTATTCGCGCTCTGATTCGTAAAGGAGCGCGCAATGATCGAATCCGCGACTGTACACGTGTGCTTTCACTGTCATGTCGACGGACAAATCCCCCGGCAGTGTTCTCTGCATGGACGTTACGTTGATGTACCCAGGCGCCGAAAACCTAATCAGACTCCGTTGATCTGCCGCAGGATCAGGTCGGCAGCAGCGCGCATACCTGCAGCGTTGGGATGAAATGGCGCCGGGCGCCAGGGCAACGGCCAGCCCGCACCCACCGTCCAGGGCTCCGGCGACCAGGCGTGGTGCTCGCGGCTGGCCTGCCCGGCGCGCACCACCTCGCATCCGGTGGACTGCGCGGCCGCCGCGGTGGCTTCCTCCAGTCGCTCCGCGACGAATCGACCCAGGTCGGCCTGCGCGGTCGACAGCGGCGGGGCCGCAACCCCGGACGGGGGCAACAGCGTGAGGTAGTCGACGAACATCACCCGGGCCCGCGGGGCCCGCCGGCGCACCGCGGTTCCGACGGCGCTCAGCGCGTCACCGACCCCGTGCAGCGCTTGTTCGCGAGCGCCGCGATCGAGGAGCTCACGGATCGACGGCAGTTTCCGAAGCAGCGCCGGCAACGCAGCGCCCATCAACAGCGGCACGTAGCCGACGTCGTTGCCGCCGATGGTGATCGTCACGAATGTCTCGGAGCCGTCCAGCGCCTCGATCTGGGGCGGGGCGCTGCGCTGACGTTCGGTCAGCAGGTTGGCGGTCGTGGCGCCGGAGAAAGTGACGTCGGCCAGATCGAGGCGCAGCTGCTCGGCGACCAGATGGGCGTAGTTGCGCGCCGAGCGGCCCGATCCGAACGGCGCTCCCGGCGCGGACGGCTTGATGCCGGGCCCGGCCGCCATCGAACTGCCCAGCGCCACATAGCGCGCGGTCATATGCGGGGGCTCAATTGCCCGACGGGCTGGACGCCTGCGCCCAGAACCGCTTCGGGATGCGCCCGGCGCGCCGGGCCAGGTATCCCGCGGTGACAGCGGCGGCCATCGCGGCGGCCATCGCGGGCGGGTCGGCGGCGCGGGTCACGGCGGTCGCCAGCAGCACTGCGTCGCAGCCCAATTCCATCGCGAGCGCGGCATCGCTGGCGGTGCCGATACCCGCATCGAGCACGACGGGAACGCCGGCTTGGGCGACGATCATCTCGATGTTGTGCGGGTTGGCGATTCCAAGTCCGGTGCCGATCGGCGAGCCGAGTGGCATGACCGCCACGCATCCGGTGTCTTCCAACCGCTTGGCCAGCACCGGGTCGTCGTTGGTGTACGGCAGCACGACAAAACCGTCGTCGACCAATTGCTCTGCGGCCCGGATCAATTCGACGGCATCGGGCAGCAGCGTACGCTCGTCGGCGATCACTTCCAGCTTGACCCATTCCGTCCCGAGCGCCTCGCGGGCGAGTTGCGCGGTGAGAACCGCTTCGGCTGCGCTACGGCAGCCCGCGGTGTTGGGCAGCGGCGTAATGCCCAGTCGGCTCAGCAGATCGAGCATGCCGGTGCCGCCCTCGGCGTCGACTCGGCGCATCGCGACGGTGGTCAATTCGGTCCCGGATGCGATCAGGGCTTCTTCGAGGACGGCCAGGTTGGCCGCTCCCCCGGTGCCCATGATCAGCCGCGAGGCGAAGCTGCGGCCGGCGATGGTCAGTTTTGCATCAGCCACCCTGCACCGCCGTCACGATCTCGATGTTTGACCCGTCGGAAAGCGTTGTAGCCCAACGTGATCGCGGCAAAACGGACTGGTCGACGGCCACCGCAACGCCGCGATCGGGATAGCCCAGCGACTGCAGCAGGTTCGCGACGGTCATCTGGTCGTCGACCTCGACCGGTTCGGCGTTGATACGGATCAGCATGTGTGCACTCCTACCGGAATGAGTTCGGACACAATCTGTTCAGCCGTCCACGGTGCCAGCAGGAAACCCGAGCGGCCGTGCCCCGCGGCGACCAACGTCCGCGCGTCCAGGCGCCCCACCAGCGGCAGGTTGTCCGGCGTCATCGGGCGCAGGCCGGCGACGCACTCGGCGAACTCGTATTCGCCCAGCGCCGGCATCACCGTGCACGCGTCGTCGAGCAGGTCACGCACGCCGGACACCGTGGGCGCGGTGTCGCGGCCGTGCTCGTACTGGGTGGCCCCGACCACCACCCCGTCGGCGCGCGGCACCACATATACCTGACGTCCATGCACGCGGGCCCGGATTACCCGTTGCGGCAACGGCATACACCCTTTACGCCAGCGCAATCTCAACACCTCGCCTTTGACCGGCCGAACCTGTAGACCCGGCCACAACGACGGGGCGTCGATCCCGTTGGCGATCACGACCGCATCAGCCCGCACAGAATCCAGGTCGGTCACCGGTTCGGCCCACTCGACACCCAACTGTTCGCATGCCGCCGATAGCGCATCCAGTAGGGCGCGATTGTCGACCGCCAGCTCGGTCGGAGCCCGAAAGCCATGCCGAATGCCTTGCGCCAGCATCGGTTCCACGTCGCGAACCGACGACTCCCAGATCACCGGATGCCCTTGCGCGGACAGCCAATGCGCGACCCTGCGCAGATCGGCGACGTCGGCGCGGTCGACGGCGACCACCAACGACTCGCGCGCGGTGATCACCCGGGCGGGCAGACCGTCGGTGAATCCGCCCCGCCACAGTCGCAATGATTCCAGGCCCAGCTGCAGCAGTCGCTCCTCGCCCGGCCAGCCTTCGCTGTGCGGGGCCAGCATTCCGGCGGCCACCCAGGACGCGCCGGGCTGCCCGGAGCGGTGCACCCGCACCGACCAACCGGCTTGGGCCGCGCGGCGTGCCACCGACAGCCCGATGACGCCGCCGCCGATGACGGCCAGCGATCCCGAGTCCGGTGGCATCTTCGCTCCCTTCGCCGGCATGATCCGGATCAGGTGTGACGGTAAGGGCCGGCGAGCCCACTCTCAGACCCCGGCTTGCGCGAATTGCTGAGCTTCTGCTCGGGCCGCACGGCCCGCGTCGTCGCCCCACCCTGGGACTCCCGTGTCGAGTCACCACGGTAGTCGTTAGCGTCGCGGTGTGCACCAATCCACCTCGAGGCTCGCCAGCGCCCGGCTCTACCTCTGCACCGATGCCCGTCGTGACCGCGGCGACCTGGCCGAATTCGCCGACGCCGCGCTGGCCGGCGGGGTCGACATCATCCAGCTGCGCGACAAGGGTTCGGCCGGCGAGCAGCAGCTGGGTCCACTGCCGGCACGCGACGAGCTGGACGCGCTGGAGGTGCTCGCCGACGCCGCGCGCCGGCATGGCGCCCTGCTGGCCGTCAACGACCGCGCAGACATCGCCCGCGCCGCTGGAGCCGACGTGCTGCACCTGGGCCAAGACGATCTGCCGCTGACCGTGGCGCGCGACATCATCGGGCCCGACCCGGTGATCGGCCGGTCGACCCACGATGCCGCACAAGTGGCCGCCGCGGTCGCCGAGGCCGTCGACTACTTCTGCGTCGGACCGTGCTGGCCGACACCGACCAAACCCGGACGCCCGGCGGCTGGGCTGTCGCTGGTGCGCTCCGCCGCCGAACTGGCCGGCGACAAGCCGTGGTTCGCCATCGGTGGCATCGACGCCGCGCGGCTGCCGGAGGTGTTGGACGCGGGGGCACGGCGGATCGTCGTCGTCCGCGCCATCACCGGTGCGCAGGATCCGCGGGACGCGGCCGCGCAGCTCAGTTCGGCACTTGCAGCAGCGAACTGAGCCGGGAACTCAACTGCGACGGTTGCTGGTCGGGATGGCCTGCCGTGCACCACACGAAGACGCCCTGCCCGATCTCTACCGTGCGTGGCAGACTGTCCCGCAATTGATCGTCGTGGCCCAGCGGCAACACCTCGGGAGCCGTCCGCAGTCGTCGCCAGCTGGCCGCGAACCCGGGGTGTAGCGGCAACTGGTCGACCTGGTCCTCGCCTACCCAGCGCATCTCGGCGCTTTCGACGTTGGCCACGGTCTGCAGCTGTTCGGGCGCGTCGGCGACGACGGTGGTGTACGTCCAATCGGTGCCACTCGCGACGGCGGTGATCACGCTGGCCCGCACCGACACCAACGTGCTGACCAGGCCGGCTTCTTCGTGCGCTTCCCGGACGGCGGCCTCTTCGGCGCTCTCGTGGCTGTCGCGGGCGCCGCCCGGCAGACCCCAGGTGCCGCCCTGATGGCTCCACGGCGCGCGGTGCTGCAGCAACACCGCTGGTGAACCGTCGGGTCGCGGCGCTCGAAGCAACAGACCGGCCGCGCCGAATCGCCCCCAATGTGGGCTGCCGGTGTCACTCACCACCCATCCGTCACCGTCGCCGCGCACGCGTTCATGGTAAGCACGCATGAATGGCGCGGCCTGTGTCGCGGAGCGGTAACGAGTCGGGAAATCTGAGTAGGCAGGTCCCCGCATCCGAAGGAAAAACTCTTAGACTTCACTTAATACAGTTCGTGACACGCACGCCCGAGAAGATGAGGCCCGAACAGACGTGACCGTTGAGTTGGCGCACCCGTCGACTGAGCCGCTGGGTTCGCGGTCGCCGATCGAACCGGCGCACAACCGCTGGTGGTTCGTGGCGACGACGCCAGGCCGCATCCTGTCCATCGGACTGGTGCTGGCCATCCTCGGCGGGCTCACCGCGTTCGCCACCTCCACCACGATCAACCAGCGCCAGCAGACGCTGACCACCGTGCTCCGCCACACCGAACCACTGGCATTCGCGGCCGGGCGGCTCTACACCACGCTGTCGGTGGCCGACGCCGCCGCCGCGACCGCGTTCATCGCGCAAGCCGAACCGCAGACCGTCCGCGAGCGCTACGAGCAGGCCATCACCGACGCGGCGGTGGCGGTGACCCGGGCATCGAGCGGTCTGACCGACGAACCGCTGGTGCAGTTGCTCGGCCGGGTCAACGCCGAACTGGCGGTCTACACCGGGTTGATCGAGATCGCGCGGACCAACAACCGGGCCGGCGACCCGGTGGGTTCGTCGTACCTTTCCGAGGCGTCCACGCTGATGCAGTCCACGATCCTGCCGGAAGCCGCACAGCTGTACAGCCAGACCGCGGAGCGGGTGGACACCGAAACCACCGCATCCACGCAAATCCCCGCCCCGGTGATCCTGGTAGTGACGACGACGGCGATATTCGGTGCGTTCGCCCACCGCTGGCTGGCCCGGCGCACCAAGCGGCGGATCAACCCCGGTCTTGTCGCCGGTGCGCTGGCAATTCTGGTTATGGTGGTATGGGTGGGAACCGCGCTCGCGATCTCCACTAGCGGCAGCCGCAGCGCCAAAAACACGGCGGCAGAGTCACTGAGGACGATCACGAATCTGTCCATCAGTGCGCAGCAGGCACGTGCCGACGAGACCTTGTCCCTGATTCGGCGCGGGGACGAAGAGGTCCGGAAACAGTCCTTCTACGAACGCATCGATGCCATGCACAGACAACTCGACGGATATCTCGCTCGTCGCGACGCCGTCGACAAGAGCGATTTACAGGGCGCTGACAAGCTGCTGAACCAGTGGCGCCGAGCCGACGACCGGATCAACTCCTACATCTCGGTCGGTGACTATCGCGCCGCCACTGCGGTGGCGCTGGGTAGCGGCGAGGACGACTCCACGCCCGCCTTCGACAAACTCGATCGCGCGTTGGTCAAAGCGATGGAGCAGAGTCGCCATGAATTGCGCGACGACATTATCAACGCGCGCGCCGGTTTGTCCGGCGCCACGGTCGGCGGCATCGTGCTCAGCTTGGGCGCGGCCATCGCCGTCGCTCTCGGGCTGTGGCCACGGTTGATGGAATACCGATGAGGCGCAGGCCGCCCCGGATGCTGTGCGCCGCCGCGCTGGCGATCTTACTGGCCGGCTGCGGCGCGTCGGGTTCGATGGTGGTCGCACCCGCGCCGACGCTGCCGCCGCCGACTCCGGCCGGGATGCAGCAGATGCCTCCGCAGCCGCCGCTGCCGCCGGACACGACCGCCGAGAACTGCGATCCCACGGCGAGCCTGCGGCCGTTCGACAACCGGGCCGACGCCGACGCCGCGGTGGCCAACATCCGCGCCCGCGGCAGGCTGATCGTGGGCCTGGACATCGGCAGCAACCTGTTCAGCTTCCGCGATCCGATCACCGGTGACATCGTCGGCTTCGACGTCGATATCGCGGGCGAGGTGACGCGCGACATCTTCGGAAATCCGGCGCAGGTGGAGTACCGAATTCTGTCGTCCGCCGAGCGAATCACCGCGCTGCAGAGGGGCGAGGTCGACGTCGTCGTCAAGACGATGACCATCACCTGCGCACGGCGCAAGCTAATCAACTTCTCCACGGTGTATCTCGATGCCGCGCAACGCATTCTGGCTTCACGCGACTCCCCGATCACGAAGCCGGCCGATTTGTCCGGGAAGCGGGTCTGCGTGGCCAAGGGCACCACGTCGCTGCAGCGGATCCGCGAGATCGCCCCGCCGGCCATCGTCGTCGAGGTGGTGAACTGGGCCGACTGTCTGGTGACGTTGCAGCAGCGGCAGGTCGACGCGATCAGCACCGACGACTCGATCCTGGCCGGGTTGGTGTCCCAAGACCCCTATCTGCACATCGTCGGGCCTAACATGGACACCCAGCCCTACGGCATCGGGGTCCAGTTGGACAACACCGGGCTGGTGCGGTTCATCAACGGCACGCTGGAGCGGATTCGTCGCGACGGGACGTGGAATACGTTGTACCGCAAGTGGTTGACGGTGCTCGGCCCCGCACCGGCGCCGCCCACTCCGAAGTACGTCGACTGATGGCCGAGCAGCCGGTGGAACCCGACAGCCAGGACGCGGACGACATCGGTGCGGGTACCCAGCCCGCCGACTTCATGGTGGACTCGTCGGCACAGAGCCGGCCGATGGCCACCCAGGCGATCTTTCGGCCCGACTTCGACGATGATGACGACCACGATTTCCTGATACATATCGGCGATACCGCGCCGACGGACCGGACGATGTCGGCCACCCGGGCTCCGGTTCGGCGGCTCGGCGGTGGACTGGTCGAGATCCCGCGGGTGCCCGACATCGATCCGCTCGAAGCGTTGATGCCCAATCCGGTTGTGCCGGAGTCGAAGCGGTACTGCTGGAACTGTGGACGGCCGGTGGGTCGATCGAGCAAAGGCAAGAAGGCGCAATTCGAGGGTAATTGCCCGTATTGCGGCAGTCCATATTCGTTCCTGCCGCAACTCAACCCCGGCGCCGTGGTGGCCGGCCAGTACGAGATCAAGGGTTGCATTGCGCACGGTGGACTGGGCTGGGTGTACCTGGCACTGGACCGCAACGTCAACGACCGCCCAGTGGTGCTCAAAGGCCTGGTGCATTCGGGTGATGCCGAAGCGCAGGCGATCGCGATGGCCGAGCGGCGATTCCTCGCCGAGGTGGTGCACCCCTCGATCGTGCAGATTTTCAACTTCGTCGAACACGCCGACCAGCACGGTGAACCGGTCGGGTACATCGTCATGGAGTACGTCGGTGGGCAATCGCTCAAGCGTCGCAAGGGCGGCAATCTTCCGGTCGCCGAGGCGATCGCCTACGTGCTGGAAATCCTTCCGGCCCTGAGCTATTTGCACTCGATCGGCCTGGTCTACAACGACCTCAAGCCGGAAAACATCATGCTCACCGAGGAGCAGTTGAAACTGATCGACCTCGGCGCGGTGTCGCGGATCAATTCGTTCGGCTACCTCTACGGCACACCGGGTTATCAGGCACCCGAGATCGTGCGGACCGGCCCGACAGTGGCCAGCGACATTTACACGGTAGGGCGCACGCTGGCGGCGCTGACGCTGAAGCTGCGGGCCCGCGGTGGTCGCTACGTCGACGGCCTCCCCGAAGACGATCCGGTGCTGGCCCAATACAACTCTTTCGGCCGATTGTTACGCCGCGCAATCGATCCGGACCCGAGTCGGCGATTCGCCAGCGCTGAGGAGATGTCCAGTCAGCTCACCGGTGTGCTGCGCGAGGTGGTTGCGCGGGACACCGGTGTGCGACGGCCTAGCCTGTCGACCATCTTCTCGCGTAGCCGTGCGACATTCGGCGAAGCGCTGTTGGTCGCGCACACCGACGTGTACCTGGATGGTCACGTGCACGCCGAGAAGCTGACCGCCAAGGAGATTGTCACCGCGCTGCAGGTGCCGTTGGTCGACCCCGCCGATGTCGCCGCGCCGCTGTTGCAGGCGACCGTGTTGTCGCAGCCGGTGCAGACGCTGGATTCGTTGCGCGCATTCCGGCACGGTGCGATGGATTCCGAGGACATCGACCTGTCGGATTCCGTCGAGCTGCCGCTGATGGAGGTGCGGGCGCTGCTCGACCTCGGCGACGTCGCCAAGGCCACCCGCAAGCTCGACGACCTGGCCGAGCGGGTCGGCTGGCGCTGGCGACTGGTGTGGTATCGCGGGGTCTCCGAATTGCTCACCGGCGACTACGATTCCGCGAGCAAGCATTTCAGCGAGGTGCTGGACACCTTTCCTGGAGAGCTGGCGCCGAAGATGGCACTCGCGGCGACGGCCGAATTGGCCGGCAGCTCAGACGAACACAAGTACTACGAGGCGGTGTGGAAGACCGACGACGGGGTGATCTCGGCGGCCTTCGGGCTGGCCAGGGCTCAGTCGGTCGAGGGAGATCGGGACGGGGCGGTACGCACCCTCGACGAAGTCCCGGCCACGTCACGGTATTTCACCACCGCGCGGTTGACCAGTGCGGTGACGCTGCTGTCCGGCCGGTCGGTCAGCGAGATCACCGAAGACCAGATCCGCGACGCCGCGCGACGGGTGGAGGCGCTGCCGCCCACCGAGCCGCGGGTGTTGCAGATCCGCGCGCTGGTGTTGGGTAGCGCATTGGACTGGCTCGGCGACCGAGAGGCCAGCACCAACCACATCCTTGGCTTCCCGTTCACCGAACACGGGCTGCGGCTCGGTGTCGAGGCGTCACTGCGGGGGCTGGCCCGGATCGCGCCTACCCAGGCGCACCGCTACAAGCTGGTCGACATGGCCAATCGGGTGCGGCCTACGAGCACGTTCTGATTGGGCATCGAGTGTGAATGTAGCGGGGATTTTGCCCACTAATTCGGCGCCGTGGTGTCACACGCCAGTCTCACGCGACATTTTGCGTGCGTCACGGGACATCACGCACTTCATCACAGAATATGCGGCAGGACAATTCATTAAATGCCCGCGGAAAGGGTTTACGGCCGGTCAGGGCGCCGAAGCGCGATAGTTTATTTGCACAGCCTGCCGATTTCGACACCTTCAGTATCAAGATCGTGGTGCAACGGGTCTATAACGGCAGGGCTTGCGGTCATTGCGAGGTAGTTGACACCCATCAGTTGAAGCGTATTGGCCACCGAAGCGACGGCTTTCGCCAGATCGGGTGGAGTCGCGGGTTCCGCAGCTAGCGTTTCTTTCAAGTATGAACCGCCCCCTAACATGGCCAACCGGACGTTTGCGGCCACCGAAAGCTGAGCGACCGGGTCGTCCGGACGCGGGTTGGGAGTGCCGTTCCAAACTGATTTGCGGATGGGCGCCCAAGCAGAGCAAACAATCGTCTTAGCCTGAGCGGATTGCTTGTCGCTGAAAGAGCGCGACACCCCAGGGTGTAGCCACGCCGCGATGGCTACGGCTGTAGCGATTACGGCGATAACCAGGGCCGCGATCGCGATCGAGCGTGGCGACTTCCACGTAGGAGAAGGTTTGCTATGGCTGCTCGCAGGGGCGCCCTCAGTGGTAGACGTATCAGTCATTAGGCGACGATATCGCATTAAACGGAAACCATCGTGGCTTTGCCGGGCCCGGTGACGCGAATTCTGCGGTTATCCAAGGGATTCGGCTGCCTCGGCTAAGCCGCCGTAGTGGCGATCGGGAACTGCGGCGTGTGACCTGACTTTTATCACTTTGGCCGCCCCAGTCGATCCGTAGGGCTGTGATCTGTGGGTTTGTGTTGGTGCTGGTGTTGATTTGTGCACTAGGACCGGGTTCGTAGGGTGCGGTGGTGGCCTATATCCGCACGGTGAAGACCATCTCGGGCGCGACTGCGGTGCAGACCTCGATTTTTCACGGGGGTGGGGGTTGGGCTGTCGGTAGCGGCGATCGGGTGAGTTGGTCCCGGTTTCCGGGACGGCGGTAGTCGGCGGCGCCGCGTGTCGTGCGGTGACGCCGGGTTCCACTGCCCGGTGCTGCTCAGCTCCTTCCTGGGTTGATCGGGATTGGTGGCCCGCTGTGATGGGATGGCTGCGACGCGGTGGAATGCTGTTTCGAGTTTGGTTGTCCACGGCCATGTTTTTCGGAGATCCGCAGGATAGTCTTGCGGGATCGTTTGATGATTCGGGCACCGACATGGAGCAGCCGGTAGCGCAGGGTCTGCGGTTCGGCGACAGCGAGGGCGCCGTCGAGCATCAGCAGCCTCATCCAGCACAGCAGGTCGCAGGCGATGGCGACACCTTGTGGCTGGAGTCGGCGCCGTCGATGGTGATCAACAGGTTGCGTCGGTGCTTGGCGGGCAGCGCGGCGACCGCGGCGTCGATGATCGCGATGTGGTCGGCGGCCGTGTTCGACCCGGCGTTGCCGGGCCGGGCGATGATCGCCAAGCATTCGCCGGTGTTGTCACACCACGCTGTGAGCGGGTGAAAGCCTTGGTCGCCCTTGAAATTGCCGGCCGCGTGCTGCTTGTCGCTGTAGGAGTTGACCAGGGTGGCGTCGATGCGGATGCCGATCACACCGTCGATGTCGCCGTAGCAGGTGGCAATCGGCGGAATCGAACCATGCCGGGCCTCGATGCGCAACCACACCTTCGTGCGGGTCCGAACGGGCCGCGGTGATCCTCGTGATCGCCTGAGCGTCGATCTCGCCCAGGGTCCGCCACGCCGTCGAGGTCGACGCCACCGGGCCCGAAGATCCGCTGCTGGTCACCGAGAACGCCGATGTCGCTGATCGAGGTCGCGCCATCAGCCATCGCCAACGACAGGTCGGCCAGCACCCGCCCGCGGTCGTGGATCACATCCGGGCGGGCCAGGGCATCGGAGAGTTCGCCGGTCAAACCGGTGCGGTCGGCCAGCATCCGGGTGATCACCGTCCCGGTGTGGGAGACGACATCATCGCCGCGGACCTCGATGTCCAGGACCTTGGACCAGTCAGTAGTAGTCAGAATCTGAGAAGTGCGCCCGTCCTATGGACTCTGGATTCGTTGACAAACCCCATTGTCCCAGTGCGAGCGCACTTTTCGCGTTCACGACACCCCGAACTCACCCATCACCGTGAAAAATCGAGGTAAGACCCGCCCGGCCTTGCAGGCCGGGCGGGTCTTACGGGCCGGTCAGACAGTCACGACCGCTCCGGTCGCCCCAGTCGCGCCAGTCGCGCCGGTGTCACCCGTGGCGCCGGTCGCGCCGGTCGCACCGGTGTCACCCGTGGCCCCGGTCCTGAGTTAGGACATTACCGGTCGGTAACTTGTGGTGCACAGCTGTGACCTGTGGGTTCCGGGGTGGGGGTTCGT
>NZ_JAVKSG010000067.1:0-19176 GCF_039583785.1 Mycobacterium sp.
CGGCCCCTGTTTTGTCACCAGCTTGCGAAAGACCGCTCTCGGTGAGTTTCCGCCGTCGTGTCGACATTGCGGCGCTCACCGATGTGAACAACCTGCTTTTCAGGATTCTGGCTACCCCGGATCGATAGCTGGCAAGCACGTGTTGCTCACGCCGCCGGCACGCTCGCCCACATGTCACTGTGGCAGGGCCGCTCGCGTGTGGCAGCGGTTGCAGGTTTTTGACGAGGCGCTCGATACGAGCCGCCGACCGTATCGGACGTGGTACGTGACTAGCCTCGTCTCCTTGCGGCAAGTCCGTTCGCCAGGTCAGGGCACCACCGTCGAACCGATGGTGGGCATGAACTGGCATTGCTTGTCCTTGGTGCTGACTTGGCCGAAGACCGTTGACATGATGCTGCCTGAACCGGTGTCGACGGTGGCGGTCAGCGTGGTCGGACCCTGCGGGTTGATGTCGGCCTGCGGTTTGAGCGCTGCGCTGCCCGACTTGCCGGTGGTCAGGTTCACCCACGTGACGTTCAGTGGGAGCTTCTGCACGTCGGCGGGCCCTGACGTTCCGATCGCAGTGAACACGTAAGCCGTTTGTCCGGCGGCCGGGCCCGGTGCCGGGATCTTGGCCGGTCCGGCGACCGAGAGCACGGGTGCCATGACCATGCCGCCGTCGACCCCGCAGTTGTTGCTGATCGACGGATACATGAAATCTTGGGTGGGCGGGGCGTCCGGGCTGAACCCCGGAGCCGCGGCCTCGGGTGCGGGAGCCGCGGCCGGAGCGGCTGTCGCGGCCACCGGGACGGCGTTGGCCGAAGCGGGAGCCGGTGCGGCCTCGGGCGCGGGACCCGCGGCGTGGACCGGGTCGATCCCGGTCGGCAGGTGCGCCTGGGCGCCCGGCTCCACACCGGGCGGGACGACGTGTGCCGTCGAGTTGGCGTCCGGCGCCTGGGCGAACTGATTCACCGACGCCGCAACGTTTTTCGATTCCTCGGGTGCCGACGGGCTCTTGCTGAATGCCTGAGCCGCCGCCATCAGAAGCTGGGTGGCCTGCTCCGGGTTGCCGGCGGCCTGCTGGATGATCGGGCTCAGCTCGGACAGCGCCGGCAGCGCGGGCAGTCCCGGCAACTGCTGAGCGGGAATCGGCGCGGGCGGCACCGGGTCGGCTGCGGCGTGGGGGGACATCGCCACCGCGGTGCTGGATGCGATGGCGGTGGCGGCGAAGGCGTAGATCAGGTTTCGGGCGATGTACATGGTGTCCTCCCAGTCGTCGAAGTTGTTCATGGCCGGCTAGCGCGTGGGAGCGCCAGCCGGCCGGTAGCTCGGTCAGGGCAGGGCGGAAACCGGGAACAGCGACACACCTGAGGCGACGGGTGCCACCGGTGCTGCCGCCAACGGCAGCGACGCCACCGGTGCCGCCGCGGCGGCCGGCAGGCCCGCAGCGGAGGCGAGTCCGCTGGTGAGCGGAGATCCGCCGCCGAGCAGCGAGGTGAGGTCGCCGGGCAGCGACACCTGCTGCGGCAGCGGGAACGGCAGGCCCGGGATCTGCGGCAGGTTGAGCTGAGCCTGGGGCAGCATCCCCGCGGGGCCGGTCGCCGGAGCGGCCGCGGCCGGAACGGTCGGCGTCAGACCCGGAAGGCTGAGCCCCGGTGTCGACGTCGCGGCCGGAGCCGGCGACGTCAGGCCCGGAATGCCAAGCCCCGGTGTGGACGTCGCGGCCGGAGCCGGCGATGTCAGGCCCGGCAGCAGCGACGCGCCGGGGGTGGTGGCCGCGGGCGTCTGCGGCATCTTGATCGACGCGCTGGCCAGCGGCGGCGGCGTGGCCGGCTGACCGCCCAGTGCACCTGCAACGCTTTGCAGCAATTGCGGCGCCTGGGCCGCGGTACCGATCAGCTGCTGGCTGATGTCGGGGCCGGGCAACAGTGCCGGGTCGGCATGGGCTGTGCCCATCAATCCCCCCATGAGCAAAGCTGCCGACGAGCCCGCCACCACAGCGGTGGCGCGTACGAAGGTTCGAACAGTTGACATGACTCTCCCTGAATCTCGATGACAAGTCCTCGCCGCAGACGATCCGCCGAATACCAAAGTGGCTCAAGTGACACGTGTGGCATTTATGCGACCGTTACGGAACCGAGCGCCCCCGGTGACCGGGCGACCGGGCCGACGGGAACTCCCGAGTTCGTCGGCACCGGCGATAGAGTCGTGCAGATAGACACCACCTCGGCCGCCCCGACGGCAGTCACCCAACGCCGGCGCGCGATCTCCGTGGACACGATCGGGCCGGTGCTTCTTGTCGTGAGTGTGTTGGCGCGGCTGGCCTGGACGTACCTGGCCCCCAACGGCGCAAACTTCGTCGACTTGCACGTCTATGTCGGCGGGGCCGCCATGATCGACCACCCGGGCAGCCTGTACCGCTACGTGTACGCCGATCAGACGCCGGATTTCCCGCTGCCCTTCACCTATCCGCCGTTCGCGGCGGTGATGTTCTACCCGCTGCACTTCCTGCCGTTCGGTCTGGTGGCGTTCTGCTGGACGGTCGGAACGATGGCGGCGCTGTACGGGGTGGTCCGGATCAGCCAGCGACTGCTCGGTGTGGCTGCCGGCGAAGGTCGTCGGCGCGCGATGCTCTGGACGGGGATCGCGATCTGGCTCGAACCGCTGCGCAGCACGTTCGATTACGGGCAGATCAACGTCGTGCTGGCGTTGGCCACGCTGGCCGCGGTGTTCAGCGCCCGATGGTGGCTGTCCGGGCTGTTGTTGGGGACGGCGGCTGGGGTGAAGCTGACGCCCGCGATCGGGGGGCTGTACTTCGTCGGCGCGCGGCGCTGTGGCACGGCGGCGTTCTCAGGAATCGTGTTCCTGGCTACGGTCGGCGTGTCGGCGTTGGTTGTCGGTGAAGAAACCCGGTACTACTTCACCGATCTGCTCTTCAAGACTGACCGGGTCGGGCCGATCTGCACGATTTTCAACCAGTCGTGGCGCGGTGCGATCTGCCGGATCAGCGGCCACGACTCCGGCTACAACCTTCCGGTTTTGATCGGAATCGCCGTTACCGCAGTACTGGCCGTGCTCGCCTGGCGCGCGATGGGAGATCGTTTGGGCAGGCTGCTGGTGGTTGAGTTGTTCGGGCTGCTGCTCTCCCCGATCTCGTGGACCCATCACTGGGTGTGGTTGGTGCCGTTGATGATGTGGCTGTTTCACGGGCCGCTGGCCGACCGCCGCGGCGCGCGGATCCTCGGCTGGACCTGGCTGGTGCTGCTGGTGATCGGGGTGCCGTGGCTGCTGAGCTTTGCCCAGCCGAGCATCTGGCAGAACGGCCGCCCCTGGTACCAGGCGTGGGGCGGGCTGATCTACATCGTGACGACGCTGGCCACGCTGGCCTGGGTCGCGGCCAGCCGGCGGCGCGAAGCTACTCCGCGATAATCGCGTCGATGTCGTGCGCCATCGCGACGTCTTTGTCGGTGATGCCACCCTCGGAATGCGTCACCAGTGCGAAAATCACCGTCCGCCAACGGATATCGATGTCGGGATGATGATCCTTCTCTTCGGCGCGCTCTGCCACTCGGCGCACGGCCTCGATGCCGGCGAGAAACTCCGGAAACTTCACCGATCGTCGCAGCGCGCCGTCTTTGCGTTCCCACCCCTTCAGGTCAGCCAGTGCGGCGTCTACTTGCTCGTCGGTCAGCACAGCCATATTGCGACCGTATACCGTCAGCCGCGATGGTCAACCTGATCGTGGTCGCCGGAGCGATCGTCGCCGAGTCGACGGTGCTGATCGCCCAACGCACGCGGCCGCCGGAACTGGCCGGTCGCTGGGAACTGCCGGGCGGCAAGGTCGCCGCCGGGGAGACCGAAGCCGAGGCGCTGGCCCGCGAACTCGCCGAGGAACTCGGCGTTGAGGTCGCGGTCGGCGGACGGCTGGGCGGCGACGTGACGCTCAACACGACCACGACATTGCGGGCCTATGCCGCCACCCTGGTCCGCGGCGAGCCGCAGCCCCACGATCACTCCGCGTTGCGCTGGGTATCCGCCGCTGAGCTGCATGAAGTCGACTGGGTGCCCGCCGACCGGGCGTACCTGGCGGCGCTCGAGCAGATCCTGCACGGGAACTGAGGCGAATCGCTCTCGATTTCGCTGCGGGCGGCCCGCACTGAAACAATCACCAGTGTGGATTTCCGGAACGTAGCCATCGTCGCGCACGTCGATCACGGCAAGACGACCTTGGTCGATGCCATGCTGCGGCAATCCGGCGCACTGACCCACCGCGGCGACGATGCGATCGAGCGCCTGATGGACTCCGGTGACCTGGAAAAGGAAAAGGGCATCACGATCCTGGCCAAGAACACCGCCGTGCACCGCCGGCACCCGGACGGCTCGATGACCGTCATCAACGTCATCGACACCCCGGGCCACGCCGACTTCGGCGGCGAGGTGGAGCGTGGCCTGTCGATGGTCGACGGCGTGCTGCTGCTCGTCGACGCGTCCGAGGGCCCGCTGCCGCAGACCCGCTTTGTGCTGCGTAAGGCGCTGGCCGCGCACCTGCCGGTGATCCTGGTCGTCAACAAGACCGACCGGCCGGACGCGCGGATCGCCGAGGTGGTGTCCGAAAGTCACGACCTGCTGCTCGACGTTGCCTCCGACCTGGACGCCGAGGCGCAAAAAGCCGCCGAACATGCCCTCGGGCTGCCGACGCTGTACGCCTCGGGCCGCGCGGGCATCGCCAGCACCACCGAACCGGCCAACGGCGAGAATCCCGACGGCGAGAACCTGGACCCGCTGTTCGACGTGCTGCTCGAGCACATCCCGCCACCGCAGGGCGACCCCGAGGCGCCGCTGCAGGCGTTGGTGACCAACCTCGACGCGTCGTCGTTCCTCGGCCGGCTGGCGCTGATCCGGATCTACAAGGGCCGCATCAAAAAAGGTCATCAGGTGGCCTGGATGCGCGAGGTGGACGGCCATCCGGTCATCACCAACGTCAAGATCACCGAACTTCTCGTCACCGAGGGCGTCGAGCGCTCACCGATGGAGGAGGCGACAGCTGGAGATATTGTCGCGGTGGCGGGCATTCCCGAAATCATGATCGGCGACACGCTCGCCGACCCCGACCACGCCCACGCGCTGCCGCGCATCACCGTCGACGAGCCCGCCATCTCGGTGACCATCGGCACCAACACCTCGCCGCTCGCGGGCAAGGTGTCCGGCCACAAACTCACCGCGCGAATGGTCAAGTCCCGCCTGGATTCCGAACTCGTCGGCAACGTGTCGATCAAGGTGGTCGACATCGACCGCCCGGACGCCTGGGAAGTCCAGGGTCGTGGCGAGCTGGCGTTGGCCGTGCTCGTCGAACAGATGCGCCGCGAGGGCTTCGAGCTGACCGTCGGCAAGCCGCAGGTGGTCACCCAGACCATCGACGGCAAGCTGCACGAGCCGTTCGAGGCGATGACTATCGACTGCCCCGAGGAGTTCGTCGGCGCGATCACCCAGCTGATGGCCGCCCGCAAGGGGCGCATGGAGGAGATGGCCAACCATGCCGCCGGGTGGGTGCGGATGGACTTCATCGTGCCGAGTCGCGGCCTGATCGGCTTCCGCACCGACTTCCTGACGTTGACCCGAGGCACCGGAATCGCCAACGCCGTGTTCGACGGCTACCGGCCGTGGGCGGGCGAGATCAAGGCGCGGCACACCGGATCGCTGGTGTCGGATCGCAGCGGGTCGATCACCCCGTTCGCGATGATCCAGCTCGCCGATCGTGGCCAGTTCTTCGTCGAGCCCGGCCAGGACACCTATGAGGGCCAGGTCGTGGGCATCAACCCGCGCGCCGAGGATCTCGACGTCAACGTGACCCGGGAGAAGAAGCTGACCAACATGCGGTCGTCGACGGCCGATGTGATGGAGACCCTGGCCCGCCCGTTGGAGCTCGGCCTCGAACAGGCGATGGAGTTCTGCGCCGAGGACGAGTGTGTGGAGGTGACGCCCGAGGTGGTTCGGGTGCGCAAGGTCGAGCTGACCGCCACCCTGCGCGCCCGGGCGAAGGCGCGGGCCAAGGCGCGCGGCTGACGACGATCAAGCGGCGAGGGACGAGCCGCGTTGAGGAGTCGGCCCCGACAGTCCGGCTGAACGCCGCGATGCGCGTCGCCGACCAGACCGGCACCGATACCCTGTGGGGCGTGCCGAAACCAGCCCGCCGCGCGTTCACGACCGCCGGGTTGCTGGTTTCGCTGTTGGCGTTCGCCGGCTGTGCCGTCAGCCCGCCGCCGGCGCCGCAAAGCACTGAGACCAAGCGCAGCGCGGCCGCGCCACCGCGGAACAAGACCCAGATCATCATGGGTATCGACTCCATCGGCGCCGGGTTCAACCCGCATTTGCTGTCAGACCTATCCGCCGTCAACGCCGCGGTCAGCGCGCTGGTCCTGCCGAGCGCCTTTCGTCCGGTGGTCGATCCGAGCACCCCGACGGGATCGCGATGGGAGATGGACCCGACGCTGTTGACGTCCGCCGAGGTGACGAGCGAAAGCCCGTTCACAGTGACCTACAAGATCCGGCCGGAAGCGCAGTGGACCGACAACGCCCCGATCGCCGCGGACGACTTCTGGTATCTGTGGCGACAGATGGTCGGCCAACCCGGCGTGGTCGACCCGGCCGGTTACGACCTGATCACCGGCGTGCAGTCGATCGACGGCGGCAAGCAGGCCGTCGTCACCTTCGCTCGGCCCTATCCCGCGTGGCGTGAACTGTTTTCCAACATCCTTCCGGCGCACATCGTCAAGGACGTGCCCGGCGGTTTCCCGGCCGGGCTGGCCCGCGCCCTGCCCGTCACCGGTGGAGAGTTCCGGGTGGAGTCCATCGACCCGCAGCGCGACGAAATTCTGCTCGCCCGCAACGACCGTTACTGGGGCCCACCGGCCAAGCCCGATCTGTTGCTCTTCCGTCGGGCCGGTTCGCCCGCGGCGCTGGCCGACTCGGTCCGCAACGGCGACACCCAGGTGGCCCAGGTGCACGGCGGCTCAGCGGCTTTCGCCCAGCTGTCGGCGATCCCGGACGTCCGAACCGCCCGGATCATGACGCCGCGGGTGCTGGAGCTGACGTTGCGGGCCGGCGAGCCGAAGCTGGCCGACGGCCAGGTGCGCAAAGCGATCCTGGGCCTGCTCGACGTGGACCTGCTCGCCGCGGTGGGCGCGGGCAGCGACAACACCGTGAGCCTGGATCAGGCGCAGATCCGCTCGCCCAGCGATCCCGGCTATGTGCCGACCGCGCCGCCCGCGATGACCCGGACGGCTGCGTTGGGGCTGCTCGAGGCGGCGGGCTACCAGATCGACAACGACGCGTCGACGCCGGAGAGCCCGCGGGGCCATGTCAGCAAGGACGGCAAGGACCTGTCGCTGGTCCTCGGGGTCGCGGCCAACGATCCGACCTCGGTGGCCGTCGCGAACACCGCGGCCGACCAGCTGCGCAACGTCGGCATCGATGCGACCGTGCTCGCTCTCGACCCGGTGGTGCTGTATCGCGATGCGCTACTGAACAACCGGGTGGACGCGTTGGTGGGGTGGCGCGCGGCCGGTGGAAACCTGGCGACGCTGCTGGCTTCACGCTACGGCTGCCCGGCGTTGGAGGCGACGGCGGTATCCACCGCTGCGGCGCCGGCCTCGAAGTCGGCCGGCCCGGCCGCCAAGCCCGCGCCCGCGACAACGCCGACCGCCGCCACTGCGAAGCCCCCCGCCAAGGCGCAGGAGCCCGGCGCGCTGGTGCAGGCGCCGTCCAACCTGACCGGCATCTGCGACCACAGCATCCAGGCCGACATCGATGCGGCGCTCGGCGGCACCGAAGACATCGACGAGGTGGTCAACGCGGTCGAACCCAGGCTCTGGGAGATGGCCACGGTGCTGCCGATTCTGCAGGACACCACGATCGTCGGCGCCGGTCCGAGTGTGCAAAACGTCAGCCTCACCGGCGCGGTGCCGGTCGGTATCGTCGGCGACGCCGGCCAGTGGGTGAAGACCGCGCAGTAGCGCCAACTCCCTGTGCGGCGCGGTCACTTCGTTGGACGAAACAACAGTTGGGGCATGCATCTCGCAGCCCCACACCAAAATTATATGCAGCGCAACCGCATTCAAGTCAGATGCGGCAACACAGTATCGACGATCTGGGCGAGCTGACGCTTGTTGGGCGGTGCTCCAGTCAGCAGCATCTGCTGGTTGACCAGCGCGGTGCCCACCCGCGCGGTGTACGGCGTCAGCGTGGACGGGTCGATCTCGCCGTTATCGGCGCCGGTCTGCAGGATCGACTCGGTGATCCGCAACCGCGGTCCGACCACGGCGTCGGCGAAGATCGCCCGCAACTCGGGCTCGTGCAGCAACTGTTGCATGCTGGCCAGGCCGGGAAAGGCGGTCTTGCCCGCGACCAGGTCGCAGTGCGCGCTCAAGGCAGCCCGCAGATTATCCCGCGCCGAGCGATCCGCGCGCGGCTCCGGTAGCGGCGGCAAGGCATAGCGCAGCGCCGCCTGGACCAGGTCGTGCTTGCTGGACCAACGCCGATACAACGCGGCCTTACCCGTTCGCGCCCGCGCGGCGATTCCTTCCATCGTCAGGCCGCCGTATCCGACGGCGGCCAACTCGGCCAGGGTCGCGTCATACAGGGCATCTTCGAGTTGTTTGCCCCGGCGGCGGGTGCGGACCGTTGCCGTCTGCTGTGCCATCCGACGATAGTAGCCAGCGACGTGCACTTGCGCTGAGCAGGGGTTTGCCAAACTGCCGACTATCTTTGCGGCTCAGAGGTTTAGGGCTTGAAATCCTTTGCCTCGCACCGTCCTAGTAGGGTTGCGTTTCATGCCGGAGACTCCGCGACTGTTGTTCGTGCACGCCCATCCCGACGACGAGAGCATCACCAATGGCGCGACCATCGCCCACTACGTCGCGTGCGGAGCACAAGTCCAGGTGGTCACCTGCACGCTCGGTGAAGAGGGCGAGGTCATCGGCGACCAGTGGGCGCAGCTGGCCGTCGACCATGCCGATCAACTCGGCGGTTACCGCATCGCAGAGTTGACCGCGGCGCTGCAAGCGCTGGGCCTCGACGGCCCGGTGTATCTCGGCGGCCCCGGCCGCTGGCGGGACTCCGGAATGGTCGGCGCCGAGGCGCGCGGGCGACAGCGGTTCAGCGACGCCGACCAACGCGAAGCCGTCGGCGCGCTCGTCGACATCATCCGCGCGATGCGACCGCACGTGGTGGTGACCTACGACCCCAACGGGGGCTACAGGCATCCCGACCACATCCAGGCCCACGTCGTCACCACCGCGGCGGTTGCCGCCGCCGGCAGTGACGACTATCTCGGACAGCCGTGGTCGGTGCCGAAGTTCTACTGGACGGTGATCTCCCGCAGCGCCTTCACCGCGGGGTGGCAGGCGCTTCGCCCCGGCGATCTGCGCGACGAGTGGATCGTCCCGACCCCGGACGGCGACGTCGGCGAACTCGGCTACCCGGACGACGAGATCGACGCCGTCATCGACGATCCGGAGGCGCTACCGGCGAAGATCGCGGCGCTGCGGGCGCATGCCACCCAGTTGACGGTGGGGCCCACCGGCCGCACCCTGGCGCTGTCGAACAACATCGCGCTGCCGATCGTCGCGCAGGAGCACTACATTCTGGCGGCCGGCTCCGCGGGCGACCGGGACGGCCGTGGCTGGGAGACCGATCTGCTGGCCGGAGTCGACCTCGCCGGGCCGGTCGCGCGGTAGGCTGCCGGAATGGATCCGGATCTGGACTACAACCAGCAGCACTGGCAGGACCGGTTGGACAACTTCCAGTGGACTGTCATGTCCATCGTCTCCCAGCTGGACAGCGTCCCCACCTGAGCGGTATCGCGTCGCGCAGCCGGCGGATCGACGACGCCGGCGCGGCAGGTCGCGGTGTCCGGGTCGTCGTTCTGACGTTGTTCGCGCTCGACGGTGTGCTGTCCGCCGTCGGCGGCGCGCTGTTTCTGCCGTCCTACATCGGAGCGATACCGTTTCCGGTCAGCGCGCTGGGCAGTGGTCTGCTCAATGCGGCGCTGGTGTGGGCTGCCGGCCGGTGGACCAGCCGGAATCTGGTGGCTGGGCTACCGGTGTGGACCTGGTTGCTGACCGTTTTCGTGATGGCTCGGCCCGGTCCCGGCGGAGACGTCATCTTCGCCGGGCGCGGAGTGACCGCGTACAGCCCGTTCCTGCTGCTTGCGGCGGGTGCGTTGCTGCCGTTCTGGGTGCTGATGCGGCACCGGCCCACAGGGGGTCCCCGGCGCGCGACCGGACGCTAAGGTTGTCGCTCATGGCACCCGTTCGGGTCGCGGATAGTGGGGACGTGCGGATGAAATGTGGATGGCCGGAAGTTACACAACTGTGCCGTTGACTCCGGGCGAAGAGCCGACCCTGCTACCCAGCCCGTCAGCTCCCCCTGCACCTGGCGGATCCGCGATGCGCCGGGTGTTACGGCGGGCCCGCGACGGCGTGGCGCTGAACGTCGACGAGGCGGTGGTGGCGCTGACCGCCCGCGGCGAGGATCTGGCCGATCTCTGTCGCAGCGCCGCGCGGGTTCGTGACGCCGGTCTGGAATCGGCCGGACGTCGCGGCGGTGCCGGACGGCTGCCGGTCAGCTATTCCCGCAAGGTGTTCATCCCGGTGACCCACCTGTGCCGGGATTCCTGCCACTACTGCACGTTCGTGACGGTGCCCGGCAAGTTGCGCGCCCAGGGCATGGGGATGTACCTGGAGCCCGACGAGATCCTCGATATCGCCCGTCGCGGAGCCGAACTCGGATGCAAGGAAGCGCTTTTCACTCTCGGCGATCGACCGGAGGACCGGTGGCTCCAAGCCCGCGAGTGGCTGGAGGAGCGCGGCTACGACTCCACCCTGTCGTATGTGCGGGCGATGGCGATCGGGGTGCTCGAGGAGACCGGGTTGCTGCCGCACCTGAATCCCGGCGTGATGAGTTGGGCGGAATTGTCGCGGCTCAAGCCGGTGGCGCCGTCGATGGGCATGATGTTGGAGACCACGTCGCGGCGGCTCTTTGAGACCAAAGGCCTTGCGCACTACGGAAGTCCGGACAAGGACCCCGAGATCCGGCTGCGCACGCTGACCGACGCGGGTCGGCTCTCCATTCCGTTCACCACCGGTCTGCTGGTCGGCATCGGCGAGACGCTGCGCGAGCGGGCCGAGACGCTGCACGCAATTCGCAAGTCGCACAAGGAGTTCGGTCACATCCAGGAAGTGATCGTGCAGAACTTCCGGGCCAAGCAGCACACCGTGATGGCCTCGACCCCGGACGCCGGGATCGACGATTTGCTGGCCACCGTCGCGGTGTCGCGGCTGGTCCTCGGGCCGGCGATGCGCATCCAGGCGCCGCCGAACCTGGTGTCGGAGCAGGAGTGCCTGGCGCTGATCGCCGCCGGTGTCGACGATTGGGGTGGCGTATCGCCGCTGACCCCCGACCACGTGAACCCCGAGCGGCCGTGGCCCGCCCTCGCCACGCTGGCCGAGGTCACCGCCGCGGCCGGCTACGACCTCGTCGAGCGGCTCACCGCGCAGCCCAAATACGTGCAGGCCGGGGCGGCGTGGATCGACCCGCGGGTGCGCGGACACGTCCAAGCGCTGGCCGACCCGGCCACCGGACTGGCCCTCGACGTCAAGCCGGTGGGCATGCCCTGGCAGGAGCCCGACGACATCGCGGTGTCGTCCGGCCGGGTCGACCTGAACGCGGCGATCGACACCGAAGGCCGCAAGACCGAGACCCGTAGCGATCTGGACAGTGCATTCGGCGACTGGGAGTCGATCCGGGCCAGGGTGCATGACCTGGCCGCCCAGGGCGCTAGAGCGCCCGAACGCCTAGCCACCGACGTGCTCGCCGCGTTACGCACCGCCGAGCGCGACCCGGCGTCGTGCACCGACGCCGAATACCTGGCGCTGGCGACCGCCGACGGTCCTGCACTGGAAGCCGTTGCGGCACTGGCTGATTCGCTGCGCCGCGACGTCGTCGGCGATGACGTGACGTTCGTGGTGAATCGCAACATCAACTTCACCAACATCTGCTACACCGGCTGCCGGTTCTGTGCGTTCGCGCAACGCAAGGACGACGCCGACGCTTTCTCGCTGTCAGCGGCCGAGGTCGGCCAGCGCGCCTGGGAGGCCCACGTGGCCGGCGCCACGGAGGTGTGCATGCAGGGCGGTATCGACCCCGAACTGCCGGTCACCGGGTACGCCGATCTGGTCCGCGCGGTCAAGGCGCGGGTGCCAACGATGCACGTGCATGCGTTCTCCCCGATGGAGGTCGCCAACGGAGTGACCAAGAGCGGGGTGAGTATTCGCGAGTGGCTGACCAGTCTGCGGGAGGCGGGCCTGGACTCCATCCCGGGCACCGCGGCGGAAATCCTGGACGACGAGATCCGCTGGGTGCTCACCAAGGGCAAGCTGCCCACGTCGATGTGGATCGAGGTCGTGACGACCGCGCACGAGGTGGGTCTGCGGTCGTCGTCAACGATGATGTACGGCCACGTCGACGACCCGCGGCACTGGGTGGGGCACCTCAACGTGCTGCGCAGCATCCAGGACCGCACCGGCGGTTTCACCGAGTTCGTGCCGCTGCCGTTCGTGCACCAGAACTCGCCGCTGTACCTGGCCGGTGCGGCGCGTCCGGGGCCGACTCACCGCGACAATCGCGCCGTCCACGCATTGGCGCGGATCATGTTGCACGGCCGCATCTCTCAGATCCAGACCAGCTGGGTCAAGCTGGGCACCGAGCGCGCCCAGGTGATGCTCAACGGTGGTGCCAACGACTTGGGTGGCACGTTGATGGAAGAGACCATCTCGCGGATGGCCGGCTCCGAGTTCGGATCCGCCAAGACCGTCGCCGAGTTGACTGCGATCGCCGCGGGCATCGGCCGTCCGGCCCGTCAGCGCACCACTGACTACAACCGGCTGGCAGCCTGAGTTGTAGAGCGCCCGAGCGTGACGATAGCTTCACCCTCGACGCCGAGCGTGACCGCAGTTTCACGTTCGGCGCGTACTACAGCCGGGCCGCCAGCTCGGTGCCCTGCCTGATCGCTTGCTTGGCGTCCAGTTCCGCCGCGACCGCGGCGCCGCCGATGATGTGCGGGTGGATCCCGTTGCGGCGCGACTCGTCTTCGAGGTCGCGCACCGGTTCCCGTCCGGCGCAGACCACGATGTTGGCCACTGCGAGCAGCTGCGGGCGCTCCCGCTTGGCGCCGAAGCTGATGTGCCGGACCCGGACTGTTCGCACAGCGACACTAGGATCGCATGGGAAAGCGCCACCGGCGCAGCGTAGGAAATCGACGCGCATAGCGACCTGGTACTTGCGTTGTATATGCGACGTCTAGTATCAGTAACCAAGTCATCACCGCCGGGAAGTTGCCTAAACCAATCGGCCAAGCGCGTACCGGCTCAGCTAAACAGCCACCTGGAGACCGTGGAGGAGACGTCTGTGACGTACACGATCGCCGAACCCTGCGTCGACCTGAAAGACAAGGCATGTATCGAGGAGTGCCCGGTCGACTGCATCTACGAGGGCGCTCGGATGTTGTACATCCACCCCGACGAGTGCGTCGACTGTGGTGCCTGCGAGCCGGTCTGCCCGGTCGAGGCGATCTACTACGAGGACGACGTCCCCGAGCAGTGGAGCCAGTACACGCAGATCAACGCGGACTTCTTCGCCGAGCTCGGATCTCCCGGTGGCGCAGCCAAAGTCGGCTTGACCGAGAACGACCCGCAGGCCGTGAAGGACCTCCCGCCGCAGGGTGAGGGCGACTGAGCCGCCGGACCGATCGCCGAACGGCGGCAGCCGTCTCGGCCCGGTTGCCGGAGTTCCCGTGGGACACCCTGGCCGACGCGAGCGCGCTGGCCAAGGCTCACGTACAAGGCATCGTCGACCTGTCGGTCGGCACACCCGTCGATCCGGTCGCCCCGCTGATTCGTGACGCGCTCGCCTCGGCCGGCGCCGAACCGGGCTACCCCACCACCGCGGGCACCGCGGCGCTGCGGGAGTCGGCGGTGGCCGCGCTGCACCGGCGTTACGGCGTCACCGGGCTTTCCGAGTCGGCGGTGCTGCCGGTGATCGGCACCAAAGAACTCATCGCGTGGCTGCCGACGCTGCTGGGGCTGGGTGCCGAGGACGTCGTCGTGGTGCCGGAGCTGGCCTACCCGACCTACGACGTCGGCGCGCGGCTGGCCGGGGCGCAGGTGCTGTGCGCCGATTCGCTCACCCAACTGGGTCCGCGGGCCCCGGCGCTGCTGTTCGTGAATTCCCCGAGCAATCCGACTGGTCAGGTGCTCGGCGTCGATCATCTACGCAAGCTCGTCGGCTGGGCCCGCGAACGCGGCGTCGTGGTGGCGTCCGACGAGTGCTACCTGGGTCTGGGATGGGACGCGCAGCCGGTGTCGGTGCTGCACCCCTCGGTCTGCGACGGCGACCACAGCGGGCTGCTGGCCGTGCATTCGCTGTCCAAGAGCTCGTCGTTGGCCGGGTACCGCGCCGGCTATGTGGCCGGAGACGCCGCGTTGGTCGGTGAGTTGCTCGCGGTGCGCAAGCACGCCGGGATGATGGTGCCTCGGCCGGTGCAGGCCGCCATGGTCGCCGCGCTGGACGACGACGCCCACGAGCGCGAGCAGCGCGACCGCTACCGCCGGCGCCGTGACGTGCTGCTGCCGGCGTTGCGTTCGGCCGGCTTCACCGTCGACCACTCCGAGGCCGGCTTGTATCTGTGGGTCACCCGCGGCGAGCCGTGCCGTGACACCGTGCATTGGCTGGCGCAGCGCGGCATTCTCGCGGCGCCCGGCGAGTTCTACGGAGCACGCGGTGCCCGGCACGTCCGGGTGGCGTTGACCGCCACCGACGAGCGGATCGCCGCCGCGGTCGACCGACTGGCGAACTGACCGACAAGCGCCGCCGCGGGACTCGAACCGGTCGACGCCCCGCCGACGGATCGCTGTCGGGAGCCTGCCCACAGGGCTCCGTCGCCACGACTGGGTAGCGCCCGCCCCAAACATCAAGATTCCGTATAAAACCTTTCGAGACAGCTGTGAAAGCACCTTCCGGCGCGCGTCACGGGTCAGGTAACCGTAGGCTCTGTCGGGGCTCGTCATGGAGGCTGTCCAAAATCTGCCCAACCGCGAAGGAATTTGGTATGTCATTGCTGGCCGGCGAACAACGGATGTCGCCGTTATCTCCGTCGTTCTATGACCGATTCAAGCGCGTTGCGCTCGGCAAGCCGATGATCAACGATCAGCTGCAACACGAGCGGCTCGCCAACCCGGTCGCGCTCGGCGTGCTGTCCTGCGATGCCATCTCCTCGACTGCGTACGGCAGCGAGCAGATCATGATCGAACTGCTGCCGGCCGCCGGAATGGCCGCGTTCGCCCTGCTGCTCCCCATCACCGGTGTCATCTTGTTCATTCTGGTGCTGGTGGCAGCCTCCTACCGCCAAGTCGTCATGGTCTACACCCGCGCCGGCGGCTCATATGTGGTGGCGCGTGACAATTTCGGGCCCAAGGTGGCCCAGGTGGCCGCCGCTGCGTTGTTGATCGACTATGTCGTCACCGTCGCGGTGCAGTGCGCCGCCGGAACGGTGGCGGTGGCATCGATGATTCCGGCGCTCGGCCCCTACAGCCTCGAGATCACCGTCGCCGTCGTGCTCCTGATGTGTTTCGCCAATCTGCGTGGCTTGCGCGAAGCCGGTCGGCCCTTCGCGGTTCCGACCTATTTTTTCGTAAGCATGGTCTCGCTCACGATCGTGGTCGGGGTTATCCGCGAGCTCATCGGGAATCTGGGCACCTACGACGCCGAACACATCCCTGGGACCGTGGCACTTCATCATGGCAACGGCCTGATCATGGGCGCGACGCTACTGATTGTGCTACGCGCATTCGCCAACGGCGGTTCGTCGCTCACCGGGGTCGAAGCCATCTCTAACACCGTCACGAGCTTCCGCCAGCCCGAGGGGCTCAACGCCCGCAAGGTCCTCACCACGATGGCCTTCATCTTGGCGTTCTTGCTGGCCGGAGTGGCCTGGCTGGCGCACGTCACCCACGCGATGCCATACGTCGAGGGCTATCCGTCGATGTTGTCGGAGATCGTCCGGATGGTATTCGGCAACGGTGACATTGGAAAAGTGTTCTACATACTTGTCCAGGTGTCGACGGCGCTGATCTTGTACACCGGCGGCAACACGAGCTTCAACGGCTTTCCCGCGCTGACGAGTTTCGTCGCCGAAGACAGCTTCCTGCCGCGCCCGCTGATGAAGCGAGGTCAGCGCCTGGTGTTCTCCAACGGCATCATCACGCTGACCGTGCTGGCGGTGGCGTTGCTGATCGTGACGGGCGGTTCACTCGACGCGCTGGTGCCGTTCTACGCGATCGGAGTGTTCACCGGTTTCTCGATGGCCGGCTACGGAATGTCCAAGCACTGGCTCACCCATCGCGGGCCGCATTGGCGACACAAGCTGGTGATCAACTTCTCCGCAGGTGTCATGTCGACGGTCGTGGTCGGAATTTTCGCGATTGCCAAGTTCGACGAAGGTGCCTGGCTGGTGGTCGTGATCTTCCCGATCCTGGTCTTTGCGTTGATGCGGGTGAACCGGCAGTACCGGGCCGAGACCGCGGTGTTGGCGACGTCTGTCTCGGAGCCGCCCGAGCTGCACAAGTACACCCGGCACCAGGTGCTGGTGTTTGTCGATTCCGTCGACCTGGCCGAGGTGGAGGCAATCCGCTACGCCAAGGGTCTGCAGGCCGACGAGTTGACCGCGGTGCACTTCGTGCTGGACTCCGCCGAGGCAGAGCGGCTGCAGCGGCGGTGGCAGCACTTTGGGCACGTCACCGAGCTGCGGCTGATCGACTGTCTCGACCGCAACCTCGGCCGGGCCGCCCATGAATTGGTGCTCCAGGTGATGGCCGAGCATGCCGACACCAAAGTCACGGTGCTATTGCCGCGCCGGGAGTACGCACAACTGCTTGGTCGATTCCTGCACGATCGGACCGCAGACAGTCTCGCCCGGGTAATCAGCCGGATCCCCGGCGCCAGCGCGCAGATCGTCGCCTACGACATCTCGACCCGGATCGCGGCCGAATCGGCGAAGCCAACAACCGATGGGGTTGATCCGACAGAGTCGCCGCGGGCAGCAGCCGATCTCAATGGGTGAGTCAATTGCATAGTTCGTCGACTTCGGAAGAAAGTGGTACCCGGTGACAGCATCGACACGCACCTCGAGCGTCCCGCCGTCCTTCAGCGACGGTTGGAAGCGCGTTTTACTCGGAAAGCCGCTGACCAGCGAGCATCTTGATTCGGAGCGCCTGTCGAATCCTGTTGCGCTCGGGGCGATTTCGCCGGATGCTATTTCGTCGACCGCTTACGGGCCCGAGCAGGTCATGATCGAGTTGCTGCCGGCCGCCGGGATGGCCGCGTTCGCGCTGCTGATGCCGATCATCGGCGTCATCCTGTTCATTCTGATCTTGGTGTCCGCGTCCTACCGCGGCGTGGTGATGGTCTACACCCGGGCCGGTGGGGCGTACATGGTGGCCCGGGACAACTTCGGGCCACGCATTGCGCAGATCGCCGCCGCGGCGTTGCTGATCGATTATGTGGTGACCGCCGCGGTGCAGCCGGCGGCCGGAACGGTCGCGGTGGTGTCGGCGGTGCCGATACTGCGTCCGTACCAAATGGAACTCACGATCGCCGTGCTGGTCCTGATCTGCATCGCCAACCTGCGCGGAATTCGGCGGTCTGGGCGGATATTCGCGGTCACGACATACTGGTTCGTCGGCATGATCCTGCTGACGATCGTGGCCGGCTTGATCCGCGAAGCATTCTGGGGCTTGCCGAAATACGACCCAAGCACGCTCGAGGGCGCGGTACCGGTGCATCACGGCAACGGTCTGGTGATGGGTGTCACCGTCCTGGTGGTGCTGCGAGCGTTTGCCAACGGCGGTGTGTCGCTGACCGGTGTGGAGGCAATCTCCAATACCGTCGACATCTTTCGTGATCCCAAGGGTGTCAACGCCCGCCGGGTGTTGACCCTGATGGTGCTCATCCTGGGAGTGCTGCTGGCCGGTATTGCCTGGCTCACGTACGCCACCCACGCCACCCCGTACCTGGATGAATATCCGTCGATGCTCTCGGAGATCGCTCGTGCGGTCTTCGGTCAGGGAGCACTCGGAAATATTCTTTACATCTCGGTACAGGCATCCAGCGCCGCAATCCTTTTCGCCGGCGCCAACACCGGATTCAATGGGTTCCCCGCGCTGGCGAGTTTCGTCGCCGAGGACAGCTTCCTGCCGAGGCCGCTGACGAAACGCGGTCACCGGCTGGTGTTCTCCAACGGCATCATCACGCTGACCGCGCTGGCGGTGGCGCTGTTGTTGGTGACCCGGGCCAAGGTCAGCGCGTTGGTGCCGTTTTACGCCATCGGGGTGTTCACCGCGTTTGCGATAGCCGGCTACGGTATGGCCAAACACTACGGCAGCCGGCGCGAGAGCGGCTGGCGTAGCAAGCGGGCTGTCAACCTCGCGGCGGGCATCATGTCGACGATCGTGGTGGGCATTTTCGTGGTGGCCAAGTTCACCGAAGGCGCCTGGCTGGTGGTGGTGGTCTTCCCGATCTTGGTGTACGCGCTGATCCGGCTGAACAGGCAGTACCGAGCCGAGGCGTCGGTGCTGGAGATGTCGCGCGACGAACGGCCCGAGTTGGCCAAGTACGCACGGCTGCGGGTATTCGTCTTCGTCGACTCGATCGACCTGGCCGAGTTCGAAGCGATGCGCTACGGCAAGGGGCTGCACGGCGACGAGTTGCTCGCGGTGCACTTTGTGGTCGACTCCGATCACTCCACCAAGCTGCAGGAGCGCTGGCAGCACTTGGAACCCGACACTCAGCTGCAGGTGATCGACTGTCCGGACCGCCATTTGAGCCGTGCCGCGCAGGAATTCGTTCTGCAGGTGACGCACGACCACCCGGACACCCAGGTGACGGTGCTGCTGCCGCGCCGCACGTACTCCGCGATTCTGGGCCGGCTGCTGCATGACCGTACCGGCGACAAGATGGCCAGGGCGGTCAGCCGCATCCCGGGCGCGACCGCGATCATCGTGCCCTACGACGTCGAGTCGCGCATCGCGCGAGCGGATTCGGACGCCTTGACCGCAGCGGGTCACGCGTAGTACCGCACTTATTAGG
>NZ_JAVKSG010000068.1:0-19074 GCF_039583785.1 Mycobacterium sp.
GACCGCCAGCTCGGCACCGGCCACGCGGCGCTGTGCGGCCTGGCGGCGCTGCCCGACGACTACCGGGGCGTCGTCGTCGTCACCTCCGGCGACGTCCCACTGCTCGACGCCGACACCCTGGCCGACCTGGTCGCCGCGCACAACGCCCGCGGCGCGGCGGTCACCGTGCTGACCACCACGCTGGATGACCCGACCGGTTACGGCCGCGCGCTACGAACGCCGGACAACGAGGTGATCGCCATCGTCGAGCAGGCCGACGCGACACCCTCCCAGCTGGAGATCCGTGAGGTCAACGCCGGCGTGTACGCCTTCGACATCGCGGCCCTGCGCTCGGCGCTGAGCCGGCTGTCGGCCGACAACGCACAGCAAGAGCTGTACCTCACCGACGTGATCGCGATCGTCCGGCAGGACGGACACGTGGTAGGAGCCCGCCACGTCGACGACAGCTCGCTGGTGGCCGGCGTCAACAACCGGGTGCAGCTAGCCGATCTGGCCGCCGAACTCAACCGTCGCATCGTGTCCGCGCATCAGCTGGCCGGCGTCACCGTCGTCGACCCGGCGACGACCTGGATCGACGTCGATGTGAGCATCGGCCGCGACACCGTCATCCAGCCCGGCACCCAGCTGCTCGGCGGCACCCGCATCGGCGGTCGCTGCAGCATCGGACCGGACACCACGCTGACCGACGTCACCGTCGGCGACGGCGCGTCAGTGGTCCGCACCCATGGCGCCGACGCCACGATCGGCGCCGGCGCCGTGGTCGGCCCGTTCACCTACCTGCGGCCCGGCACCTCGTTGGGCGCCGACGGCAAGCTGGGCGCGTTCGTCGAAACCAAGAACGCCACGATCGGCGCCGGAACCAAGGTGCCGCATCTGACCTACGTCGGTGATGCCGACATCGGCGAGCACAGCAACATCGGCGCTTCCAGCGTCTTCGTCAACTACGACGGCACATCCAAGCAGCGCACGACGGTCGGCTCGCACGTCCGCACCGGCTCCGACACCATGTTCGTCGCGCCGGTCACGGTCGGCGACGGTGCCTACACCGGAGCCGGAACCGTGGTCCGCGAGGATGTGCCGCCCGGCGCCCTGGCAGTCTCCGGCGGCCGGCAACGCAACATCGAGGGCTGGGTCGAGCGCAAGCGGCCCGGTAGCGCCGCCGCGCAGGCCGCCGAACAAGCACGCCGAGCGCCCGACGAGCCGACATGATGTCCAGGGTGCAGCGGGCCGGCGGCCTGCTACCTAGTATTCGTAAGGCAGTCATTCGATCTGAAGCAGTGAAGGGCGTCACGTGAACAACGACTGGACCGATAATCGCAAGAACCTGATGCTCTTCTCCGGCCGCGCCCATCCCGAGCTGGCCGAGCAGGTCGCCAAGGAGCTCGACACCCACGTCACCGCGCAGACGGCCCGCGAGTTCGCCAACGGCGAGATCTTCGTCCGCTTCAACGAGTCGGTGCGTGGCTGCGACGCCTTCGTCCTGCAATCGGCCCCGGCGCCGGTCAACGATTGGCTGATGGAATCGCTGATCATGATCGACGCCCTCAAGCGGGGCAGCGCCAAACGGATCACCGCGGTCCTGCCGTTCTATCCCTATGCCCGTCAGGACAAGAAACACCGTGGGCGCGAACCGATTTCGGCCCGTCTGGTCGCCGATCTACTCAAGACCGCCGGTGCCGACCGGATCGTGACCGTGGACCTGCACACCGACCAGATCCAGGGCTTTTTCGACGGGCCCGTCGACCACATGCGCGGGCAGAACCTGCTCACCGGCTATATCGGGGACAACTACCCGAACGGGAACATGGTGGTGGTCTCCCCCGACTCCGGCCGGGTGCGTATCGCCGAGAAATGGGCCGACGCGCTGGGCGGCGTGCCGCTGGCCTTCATCCACAAGACCCGCGACCCGCGGGTGCCCAACCAGGTGGTCTCCAACCGCGTGGTCGGCGAGGTGCACGGGAAGACCTGCGTGCTGATCGACGACATGATCGACACCGGTGGCACCATCGCGGGCGCAGTGAAGCTGCTGCACGACGACGGCGCCAAGGATGTCATCATCGCGGCCACCCACGGGGTGCTGTCCGACCCGGCCGCCGAGCGGTTGGCGGCGTGCGGGGCCCGCGAGATCATCGTGACCAACACGCTGCCGATCGGCGAAGAGAAGCGGTTCCCGCAGCTGACGGTGCTGTCTATCGCCCCGCTGCTGGCCAGCACCATTCGAGCGGTGTTCGAAAACGGTTCGGTCACCGGGCTGTTCGACGGGGACGCCTAGATGGCTTCGGCTGCTGGGGGCTCCGGCTCCGCCGGTATCGACGTTCGGGCCGCGGTGCGCAAACGCGAGTCGCTGAACGCGGAGCTCGATCTGGCCGATGCGAGTGACGATCAATCCCCCGCAAGCGGGAGGTGCCCCCAGCTCGACGCGATGGCCGAACATCCCATCCTGATCGAGCGACAGTTTGTCGTCACACCGAAAGGTACGCGGCTGGCTCGTCCGGTCGACGCGGTCCGCGAGATCCTGTGAGGTCGCTGGTACGAGTCGCCGCCATACTGGCGGTGCTGATCGTGTCGGCCGTCGGATGTGGGCCGAAAAGTCCTGACTATCAGTCGATTTGGTCGACGACGCCGACCAGCGCGGCGCCCACCGAGACGCCGGTGCCTTTCTCCCAGTACCTGGAAAGCAACGGGGTGTCCGGGTCGCCGGTCGCGCCCGATCAGGTGCCCGACCTGACCGTGTCGATTCCGATCCCGGCAGGCTGGCAGAAGATCAACCGGGCGAACATCCCGCAGACCACCGAGTTGATCGCCAAGGCCGACAGCTTCCCCAACGCCATGCTGATGGTGTTCAAACTGGGCGGCGAGTTCGATGCCAAAGAGTTGGTCAAGCACGGCAACGACGATGCCCGGCTCGCCCAGAACTTCAAAAAGCTCGAATCGTCGAACGCCGACTTCCACGGCTTCCCGTCGTCGATGATCGAGGGCAGCTACAACCTCGGCAATCAACGGCTGCACACGATCAACCGAATCGTGATCGCGCACGGCGCCGGCAAAAACCCGGACAAATACTTGATCCAGCTCGCTGTCACCAGCCTGGCCGACAAAGCGGTCGCCGATGCGGTCGACGTCGAGACGATCATCCGCGGCTTCACGGTCGCCGCGAAGTAGCTGCGCGCCCGGCCGGTAGCGTCGCCGCACTACTGTGGCCGCACTACTGTGGCCGCACTACTGTGTCTGCCATGACGTTGTGGACCGCCGCAGACCTGCCCTCGTTCGCCGGACGCACCGCCATCGTCACCGGCGCCAACAGTGGACTGGGCGCGGTGACGGCCCGCGAACTCGCCCGGGTCGGCGCGAAGGTGATCCTGGCCGTGCGCGACACCGGCAAAGGCAAGTCCGCAGCGCGCCAGATGAAGGGCAGAGTCGAAGTCCGCCAACTCGACCTGCAGAATCTGTCGTCGGTGCGGCAATTCGCCTCTCGCGTGGACGGCGTCGACATCCTGGTGAACAACGCCGGCATCATGGCCGTGCCGCGCGCCGTCACCGCCGACGGGTTCGAGAGCCAGATCGGCACCAACCACCTCGGCCACTTCGCGCTGACCAATCTGCTGCTGCCGAAGGTCACCGAACGGGTGGTCACCGTGTCGTCGCTGATGCATTACATGGGCTACGTCAGCCTGCGGGACCTGAACTGGACGGCGCGGCCCTACTCGGCGTGGCTGGCCTACGGCCAGTCCAAACTCGCCAACCTGCTGTTCACCAGCGGGCTTCAACAACGACTGCAGGCCGCCGGTTCACCGGTGCGGGCAGTGGCCGCCCACCCCGGCTACTCGCACACCAACCTGCAGGGGCATTCCGGCCACAAGCTGGGTGACGCGCTGATGTCCATGGGCAACCGGTTGGCCAGCGACGCAGACTTCGGCGCCCGGCAGACGCTGTACGCCATTTCGCAGGATGTTCCGGGTGACAGCTTCATCGGCCCGGCGTTCGGCATGTTCGGACGTAGCAAGCCGGTAGGCCGCAGCCCGCTGGCCAAACGCACCGCGACGGCCGACGCGTTGTGGGAGCTGTCCGAGCGTCTGACCGACACCAGATTTCCGCTCTGAGCCGCTGATGCGCTAGCCTGACCGGGCGTCACGGCGAGGGCGGCTACACGAGCCGCCGTTATCGACGAGGACCGACTCAGCGTCGCGACTCCTGGCCGTACCCCGGAATCTCACACAGGAGCGACATCAATGGCTAAATCCCACAACCAGCTTGCCGTCAAGGTACGGACCGAGACCGGCAAGGGCGCCTCTCGCCGGGCCCGCCGTGCGGGCTGGATTCCGGCCGTCCTCTACGGTCACGGTAGCGAGCCGCAGCACTTGGCGCTGCCCGGCCACGACTTCGCCGCCGTCCTGCGTCACTCCGGCACCAACGCGGTGCTCACCCTCGACATCGAGGGCACGGAACAGTTGGCGCTGACCAAGGCGCTCGACATCCATCCGATCCGGCGCTCCATCACCCACGCCGACCTGCTGGTGGTGCGCCGCGGCGAGAAGGTGACCGTCGAGGTCAACGTCGAAATCGAGGGCGACGCCGTCCCCGGCACCCTGGTCACCCAGGAAACCAACACCATCTTGATCGAGGCCGACGCGTTGTCGATCCCGCAGTCGCTGACCGTGTCGGTCGAGGGGGCCGAGCCCGGCACCCAGTTCACCGCCGGCCAGATCTCGCTGCCGCCGGGCGTCAACCTGATCGCCGACCCGGACAGCCTGGTCGTCAACGTCGTCGTCGCGCCGACCGAAGAAGACCTGGATAGCGAAGGCGCCGGCGAGGCGGTCGCGGGCGGCGCACCGGCCGACACGGGCACCGAAGACGAGGGCGCAGCGTCCCACTCCGAGTCCGATTCCGAATAAGCTGTGGCCGGCCCGCAACTGGTGGTGGGTCTGGGCAACCCCGGACCGAACTATGCCCAGACGCGGCACAACCTCGGGTTCATGGTTGCCGACCGGCTCGCCGCTCGGCTGGGCTCAAACTTCAAGGTGCACAAGCGGTCCGGCGCCGAGCTAGCCACCGGCCGACTCGGCGGTCATTCGATCGTGCTGGCCAAGCCGCGCTGCTACATGAACGAGTCCGGCGGCCAAGTGGGTCCGCTGGCCAAGTTCTACTCGGTGCCCGCCGCTGACGTGGTGATCATTCACGACGAACTCGACATCGACTTCGGCCAAATCCGGCTGAAGCTCGGCGGCGGCGAGGGTGGCCACAACGGGTTGCGCTCGGTGGCAAATGCGCTCGGCACCAAGGACTTTCAGCGGGTGCGGATCGGAATCGGCCGCCCGCCCGGACGCAAAGACCCGGCGGCGTTTGTGCTGGAAAACTTCAGCGCGACCGAACGCCCCGAGGTGCCGACCATCTGCGAGCAGGCCGCCGACGCCACCGAGCTGCTGATCAAGCTGGGCCTCGAGCCGGCCCAGAACCGGGTCCACACCTGGTGAGCGGGTCGCAGCTCACGGTGGGTTCTGCAGCTGGCTGCACTACTCAGAAGTAGTGAATTCGGTCGCGGTGCAATATATTAAACCGCTACTTCCGAAGCGTCCGGCCCCGATAAGATAAGTGGCTACGGCCGGATCGGCCCTCGCACCCGACGTGCGTCAGGTCCTCCCGGACAGGTTCGATGTCATGCACGTGTGAACGGATTGGCCAGCCGGACACCCTCGATGACCTGACCGTCGTTGAGGTCCGCCGTCCACAAGGTGTCGCAACGCAATTCGGCGGCGCTGCGGACGATCATGGCGTCCCAGAAGGAGAGCTGGTGCCGATGCGACAGGGTGGCTGCAGCGATGACGTCGTCGGGCAACGGCGAGTGGACACGCCAGCGCACCAGGTTGTTCATTATGTCTCCCGCGATTTCGGGATCGATCATTTCGGTGACTTTGCGGGTCACGTTGACATAGAACTCCTGCAGCACCTGAATGCTTATCGCTCCGCGGCGTTCGCGCCAGAGTCGATCGACGAGCGCGCTGGCCGCTTCCCGCTTTTCGCCGGTCGCGACATAGGCATAGATCAGGATGTTGGTGTCGACGAACTCCATCGTCAGCGTTTGTGAACCTCATCGCGGGACCAGGTGATCGGTCCGACCTGCAGACCGATACCCTCGCGCATCCTCTGACGCTCGATCGCCCACGCCTCGTCGTAGTCACGCACGTCGCCGACGAGGTGCTCAAGCAGTCGCGCGACCAGACTCGAAACAGACATATCACGCTGCGCGGCCAGCACCTTCGCGCGGCGCACCAACTCTTCGGGCATCGAGAGTGTGATGTTCTTCGTTGGCACAGTAATCCAGTGTAGCACTGAATCACAGGGTTCCTGGACACATCTGCGCGGAACGCCCGACCGATGTTAATGGCGGTCGTCGCGCAGCAAGACGTACGCGATCAACCCCACGAGCACGCACCTATCAGCCGACCAAAGTTGACAATGCCCGGACTCCAACCGTTTCTAGCGGCAATGACGACAGTGGCAGCGGCGACACCGACGGGGCCGCCCGGCACAGCCGATGAAGGGCCGTGAACGCTACGTGACCAGGGTGACCGAGTTGGCCCGGCGCAGCTTGCCCGACGACGTCTTCGGGATGGTGCCCGGGCCGAGCACCACGACGTTGCGCGGGCGCACATCGACCTCGGTGACGACCTCGTGGGCCACCTGGTGCTCAATGCGCCGCACCTCGACCGGGTCCTGCCAGGAGTTGGATTCCACCGCGACGGCGAAGGTTTCGCGTGAGTGCCCGGCGTCCAACCGGACCGCGACGGCGCAGCCGATACGCACACCCTCGACGCGGCCGGCGGCGCGCTCGATGTCGGTCGGGTAGATGTTGCGGCCGGCCATGATGATGACGTCCTTGACCCGGCCGCAGACCACCACGTGACCGTTCTCCATCAGGTAGCCCAGGTCGCCGGTGTCATACCAACCGTTTTCGTCCTGGGCCGGCAGGAAGCCGCCCATGGTGATGTATCCGGGCGTCACGCATTCGCCGCGCAGTTCGATGACGCCGACGCCGCGAGCGGGCATCACGTTGCCGTTCTCGTCGACGACGCGAGCCTCGAGGTCCTTCAGCAGCGGACCGAGCGAGGCCAACCGCCGGGTGTGGCCCTTGCTGGACGGAACGGCGCGACGCAGCGCGGCCAGCAGATCGGCGTCCACCTCGTCGACGACCAGGCCGGCGTTGCACTCCGAGAACGACACCGCGAGCGTGGTCTCGGCCATGCCGTACGCGGGCAGGATCGCCGACGGCTTCAGGCCGAAGGCCTTACCCGCGTCCAGCAGGTCCTCGACGTCGGCGGGGTCGACGGGCTCGGCGCCGGACAGCGCGAACCGCAGCGTCGACAGGTCGTACTGGCCGGGCTCGGCCTGCTTGCGCAGCCGCTTGGCGAACAACGCGTAGGCGAAGTTGGGCGCCGCGGTCATGGTGCCCTGGTACTTGTCGATCAGCTTGGCCCACAGCAGGGTGTCGCGCAGGAAGTCCATCGGCGTGACCTTGACCAGCTCGGCGCCGAAGTACATCGGGATGGTCAGGAAGCCGACCATGCCCATGTCGTGGAAGCAGGGCAGCCAGCTGACCATGACGTCGTTGTCGACGTCGTACTCGGCGCCGGTGAACATGGCCTCGGCGTTGGAGTAGATGTTGCGGTGCGTGATCTGGACTGCTTTGGGCGATCCGGTGGATCCGGACGTCAGCTGCATCAGCGCCAGATCGTCTTCGCTGGTCTCGAGCGGGTCGATGGGCTCACCGTCGAGCAGGTCGCCGACGGTAAGGACCTTTACCCCTTTCTCCTCGAGCACCGGTATCGCGACAAGGAACGGCTCGGAGACGATGACGGCGCTCGCCTCGATCATCGCGATGACGTTCATGGTGTCCTCGGCCCACACGGCGAGGTCGGTGCGCGGGGTCGGCTGGTGCAACATGGTCAGGCTGGCGCCCCGCATCCACAGGGCCTGCGCCGTCGGCGCGATCTCCACCGGGAACCCGGCCAGCACGCCGACGGCGTCGCCGTGTCCGACGCCCGCGGCGGCCAGTCCACCGGCGATTCGGCGGGCCCGCTCGTGCACCTCGAACCACGTGTGCCGGACGGGCTCGTGCGGCTCGCCGGTCACCATGCCGCGCGAACTCCGGAGAGCGTTGCGGTACATGTTCTCGGTAAACCTGCTCACGATTGCCTCCTCGGTTCCGACGCCACCGCCCAGCCCTCAATGTTGCTCCTGCTCAAGCACACATCGGGATAGCCGCGCGCCCACAGTTGGGCGGCGATTTCATGTCGAATCGGTGGCGAATAAATATCCCCGCGCAACGTTGCCGTGTCGATACGGGAACGCCCGCCGAGGGGGACGGCGGGCGAAGGAACCAGGCTCGTTGCTTGACCGGTAATCATCACCGTTAGGTATCTTAAACTCCCCTTAAGGAACTGCCAAACTGTGTCGCCGATTCACGCGCCGGCAGCAGGCGTGGGCACCACCCGGGCGCCGTGCACCGGACCGCTGGCCACCCGCACGGTACGGCAGACACCGGCCCCGGAGAGCTCGGTGGCCACATCGACGGCCGAGGACGCCGACCGGCACAAAAACGCGCATGTCGGCCCCGATCCCGACACCAGGCCGGCCAGCGCGCCGGCCTCGACACCGGCCCGCAGCACCCGGCGCAGTGGCGCACTCAGGCTCACGGCGGCCGCTTGGAGTTCGTTGCCCAGCAGCGGCGCCAATTGCTCGGGGTCGCCGGCCGCCAGAGCGGCCAGCACCGGGCCGGCCTCGTCGAGACGCGGCGGCGCCCCGACCTCGCGCAATCTATCCAGCTCGCGGAAGACTTTCGGGGTCGACAGTCCGCCCTTGGCGAAGGCCAGCACCCAGTGAAAAGTGTCGCGGGCCAACACCGTTGCAAGCTCCTCGCCGCGACCGGCACCCAGCGCGGTACCGCCGTGCAGGGCGAACGGCACATCGCTGCCGAGCTTCGCGGCCAAGGTGTGCAGATCGCGTCGGGGCACGCCGAGCTCCCACAGCGAGTTGAGCGCGACCAGCACCGCCGCTGCGTCTGCGCTACCGCCGGCCATTCCACCGGCCACCGGAATGCTCTTATCGATCATGATCGACACATCCGGCGAGCGGCCGACGTGCTCGGCCATCAGTTCGGCCGCCTGCCAGGCCAGATTGCGCTCGTCGAGGGGAAGCTGGTCGGCGCCCTCGCCGGTGATCTCCAGCGAGAGCACGTCGGCATTGCGGACGGTGACCTCGTCGACCAGTGACACAGCGTGGAACACCGTCGTCAGCTGGTGGTAACCCGTTTCCTGGAGATCCCCGACCGCCAGATACAGGTTGATCTTTCCGGGCGCACGGACGGTCACCGCGCCAGTGGGCACCCATTGAGCTGCGGTGCTCCCGTCAATCGGCACCGCACGAGACTATCGCCCGCCGGTCAGCTCGCCGATGCGTGGCGCTGAGCTCGGCCTCGCGGGGCCGCGTCGCCGACGTCTCCCGAACGTTGGTAGAGCCGGACGAACTCGTCGACGGTCAGCGTCTCACCACGGCGGGCCGGGTCGATGCTGGCGGCCAAGAGGCGGCTCGCCGACTCGTTGCCGGAACCGGCCCACTCGACAAAGGCGTTGCGAGATGTCTTGCGCCGCTGCGCAAATGCGGTATCGACGAGCTTGAACACGTTCTGGCGGAAGGCAGCGTCGGTCGGCCAGGGCGGGCGGGCGTACCGATCGATGCGCACCAGACCGGAATGGACCCGCGGGACCGGCCAGAATACCGACGGCGACACCGTGCCGTGCCGGCGAACCTGCCCGTGGAAACGGGCTTTGACGCTGGGCACGCCGTACTCCTTGCCGCCCGGTTCGGCGGCGAGCCGCGCGGCGACCTCGGCCTGCACCATCACCATCACCGTTGCGAGCGTGGGAAATTCGGCGAGCAAGTGCAGGATGGCCGGGACCGCGACGTTGTACGGCAGATTCGCCACCACCGCCGTCGGCGCGGAAGCGAGATCGTCGGGGCCGATGGACAGAACATCGCGGTTGATCACCGTCAACCGCTGACTCTGGCAGTGCGAATGCTCGGACACGGTCTGCGGCAGTCGCTCGGCCAGCACCGGATCGATCTCGACGGCGCTCACCGTGCAACCGCGGTCCAGCAGCGCAAGGGTGAGCGACCCGAGTCCGGGTCCGACTTCCAGCACGTGGTCGTTGCGGGTGACGCCGGATGCGGCGACAATCCGGCGCACGGTGTTGGCGTCGTGGACAAAGTTCTGCCCCAACGATTTACGCGGCCGGAGTTCGAGTTCTTTGGCTAGCCGCCGGATTTCGGTGCGCCCAAGTAACTGGATGGTCAGCGCGCACCCGCTCGTCCACTGCAGACCGGCCATGCTCCCCAGCCCTGACGGGCGCGCGTCACCTCGGCGACGGCGATCTGCTCTTCCCGGCTCGCCATGTCGGCGCGCGGGGCGAACCGCAGACCGCCGTTGCGCTCCCAGGTGCCCTGGTCGAACTGCACCCCGCCGTAATAGCCGTTTCCGGTGTTGATCGCCCAGTTACCGCCGGCTTCACAGCGCGAAATGGCGTCCCAGACCGCGCCGTTTCCGACATTCGGCACTTCGGTGCCTGGCTTGGTGCCGACCCGCACGACCGCCTCGCGGGCGGGTGCGATGACGTGGCTGGCCACCGGCAGGCGGCCCGTCTCGACGCCGTTGACCTTGGACACCGCGTAGGTCATGTCCTGGCTGCCCGCGGAGCCCTTGTCCTCGACGATCTCTTTGCTCATGTTCATCTGCGGGTCTTCGATCCGGCGCCGCGGCGGGTCCAGCGGAACCCGTTCGGTGATCTTCTCGATCCGCTTGCGAATCACCTGGATGTGCATGCCGTCGATCACCGGCGTGCCGGCGCCCGGCATAACCAGGTCGCTCTGCAACAGCGGCACGCCGAGGCCGGCCAGCAGATCGCCGACCCGGGCCGCGGCCAGCCGGACGTTGCGTACCTGACCGCCGTCATCGAGTTCGACGGTCTTGGCGCTGACCACCGGCAGCGCCATGCCGGCCAACGGGACACGGCTGCCGCGCGAGGCTGCCGCCGGCGCGGTGTCGGTCATCGCCAGCTGGGCGAGCGCCTCGTCCACCGTGGAGGCCGTCGTCCAGACCTGCTGGGTGTTCTGGCCGTCCAGCGAGATCTCCAACGGCCGGCTGCGCCGCAGCACGATGTGGGCGGCGTCGTGGACCCGCTCGCCCGCGGCCGGGTACAAATCGTCACGATCGCCGACCGCGAACCCGTTTTCGGAGATGATGTCGATCACCCGCGACTTCATCGTGGTCACGGTCATGGCGGTGCCGTCAACACTCAGCGTGACGGTCTTGTGGTCGGCAACTGCGAAGGCTCCGGCGCATGCCATGACCAGCAAAATGCCCGCGACCAGAAGACGAAGAGCCGAAGACGGAGCCTGATGAAGTTTCGTAATAACGTTCAACGCGCGTGTATCCCCGACCTCAACCATGCGAGTAACAAATCAAAGGGGGCCTTGAAGGCCACCCGCCGTTTCGATAACAGGACGGTAACGAAAAGCCCTACCCAGAGCAACTCGGGCCAGGCCACATTAGCGGAGTTCTAATCCGCCGGCGGCAACCGGTAGGCCCGCCGCGCGTTGCGCGTGGTGATCTCGGCCAACTCCTCCGCGGGCCGGCCGAGCAACTCCGCGAGCGCCCGCACGGTGTAGGGCAGGCAGTACGGTTCATTGGGCGCGCCGCGATACGGGTGCGGGGTCAGAAACGGCGCGTCGGTTTCCACCAGCAGCTGTGTCACCGGAACCAGTGGGACGGCTGCGCGCAGCTCACGGGCATTTTTGAAGCTCACCGTCCCGGACAGGCTGACCAGCCACCCGGCGTCGGCGCAGGCGCGCGCCAACTCCGGGCCGGACGAGAAACAGTGGAAGATCACGGACTCCGGGGCGCCCTCGGTGTGCAGCACGTCGAGCACCTCGGCGTCGGCGTCGCGGTTGTGGATCATCAGCGGTTTGCCGGACCGCTTGGCCAGGTCGATGTGCCAGGCGAAGGCTTCCCGCTGCACGGCCGGATCGGCGCAGCCATCGAGCCTGCCCGGCCAGTACAGGTCCAAGCCGGTTTCGCCGATCGCCACCACCCTCGGGTGCGCCGCCAGTCGCTCGATCTCGGCGCGGGCGTCGTCGTTCAGCGCGTCGGCGCGGGTGGGATGCAAGGCCACCGCGGCGAAGACGCGGGGGTCCCAGTCGGCGGCCTGGGTCGCCCAGCGCGCCGACGCCAGGTCGTCGGCGATGGTGATCACCGCCGTCACACCGACCGCAGCAGCGCGATCGACGATCGTGCGTACGTCCTCGGCGTCGGTCGCGCCGCAGGCGTCCAGATGGGTGTGCGCGTCGATCAGCGGGCTCAGCCGGGGCGGAGCGGGCGGCGGCGGACGTTTGGAACCCACGCGCACACCATAGGGTGCATCTTGATGAAGCCGTATTACGTCAGCACCGCGATCACCTACCCGAATGGCGACCCGCATGTCGGGCACGCCTACGAGTACATCGCCACCGACGCGATCGCCCGCTTCAAGCGCCTCGACGGCTTCGACGTCCGGTTCCTGACCGGCACCGACGAACATGGCCTCAAGATGGTCGAGACCGCCGCCGCGGAAGGGATCACGACCGCAGAGTTGGCCAAGCGCAACTCCGATGTGTTCCAGCGCCTGCAGCAGAAGCTGAACATCTCCTTTGACCGGTTCATCCGCACCACCGACGCCGACCACCACGAGGCATCCAAGGACATCTGGCGGCGGATGCAGGCGGCCGGCGACATCTATTTGGACACCTACTCCGGCTGGTACTCGGTGCGCGACGAGCGGTTCTTCGTCGAATCCGAGACCGCGGTCGTCGACGGGATCCGGATCGCCGTCGAGACCGGCACGCCGGTCACCTGGACCGAGGAGCAGACCTACTTCTTCCGGCTCTCGGCGTACGCCGAGAAGTTGTTGGCGCACTACGCTTCTCACCCGGACTTCATCGCGCCCGAGGTGCGACGCAACGAGGTGGTCAGTTTCGTCTCCGGCGGCTTGCGGGACCTGTCCATCTCGCGCACCTCCTTCGACTGGGGGGTGAAAGTCCCCGACCATCCCGACCATGTGATGTACGTCTGGGTCGACGCGCTGACCAACTACCTGACCGGCGTGGGCTACCCGGACACCGAATCCGAGCTGTTCGAACGCTACTGGCCGGCCGACCTGCACATGATCGGCAAGGACATCATCCGATTCCACACCGTCTACTGGCCCGCGTTTTTGATGTCGGCCGGAATCGAGCTGCCGCGGAGGGTCTTCGCACACGGATTCCTGTTGAATCGCGGCGAGAAGATGAGCAAGTCGGTCGGCAACATCGTCGACCCCGACACTCTGATCGACACGTTCGGGGTGGACCAGGTGCGCTACTTCCTGCTGCGCGAAGTGCCTTTCGGCCAGGACGGCAGCTACAGCGAAGACGCGATCATCGCCCGGATCAACGCCGACCTGGCCAACGAGCTCGGGAACCTGGCCCAGCGGTCGCTGTCGATGATCGCCAAGAACCTCGGCGGCGTCGTGCCGACACCCGGCGAGTTCAGCGCCGAGGACACCGAGCTGCTCAGCCTCGCCGACGGCCTGCTCGAGCGGGTGCGCGCCGAGTTCGACAACCAGGCCATGCATCTGGCGCTGGAAGCGATCTGGCTGATGCTCGGTGCGGCGAACCGGTACTTTTCCGCGCAGCAGCCGTGGGTGTTGCGCAAGAGTAATTCCGAGGCCGACCAGACCCGGTTCGCCACCGTGCTCTACACGACGTGCGAGGCGGTGCGCATCGCGGCGTTGCTGGTCCAGCCGGTGCTGCCGGATTCTGCCGGCAAGCTACTCGACCTGCTCGGCCAATCGCCCGAGCACCGCAGCTTCGCCGCCGTCGGCACCCGACTGGAGTCCGGCACCGCACTGCCGGCGCCCAGCGGGGTCTTCCCGCGATACCAGGTCGACTAGATCAGCCGAATGCGAACGGTCACCCGCCCGTTCGCATCTCGGTGGGCGACCGCATGCCCGGCACGGTCGATCCCGTCCAGCGTCAGCGACATCGGAGCGCCTTCGCCGAGAAGTTGGAGGCCGTTGTCACCGTCGAGATCGTCGACGGCAAGATCAGCAACTTTTACGCGATGCGCAACCCCGACAAGCTGGCGGCCGTCACGACGGCACACAAAATCAGCCGCGGGTGAGATTTCTGCCAAGCTAGGGGCGTGCGAATCGACCGGCTCGGCGACCTGGGCAGCCCCCACGAGGTGCTGCGCGCCGTCGGCGACGCGACGACGCGGCTGGATCTACCATCACCGGCCGCGCTGACCGGGCAGTGGTTCGGCGCACTGGCGGTGATCGCACCGAGCGTGGCGATCGACGCGATAGACGCCGCCGACGCATTCGACGTGCGACCCGGCTCGCACAGCACCACGGTCGGCGGGGGCTGGATCGGCTATCTGTCCTACCCCGACCCGGGCACTGACGGTCGGCCCGCGCGGGTGCCCGAGGCCGCCGGCGGCTGGACGGACTGCGTGCTGCGCTGCGACCGCGACCGGCGGTGGTGGTTCGAAAGCTTGTCCGGCGCCCCGATGCCCGGCTGGCTGACCGAGGCGCTGACCACGTCCGTGTCGGCGCGGGCGTTCCGGATCGACTGGGACGCCGCCGACCGCGCGGCGCACCGCGCCGGGGTGCTGTCCTGCCTCGAGGCGATCCGGGCCGGCGAGGTCTATCAGGCCTGCGTGTGCACTCAGTTCACCGGCACCATCGCCGGGGATCCACTGGACTTCTTCCTCGACGGCGTGGCCCGCACCGCGCCGGCCCGGGCGGCCTACGTCGCCGGCGACTGGGGTGCGGTCGCATCGCTGTCGCCGGAGTTGTTCCTCTGTCGCCATGGCGATTTGGTGACATCGAGCCCGATCAAGGGCACGCTACCGCTGTACGCCCCCCCGTCGGCGCTGCGCGCGTCGAGCAAGGACGTCGCCGAGAACGTGATGATCGTCGACCTGGTTCGTAACGACCTGGGCCGGGTTGCGGTGACCGGTTCGGTCACGGTTCCGGAGTTGCTCGTCGTGCGGCCGGCGCCGGGCGTGTGGCATCTGGTGTCGACGGTGTCGGCGCAAGTCCCGCTCGAGTTGCCGACGTCGGCGCTGCTCGACGCCATGTTCCCGCCGGCGTCCATCACCGGGACGCCCAAACTGCGCGCCCGCGAGCTGATTTCGCAGTGGGAGCTGTCTCGGCGCGGGATCTATTGCGGCACAGTCGGTTTGGCGTCTCCGGTGGCGGGATGTGAGCTGAACGTTGCGATCCGCACGGTGGAATTCGACGCGGTGGGTAACGCGGTGCTGGGCTCGGGCGGCGGGATCACCGCCGACTCCGACGCCGACGCCGAGTGGGAGGAATGCCTGCACAAGGCCGCCCCGATCATCGGGGCGGGTGTCGCCTCAGGCGCGGGCCCGGCTCCGCAGCACCGCGTCGTAGAGCTCACGCCGTGACGGCGCTCCCGGCGTAGCGGCAAACACCTGTGCGCAGGCGTCTTTGACGCCCATGCCGTCGTCGACCAGAGCGCTCACCTGAGCCACCATCGTCGGCAGATCAGCGTGCAGCACCGCCCCGGCCAACACGACGGTGATCTCGCCGAGCACGCCGTTGGCGGCCCAGGCCGCCAGCTCCTCCAGCGATCCGCGCACCACTTCCTCGTGCACCTTGGTCAGCTCGCGGCACACCGCGGCGCGGCGGTCCCCGCCGAGCTCCCTGACCGCGTCTTTCAAGCAGACCTCAAGCCGCCGCGGGGATTCGAAGAACACCGCCGTGCGCTGCTCGGACGCCAGCGACGCCAGCCAGCTGCGGCGCGCACCCTGTTTGCGTGGGGAGAAACCCTCGAAGCAAAACCGCTCCGACGGCAGCCCGGACACCGCCAGCGCGGTCGTCACCGCCGACGGACCCGGTAGGCACTGCACCGTAATGCCCGCCGCCACACAGGCCACCACCAGCCGGTGGCCCGGGTCACTGATCAACGGCATCCCGGCGTCGCTGACCACCAGCACGGTGGCGCCGGCGCTGATCTGCTCGACCAGCGCGGGCACCCGGGCGGCCTCGACATGGTCGAAGAAACTGACCACCTTGCCGCCGATCACCACGTCGAGTGCCTTGGTCAGGGTGCGCAGCCGTCGGGTGTCCTCGGCGGCGACGATGTCCGCCGTCGCCAGCGCCTCGATCAGCCGCTGCGACGCGTCGGACGGCTGACCCAACGGCGTCGCACCCAGCAACAGTCGGCCAGCGGTCATGCGCCACAGCCTACGATCGATCCCGATGACTACCGCCCTGACCGACGAACTCGTCGCCGACGAGGAAGTACCGGTGATCAGCCCGGGCCCGCTGGCCCCGGCGCCCGATTTCGGGCCCGTCGACCGGCTGCAGGGCTGGGTGGTCACCGGCGTGGTCACCGCGCTGGCGGCACTTAGCAGAACAGTGAACCTCGGCTCGCCCACCGATGCCGGAACCCCGATCTTCGACGAAAAGCATTACGCGCCGCAGGCCTGGCAGGTGCTGCACAACCACGGGGTGGAGGACAACCCCGGCTACGGGCTCGTCGTGCACCCGCCGGTGGGCAAGCAGCTGATCGCGATCGGCGAGGCGCTGTTCGGCTACAACGGGCTGGGGTGGCGATTCACCGGCGCGATCCTCGGCACGATCATGGTGGCGCTGGTCGTGCGGATCGTGCGGCGGATCAGCCGATCGACACTCGTCGGCGCGATCGCGGGCCTGCTGGTCATTGCCGACGGGGTCAGCTTCGTGGTGGCGCGCACCGCGCTGCTCGACGGGTTTCTGGCGTTCCTGGTGCTTGCGGCATTCGGTGCGCTGATCGTCGACCGGGATCAGGTCCGTGAGCGAATGCATGTCGCGTACGCGCAGGGCCGCATCGACGAGACGGTGTGGGGGCCGCGGCTCGGAGTGCGGTGGTGGCGCTTCGGTGCCGGCGTATTGCTCGGGTTGGCCTGTGGCACAAAATGGTCCGGACTGTATTTCGTGGTGTTCTTCGGCCTGATGTCACTGGGATTCGACGTCGCGGCCCGCCGGCAGTACCGGGTGCTGCGACCGTGGCTGGGCACGGTGCGCCGCGACCTGTGTCCAACGGCCTACGCACTGTTGATTATTCCGTTTGGAGTGTACCTGGCCAGCTACGCGCCGTGGTTCGCCTCCGAGACGGCGATCGATCGCCACGAGGTCGGCCAGTCGATCGGAGCACGCTCGAATTTCCCTCTGCCCGACGCGATTCGCTCGCTGTGGCACTACACCGCCAACGCGTATCACTTCCACGCCGGCCTGACGAATTCGGCGGGCAACTACCATCCGTGGGAATCCAAGCCGTGGGCGTGGCCGATGTCGCTGCGGCCGGTGCTCTACGCGATCGATCAGCAGAACGTTCCGGGCTGCGGCGCGCAATCGTGCGTCAAAGCGGTGATGCTGGTTGGCACACCGGCGATGTGGTGGATTTCGGTGCCGGTGCTGCTCTACGCCTGCTGGCGGATGCTGGTTCGCCGCGACTGGCGCTACACCGCCGTTCTCGTCGGCTATTGCGCGGGTTGGCTGCCGTGGTTCGCCGACATCGACCGGCAGATGTACTTCTTCTACGCCGCAACCATGGCGCCGTTCCTGGCGATGGGAATCGGGTTGATCCTCGGCGACATCCTCTACAAACCCAACCAAGGCGCTGAGCGCCGAAGCCTCGGGCTGATAGCGGTGTCCTGTTATGTCGCAATGGTTTTGACGAACTTTGCCTGGCTGTTCCCGGTGCTCACCGGTCAACCGATTTCGCAGGACACCTGGAACATGGAGATCTGGCTACCCAGCTGGCGTTAACTCTGGGCGTCAAACAGAAGCCAGGGCTGTAATTCTCGGTTATCCACAACCCTGGCTTCTGACTGGTGACGCTGACGGCCCGAGCCCAGCATCATCGAGCCCATGGACGTACCCATCGTGGGCAGCGAGGCGATAACCAGTCGCGCGCTTACCCGCGGACAACTGCGCTGGAATCATCGGTCGATATTCCCTGACGTCTACATTCCGAAATGCTCAGACCAAACGCTGGAGCTCACAACCGTCGGCGCGTGGCTCTGGTCGCAGCGGCGGTCGACAATAACCGGCCGGGCTGCCGCAGCACTGCACGGTGCTCGGTGGGTCGACGAGTCTGCACCGATCGAGATGCTCTGGCGAAATAATCATTGCCCGCCCGGCATCATCGCTCGCGACGAGCGGTTCGCGCCAGACGAAGTCATGTCGTTGCGCGGCCTCAGGGTTGCCACGCCGGCTCGGGTCGGCTTTGATCTCGCCCGCCACCTGCCGGGGGCGACGGCCGTCGCCCATCTAGACGATCTCGCCCGGGCAACGCGAATAACGAGACGGGACTTGATAAACCTCGTCGATCGCTACCCGAGGGCCCGGGGAAACAAACGTGCACGACCGCTGATCGACATGATGGATGCCGGCTCGGAATCGCCAAAGGAATCCTGGTTGCGGCTTGTCCTGATCAGCGCCGGACTTCCAGCGCCCACCACACAGATCCAGGTAACCGACGGTCCGTTCCTGGCCTACCTCGACATGGGTTGGGAAACTCCGATGGTTGCCGTCGAGTACGACGGCGACCACCACCGCTTGGACCGAAGCCAGTACGTGAAGGACATTCGCAGATTGGACATACTTGGACGTCTCGGCTGGCATGTCGTACGCGTGATCAAGGAAGACCGTCCACACGACATCATCGAACGGGTCTCGCGAGCCCTGACGCAACGCGGCTACGCACTGTCGCCGCGAAACAGAAGTCAGGGTCGCGGTGCCGCGTAATTCACTGCCGTAGTTTCTGTTTCGCGATCAAAAATCAACCCAACTCGCACGAGGCTCGCAGCCTCGGCGAATAGGTGATGTCGCCGCACTCGCATTCCCACGTGGTGTGTCGACCCCGCCCGCAGGAGCACGACCTGCTTCCGACCATCATGTGTCCGGGCAGCAGCCAGTGACCCCGCGCGCATCGGTA
>NZ_JAVKSG010000069.1:0-18835 GCF_039583785.1 Mycobacterium sp.
GCCGGCGGATGCGGTCGAAGACATAACGTCATCATCGCAGCCACCACCGACAAATCCGGGCCGCTCCATCCCCGCTGCTGAACGCAGGTAGCGTTGGCCCGATGGCGGGATCCGACAACGAACATCTGGCCGCAATGCGCAAGGAGTACGGTTCCAAGGAGCGCGACGGCAGCCCCGACCTCGACGTCGACTGGCTCGACGACGGCTGGCTTGCGTTGTTGCGCAAGTGGATTAGTGATGCGGAGCGTGGGGGCGTGGCTGAGCCCAACGCGATGGTGTTGGCCACCGTCAGCGGGGGGAGGCCGGTCAGCCGGTCGGTGCTGTGCAAGGGCGTCGACGAAGACGGGATCGTCTTCTTCTCCAACTACGACTCGGCCAAGGGTAATCAGCTGGCCGAGATGCCATACGCCTCGGCGACCTTTCCGTGGTATCTACTGAACAGGCAGTTCCACATCCGTGGGCCGGTCACCAGGGTCGATCCGGCGGCCACGGCGAGCTACTGGAACAACCGGCCGCGCGGCTCACAACTCGGCGCGTGGGCCTCGCGCCAGTCCCAGCCGATCGCCTCGCGCGCCGCCCTGATCGATCAACTGGGCCAGGTGACCGACCGCTTCGCCGACGACGAACATGTCCCGGTACCGCCGAACTGGGGCGGGTACCGCATCGCCCCCGCCGAAGTCGAATTCTGGCAAGGCCGAGAAGACCGGTTGCACAACCGAATCCGCGTCGTCGGCGGGCGCGTCGAACGCCTGCAACCCTGAGCACCCCGAGGCTTTCGCCGACACCGCGGCACCGCGGAATGCCGATCTCCGTCGGCTCTGGACGTCGGGAATCGTCACCGCCGTCGGCGCCAACCTGACCATCTTCACCCGGCCCGTGTGGGCATGTCCGAGTTGTTCGCCCTGGTGTCGCTGATCGTGTCCGGCCTGCCGCCGGAGGGCTGCTCAACTGGGTCGACCTGGCCGCGCTCGACCTGATCGACACCCCCACCACGATCGCTCCGATCTGGGCGACGTTCCGCCCGGCACCGATGCCGGCGCTGGAAGCGGGCGACGGGAGAGGAGCGCTGGCCGTCGTCGGGGTGCTGTTGGCAGTGCTGGTCGCGCCGGTCTTCAATCGTTATCGCGCTGCGATACGCGCGCCGGACTAAGACCGGCGACGAGCCGCCCGAGAATGGATGTGGTTGCCGTCGCACCCAGACCTCACCCCCGGGCAGGCGAGCGGTCGCTGTAACGACTACCTTTGCGCTATAGGCATCCAGCCGGGCCAGCATTCACACGCAAGCGCAAAGGGGTTCCCGTGGCCGCAACCGACGACTCCGCCACTCTCAAGTACCCGGGTGGTGAGTTGGACCTGGAAATCGTCCACGCCACCGAGGGAGCCGACGGCATCGCGCTCGGGCCACTGTTGTCCAAGACCGGTTACACGACCTACGACAACGGCTTCGTCAACACGGCGTCCACTAAGAGCTCCATCACCTACATCGACGGCGACGCCGGCATTCTGCGCTACCGCGGCTACCCGATCGATCAGCTCGCCGAGAAGTCGACGTTTATCGAGGTCAGCTATTTGCTGATCAACGGTGAGCTGCCGAACTCCGAGCAGCTGGCCGATTTCACCGAGCAGATCCAGCGGCACACCATGCTGCACGAGGATCTGAAGCGGTTCTATGACGGCTTCCCCCGCAACGCGCACCCGATGCCGGTGCTGTCCAGCGTCGTGAACGCGCTGAGCGCCTACTACCCGGATTCGCTGGACCCGGCCGACACCGAAGAGATCGATCTGTCCACGATCCGGCTGCTGGCCAAGCTGCCGACCATCGCCGCCTACGCCTACAAGAAGTCGGTCGGTCAGCCGTTCCTCTACCCGGACAACAGCCTGAACCTGGTGGAGAACTTCCTGCGAATGACATTCGGCCTGCCCGCCGAACCCTACGAGCCCGACCCCGAGATCGTGCGTGCGCTGGACATGCTGTTCATCCTGCACGCCGACCACGAGCAGAACTGTTCGACGTCGACGGTGCGACTGGTCGGCTCGTCGCAGGCCAACCTGTTCACCTCGATCTCCGGTGGCATCAACGCGCTGTGGGGCCCGCTGCACGGCGGCGCCAACCAGGCGGTGCTGGAGATGCTCGAGCAGATCCGGGAAAGCGGCGACGACGTCAGCGAGTTCGTCCGCAAGGTGAAAGACAAAGAAGACGGCGTCAAGCTGATGGGCTTCGGCCACCGGGTCTACAAGAACTACGACCCGCGCGCCCGCATCGTCAAGGAGCAGGCCGACAAGATCCTCGGCAAGCTCGGCGGCGACGACCACCTGCTGAACATCGCCAAGGAACTCGAAGAGGCGGCGCTGACCGACGACTACTTCGTCGAGCGCAAGCTGTACCCGAATGTGGACTTCTACACCGGGCTGATCTACCGGGCGCTCGGGTTCCCGACTCGGATGTTCACTGTGCTGTTCGCGCTCGGCCGGCTGCCCGGCTGGATCGCGCACTGGCGGGAGATGAACGGCGAGCCCAGCAAGATCGGCCGGCCGCGCCAGATTTACACCGGCTACACCGAGCGCAAGTACGCAGGCATCGACGCTCGCTAGTTTGCTGCGCGAGCAGACGCAGACTCGCGTATGCGCGCCCCGATTTGTGCGATTCTGCGTCTGCTCACCAGGTAGCCAGCACCGTCATCGCGGCGTTGTGACCTCCGATCCCGGAGATCGCTCCGCCGCGGCGTGCCCCTGAGCCGCACAACAGAATTCGGTCGTGTGCGGTGGCCACCCCCCACCGCCGCGCCGGGGTGTCGAGTCGGTCGTCGTCTTCGGTGAACGGCCAGGCCAATCCGCCGTGGAAGATGTTGCCGCCGGTCATGCCCAGTCGTTGTTCCAGGTCCAGGGTGGTGGTCGTCTCGATGCAGGGGCGGTCGTTCGCGTCGGTCAGCAGCACGTCCTGTATCGGTTCGGCCAGCACGGAATTCAACGATGCCAGCACGGCGTCGGTCAGCGCGTCAGGTTCGAACGCGCGGTGCGGGGTGTGCAGGCCGAACACCGTCAGCGTCGCCGCGCCCACTTCCTGAAGCGCCGGCGACAGGATGCTGCGGTCGGTCAGCGAATGGCAGTAGATCTCGCACGGAAGTGGATCCGGCAGAACGCTGCCGGCGGCTCGGTCATACGCCGCGTCGAGCTGCGTCCAGGTCTCGTTGACGTGGAACGTGCCGCCGAACGCCTGCTCGGGCGTTACGCCCGGGTCACGCAGCCGAGGCAACCGGCGCAGCACCATGTTCACCTTGACCTGGGCGCCCGGCGCCGACGTCGGCGCTTCTTCGCCCAGCAGGCCGGCGAGCGTCGTCGGCGTCACACCGGACAACACAAACCGGGCGCGCACCGCGTGGTCGTCGTCGTGCCGGCGGTAGCGCACCTCCCCGCTCGGATCGATCGCGTAAACCTCCGCGCCGGTGACGATTTCAGCGTCCTTCGCCGCCTTGGTCAACGCCGCGCTGACGGCACCCATGCCGCCGACCGGGACATGCCAGCCCCCGTCGCCGCCACCGAGTAGGTGGTACAGGAAGCAGACATTCTGCTGCAGCGACGGGTCGTCGAGTCGGGCGAAGGTGCCGATCAGCGCGTCGGTCGCCACCACGCCGCGCACCACATCGTTGCCGAGCGCGTCGGCGATCGCCGCACCGATCGGGCGCTCGATCATGTCCCGCCACGCGGCGCCGTCACCGACGTCCAAGCGCGCCTGCTCACGGGTGCGCAGCGGCTCCAGCATCGTCGGCCACAGCCGCCTCGTCACCTGCCGACAGCGCCGGTAGAACTCCGCGAAGGGCTGCTCGTCATCGTCGGCGCCGATCGCATCGAACGTCGACTCCCGCCCGACCAGCAGACCGGTCCGCCCGCCGGTGGCGGGATCGGGCGTGTAGGACGAGTAGGGTCGCGGCGCCAGCCGGACCGTCACGCCGAGGTCGTCGAGAATGCGCGACGGGAGCAGGCTCACCAGGTAGGCATACCGCGACAGCTGCGCCTCGACACCGGAGAAAACCTGTGCCGACACCGCGGCGCCACCGACGTGGCTCAGCCGCTCCAGCAGCTGCACCCGCAGCCCGGCCCGGGCCAGGTATCCGGCGGCGACCAGACCATTGTGCCCGCCGCCGACGATGACGACGTCGGCATCACGCGCAGCCATAGCTCAGCTGAGGTAGCCCTCGACCTCGTCGGCGGACCGCACCGCGGCGTCGCCGGGATCGCCGCCGGTTTCGCGCAGCGCGCGACGCTGCCGCAGCAGGTCCCAGCACTGGTCGAGCTGGATCTCGAGCTGGTGCAGCCGTTTGTGCTCGTCGGATTCGCTGATCTCGCCGTGCTGGAGCTGTTGCCGAAGGGCGTTCTCCTCGGCGACGAGTTCGTGAATCCGAGCCAGTGCAGCGGAATCTTCAGTGTCGGTTGTCACGGGTCAAGTGTGCCCGACTAGGACCTGATTGTCTGGCTCCTCAGCGGCCGATGCTCGGCCGCATCATCGCCCGACTAGGGTCGTTTGCGTGTCAAGCAAACCTGAGATTCAGTTCCCCGACGGCCCCGCGCCCGCTCGACTGGTGATCGACGACCTGACGGTGGGCGACGGCCCCGAAGCCGTGCCGGGCGGCACGGTCGAGGTGCACTACGTCGGCGTCGACTACGACTCCGGCGAGGAGTTCGACAGCTCGTGGGGCCGCGGCCAATCCATCTCGTTCCCGTTGCAGGGCCTCATCCAGGGCTGGCAGGACGGGATTCCGGGGATGAAGGTCGGCGGCCGCCGCCAGCTGACCATCCCGCCGGAGCAGGCCTACGGACCGGCCGGTTCGGGACATCAGCTCTCCGGCAAGACGCTGATCTTCGTGATCGACCTGCTCGGCGCCCGCTGAGCTCGAGGCTCAGCTCGGCGGAGGCAGCTGCAACAGCAGACGTGCTCCGCCGAGCGGGCTTTCCTGCAGCGCCGCGATGCCGCCGTGCAGCTGAGCCTGCTGGGCCACCAGTGCCAGGCCGAGTCCGGAGCCGGAGTGCGACGCGGTCGAACCGCGGGAGAACCGCTCGAACACGATCTGGCGTTCGTCTTCGGGCAGCCCGCTGCCGTTGTCGTCGACGCAGATCTCCACACCGGCCCGTGAGCTGACCGCGGACAGTTGCACCTTGGTCGCGCCACCATGTTTGACGGCGTTGGCGATCGCGTTGTCCACCGCGAGTCGAAGCCCGGCCGGCAGCCCGACGATGATGCAGGTCGGCGACGGCGCCAGCGACACCTCGAGGTCGGGGTAGATCCGCATGGCGTCATGCGCCGCGCGGTCGAGCAGTTCGGTGATGTCGACGGGCACATGGTCTTCCGACGTCGACAGCTCACCTTGGGCCAGTCGCTCCAGCGCGGAAAGCGTTGCCTCGATTCGTGATTGGGTGCGGACCACGTCGCTGAGCACTTCCTTGCGTTGCTCGTCGGGCAGGTCGAGGGTGGCCAGCACTTCGAGGTTGGTGCGCATCGCGGTCAGCGGGGTGCGCAGCTCGTGCGAGGACACCGCGGCGAAGTCGCGCGCCGACGTCAGCGCCTCGAGTGTGCGGTTCTGCTCGTCCCAGATCCGCTGCAGCATCCCGCGCATGGCCTCGGCGATCTCCACGGCCTCGCTGGCGCCGCGCACCTGGACCTGTGGATTCTCGTCGCCGGCATTGATCGACCGGGTTTGCTGCGCCAGCCTTTTGAACGGTCGCACCGCGAATGTAGCCAGTAGCCAAGCGAATACGGCTGCCGCCGCGATCGAGAACAGGCAGATCAACAGCACCCGGCGATGCAGGTTGTTGGTGTCGGCGATGGTGGAGTCGTAGGTGGCGCCGACCTCGACCGCCATCGGGTGCGGTGCCGGGATGTTGACCGTGCGCACCCGGTAGCGCACCCCGTTGACGTAGGTGTCCGCGTAACCCGCGGGTAACTCGGGCAGCGTGACGGTGGTGTTGGACGTGACCTCGCCGCTGGCGTGGCGCACGGTGATGATGGCGTCCTGGTCGCTGGGCGACTTCGGAATCTCACCCAAACCGCGGGGCAGGAACGGGATCGCGAAGCCGGCCGCCTCGTCGAGACGGCGGTCCAGCCGCTCCTTGCGGTCGTTGGTGATGCCGAACCACACCACGACGCCGACGATGAGCACCGGGATGGCTGCACCGATGACGGTCGCCACCACGACGCGGGCACGCAGCGACGGCGTTCGGGTCAGAATTCGCTGCAAGAAGTTCATGTTTCGTCCCGTCACTGCATGCGCAGGACGAATCCCACGCCGCGGACGGTGTGCAGCAGCCGTGGGCCGCCGCCAGCTTCCAGCTTGCGGCGCAGGTATCCAATGAACACGTCGACGACGTTGGTGTCGGCGGCGAAGTCGTAGCCCCACACTAATTCCAGCAGCTGGGCGCGCGACAACACCGCCGTCTTGTGCTCGGCCAGCACGGCCAGCAGGTCGAATTCACGCTTGGTCAGGTCGACGTCGACACCGTGGACCCGGGCGCGGCGGCCCGGGATGTCGACCTCCAGCGGGCCGACGGTGATGGTCTCCGACGAGGTGGACGGGGTCGAGCCTTTTCTGCGCAGCAGCGCCCGCACCCGCGCCACCAGCTCGGCCAGCACGAACGGCTTGACCAGATAATCGTCGGCGCCGGCTTCCAGGCCGGCCACCCGGTCGTCGACCGAGCTGCGCGCCGACAGCACACAGACCGGGACGTCGTTGTCCATCGCCCGCAGCGCGGTCACCACGCTCACGCCGTCGAGCACCGGCATGTTGATGTCGAGCACGATCGCGTCCGGCCGGGTTTCGGTGGCGCTGCGCAACGCCTCGGCGCCGTCGACAGCGGTCGACACCTCGAAGCCGGACAACCGCAGTCCGCGCTCCAACGAGGCCAGCACGTCAGAGTCATCGTCGACAACCAATACCCGCGGTGAGGCCGCGCCAGTGTCCATGCCGCCTATGATGCCTGATTATCCTGCTTAGCTGTGGGAACAGCCACCGGAGCAGACCCGGCGCGGCGACTCGACCGCAGTCCGGCGCCGTCTGACATGGCTAACCGAGAACTAGCGAAGCCCGATGTTGCGGTAACGCCGTAACCGGGTCGCCATCCGGTCAGGCATCGCGCGGAGCGCGTGCAGTTCGACCGCGATCGCCGCGGACAGTCGTTCGGAGAACTCGACAGGCTCGTCGGCGGCATCCGGGTGCTCGGGCACGACGGCGTCGACGATGCCGCACGCTAACAAGTCGACCGACCGGACACCTTGAGCGGCGGATAACTCGGCAGCGTGGGCGGTGTCGCGGAACACGATCGCGCTGGCGCCCTCCGGCGGCAGCGGCGCCAGCCAGCCGTGTAGCGCGGCCAGCACCCGGTCGGCGGGCACCATCGCCAGCGCCGGCCCGCCGCTGCCCTGGCCGAGTAGCACCGACACCGTCGGGGTGTCCAGCGTGACCAGCTCGGCCAGGCAGTGCGCGATCTGGCCGGCCAGCCCGCCCTGCTCGGCCTCGGCTGACAACGCCGGGCCGGCGGCGTCGATGACCAGTACCAGCGGCAGCCGCAAACCGGCGGCCAGCGTCATGCCGCGGCGGGCCTCGCGCAACGCGGCCGGCCCGACGAGCCCCCCGACAACGCGTTGCTGGCCGAGCAGTACCGCGGGTTGGCCGGCGAACCGGGCCAGCGCCAGCAGCATCGTCGCGGCTTCGCCTCCCCCGCAAGCGGGGCGTGCCCCCAGCTCGGTGCCCGACAGCAACACCTGGTCGGTGCAGCCGTGGCGCAGCAGGTGTCGCACGCCGGGCCGGTCCGGTCGCCGCGAAGCCAGCACGGAATCCCATGCCGGGACGTCGGGCAGCGGCTCGGGGCGTGGCCGCTCGGGCGGCGACCCCGGGTCATCGGCGACGACGGTGAGCGCCCGGTCGAGGATGCCGCGCAGCTCGCCGAGTGGCACGACGGCGTCGACCACCCCGTAGTGCTGCAGATTCTCGGCGGTCTGCACGTCGGGCGGGAACGGTTCGCCGTAGAGTTGCTGGTACACCCGCGGCCCCAGAAAGCCGATCAGGGCGCCCGGCTGCGCGAAGGTGACGTGGCCCAGCGAGCCCCACGACGCGAACACTCCGCCGGTCGTCGGGTGGCGCAGGTACACCAGATACGGCAGGTGTGCTTCCTTGTGCAGGGTGACCGCCGCAGCGATCTTGACCATCTGCAGAAACGCCACGGTGCCCTCTTGCATCCGGGTGCCGCCCGAACACGGCGACGCCAGCAGCGGCAGCCGCTCCACGGTGGCGCGCTCGATCGCGACGGTGATCCGTTCGGCCGCGGCGACACCGATCGAGCCGGCGAGGAAGTCGAACTCGCACACGACCACCGCCACCCGACGTCCGAACACCCGGCCCTCGCCGGTCAGCACGGACTCGTCGCGGCCGCTGGCGGCGTGCGCCTCGGCCAGTTCGCGGCGGTAGCTCTCACTCGTCGATACGGCGATCGGCGCGGTGTCCCAGCTGACGAATGAACCGTCGTCGAGCACCGCGTCGCGCAGTTCGTCGGTCCCGATCCGGCTCACCCGGCTGAGGCTACATATCAGCCTTGCGCGAGATCGAGGATGACGCCGGTGTCTTGGACGTAGCGCTCCCACAGCCCCAGCAGCTCGGCCAGCTTGTCGGGCCGCGACGAGGCGAGGTCCTCGATTTCGCCGGGGTCGGTGGACAGGTCGTAGAGCTGCCAGTCACCCGGGCCATACGGCTCGGGCAGGTGCAGCGCTTTCCAGTCGCCCTGGCGAATGGCACGGCGGCCGAACAACTCCCACCCGGTTCCGGTGACCTCGTCGTGCGCCGACTCGGCGTCGCCGCAGAGGTACGGCACCAGCGACCGGCCGCGCATCGGCGCCACTTCACGGCCGCGGTATTCGGTGCCCGGATGTGCCACCCCGGCGAGTTCAAGCACGGTTGGGGCGATGTCCATGACCGTGCTGAATGCGGTACCGATCTGTTGCTGTCGGTCGAACCCCGGCCAGGTGACGAAGCCGACCACCCGGATGCCGCCCTCGGTGGTGAACGCCTTGTGTAGGCGCGACGGCGCCGTCGCGGCCTGCGCCCAACGCGGGCCGTACCAGATGAACGAGTTGGGGGCGCCGACATTATCGAGGCTGTTGTCGAGGTTTCGTTCGATCTCGGCGGCGATCGCGCCACCGAGGATGGGCATCGCCTCGACGATCGCTCCCTCAGCACCGTTGTCGGACATGAAGATCACCACGGTGTTGTCGAGTTCGCCTGTTTGAGTGAGGTAATCGATCACTTTGCCGATGTTGTAGTCCATCCGGTCGACCATGGCGGCGTAAATCTCCATGGTCCGAGCGGACAGCGCCTGCTGTTCGGCGCTCATCTCGGCCCACTCGGGCTCCCCGTCGGGCACCACCGGGTGCGCGACGACGTCGCTGGGACACAGCCCGAGCCGCTTGAGTGCGGCCAGCCGCTCTTCGCGCAGCACGTCCGGGCCGTCGTCGTAGCGGCCGCGATACTTCGCGATGGTTTCGGCGGGGGCCTGTAACGGCCAGTGCGGAGCCTGAAAGGGCAGGTAGGCGAAGAACGGCCGATCCTGGTCCGCCGGACGCTCGCGGAGATACCGCAGCAGCGTGTCGGCATAGAAGTCCGACGAGTAGAAGTCGTCGTCGACCGTGACGAACTGATCGTCTTCGGTGTACCGCGACATGGCCGGCAGCAGATCGCCGGGCACAACTCCGTAATGGCTTGCGCCGCCTGGTAGTAGCGCGAAAGAACGATCGAATCCGCGGGCCCACGGTGTCCGGTCGATGGTGTTGCCGAGATGCCACTTGCCGGCCATCAGCGTCAGATAGCCGGCATCGCGCAACAGCTCGGGCAGCGCGACCACCCGGTCGTTGAGGTATCCCTCGTAGCCGGGCTGCCCACGGAACTGCGGAGCCACCTCGAGCATGGTGCCGATGCCGGCGATGTGGTGATCGGTTCCGGTCAGCAGCATCGACCTGGTCGGCGAGCAGGCGGGTGCGGAGTGGAAGTCGGTCAGCCTGAGCCCCGCGTTCGCCAGCCGGTCCAGGTTGGGGGTCTCGATTTCGCTGCCGAAGGCGCCGATGTCGGAGAACCCGAGGTCGTCCGCCACGATCACCAGAAAGTTGGGCCTCGTCACGGGGAAGCATCCTGTCAGGTCTGACGGTCGAATGGAACGGTCCGGCGACCGGAGGTTCACGGTGCCCGCCCGGCCCATCCTCGGGCCCTGCGGGCCCGCATTGTCGCCGAACTAAGCTGACCCCATGATTGGAGTCACCCGCGTCGACGACGTCCTGACCATCGAGTTGCAGCGTCCCGAACGGCGCAATGCGCTCAACTCTCAGCTCGTCGAGGAGTTGCGCGAGGCGATCGAAAAGGCCGCCCGTGACGACGTGCGGGTCGTTGTGCTGACCGGGCGGGGCACGGTGTTCTGCGCCGGCGCCGACCTGAGCGGTGACGCGTTCGCTGCCGACTACCCGGATCGCCTGATCGCGCTGAACTTGGCGATCGACGCGACGCCGGTTCCGGTGATCGCCGCAATCAACGGCCCGGCCATCGGCGCGGGTCTGCAACTGGCCATGATCTGTGACCTCCGGGTGGTGGCACCCGAAGCGTTCTTCCAGTTTCCGACATCGAAATATGGCTTGGCATTGGACAACTGGAGCATTCGCCGGTTGTCGTCGCTGGCGGGCCATGGGCGCGCCCGGGCGATGCTGCTGACCGCGGAGAAGCTGACCGCCGAGACAGCGCTGCAGACCGGCATGGCCAACCGGATCGGGACGCTGGCCGACGCACAGGCCTGGGCCGCCGAGATCGCCGGCCTGGCCCCGTTGGCGCTGCAGCACGCCAAGCGGGTGCTCAACGACGACGGCGCCTACGAAGACCAGAGGCCTGCCCACAAGGAACTGTTCGACAAGGCGTGGGGCAGTCAGGACGTGATCGAAGCACAGGTCGCGCGGGTGGAGAAGCGGCCGCCGAAATTCCAGGGAGCCTGATCGGATGTTGCGCGGAGCACTGCGACTGGCAGTGGGTACGGTCTCACTCGTGACGGGCGGGTGGGCGCTGCGTGCGCTGCACGGCGCACCGGCTGCGCTCGGCGCCCAGCCGTCCGACATCCGCGGCGTCGCCGAACGCTCGCCGAACTTCCACGACGGCGTCTTCGTCAACCTGGAGCGGGCCTCGTTCAATCTCGACACCGAGGAACAGCGAAATATTCTGTGGGAGTTGATCACCGGCCGGGCCGCAGCTCGGCCGACGGTTGACATCCCGCTGATCACGCCCGATTCGCGCAGCTTCGACGCTCCCGCCGGTCGGATCGCGGTCAGCTGGTTCGGGCACGCGACGGCACTACTGGAAATCGACGGCTACCGGGTGCTCACCGACCCGGTCTGGAGTGAACGCTGCTCGCCCTCGGACGTCATCGGACCCGGCCGCATGCATCCGCCGCCGGTGTCGCTGGACGCCCTGCCCGCCCTGGACGCGATCGTGGTCAGCCACGACCACTACGACCACCTCGACATCGACACCATCATCGGTTTGGCACGAAGTCAGTGGGCCCCGTTCGTGGTACCGCTCGGCGTCGGATCGCACTTGCGGGAGTGGGGCATTGCCGACGAGCGCATCATCGAACTCGACTGGAACGAGCGCACCCAGATCGACGAGCTGACGTTGATCTGCACACCGGCCCGGCACTTCTCCGGCCGGTTCCTGAACCGCAACGCCACCCTGTGGGCGTCGTGGGCGATCATCGGCCCGGCGCACCGAGCCTACTTCGGCGGCGACACCGGCTACACCAAGAGTTTCGCCGACATCGGGGCCGAGCACGGACCCTTCGACGTGACGCTGATGCCGGTCGGCGCCTACAACAAGCACTGGCCGGACATCCACCTGAACCCCGAGGACGCCGTTGCGGCCCACCTGGACGTCAACGGCGGACTGCTGGTGCCGATTCACTGGTGCACATTCCGGTTGGCGCCGCACCCCTGGGCCGAACCGATCGAACGGCTGCTGGCCGCCGCCGAGGCCGCCGGCATCTCGGTAGCGGTACCCAAGCCTGGTGCTCGGGTAGATCCAACGGCGCCAATAGAATTCGAGCCGTGGTGGCGACTCGACGAATCTTCGCAGTAATCAACAACTCTGAAGGGACGGAAAATGGGATTTCTGGACAAGGCCAAGGACCTGTTGTCGCAGAACGCCGATACCGTGAACTCCGCGATCGAGAAGGCCGGCGAGTTCGTCGACTCCAAGACCGACGGCAAGTTCAAAGACGTCGTCGACAAGGCGCAGCAGGCGGCGAAGAACGCCATCCACGATGGCAAGGGCGAGTAGCAGAAGCACACTATGGCAAAGCTTTCCGGATCCATCGACGTCCCGCTCTCGCCCGACCGGGCGTGGGAGCACGCGTCCAACCTCTCCCGCTTCAAAGACTGGCTGACCATCCACCGGGTCTGGCGGAGCAAGCTGCCCGATCGGTTGGAAAAGGGCACGGTGATCGAGTCGATCGTCGAAGTCAAGGGCATGCCCAACCGAATCACCTGGACGATCGTGCATTACCAGCCGCCGGAGTCCATGACGCTCAACGGTGTCGGCGTCGGCGGAGTCAAGGTGAAGCTGTTGGCCAAGGTACGAGCGAAGGGCTCTGACAACACCGAGTCGGTGGTCAGCTTCGACGTGCACCTCGGCGGCCCGGCGTTGTTCGGGCCGGTCGGCATGATCGTCGCCGCCGCACTCAAAAGCGACATCAACGAGTCCCTGCGTAAGTTCGTGACGGTGTTCGCGCCGGCCTGAGCGCCCCGGCTACTGTCGCAGCATGCCCCGCTTGAGCTCCGGTTGGATGGTCGCGCTGTTCGCCGCGGTGGTGTCGGTGAGTGCCTGGCTGCCGTGGTTGACGACGGGGACGGCCGGCGGCGGCCGGGCCAACGCGATCGGCGGCAGCACCGGCAGCCTGCACCTGCCGCACGCGTTCGGGCCAGGGCAGTTGATCGTGGTGCTCTCGTCCACGTTGTTGGTGGCAGGTGCCATGATCGGCCGGGGGTTGTCGGTGCGGCCGGCATCGGTTGCCGCGCTGGTCATCTCGTTGGTCGAGGTGGCACTGACGGTGCGGTACTACTCCGTCAACGTGAAGCCGCCGGTGTCAGCGGCCTACGGTCTGTACGTCGGGGGCGGTGCCGCCGTCGCGGCGGTGTTGTGCTCGGTCTGGGCGCTGGCGGCATCGCTGCGTCGCTAGTCGACGCTGACGTGCGCGCCGGTCAACGGCAGGGCGCACTGGTCGCAGGTCAGCTGTCCGACGAACGGCCGGCCGCAGCCGAGGTGGGTGAGCAGCACCGCCGGCCCCTCCGGCGCGCGGAACCAATGTTGCCCGCATTGCAGGGCGGCAATGATGACCGGGAAGAGCGCCCGCCCCTTCTCGGTGAGCAGATAGCGCTGCCGGGAGATGTCCATCACGCCGTTGGCGCAGAACGTCTGCAATCGGCCGGACAGCAGCGACGGCGGTGCCCCGAGCTGGGTCTGGAAATCCGAGAAGCGGCTGGTGCCCAGGAAAGCACACACCAATAGCGCCGCAGCCCAACGATTTCCGAATACACTCATCGTCTCGGGAAACAGCCCGGCCTGGCCCGCGCTGGACCTGCGACGAGTCGACCCGTCGGGAACCGAGCGCTGCCACGACCCGCTCGGGCCCCAGCGCGCCGCGACGTCTTTTTCGGTCACCGCGTCGCCGCACGCCCGGCAGGTCAATGTCGGTGCGAATTCGCTGCCGCACGGGGTGTGTCGCATGCCCGGAAGCTGGTGGACGTGATCGGGCACCCACCGCCGCTCCCACTCCCAGATCGATAGCAGCACCGGCCAGAACGCCCGTCCGCGTCGGGTGATCAGGTATTCGGCGCGCACGGGTCGAGTCTGGTACTCCGTGCGGGCCAGCAGTCCGCTGTCGGTCAGCGCCCGTAATCGATTGGTAAGCACCGTGTTCGAGATCGGCAGGCGCTGGATGAAGTCGCCATACCGGGTGGCTCCCAGCAGGGCCTGCTGGATGATCAGCAGCGTCCACTCGTCACCGAGCAGACCCAGGATGCGACCGACCGCGTTGGTGCTGCCGGGGTTCAGCGCCGTCGGCTCAGACGTCATGCCAATGGCGCAACTGCGAACCCGCTGCCCAGGTCGCGTGGGTTCCGCTGGAAACCCGTTCGGGCAGAGCCAGTTTGCACACCGGGCCGTCGCTGAACCGGGCGGCGTCGAAGATCACGCAATAGGACGCGTCGGCGCCCATGTCGGTGGTCAGCGTGATCAGGTACCCGTCGTCCTCGGCGGTGGCGTTCGGTCGCGGGGCCATCGCGGCCTCGCTGCCGTAGACCCCGTCGGCGAACTGGTAGTGCTGTTCGCCGCCGGTCCGCAGGTCGTGTTTGACCAGCCCGTCGAACAGGAACCAGCCCGGTTTGCCGGTGGCGGTGTAGGTGTAGCGGTAGTTCGCTGCGGCGTAGTCTGGGTTGATCGTCCCGAATTCGGTGATCGACTCCGACAACCGCTCTTCCCTGACCTCGCCGGTGACCAGGTTGAATCGCCACCGGTGCAGGCTAGATTGCAGGCGATCCAAGGCGAGGAAGCGAAACAGCTTGTCCCACTTGTTGCCACCGGTGTCGGCCGGCTGGGGGGCGCCTTCGTAGAAGCCGTCGAGCACGATCTCGTCGCCGTCTTCGTAGGCGTTGGTGAAATGCAACACGAACGTCGGGTCGGCTTCGAACCAGCGGATGTCGTTGGTGTTGCCGCGCCGCGGTACCACCGCGAAGCGTGACGGCAGGTCGGGGTAGAACCGGGGCAGATGCACGTCGTGGTCGAGCAGGTCCGGATCCCAGAACAGTGGGAAATCGTTGAGAATGACGTAGTTTTCGGTGAACGCCATGTCGTGCGGCAGCCGCGGTCCGGGTAACGGGATGTCGATGTAGTGCGCCAGTTCGTTGCTCTGGTCGACGACGCCGTAATGCAGGTACGGCGCCCGCTTGCTGTAGTTGAAGAACAGCAGTTCACCGGTTTTCGGGTCGACCTTCGGATGGGCCGACACACCCCAGTCGACCGGGAACTTCCCGTTGAAGGTCTCCTTGCCCAGTGTGGTGGCCGACAACGGGTCGACGCGATACAGGTCGCCGCACTGGTAGAAACTGGTCAGCGCGATGCCGCGGTGAACGACGACATCGGTGCTCGACGCGTCCTTCATCCGGCTGCGGGCGCCGCAGCCGCCGTCGCGCTTGGCCAGCTGCACCGGCTCGGCCAGACCGGGCCACAGCGCCTCGCCCGCCTCGTTCTCGGCGAGGAAGCCGTCGGTGCGGACAAAACGATTGCGGTAGAACGTGTTTCCGCCTCGGAATCCGACGATGTGCAGCATGCCGTCGCCGTCGAACGGGTGATAGGTCTGCAGCGCCGGATGCAGCGGGTTCTCGGTGTTGCGCAGGTAGACGCCGTCGAGGTCGCGGGGGACCTCGCCCTGCACGGCGACCAAGTCGTCGGCGTCCCACTCGTTGGTCTGCGGCCGCCACGGCCCGGTCCGGTACGGGTGGTCGTCGTCCTCGGGCAGGGTCGACAGGAACTTGCCGACGACTGCGACGTCCATCAGCGCACCTCCTTGACCACGAAGCTGGCCGTGGTGGCGGTGCTACCGCCGAAGTTCAGCGTGCCAAAGGCTTTCGCGTTCTCGACCTGGTAGTCGCCGGCCGTGCCGCTGACCTGTTTGGCTGCGTCGACGAGCATCCGGACGCCCGACGCGCCAACCGGGTGGCCGCCACCGATCAGGCCGCCACTCGGGTTGATCGGCAGCCGTCCACCGTTCTCGATCTCTCCGTTTTCGATGGCCTTCCACGACTCGCCCGGACCGGTTAGCCCGATATGGTCGATGGCCAAATATTCACTGGGAGTGAAGCAGTCGTGCACCTCGATACCGTGCAGGTCGTCGAGGGTGGCTTGCGCGCGATGCAACGCGTCGAGCACGGCGGCGCGCACATGCGGCATGACGTAGGGGTCGTCCGCGGCGCGGGTGAGTTTCTGTTGCAGGCCCAATCCAACGGTGCGATGCCCCCAGCCGGCGATGCGGGCGATCGGCCGTGCGGCGGGATGGTCGCGCAGGAACTTGTCGGTGACCAGGACGACGCCGGCGCCGCCGTCGGTCATCTGGCTGCAGTCGAAACGCCGCAGCCGGCCCTCGATCAGCGGGTTGGCCTCGTCGTCGTCGCCGATCGGATCGGGCACCGACCATTGTCTGTTCTGCGCGTTGGGATTTCGGCGTGCGTTGCCGAAATTGAGCTGTGCGATTGCCCGCAGGTGGTTTTCGTCGATGCCGTAGCGGCGATCGTATTCGTCGGAGAGAGTGGCGAACATCGACGGCCAGAGGAATTTCGCGTCGGGCACGGTTTTTTCCAACTCGACGCCGAGGACCAGAGCGGTGTCGTAGTTGCCGGCGTGCAGGTCGGCCATCGCGGCCAGGGCGGCCATGCTGCCCGACGCGCAGGCCGCCTCGTGCCGCGACGCCGGGGTGTCCCACAGCCCGTCGCACACGGTCGCGGGCATCGCGCCGAGATGACCTTGCTCGGCGAACAACTCGCCGAATGCGTTGGCGATGTGCACGACGCCGATGGCCGCGGCGTCGATCTTGGCTTCGGCAAGCGTGGCGTCGACGACCTCGCGGGTCAGGTCCGCGAAGTCCAGGCCTTCTTTGGTGAGGTTTCGGGCGAAGTCGCTTTGATAGCCGCCGAGGATCCAGACACCCACGTCCATTTCCCGCACGTTACTACAACTAAAAGAGTGACACACCAGGGTTGGCCGGGGCGATCTCACCAGCTCTCGGCTGAACCGGCGAGATCTGAGCGGACACGCAGGTCGACCAACGTGTACGCCTCTCGGAAAGCATTGCCCCCGAGGCCGCGGGACAAACCTCTTTCCGGCGAACCGGACTAATCGTCTCCACGCGCGACGGGGTTTTTGGAATCAGAACACCACTGCGACCACGAGCCGGGGAACAGCGCCGCCTGATAGCCCGATGCGGCGAGGGCCGCGACCGTGATCGCAGCCGTCACGCCGGAGCCGCAGTACGCACCGATCTTGTTGTGGTCGACGCCGCGCTCGGCGAGCAGGCGCGCGATCGCAGCGTGGGCCAAAAAAGTGCCGTCGGTGTTCAGCACCGCGCCGCTGGGCAGGTTTTTAGCCCCGGGGATGTGGCCGGCAACCGGGTCGATCGGCTCGACCTCGCCCCGGAACCGCTCCGGTGTACGGGCATCGAGCAGGTCGACGTCATTGACGTGGCACGCGCTCAGGGTTGGCAGCGCGCCGTCGTCGAGGTCGTCGTGTGTGACGGTTGCGTTGCCCGGCGGCGGCTCGACCGCACCGCTATCCAGACCGCCTCCGGCCGATCGCCAGGCGCCCAGACCACCGTCGAGGATGCGCACATCGGCGATGCCGGCGGCGGTCAGCACCCACCACGCGCGCGCCGACCCGGCCCGGTTCCAGTCGTCGTAGACGACGGTCGGTACGGCTCTGCGGACGCCCCAACGCCGCGCCGCGGCTTCGACGCTGCGCCCAGCCGGCAGCGGGTGTCTGCCCCGGCCGATCACCGAGTGGTCGCTGAGCTCGTCTTCGAGTGAGACGTAGACCGCGCCGGGCAGGTGGCGATGCAGATACGCCGCGTGGCCGTCGGGCTCGTCGAGCCGCCAGCGCACGTCGAGAATCGTCACGGGTTCACCGGCGTCGATCAGGTCGGCCAACTCCGCGGCGGTGATCAGCACGCTTATGGCCTAAACCCCAGATCGTGCAGGGCGTCGACGCAGCCGGCGAGCCAGTCGTTCAGATTCGCCGGCGGGGACCCGCCTTTCACTTCCACTTGACACGCCAGCAGCGCGGTGTAGCCGGTCTTCATCTCGCTTGCGAGGTACGCGTGATTCTGCGGGATCGCGTAAAAGTCGTGCTCGGAGTGGTAGCCGTCTTTGTAGGACGGGCTGTTGACGTTGGCCGGTGGCGGGCTGTTGACCGGGCCGGGCGCGGTGTTGACCGGGCCGTGCGGACAGCCACTGGCCGGGCACTGCGGCGGATCGGCATGAGCCAACGGCGCGGGGCCGATGGCGGCTATCGCGATAGCCGCGGCGGCGAGTATCGAGCGGTCGAACACAGTGCGCATCATTTCATGTGCGCGAGCCCGCGGCGGACTTTCACGAAAACCGGCAGCAAGCCACTGCGCAGCGAAGCAGCTGGATCGGGTTCGTTCAAAAAGCCTCAGACGGAACAGATTTGACTGGAATTTCATGCTTCTTAGGTGGGTTGCTATTAGCCTGAGCAAATTCGACGATCGTTGCCGCATGCGGTAAAGGACAACGGTGGTGAACGTTCGTCGATTCGGTCGGCTGTGCGTGCTGGCGCTCGGATTGAGTGTCGCAGTGGCGGTTACCTCCTCGTCGGGTGTGGCCGCGGCCGACACCCCGACGGACTGGTGGGCGTCGACCGATGGGCTGCTGGCTTTGCCGGCGTCGTCATCGGGTCTGGATCTGGCCATCTCCTACGACGGCTACACCCTGCTGCAGGACGGCGACGCCACCGCCCACCCCATCGCCGGCGAATCTGGCCTGGCGATTGCCGACGGCAGCGGCGCATTCGCTTACGCCCTTGCCGGGCCCGGATCAGAAGATCTTTGATCTCGGCCTGGCCCCCTTCCATCGAGCGCACCCGCGCATTGGTGTCATCGGACTTGGTCGCGAGCAGGTCGACTTTGCCCTCTACGCGGTGCAGTCTTGCGGTGTGGTCACGTACGGGGGTGGCGATGTCTCGCTGGTTGGCCCCGAGTACGTTCACTGCTG
>NZ_JAVKSG010000070.1:0-18793 GCF_039583785.1 Mycobacterium sp.
CGAGCTGGCGGTCCTGCATCGCGATGTCGATGGGACGCCCGAGGGTGTCGGCCAGCTCGGCGACGACCGGCGCGACGCGGTCGCGGTCCTGGCCCAGCACCACCACCAGGTGTTGCGGCGCCAGCTTGGTGACCGCGTGCAGCGAGTGCGCCAGCATGCTGCGGCCGGCCAGGGTGTGCAGCACCTTGGGGATGTCGGACCGCATCCGGGTACCGGCCCCGGCTGCCAGGACCAGGACCGCCGCCTCAGCGTGCGCCGTCATCCAACCTCCTCGCGCTGTGCCGGTATCGGTTCAGCGTGTCACTATCTGCACGCCTCCGGCAAAACAGACTCCTGGAACGCCGGATTCGGCAGTGAACGCCGCGATGGACAATAAACCGTCAAAGCGATGAGTCGTGCTTGACCTGTCGCACTGCCTCGCGGCTGAGATACTCGCGGTAGTAGGCCAGTGAGGTCTCGGCAACGATGGCCGGCAACAACAGCTCCCACATGTGGGTCAATCGCTCGATCAGGTCGTTGTTTCCCGAAATGGATTGAGAGAGCATCTGGGTGCCAAAGGTTGCGGCGATGATCGCCACACTGATCGCTGTCGGGTCGAGGTCTTCTCGCATGTCCCCTTCGGCAATTGCTCGGCCAACTTCAGCGGCCATGCCGGCCACCAAGCCGGCGTAGACGCGGGCACGGTTTTCGTCGAACTTCCCGTAGATGCTTGGGTGTGGCGCGGCGCAGCCAGCGCCGCACGGTCGACTCCGATCGGTGGATGCGGGCCGCGATGCGCCGGTAGCCCAGTCGGTTGGCCTTGTGCAGCAGCGCATCCCCGATCACTTCGGTGGTGTCGGCTCGGCGGGCCTGAAATGCCGTAGGCAACACGATGTGGGTGGATTGGCAGTCCGAGCAGCGCACCCGCCGTGGTCGCAGCGTCACCGTCTCTCTGTCGTGGGAGCGGATCGTGCGGCGCCGGCCAAACGCCCATGTGGTGAGCCGGCCGGCGCATCGTGGGCAGTGCAGCGTCCCGGCGGCGAGATGGTCCTAAAGCCGGGAATGCAGCCTCGGTAACCACCGCCGGTCGGGCGGTGCCCCGGTTTCCAACAATGGCTTGATACCAAGTATTGGTAGCATGGTCATCGTGGGCAAGAACACGTCTTTCAGCCTCGACGAGCACTTCAGTGCTTTCATCGACGCTGAGGTGTCCTCGGGCCGCTACCGATCAGCTAGCGATGTCGTGCGGTCGGCGCTGCGACTGCTCGAAGACCGCGAAATCCGGCTCGCCGCGTTGCGTCAGGCATTGGTCGATGGTGAACGCAGCGGCCCCTCCGCACCTTTCACTTTCGACAACTTCCTTGCCAGCAAACGCGGCGCCGCACCGGATCAGCAGTGAGTGGATACCTATTCTCGCCAGCCGCTCGCGCCGATGTCGAACACATCTGGGACTACACCGCAGAACACTGGGGGGTCGACCAGGCGGAGAACTACCTGCTCGAACTTCAGCACAGTATCGAGCGTGCGGTCGCGAATCCGAGAATCGGTCAGGCCTGCGATGAGATCCGCGCAGGCTACCGCAAGCTCGCGAGCGGATCTCATGTGCTGTTTTATCGGGCCACCGCTGACGATGTCATCGACGTCGTGCGGATCCTTCACCAGCGAATGGATATCGACCGTCACCTATGACACGCGGGCGGCAGCGGCGACGGGGTAGATCACCGACTTGTCAGCAAAGAAGGCACACTGATACCCCGCTCGGTAATGCTAGTCGGCGTCGGCCCGACCACACGCGACCTGCAAGACCTCTGCACCACGACATCGCGTTGCTGGTGGTCGCAACCTTGGCATTGGTTTTCGTAATCGTCTCGTTCATGCTCCGCAGCCCGGTGGCCGGCCTCACGGTCGTCGGCACCGTCGTCGCCTCCTATGCCGTCACCATGGGAATCAGCGCGCAGATCCGGCAACTGCTCGGACACCCGTTGCACTGGTCTGTAGCCCCGATCGCATTCATCGCATCATCGCGCTCGTAGCGGTCGGCTCGGACTACAACCTGCTGCTGGCGTTAAGACCTCAACACCGGCATCATCTTCGGCACCACCATGTTCGCGCTGATGGCCAGCACGGTAACCAGCATCATCTAACTCGGCTCCACCGTCGGCGTCGGCCTGCTGCTCGACACCATGATCGTGCGCAGCTTCCTAATGCCATCGCTGATGGCGCTGCTCGGCCGATGGTTCTGGTGGCCCACCTGGCCGCTGTCATCGTCCAGCAGGCGAGCCAGCCGCCAACGAATCCGCATCTGCTGCAAGCCCGGCCTTGACTCCGTGATTTATCTGATGCATCCCCAATGAGTAATAGTCATTGCACCGCAACACATTACATCGGTGCTCGAAATAGTGTGTTCACGTTTCGACGCGAAATACGTTGCAATGCAACATGCTAACGAATGCCCAGAGGTTTACCGGTATCAGTCCATATTCGATTCGTGCATATTCCACTCCGACGCTTCGCTCAATCGAATTCCCTGGTCAGAGGGGTTCTGGCTCGATTGCGCTGTTGCCGGGCGGTCGGGGTCAACGCGGGGCGCGGGTTTGACTACTGGCCGGTGCGATCAGAACTCGTATGCGGGACGACATAACCCCTTTTATCGAGGCGCTGTCGACGTAGCTTTATTCAACAAAAGCCAGCCGTGACGATCGACGTAGCGATCCGATCACCCGCTCAACGCAACATCGGACGCTCTGCGGCCCGCCGAAGCTGGAAAAATTCGTGCGTGTGGAACGGTCGCGAGCGAAGCTCCGTCGCCAGGACTCGAACCTGAACTGTCTGAACCAAAATCAGAAGTGCTGCCGATTACACCACGACGGATCGCTGCGACCAGCGGGGAAGATCGCGTCTACTCTAGACGACGGCGTGGGCACGTCGCGGACCGCAACGACGGAGATAACCTGTTGGACGTGGCCGCGCCGGATAAGGAAACCAAGGCGCCCCGCACCAGGATGACCGGTAGCGAGCGCCGCCACCAACTCATCGACATCGCACGGTCGCTGTTCGCCGAACGCGGCTACGAAGGAACGTCGATCGAGGAGATCGCCCTGCGCGCCAACGTCTCCAAACCCGTGGTCTACGAGCACTTCGGTGGCAAAGAGGGTCTGTACGCGGTGGTCGTCGACCGGGAGATGTCGACGCTGCTGGACGGGATCACGTCGTCGCTGACCAACAACCGATCGCGGGTGCGGGTCGAAACCGTAGCGCTCGCACTTCTGACCTATGTCGAAGAACACACCGACGGATTCCGGATCATGATCCGCGACTCGCCGGCCTCGATTAGCTCGGGCACCTACTCCAGCCTGCTCAACGATGCCGTGAGCCAGGTCAGCTCGATCCTGGCCGGCGACTTCGCCCGCCGCGGCCTGGATTCCGACCTCGCCCCGCTGTACGCGCAGGCGCTTGTCGGGTCGGTCTCGATGACCGCTCAGTGGTGGCTCGACACCCGTGAACCCAAGAAGGAAGTGGTCGCCGCCCACCTGGTCAACCTGGTGTGGAACGGCCTGACCCATCTGGAAGCCGACCCGCACCTGGCCGACGACTAGGAACAGACGGTTTGGCCGGTTTCTTGACGGATCCTTGACGGCGGTCGGCCGAGAATTGACCACGGGTGGCCCCCATACAATGGGGTCATCATGACCGCAGGGGGGCCGGAGATCAGAGATACCCCAATCGCGGGGCTGGTGGAGTTGGCGTTGCGTGCGCCGACGCTGCAGCGCCTGGCCGACCTGGCGGCCGACCGACCCGAGGACTTGGCCTTGGTCGGTCCCGCCAGTGCTCGTCTGTTCGTCGGCTGCGCGCTGGCTCGGCAGGGGCCACTACTCGTCGTCACCGCGACCGGTCGGGAGGCCGACGACCTCACGGCCGAGTTGCGTGGCGTTCTCGGCGATGCCGTCGCCATGTTCCCGTCCTGGGAGACGCTGCCGCACGAGCGGCTCTCGCCCGGCGTCGACACCGTCGGCGCCCGGATGATGCTGCTGCGCCGGCTGGCCCACCCGCAGGACACCCGGCTCGGTCCGCCGCTGCAGGTGGTGGTCACCGCGGTCCGCTCGCTGCTACAGCCGATGGCCTCGAAACTCGGCCTGGCCGAACCCCTCACGCTGACCCTCGGCGACGAGGTGGCCTTCGAAGACGTCATCACCCGGCTGGTCGAGCTGGCCTACACCCGGGTCGACATGGTGGGCAAGCGCGGCGAATTCGCGGTCCGCGGCGGCATTCTCGACGTTTTCGCGCCGACCGCCGAGCATCCGGTGCGGGTGGAGTTCTGGGGCGACGAGGTCAGCGAGCTGCGGATGTTCTCGGTGGCCGACCAGCGGTCGATCCCCGAGATCAGCATCGACACCGTGATTGCGGTGGCCTGTCGCGAGCTGCTGCTGACCGACGACGTGCGGGCTCGGGCAGCCGAGCTGGCCGGACAGCAGCCGCCGGCCGAGCACGGTGTCACCGGCGGGGTGGGCGACATGCTGGCCCGCCTCGCCGAGGGCATCCCGGTCGACGGCATGGAGGCGCTGCTGCCGGTGCTGCGTCCCGACCACGTGACGTTGCTCACCGACCAGCTGGCCGACGGAACCCCGGTGCTGGTCTGCGATCCGGAAAAGGTCCGCACCCGGGCGGCCGACCTGATCAAGACCGGCCGCGAATTCCTCGACGCGTCGTGGTCGGTGGCCGCGGTGGGTGGCGATTCGCCGATCGACGTCGAGCAACTCGGCGGATCGGGATTCCGCGAACTCGCCGAGGTGCACGACGCGGCCCGCCGGACCGGGCACCCGTGGTGGACGCTGTCGCAGCTGTCCGACGAGTCGGCGATCGAACTGGACATCCGCGCGTCGCCATCGGCACGCGGCCACCAGCGTGACATCGACGAGATGTTCGCGATGCTGCGCGCCCACGTGGCGACCGGCGGGCTGGCCGCCGTCGTCGCGCCCGGCGCCGGCACCGCGCACCGGGTCGTTGAGCAACTGGCCGAATCCGAGACTCCGGCAACGATGTTGGAGCCCGGAACCGAACCCAAGCCAGGCGTCGTCGGCGTCCTCAAAGGCCCGCTGCACGACGGTCTGGTCTTCCCGGGCGCGGGCCTGGTGATCGTCACCGAAACCGACCTGACCGGCAACCGGATGACCGCCACCGACGGCAAGCGACTGGCCGCCAAACGTCGCAACACCGTCGACCCGCTGGCCCTGACCGCGGGCGATCTGGTGGTGCACGACCAGCACGGCATCGGCCGATTCGTGGAGATGACCGAACGCACGGTCGGCGGCGCGCGCCGGGAATATCTGGTGCTGGAATACGCATCGAGCAAGCGGGGGCAGAACGTCACCGACAAGCTCTACGTGCCGATGGATTCCCTCGATCAGCTGTCCCGCTACGTCGGCGGGCAGGCGCCGTCGCTGAGCCGGCTCGGTGGCAGCGACTGGACCAACACCAAAACCAAAGCGCGCAAGGCGGTTCGGGAGATCGCCGGCGAACTGGTGGCGTTGTACGCCAAGCGGCAGGCCAGCGCCGGACATGCGTTCAGCCCGGACACCCCGTGGCAGGCCGAGATGGAAGACGCGTTCGGCTTCACTGAGACTCATGACCAGCTCACCGCGATCACCGAAGTCAAGTCCGACATGGAGAAGCCGGTCCCGATGGACCGGGTGGTCTGTGGCGATGTCGGCTACGGCAAGACCGAGATCGCGGTCCGGGCGGCGTTCAAAGCGGTGCAGGACGGCAAACAGGTCGCGGTGCTGGTGCCCACCACGCTGTTGGCCGACCAGCATCTGCAGACGTTCTCCGAGCGGATGGCGGGCTTCCCGGTCCGGGTCAAGGGCCTGTCCCGATTCACCGAACCCGCGCAATCCCGTGCCGTCCTGGACGGGATGGCCGAAGGCACGGTCGACATCGTGATCGGCACCCACCGGCTGCTGCAGACCGGGGTGCGCTGGAAAGACCTCGGCCTGGTGGTCGTCGACGAGGAGCAGCGCTTCGGTGTCGAGCACAAGGAGCACATCAAGTCGCTGCGCACCCACGTCGACGTGCTGACGATGAGCGCCACCCCGATCCCGCGCACGCTGGAGATGAGCCTGGCCGGCATCCGGGAGATGTCGACGATCCTGACCCCACCCGAGGAGCGCTACCCGGTGCTGACTTACGTCGGGGCGCAGGACGACAAGCAGATCGCCGCGGCGCTTCGCCGCGAGCTGCTGCGCGACGGGCAGGCGTTCTACGTGCACAACCGGGTCAGCTCGATCGACGCCGCCGCGGCGCGGGTGCGCGAGCTGGTGCCGGAAGCCAAAGTCGCCGTCGCGCACGGGCAGATGCCCGAGGAACTGCTGGAAACCACCGTCGAGGGATTCTGGAACCGCGAGTTCGACATCCTGGTGTGCACCACGATCGTGGAGACCGGCCTGGACATCTCCAACGCCAACACGCTGATCGTGGAGCGGGCCGACACGTTCGGGCTGTCCCAGCTGCACCAGCTGCGCGGCCGCGTCGGCCGCAGCCGGGAACGTGGCTACGCCTACTTTCTGTATCCACAGCACACGCCGCTGACCGAGACCGCCTACGACCGGTTGGCGACGATCGCGCAGAACAACGACCTGGGCGCCGGTATGGCGGTGGCCATGAAGGACCTGGAGATCCGCGGGGCCGGCAACGTTCTCGGCGCCGAGCAGTCCGGACACGTCGCCGGGGTGGGCTTCGACCTCTACGTCCGGTTGGTCGGCGAGGCCGTCGAGGCCTACCGGGCCGCGGCTGACGGCAAGACCGTCAGCACCGCCGAGGAGCCCAAGGATGTGCGGATCGACTTGCCGGTGGACGCGCATCTGCCGCCGGACTACATCCCCAGCGACCGGTTGCGGCTGGAGGGCTATCGGCGGCTGGCCGCCGCGGCCGACGACACGCAAGTCGACGCCGTCATCGAAGAGCTGACCGACCGCTATGGCGCGCTGCCCGAGACCGCCGAGCTGCTGGTGGCGGTGGCGCGACTGCGCCTGATCTGCCGCGCCGCGGGCATCACCGAGGTGTCGACGGCGTCGGCGGCCACGCTGCGGCTGTCGCCGCTCACCCTGCCGGACTCCGCGCAGGTGCGGCTGGCCCGCCGCTATCCGGGTGCGCGTTACCGCGCGACGACGTCGACGGTGCAGGTTCCGATTCCGCGCGCCGGTGGCGTGGGCGCCCCGCGGATCCGCGACCTGGAACTCGTCCGGATGGTTGGCCAATTGGTGACCGCGCTGGTCGGGAAACCAGCAGAATCGACGCAGACAGACACGCCAACGCCGGAGAGGCAAGCGCGATGACCCCCGCCGGTGACGATGACCCCGGTGTGGCCGGGGTGGGGAGGAGCGGCGGCCATGACAGTAGTCCTGGTCGACCCGCGGCGGCCGTCGCTGGTCCCGGTGGAGGCCGTCAAGTTGCTCTCCGGTGAGGTGCAGTACACCGAGGAGATGCCGGTCGCGGTGCCCTGGTCGTTGCCGGCTGGGCGTCCGGCGCACACCGGGGAGGATGCGCCGGTCCTGTTGTCCTCAGACCCCGAGCACCCCTCGGTCACCGCGCGGTTGGCCGCCGGTGAGCGGCTGATCACGGCGCCCGGCCGCCGGCCTGGAGAGCGGCTGGTGGATGCCGTCGCGATGATGGACAAACTGCGTACCGCCGGGCCGTGGGAAAGCACGCAGACCCACGATTCGCTGCGCCGGTTCCTGTTGGAGGAGACCTACGAGCTGTTCGACGCGGTGCGCAGCGGGGATGCCGATTCGCTGCGCGACGAGCTCGGTGACGTGTTGCTGCAGGTGCTGTTCCATGCGCGCATCGCCGAGGACGCGCCGTCGCACCCGTTCGCCATCGACGACGTCGCCGATGCGCTGCTCCGGAAGCTGGGCAATAGAGCTCCAGGAGTGCTTGCCGGACAACCAATTTCGCTCGATGAGCAGTTGGCCCAGTGGGAAGAGCGCAAAGCCCAGGAGAATCCGCGTCATTCGGTGGTCGACAATGTGCCCACCGGTCAGCCGGCTTTGGCGTTGGCGCACAAGGTGATTCAGCGGGTCGTCAAGGCCGGTTTCCCGCCGGATCTGGTTCCGGCGAACGTCACCTCGATCACGGTAACGGCCGATATCGACGCCGAAGACTCCTTGCGCACGGCGGTACTGCAGTTCATGGACACCGTGCGCGGCGTGGAAAAAGCGGTCGCCGCCGAGCGACGCTCGGCCGATGTACCCGCGGAGCTGGACGTGGCACCGGTCGGTTCGATCACCGAAGACGAATGGCGGGCCCGCTGGCCGGTCGATAGCGCATCAGCCGACCTCGAAGCCGGACGCCCGTAGGCTGAGGCACTCGAATCCCATGGGACGATGTTGGGAAAGCCGTGATTTTAGGGGTGCTGTGTGTCGCCGGTCCGTTGGCTGCGCGCGTTGGCCGTCATAGGCGCAACGGCGCTGCTGTTGGCATCAAGCTGTTCATGGCAGCCGGGCCTCTACATTCCCAAAGGCGTCCCGCCGCCACCGGGCGCGCCGGTGCCGCCGGTCGACACCCATGCCAAGGGCCGGCCCGCTGACCAACTGCACGGATGGGCGGCCGCCCTTGCCCCGAGGCTGCACATCCCGGTGACCGCGCTGGAGGCGTACGGCTACGCCGCCCGGGTCGCCGAGGTGGAGAACCCGAACTGCCATATCGCCTGGACGACGCTGGCAGGCATCGGGCAGGTGGAAAGTCACCACGGCACCTACCGTCACGCGACGCTGTTTGGAAACGGTGATGTGCGCCCGCCGATCAGGGGTGTGGTGCTGGACGGGACCAACGGCACGATGCGCATCATCGACAGCGAGGCCCGGCTGGACGGCCGGCCCGGCGGGATGGACGGCCAGCCAGACACCGTGCGGGCGATGGGACCGATGCAGTTCATTCCCGAGACGTGGCGGGAGTACGGCGTCGACGCCAACAACGACGGCAGGGTCGACGTCGACAACATCGACGACGCCGCACTGTCCGCCGCCGGATATCTGTGCTGGCGTGGGAAGGATCTCGCCACCCCCCGCGGGTGGATCACGGCGCTGTGGGCCTACAACGACTCGGATGTCTACGCCCGCGCCGTGCGAGACTGGGCTACCGCCTATGCGGAGGGCCACTCGCTGTAGAGCAGGCTCTAGGCTGCTGAGTGCTGTAGCCCGCGCAACGCAAGGAGAACCAGTGCCGATTATCGAGCAGGTCGGGGCCCGCGAAATCCTCGATTCCCGCGGCAACCCGACAGTCGAGGTCGAGGTGGCCCTGATCGACGGGACGTTCGCGCGGGCCGCGGTACCCTCCGGCGCCTCCACCGGCGAGCACGAGGCCGTCGAGCTGCGTGACGGCGGTAACCGGTACGGCGGCAAGGGCGTCAAGAAGGCCGTGCAAGCGGTGCTCGACGAAATCGCGCCGGCCGTGATAGGCCTGAACGCCGACGACCAGCGGCTGCTCGACCAGGCGCTACTCGACCTCGACGGCACCCCCGACAAGTCCCGGCTGGGCGCCAACGCCATCCTCGGCGTCTCGCTGGCGGTGGCCAAGTCGGCCGCCGACTCCGCCGAGTTGCCGCTGTTCCGCTACCTGGGCGGGCCGAACGCGCACATCTTGCCGGTGCCGATGATGAACATTCTCAACGGCGGAGCCCACGCCGACACCGCCGTCGACATCCAGGAGTTCATGGTTGCTCCGATCGGGGCGCCGAGCTTCCACGAGGCACTGCGGTGGGGCGCCGAGGTTTATCACGCCCTGAAGTCGGCGCTCAAGAACCAAGGGCTGTCCACCGCGCTGGGTGACGAGGGCGGGTTCGCCCCCGACGTGCCGGGAACCAAAGCTGCACTGGACATCATCAGCCAGGCCATCGAGTCCGCCGGCTTCAAGCTGGGCGCCGATGTGGCACTGGCGCTGGACGCCGCGGCGACCGAGTTCTACACCGACGGCACCGGATACCAGTTCGAAAAGAAGACCCGGACCGCCGACGAGATGTCGCAGTTCTACGCCGAGCTGCTGGACTCCTATCCGCTGGTGTCGATCGAAGACCCGCTGTCCGAGGACGATTGGGATGGCTGGGTTTCCATGACGACCGCCATCGGCGACCGGGTTCAGATCGTCGGTGACGACCTGTTCGTCACCAATCCCGAACGGCTGGAGGAAGGCATCGACAAGGGCGCAGCAAATGCCCTGCTGGTCAAGGTCAACCAGATCGGCACGCTCACCGAGACACTCGACGCGGTCGCGCTGGCCCACCACAGCGGCTACCGGACGATGTTGAGTCACCGCAGCGGCGAGACCGAGGACACCACGATCGCCGACCTGGCGGTGGCGGTGGGCAGCGGGCAGATCAAGACCGGTGCCCCGGCCCGCGGCGAGCGGGTGGCGAAATACAACCAGCTGCTACGCATCGAAGAGGCCCTCGGCGACGCCGCCCGCTACGCCGGCGATCTGGCATTCCCCAGGTACACGCCGTAGGCCCGCCAGCCCCCACCTGTCATGCCCGAATCGAAACGGCCAGAACCGAAGCGGCGCTCACCGTCGCGTCCGGGTCGGGCCGGCGATTCGGTGGCCGGCCGGCCGCGGAAGTCCCCGGCGGGCCGGCGCGGACCGTCGGCGTCGCCGCGCGCGATGCCCGAGGTCGTCGAACCGATCAAACAGAAAATTGCCGAATCGGCCGAGCAGCGCTCGGATCAGCGGCTCGGTCTGACCGCGCGGCGGGCGGCCATCCTGGCGACCGTCGTCTGCGTGCTGACGCTGACCATCGCGGGTCCGGTCCGTACCTATTTCGCGCAGCGCACCGAGATGGAACAACTGGCCGCATCCGAAGCCGCACTGCGCCAACAGATCTCCGATCTCGAACAGCAGAAGGGCAAACTCCGGGACCCCGCGTTCATCGCGGCGCAGGCCCGTGAGCGCCTCGGTTTCGTGATGCCGGGCGAGATTCCCTACCAGGTTCAACTGCCACCGGGTGCGGCACTGCCTGTCGATCCCGGGGCGCAGCCGAAAACCGCGGTCAGCAACGAGCCCTGGTACACCTCGCTGTGGCACACGATCGCCGACAGCCCGCACGGGTCGCCGGCGCCGGTGGCGCCGCCTCCGCCCGGTCCGCCTCCGCCCGGTCCGCCTCCGCCCGGTGGTTGATCCCGCCGACCTCGAGGCGGTCGCCCGTCAGCTCGGCCGTGAGCCGCGGGGCGTTCTCGACATCGCCTACCGCTGCCCTAACGGTGAGCCCGCAGTGGTAAAGACATCCCCGAGACTTCCTGATGGAACGCCGTTTCCGACGTTGTACTACTTGACGCATCCGATCTTGACCGCCGCCGCGAGCAGGCTGGAGACGACCGGGATGATGCGGGAGATGACCCAGCGGTTGGAGTCGGACGCCGAGCTGGCCGCCGCCTATCGGCGCGCGCACGAGTCATACCTGGCCGAGCGGGATGCCATCGAGCCGCTGGGGACCACATTTTCCGGCGGCGGCATGCCCGATCGGGTCAAGTGCCTGCACGTGGTGATCGCGCACTCGCTGGCCAAGGGCAAGGGTGTCAACCCCTTTGGCGATGAGGCGCTGGCGGTGCTGACCGTCGGGCCGGCGATGGCCGGCATCCTGACACCGGAGGAGTGGCTGTGAGTCCATTGGCGGCGATTGACTGCGGTACCAACTCGATTCGGCTGCTGATCGCCGACGCATCCGATGGGCAACTGATCGACGTGCATCGCGAAATGCGCATCGTGCGGCTCGGTCAGGGCGTCGACGCCACCGGCCAGTTTGCGCCGGAAGCGTTGCAGCGCACTCGTTCTGCGCTGGTCGACTACGCAGAGCTGTGTATGGCACACGGTGTCGACCGGATCCGGATGGTCGCCACGTCGGCCACCCGTGACGCCGGCAATCGCGGGGTGTTCTTCGCGATGACCGCCGAGGTGCTCGGCGCCGTTGCGCAGGGAACGGTCGCGGAGGTGATCGCCGGGCTCGACGAGGCCGAGCTGTCCTTCCGCGGTGCTGTCAACGACTTGGATACCGCCGCTGGGCCTTTCGTCATCGTCGATCTGGGCGGCGGGTCGACCGAGGTGGTGTTGGGCACCGACACGGTGACGGCGAGCTTTTCGGCCGACATCGGCTGCGTGCGACTGACCGAGCGGTGCCTGCATTCTGATCCGCCAACCGCGGCCGAGTTGGCAGCGGCACGTGAGGTTGTTCGCGAACGACTCGATGAGGCGTTGCGGGTTGTCCCGGTGCAGCAGGCCCGCACCTGGGTCGGGGTGGCGGGCACCATGACGACGGTCGCCGCGCTCGCGCAGCACATGACGACGTACGACGCTGCGGCCATCCACCTTTCAAGAGTCGGGGTAGACCGGCTGCTGACGGTCTGCGACGGGCTGATCGGCATGACCCGGGCGCAGCGGGCTGCGTTGGGGCCCATGCACGAGGGCCGGGTGGACGTGATCGGCGGCGGCGCGATCGTCATCGAAGAACTGGCGCTCGCGCTGCGCGAGCGTGCCGGCATCACGGCGTTGACGGTCAGCGAGCACGACATTCTGGACGGCATCGCGCTGTCGATCGCCTGATGCGTCACGCCAACGGGCGGTGTCCGGAAGAGATGTCGAGCAGGCGTTTCTTCTGCTCGGTGTATTCCAGTTCGCTGAGCCGTCCCTCGGCACGCTGCCGGGCGATCTCGCGGATCGCGGCCGCCACCCCCGTGACGACCGTGCGGGGTGCCGGTTTCGCTTCGGGTTCACCGCCGCTGGCCGAACCGGTGACGCGGGGCGTCAACCGGGCGCGCGTCGCTGCGTTGCAGTTCTCCTCGGTGGTGGCCGAGGCCGGCGGTCCGGCCATGGCCTGCCCGGCCATACCGCCGATTCCCATCTGGTTGAGCGTGTTCGCAGTGCCGGCTTCCACCGCCGGTCCGACTGCCGGGCCGCCGGCGGTGAGCGGCGAGGCGAGTGCGACGGGCCGTACCTCCGCCGCTTCGACGGTCCATCCGCGCGGCACCGAGAGTCTCCCGACCGTGTTCGCCTGACCCGCACCTGCCGACACGGTCTGGCCGGCGTCGGTGATCATCGCCGGGAACGTTGTCGGGGGCACCTGCCATGTACCCGGCCAGGCCTGCACCCCATCCCAGCCGCTGACGATGCCATCCGCGTGAATACTGACCTGATTGACGCCTATGGCGTAAGGAATATCAACCGGCCCGCCCAGGATCGACAACGGGATGATGAGGCCCAGGAGAGTCAGCTGGGTCGGTGTATTGAGGAAAATGTTGATCAGGTCGCTGATCGTGTTCAGCGGGGTCGACGTCAGGGAGGCTGCCGGCGCTGCGGTCGCGAGGCTTTGCAGCGCGTTGGGCATCGCAGAGAGCGTCTGCACGACACTCGACGCGACGTTCTGCGCATTGCCGGCGGAGGTGCTCGTCGCTTGGCCCGCTGCGGCGGCTTGGCCGGCCGCCCCGCCGGGAGTGGTGCTCTGCTGCGGTGAGCTGAAAGGGGTCAGCGCGGTCGCTGTCGCCGACGAACCCGCGTAGCCGTACATCGCCACGGCGTCCTGTGCCCACATTTCGGCGTACTGAGCCTCGGTGGCCGCGATCGCTGGTGTGTTCTGCCCCAGAAAGTTCGTCGCCACCAACGCCGCCAGCAAGCTGCGGTTTGCCACGATGACCGGCGGCGGCACCGTCATGGCAAACGCCGTCTCATAGGCCGAGGCTGCGGCCCGCGCTTGGGCGGCGGTCTCTTCGGCCTGTGCGGCGCTGGCGCTCAACCAGGCCACATAAGACCCCGCCGCGGCGCTCATGGACGCCGACGACGGACCTGACCATGCCCTCGACGTCAGCTCGGCCACCGCCGATTGATAGCCGCCGGCTGCGGTGTACAACTCGTCAGCCAAGCTGTTCCAGGCTTGCGAAGCGGCCAGCATCGGCCCCGATCCCGGACCGGTATACATCCGGCCGGAGTTGATCTCCGGTGGATAAATCCCGAAATCCATTGCTGCGCATTCCTCTTCCTGGCGGTCAGCTCTTTCGCCCCATGGCGGCGGGCGGTTCAGCGACCGAGTAGGCGGTTCTTCTGCTCGGCGTACTCTTCATCAGTCAGAATTCCCTCGTCGCGGAGCTTGGCGAAGTCGCGTAGCTCGGCCGCGACTCCGGTGACCACGGTCCGAGGCTTGTCCTGCGCTGTCCGATCTGTGTCGCCAGGTCCCGCGCCGTCACCGCCAGTCGCCGCTCGTCCGGGTCTGGCTGCCACACGTGCGTTCTTAGGCGCCTTGCCGCCACCCCGGCCGCCGCCGGCGCCGACAGTTCCGGCCATGGCTCGCCCCGCCATACCCGCCAGTGCCATCTGACTCAACGTGGTTCCCGAGCCGCCATCTGCCTCAGCACCGGTGGCGGTCGTGGCAGCGGCCGGCAACGCCGGCAACGTCATCGCGACGGGACGCACTGCCGGTGTGGCGACGGTCCACGTTGGCGGCACGGACAATGCTCCGACCGTGTTCGCCTCGGCCAGACCCGCGGCAACGGTCGGTGCCGACGCCGCGGTCTGACCCAGGTTGGTGATTTTCGCCGGGAACTCGGTCGGGGGCACCGCCCCCTCCTCCGGCCAGCCCTTAACCCCGTCCCAGCCACTGACGATGTCATCCGTGTGGTCACTGACCAGGAAGCTGGCAATATCGAAGGGCAGTGCCACCAGGGCGACCACGCTTAGCGGTATCGCGACGAAAATGCCCACCAGGTCGGCCGGCAGGTCGAGGAAAATCGAAATGAGGTCACTGATCGCGTCTAGCGGGCTGGTGGCAGTGGCTGCCGGCGCCGCCGTTGCGAGACCCTGCAGCGCGTTGGGTATCCCGGAGAACGCCTGCTGAACTGAAGACATGGTGCTCTGCGCACTGCCGGCCGAGGTGCCGGCGGCCTGGCCCGCTGCGGCCGATTGCGCGGCCACACCGCCCGGGTTGGTGTTCTGCTGCGGCGGGGTGAACGGAGTCAGCGATGTCGCGGACGCCGACGACCCGGCATAGCCGTACATGGCAGCCACGTCCTGAGCCCACATCTCGCCGTACTGTGCTTCGGTCGCAGCGATCAGCTGGGTATTCAATCCGAACACGTTGGTGGCGATCAGCGTCATCAGTCGGCTGCGGTTGGCCGCGACCATCGCCGGCGGCACCGTCGCCGAAAACGCAGCCTGGTAGGCCGCGGCCGCGGACTTCGCCTGGGCGCCGGTCTCCTCTGCCTGGGCGGCGGTGGAATGCAACCACGCCACGTACGTCGCGGCCGCCGCGCTCATCGACGCCGACGCCGGCCCCAGCCAGGGACCCGACGTCAATCCCGACACCACCGACTGGTACGAGCTGGCCACCGAATGAAGTTCGCCGGCCAGCGCATCCCACGCCCCCGCGGCGGCGAGCATTGGTCCTGCCCCGGCGCCCGCGTACATACGTGCAGAGTTGATTTCCGGCGGATAATTTCCGAAATCCATCGCTGGCCAACCCCTCTAATTCACTGCGATCGAGCTGGCCTGGCACCTGGCCGTGGCCGTGCCATAGACCGTCGGGTGAATGGTGGCACGCGCAAAGAGCCTTGTCGCTTCCGAGTGCGGCGCGTCGTCAGCCGACGTGGCGGCCTCCGTGCTGCTCATCGGGCTGCGGCAATTCGGATCCGAAAGCATGCTTTCCCTTTCCGATAATGGCCGAGCAAGCCGCTCAATGTGTCGCGTTAGGTCGTGGATATAACGCGCCTACCAGTGGCGCGTCGTGTTCAGCAGGCCATATCACTACCAGTTCTTTGCAGGATTCGTCCACGTGATGAGACCCACTCAATGACACTTTGTGCTAACTTTCATGTAGTCCTCCCAGGTCTATCCTGCATATCTCTCACGTTCACCGGCGTTTTGTATGCGCGTTTGTTCCGCCCCTGCCGCACACTTAGCCCGAGTCTAAGCGGTGTCCGACGACGTCTCGCTCCGGCAGCGGCCGCTTCAGCGAGTTGTCAGGTTTTTGCCAGCGTCGCACGGGCGCGAGACTCTCTCAGCCGGTTCGGGCTTGCCGGCTGCTGTCGATGTCCTGCTGCTGCGGTGCCTCGGCGGCGATAGCTTCGGGGACATCGTCGGGGACATCGTCGGTGGTGACCGGATGCCGCGGCGGCAGCCCTTTACGCAGGGTGGCGACCAGATCCCGGTACGGCCCGACCAGGTACACGGTGTCGCCGTCGCGGAGCCGGTTTTCGTGGCGCGGGTGCAGGTCGATCGGGGAGTCCTGCCGGCAGATCGCGATCACCCGGGTTCTGCTCGACAGTTTGGCCATCTCCAGGCCGTCGAGTTCGCTGCCCTCGGACACCAGCATCGCGCCGACCATGAAGGAGCTCTGGCCGATCGAGAAGGTGCCCAGCACCTCAACCCCCATCGCGGCGCCGATGAACCACGGCGCCGCCAATGCGACCGAGGAGCGGACGTTCTCGAAACCGAATCGTTGTGCGACCGCCAGCCCCAGCGCGCGGTCGTAGACCCGCAGCACCACCGAGATGTCCGCGCGCTTGTTGGCCTTGGGCATCACTTTCGGGCCCAGCATCTCGGCCAGCACGATCCCGGTCTCGATGTTGATCATGTCGTCACGGGTCAGCACCGCCACCGCGCGGGCACGGTCGACCCGCGCCGCCTGCAGCGTCTGAACCAGCGTCGCGTCACCGAAGATCACCGGCACGTCCAGGGCACGCGCGGCGGACAAGAACCGGTTGTCTTCGTTGATCTCGATGACAGCGACGTCGTAGCCCGCCTTACTCAGGTCGGTGACCACCCGCATCCCGAGCGCGCTGAGCCCGACGACGATGATGTGATTGCGCAGGTGGCGCGCCCGCGGGCGGGCCAAGGCGAACACGAAGCGGCGCGACAGCAGCACGTCGGCAATGAACGCGACCAGCAACGCGACGGTGGTTGCCCCGCCGAACATCAACATCGCAGCGAACATGCGCAGCCACGTCTCCTGGTGAGCGAAGCTGAAGTCCCCGTAGCCGGTGGTCGTGACCGTCTCGATGGTGAAGTACAACGCGTCGACCCAGGACATTCGTGGGTGCTGATAGTTGTAGCGCAACAACGTCATCGAGATGACGATGATGGACAGCGCGGCCGCCAGCGCGGGATAGAACGCCGGGTTGAATTCGTTGCCGACGGCCCTCACTCCGTCGAGGAATCGTCGCACCGCCGCTCGTTCCGACCGGGGGCCCGCCGGCCGGCGAATCTTGATACCACGTTCAGCCGACTCGTCGGCCGTGCCGATCATCACCGCGCGGTCGCCCGCGAGCACCCGTTGATTGCGGGTCGGGCAGACCTCGATCTCGCCCGGGCTCGCCGAGTTGTCCCCGTGGATGATGGCCACCGGGGCCAGGTCGCCGTAGATCTCGCGCAGGGTGGCCGCCCGCGGAGCTTCGCTGCCAGAGACCAGGAACTGCGTTCCCGCCGCCTCGAAGGTGTGCGTGCGGTGCGCCAGGCAGGCCTCCACGACCGACGGTGCGGTCAGCTCGGCGACGTCGAGGATCGCACCCGGCCCGTTGTCGGCGGCTACCGCCGCGCGCAACACATCGTTCGCGAGCCTGGCGACCACGCGCACGGAGGGATTGGATCGCCTTGCCAGCAAAGCAATTTCAAGGTTGCCCGCATCGTCGTCACCCGCGCACACCACCGCCAGCGCGTCGGAGACGTTGGCGCTATCCAGTGCGTCAAACATCGTGCTGCGATCGTTGGCACCCAGCCTGACGACGTTTGCGCCGGCACGTTCCAGCTCCTCGATGATGGTGGTGGCCAGCGCATCGTCACCGCTGACAATGATGTGATGCTGCATTCTCTATCCGCCACTCTGCACGGGTGGGCTTCGGGTTTGCCAACGTTGTTACCGAAATAGGTTACACCACGGGTTTGTCCGGCCCACGTGTAACGCGCGGTTTTGCTGGCAGTCGGTGCGACCACCGAGTGGTAGTTAACCCCTTCTTGCCCAACGTTTCTCACGCCTCGAAGCGATAGCCCATACCGGCCTCGGTCAGCAGATGGGCGGGATGCGACGGGTCGTCTTCAAGCTTGCGCCGCAACTGTGCGAGAAACACACGCAGATAATGGGTTTCCGTTGCGTACTTGGGACCCCACACCTCGCGGAGCAGCTCCTCGCGGCCGACGAGTTTGCCACGGTTGCGCACCAGCATTTCCAGCATGCCCCATTCCGTCGGGGTGAGGTGGACCTCTGCGCCGTTCTTGATCACTTTCTTGGCCGCGAGATCGACGAGGAACGACTTTGTTTCCACCACCGGGTTGTCGGCGCCGGTGGCCACCACCGTGCGTCGCACCGCCGCCCGCAGCCGGGCCAACAGTTCGTCCATGCCGAACGGCTTGGTCATGTAGTCGTCGGCGCCCGCATCGAGCGCGCCGACCTTGTCGGAGGAATCGCTGCGGGCCGACAGCACGATCACCGGGACCCTCAGCCACCCGCGTAGTCCGGCGAGCACGTCGATACCCGACATGTCCGGCATCCCCAAATCCAGGATCACCACCTGTGGCGGGTGCTCGGCGGCGATGGCCAGGGCCCGCGACCCGGTCGGGGCGGTCATCACCTCGTAGCCACGGACCGACAAGTTGATCCGCAGAGCGCGCAGCAGCTGGAGGTCGTCATCGACCACCAGCACCCTAGTCACGAGCGCCACTCCTCTTCATCGGCGCCGCTCATGCGGCGCGCTCTGCATCGTCGCCGGCGCGGGTCACGAGCGCCGCTCCTCTTCATCGGCGCCGCTCATGCGGCGCGCTCTGCATCGTCGCCGGCGCGGGTCACGAGCGCCGCTCCTTTTCA
>NZ_JAVKSG010000071.1:0-18607 GCF_039583785.1 Mycobacterium sp.
CAGACCAGATCGCCCGGCGCACGGCCAAGGGGGACCAGCCCCGCGTAGGAAGCAACAAATCGGGAGACACGCCCTAGACGCGAATCTTCCCGTCGGCGGCGGCCAGGCCGATATCGGTACGAAAGTGGCTGCCGAGCAATCGAATTGACCCGATGGTCGCGTAGGCGGCCGAGCGGGCAGCGGCCAGATCCGTGCCGGTGCCCACCACCGAGAGCACCCTACCGCCCGACGACACGATCGCGCCGTCGTCGCGGCGGGTGGTTCCGGCGTGCAGGACGCCGGCGGCCTCCGAGCCGACGATCGCGTCACCGGTCCGCGGCAGGCCCGGATAGTTCTCCGCCGCAAGCACGACCGTCACCGCCGCGCCGTCGCGCCAGCGCAGTTCGCCGAAGCTTGCCAGCGTGCCGGTGGCCGCCGCGTTGAGCAGCTGGCCGAGCGGTGATTCGAGTAGCGCGAGCACCGCTTGCGTCTCCGGATCGCCGAAGCGGCAATTGAATTCGATCACGGCAGGCCCGCTCGAGGTGATCGCCAACCCGGCATACAGCAGCCCGGAGAATGGACTACCGCGCCGAACAAGTTCGGCGGCAACGGGTTCCACAATGTCGCCGACGATCGAGCGGTAGACCTCGGCCGGTAGCCACGGCAGCGGCGCGTAGGCGCCCATGCCGCCGGTGTTGGGCCCGGCGTCGCCGTCGCCGACCCGCTTGAAGTCTTGTGCCGCCAACAATGGCACCACGGTCTTGCCGTCGACGACGCAGAACAGGGACACCTCGGGGCCGTCGAGGAACGACTCCAGCAGCACCGGATGACCGGACTCGAGCAGGCTTGCAGCGTGGGCGCGCGCGACGTCGCGGTCCGGCGTGACAACCACACCCTTGCCGGCCGCCAGCCGGTCGTCTTTCACCACCCAGGCCGGGTCACCTGCCCGCGGGCCGAACCGGTCCAGTGCCGCATCCAAATTCGCTGGGCTGTCGACGATCTCGCTGGCGGCGGTCCGCACCCCGGCGGCTACCATCACGTCTTTGGCGAACGCCTTGGATCCCTCGATCTGCGCGGCGTCCGCGCTGGGCCCGAAGCAGGCGATCCCGGCGCCACGGACGGCGTCGGCCACGCCGAGCACCAGAGGCACCTCGGGACCGATCACCACCAGGTCGGCGTGGATCTGGCGAGCCAATGCGACGACGTCGTCACCGGAGGAGACATCGACGTCGTGCTGGTCCGCGATCGCCGCGGTGCCGGCATTACCGGGCGCGATGGCCAGCGCCTCGACCTGCGGGTCGGCGCGCAATGCCAACAGCAGCGCATGTTCGCGGGCACCGGAGCCGATCACCAGAACGCGCACGAGATGTCACTCTAATGGCTAGGTCCCGGCCTCACCCGAGTGCATCTTGAGCGCGTTCTCGACGTTGGCCTTCTTGTCTTCGGCGGCACCCTTGGCCGCGGCCTTCTTCCGCTTCGCGACCACGCTGTCGACGGCGCCGTTGAGCGCGGAGCCCAGCGGGAAGCCGAGGTAGTGCGTCAGAAAGACCGCCATCTCCTTGAGTTCGGTTTCGGTGAGTTCCTCGTTGAGCAGCGCCGCGTTGATCTGGATCTCGGCCAGGTCGCGGTTACCGATCGCGGTCACCGCGGTGAGCGTCATGATGCGCTTGTCGCGCATCGACAACCCGGGACGGCTCCAGATGCTGCCGAAAAGATGGTCGACAGTCAGGTCGAAGTACGCGTCGCCCTCGATGTTGGGCATCTCCCAGCCGTAGACCTCGTTCATCTTCGCCAGGCCCTTGCTGCGCAACTCGTCCATCACTCCCCCTTCTCTGTGTGCGGCACGCCAAGTCCAGCTGCCAACCGCTGATACGCCAGGTGAGCGAGCGGCAGGTCGACCGATACCGACTCGCCCAGAGCCAGCGCCAGACTCAGATCTTTCTCCCCCAGCTCGCGGGCGTGCACGAAAGATTGATACAGGAAGTTGTCCGGCTCAAGGTCAGTCATGTTGTCGCGCACCATGATCGCGCCCGGTCCGCTGGTGAGCGCGTCGGTGTGGCGCACCACCCGGCCCAGTGCCTGCAGGTCGAGCCCGGCCGCCTCGGCCAGCTTCATCGCCTCGCACGCCGCAACGTAGGAGGTGAACGTCAACATGTTGCGGGCCAACTTCATTCGGGTGCCGGCACCGGGCTCGCCGGCGTGGACGACCATCGCCGCCCAGTGTTTGAAGGCCGGCTTGATCCGCTCGTAGACCTCGCGGTCGGCACCGACCATCGTGGCGAGTGCGCCCTTGGCCGCGGCGGCCGCGCCACCGCTCACCGGAGCGTCAACGATGTGGATGCCCTGCGGTGTGAGTTCGCCGGCGAGTTGGGCGGCGGTGGTGTCGCTGATCGTCGAGTGGATCGCAATGACGGTGCCGGGCTTGGCGTGCACCGCCAATTCGCCGACGACCTCGCGCACCTGTGCGTCGTCGAGCACGGTGACGTGGATGAGGTCGGCGTCCGCGACGTCGGCGACACTATCGGCCAGGAGTGCGCCTTTTTCGGCCAGCGGCGTCATCGCGTCGGCGCGGATATCGTAAACCGTGATGCCGCCGGGCCATTCGGTCATCTTGGTGGCCATCGGCGCGCCCATGTTGCCCAGGCCGATGTAGCCGAGCCTGAGTGTCATGACCGGTTCACCTGTCCGGTGATCCAGGACGCCTCATCGGGTGTCCCCATCCGGGACAGCGGCAGACCCTTGACGACGTCCTGCACGATCTCCTGCGGGGTGGTGGTCCGGTTGGCCTCGGTGTCTTTGGGTCCCGGCGCGATCGCCGTGAACCGCTGGTAGTACCCGGGGTCGACGGTGAGCAGGAAGTCGAGCTTCATGCCGGCACCGGATCCGGTGACGATGGCGACTTTGTTCTCGGACCGCCCCATCTCGCTTCCTTCCTCTGGCCGAGTGGCCACTTATTGCGGGTGAAACGCCAATCTTCACGCCATAACTGGCCATTCGCGGGCTACACCGCAGTGGCAATGGTTTTGATTTCCAGGTACTCCTCGAAACCGGCCAGGCCCATCTCGCGTCCGTTGCCGGATTGCTTGTAGCCGCCGAACGGCGCGTCCGCCGAATACCAGACGCCGCCGTTGACGTTGACGGTGCCCACCCGCATTCCCGCGGCGAAGCGGGCCGCGCGCTCCGGGTCGGCGCTGAACACGCTGCCGGACAACCCATATGGCGAGTCGTTGGCGATGCGTAGCGCGTCGTCGTCGCCGTCATGGGCGATCACGGTGAGCACCGGTCCGAAGATCTCCTCGCGGGCGGGGCGGGCGTCGTTGGTCAGGCCGGCGATCACCGTCGGTTCGATGAAGAACCCGGTGTCGCGGTCGGCGGGTCGCCCCCCGCCGCACGCGAACGTTCCGCCCTCGGCGATCGCCAGGTCGAGGTAGCCCTGCACCCGATCGCGCTGCCGCGCCGAAATGACGGGCCCGCAGACAGTTCCGGGGTTGTTCGGGTCACCGGGCTTGATCGATCCCATGGTGCCCGCGGCAATCGCGACGGCCTCGTCGTAGCGGGCCCGCGGCACCACCAGCCGGGTCGTGATCGCGCAACCCTGGCCGGCGTGCATGGACGCGGTGAACGCCGAGACCGAGCAGGCGCCGTTCAGATCAGCATCGTCGAGCACGACGAACGCCGACTTACCGCCCAATTCCAAGAAGACCTTCTTCAACGTCGCCGCGGCATCACCCATCACGGCACGACCGGTGGCGGTGGAACCGGTGAACGACACCATGTCCACCCGTGGGTCGGTGGCCAGCAGCGCGCCCACGCTGTGGTCACTGGAGGTGACGATGTTGACGACGCCCGGCGGGAAGTCGGTGTGCTCGGTGATGATTTCGCCGAGCACCGCCGCGCACCACGGCGTGTCCGGGGCGGGCTTGAGCACGATGGTGTTGCCGGCGGCCAGCGCGGGACCCAGCTTGGCGAGGTTGATCTGGTGCGGGAAGTTCCAGGGGGTGATGGCACCGACGACGCCGACGGCCTCGCGGGCGATCGTGCGCCGGGTGGGAATCCCCAGCGGCGACGCCTCACCGAGGTCGGAGTTCCACCGATAGGACTCGGCGGTGTCGGCGGCAAAACTCAGGTCGTCGACCGGGCCTTCCAGTTGCGCTGCGGCGGTGAGCATCCGGGGCGCGCCCACCTCGGCGATGGTGATCTCGCGCAGGTCTTCGACATGCGCACGCATCGCGTCGCGTAGTTGGCGAATGCAGCGCACCCGAAGCGCGGTGTTGCGCGACCAGTCGGTGTCGTCGAAGGCACGGCGCGCCGCCCCGATCGCGCGGCCCATGTCCTGCGCGTCGGCGTCGGCCGCCGCCCCCAGCACCTCTTCGGTGGCCGGGTTGACCGTGGCGAAGGTGCCCTGGTTGCCGCTCGTCAGCTTGCCGTCGATGAGCAGCGAACTCACCCCGTCGGCCAGCACCGCCATCGTCGCCTCCGCAGCTGTTCGTCAATGGACAGTTGTCCGGAATAGTCCAGTCGAAGATAGTCTCAGCGCCGTCGGAAAGGCAAGAGTTGCCAGCGGCGTCCACCCGTGAACCGGCTTGTAACTGGCACTTCACCGAAACGACTTGCCTGTCGGCCAACCCGTCGGATACCGTGGACAAGTGTCCAGCGAACCAGTGGCCACCATCAGTCGCGACGTTCCGCGCAACCGTCGACAGGAAGAAACCTTCCGCAGGGTCCTCACCGCAGGAGTCGAGGTGCTACGGGAGACGTCCTACGGCGACTTGACCGTGCGGGCGGTGGCCGCCCGCGCCAAAGTCGCCCCGGCGACGGCCTACACCTACTTCTCCTCGAAGAACCACCTGATCGCGGAGGTCTACCTGGACCTGGTGCGCCAGGTGCCGTACTTCACCGACGTCAACGAGCCGATGCCGACGCGGGTCGACAAGGCCCTGCGCCACCTCGCACTCGTCGTCGCCGACGAACCTGAAGTCGCGGCCGCCTGCACGACGGCATTGCTCGGCGGCGGCGGCGATCCTGCGGTCCGGGCGGTGCGGATGCGGATCGGCGCCGAGATTCACCGTCGCATCACCTCAGCCATCGGGCCCGACGCCGAGCCGCGCATCGTGTCGGTGCTGGAGATGACGTTCTTCGGCGCGCTCGTCAACGCCGCCAGCGGGGCCTACAGCTACGACCAGATCGTGGACCACCTCGCGTACGCGGTCGGTCTCATCCTCACCACGGAAGCGTGATGACCGCTCAGATCGACAAGCCGCTGCTCGACCCGTACGACTACGACTTCCACGAGGACCCGTATCCGTACTACCAGCGACTGCGCGACGAGGCGCCGCTGTATCACAACGAGGAACTCGGCTTCTGGGCCTTGTCGCGACATCACGACGTGCACCGAGGCTTCCGTAACAGCACGACGCTGTCGAACAGGTACGGCGTCTCGCTCGACCCCGCCTCCCGCGGGCCGCACGCCGCCAAGACCATGTCGTTTCTGGCCATGGACGACCCGGCCCACCTGCGGCTGCGAACACTGGTGTCAAAAGGGTTCACGCCCAGGCGGATTCGGGAACTTGAGCCACGCGTCACCGAGATCGCGACCCAGCACCTGGACGTCCTGCTGGAGAAGGCGGCGTCCGGCGTGGCGGTCGACTACGTCGACGAGTTCGCCGGCAAGCTGCCGATGGACGTCATCTCCGATCTGATGGGTGTCCCCGAGCCGGACCGGGTTCAGGTGCGGGCCTGGGCCGACGGCGTGATGCACCGCGACGAGGGCGTCACCGACGTTCCACCGGAGGCGATCGACGCGTCGCTCAACCTGATCGTCTACTACCAGGAGATGGTGGCCGAGCGGCGCACCAAGCTCACCGACGACCTCACCTCGGCGCTGCTGGAAGCCGAGATCGACGGCGACCGGCTCACCGACGAAGAAGTCCTGGGCTTCATGTTCCTGATGGTGATCGCCGGCAACGAGACCACCACCAAACTTCTTGCCAATGCCGCTTTTTGGGGTCACCGCAACCCCGATCAGCTGACGCAGGTCTACGACGACCTGTCCCGGGTTCCGCTCTGGGTCGAGGAGACGCTGCGCTACGACACCTCCAGCCAGATCCTGGCCCGCACGGTGGCCGGCGAGCTCACCCTCTACGACACCACCATTCCCGACGGCGACGTCCTGCTGCTGCTGCCCGGGTCGGGCCACCGTGACCAGCGCGCATTCGACAAGCCCGACGACTTCGTCATCGGGCGCGACATCGGCGCCAAGCTGTTGAGTTTCGGCAGCGGTGCACACTTCTGCCTCGGCGCGCACCTGGCCCGGATGGAAGCCCGGGTCGCCCTCACCGAATTGTTCACCCGCATCCGCGGTTACGACGTGGACGAGGCCAACTCGGTCCGCGTGCACTCCAGCAACGTCCGCGGATTCGCCCACCTACCCATGACCCTGGAGGTCCGCTGAATGCCCCGCTTTGCACCACTGCCCGACCGTCGCCCGGCCATCGTTGCCGGCGCCTCCTCGGGCATCGGCGAGGCCACCGCCATCGAACTCGCCGCCCACGGCTTCCCGGTGGCCCTGGGCGCCCGCCGGGTCGAGAAACTCGACGACATCGTCGGCAAGATCAACGCCGACGGCGGCGAAGCGGTCGGCTTCTACCTCGACGTCACCGACCCGAACTCGGTGACATCGTTTGTCGCGCAATCGGTCGACGCGCTCGGCGATATCGAGGTGCTGGTGGCCGGTGCGGGCGACACCTACTTCGGCAAGCTCGCCGAGATCACAGGCGAGGAATTCGACTCCCAACTGCAGATCCACCTCGTCGGCGCATTCCGGTTGGCCTCAGCTGTGGTTCCGGGCATGATGCAACGGCAGCGCGGCGACCTGATCTTCGTCGGCTCCGATGTGGCGCTACGTCAGCGGCCGCACATGGGCGCCTACGGCGCGGCCAAGGCCGCGCTGGTCGCGATGGTCACCAACCTGCAGATGGAGCTCGAAGGCACCGGTGTGCGGGCGTCGATCGTGCACCCCGGCCCGACCAAGACCGGGATGGGCTGGAGCCTACCGGCCGAGAAAATCGGCCCCGCTCTGCAGGATTGGGCCACCTGGGGCCAGGCCCGGCACGACTACTTCCTGCGCGCCGCGGATATCGGACGGGCCATCACATTCGTCGCCGAGACGCCGCGTGGCGGCGTCATCGTGAACATGGAGCTGCAGCCCGAGGCGCCGCTGACCGACACCACGGACCGCCAGAAACTCGCCCGCGGCGAAGAAGGGCTGCCGTCATGAAAACCTGCATCGTGCCCCGGGTGTCCGGCGGCGAAGTAGAACACGGTCATCTCGAAGAATTCCGCACCGACCCCATCGGTTTGATGCAGCGTGTCCGCGACGAATGCGGCGATGTCGGGTGGTTCCAGCTGGTCAACAAGCACGTCATCCTGCTCTCGGGCGCGCAGGCCAACGAATTCTTCTTCCGCTCCGCTGACGAGGACCTCGACCAGGCCGCGGCGTACCCGTTTATGGCGCCGATCTTCGGTGCGGGCGTGGTGTTCGACGCCAGCCCGGAGCGGCGCAAGGAGATGCTGCACAACTCCGCGCTGCGCGGCGAGCAGATGAAGGGCCACGCCGCCACCATCGAGGCCCAGGTCCGGGGGATGATCGCCGACTGGGGCCACGAAGGCGAGATCGAGTTGCTCGACTTCTTCTCCGAGCTGACCATCTACACCTCGACCGCCTGCCTGATCGGCCTCAAATTCCGCCATCAGCTCGATCATCGGTTCGCCGAGTACTACCACGAACTCGAGCGTGGCACCGATCCGCTGTGCTACGTCGACCCGTATCTGCCGATCGAGAGCTTCCAGCGGCGCGACGAAGCGCGGGTGAAACTGGTTGCGCTGGTTGGTGAAATCATGGACCAGCGGATCGCCAACCCGCCGACGGACAAGTCCGACCGCGACATGCTCGACGTGCTGGTGTCGATCAAGGACGAGCGGGGCGTGCCGCGGTTCTGCGCCGACGAGGTCACCGGCATGTTCATCTCGCTGATGTTCGCCGGCCACCACACCAGCTCGGGCACGTCGGCGTGGACGCTGATCGAGCTGATCCGACACGCGGGAGTCTACGCCGAGGTACTCGCCGAGCTCGAAGAGCTGTACGCGGACGGCCAGGAAGTGAGTTTCCATGCGCTGCGGTCGATTCCGAAGCTGGACAACGTCGTCAAGGAGACGCTGCGGCTACACCCGCCACTGATCATTCTGATGCGGGTCGCCAAGGGCGAGTTCGAGGTGGCGGGCTTTCCGATCCATGACGGCGACTACGTGGCCGTATCCCCGGCCATCTCCAACCGGATCCCCGAGGACTTCCCGGACCCCGATGCGTTCAAGCCGGACCGCTACAACAAGCCCGAGCAGGCCGACACCGTCAACCGGTGGACCTGGATTCCGTTCGGGGCCGGCCGACACCGTTGTGTGGGAGCGGCTTTCGCGCAGATGCAGATCAAGGCGATCTTCTCGGTCCTGTTGCGCGAATACGACTTCGAGATGGCGCAACCCGCCGACAGCTACCACAACGACCATTCCAAGATGGTCGTGCAGCTGGCCAGCCCGGCCAAGGTCCGCTACCGCAAGCGCCAAGCGTAGGGCGCTCCATGGGTTTTCGCGTCGAAGTCGACCTGGATCTGTGTCAGGGCCATGCGATGTGCGAGCTGGAGGCACCCGATTACTTCCGGGTGCCCAAACGCGGAAAAGTCGAGATCACCGATCCCGAACCCGGTGACGCGGCCCGCGACGAAGTCGAGCGGGCGGTCGAAATGTGCCCAACGCAAGCACTACTCATCAAGGAGGATTGACTACGGTGTCTATGGCGTCACATTCGCGCGAACAGCTCGAGGCCTGGGTCGACCGTTGGTTGCAGGCCAACAAGGACTGCGAAAAAGCCGGCGACTGGAAGCCGCTCGCAGACTTCTACGCACCCGAGGCCACCTACGGCTGGAACATCGGGCCCAAGGAAGACGTGATGTGCGTCGGGATTGACGAAATCCGCGACGTCGCGCTCGGCTTGGAGATGGAGGGCCTGGAGAACTGGGTGTATGAGTACCAGAAGGTGCTGATCGACGAGAAGCAGGGCGAGATCGTCGGTTTCTGGAAGCAGATCGTCAACAAGACCGACGGCAGCCAGGACGAGATCTACGGCATCGGCGGCAGCTGGTTTCGCCTCGACGACGAGGCGCTGATCGAGTGGCAGCGCGACTTCTTCGACTTCGGCCACGTCGCGAAGATGTTCGGCGCCCTGATCGAGTCCGGCGACCTGAGCACCGGGATGCAGAACCGCATCCGGCGCAGCGTGGCCGGGGAGAAGTTGCCTGGCTACTACCCGCTGGGTCGAGCACCGGTGCCGATCTGGTGACGTGCCCGTGACGCGGATCACCCCCTTGACCTACACTCAACCAAGCGGTTGCTTGCGTGCAGCTGGACCGTTCTCAACCGACGTTCAACGACGAAAGCAGGTTCACCATGAAGACCAAAGGCGCACTGATCTGGGAGTTCAATCAGCCCTGGTCGATCGAGGAAATCGAGATCGGCGACCCGCAGAAGGATGAAGTCAAAATCCAGATGGAAGCGTCGGGCATGTGCCACTCCGACCACCACCTGGTCACCGGCGGCATCCCGATGGGCGGCTTCCCGGTGCTCGGTGGCCACGAGGGCGCCGGCATCGTCACCGAAGTGGGTCCCGGCGTTGACGACATCGCACCGGGCGACCATGTGGTGCTGTCGTTCATCCCGTCCTGTGGCCAGTGCCCGACCTGTCAGGCCGGCCTGCGTAACCTGTGCGACCTCGGTGCGGGGTTGCTGGGCGGCGTCGCGGTGTCGGACGGGACCTTCCGAATCAAGGCCCGGGGCAAGGACGTCTTCCCGATGACACTGCTGGGCACCTTCTCGCCGTACATGGTCGTACATCGCAGCTCGGTGGTGAAGATCGACGAGTCGGTGCCCTTCGAGGTTGCCGCGCTGGTCGGCTGCGGCGTCACCACCGGCTACGGCTCGTCGGTTCGCACCGCCGACATCCGGCCCGGAGAGGACGTCGCGATCGTCGGTATCGGCGGGGTCGGCATGGCAGCGCTGCAGGGTGCCGTCATCGCCGGAGCCCGCCACGTCTTCGCGATCGACCCGGTCGAGTGGAAGCGTGACCAGGCCCTCAAGTTCGGTGCGACCCACGTCTACCCCGACATCTTCGCCGCCATGGGCGGAATCATGGACGTAACCCACGGCTTGATGGCCCACAAGGTGATCGTGACGGTCGGCGAACTGCATGGCGCCGACGTGGAGAACTACATGATCCTGACGCAGAAGGGCGGCACCTGCGTGCTGACCGCGATCGGCAGCCTGCTGGACAACAACGTGACCCTGAATCTGGCGATGATGACACTGATGCAGAAGACCATCAAGGGCACCATCTTCGGTGGTGGCAACCCGCAGCACGACATCCCCCAACTGCTGTCGATGTACAAAGTCGGCAAGCTCAACCTCGACGACATGATCACCCGTCAGTACAAGTTGGAGCAGATCAACGACGGCTACAAGGACATGTTGGACGGCAAGAACATTCGCGGCGTGATCCGCTTCACCGACGCCGACCGGTAACGAGCGTGTCCGCCGCGCTGGCCGCTTCCCGGTCGTCTTGGCGCTGCGTGCAGGCGCACGACCGGGAGGGCTGGCTGGCCCTGATGGCCGACGACGTCGTGGTCGAAGACCCGATCGGCACGTCGGTCACCAACCCCGAGGGCACCGGGGTGCGGGGCAAGGACGGCGTCGCGGGGTTCTACGACACCAACATCGCCGCCAACAACCTGACGATCACCTGCGAGGAGACGTTTCCGTCCAGCGACCCGAACGAGGTCGCGCATATCTTGGTGCTGGACAGCAAGTTTGACAACGGAATCACCAGCAGCGTGCGTGGCGTGTTCACCTACCGGGTCAACGACGCGGGACTGATCACGAACATGCGCGGCTACTGGAACCTCGAGGCGATGACCTTCGGCAACGCGGAGTGACCGTCCTGCTCGCGCGGCATGGCGCCGGCGCGGTTCGCCATATGCTGAAGCGATGGCCACCATCTTCTCCAAAATCATCAACGGCGAACTGCCCGGGCGGTTCGTGTACTCCGACGACGACGTCGTCGCCTTCTTGACCATCGAGCCGATGACCCAGGGACACACGCTGGTGGTGCCCCGAGCAGAGATCGATCAGTGGCAGAGCATCGACCAGGCCGCGTTCGGTCGGATCATGTCCGTCGCCCAGCTGATCGGCAAGGCGGTCACTCGAGCATTCGACGCCGATCGTGCCGGGTTGATCATCGCGGGGCTGGAGGTGCCACACCTGCACGTCCATGTCTTCCCGGCAAAAAGCCTCGGCGACTTCGGCTTCGCCAACGTCGACCGCAATCCGTCCGCGGAATCCCTTGCCGAGGCGCAAGCGAAAATCAAAGCGGCGCTTGCTGATCTGCTACCTGCCTGACCCGGCGCACCGGCACCTCTGCAATGCGCGGCAGGCTGACGTGGAACCGGCAGCCCTGTCCTTGTGCGGTGGTCAGGTTCACGGTTCCGCCGTGGGCGTGGACCAGCGAGTCGACGATCGACAACCCCAGACCGCTACCGCCGCTGCTGCGCGCGCGGGAGGAGTCGGTGCGATAGAACCGCTCGAAGACCCGCAGCGCATCGTCCTGGCTCATGCCGGGGCCTTCGTCGACGACTTCCAAAATCGCATGCTCGGCGTCGGTGCCGACCCGCACCGTGATGTCCGCGCTCTCCGGGGTGTGCTGCATAGCGTTGGCCATCAAGTTGCCCAACACCTGGCGGAGCCGGGCATCGTCACCCAGCACCTCGGGGGTACCAGGACCGTCGACCACCTCGATGGTGATCGTGCGGCCGGGCGAAACCGCCCGCGCGTCGTGCACAGCGTCGGTGGCCAGCGCCAGCAGATCCACCCGTTGGCGCTCGATCGGGCGCTGGGTATCGAGCCGGGCAAGCAACAGCAGATCGTCGATGAGCAGTCCCATGCGTCGTGATTCGCTCTCGATGCGCGACATCACCAACTCCATGTCGCGCGCCGCCCCCTGCCGGTACAACTCGGCGAAGCCGCGCATGGTGGTCAGGGGTGTGCGCAATTCGTGGCTGGCGTCGGTGATGAAGCGGCGCATCCGGTTCTCCGAGATCACCGCCTGCTCGGCGGAATATTCAGACGATGCCAGTGCCCGCTGGATCTGGGCGAGCATTCCGTTGAGCGCCGCGGAAAGCCGCCCGACTTCGGTCCGCGCATCACGTTCGGGCACACGACGATCCAGCTGCCCGGCAGCGATCGCGGCGGCGGTCTGTTCGACCTCCATCAGCGGTCGCAGGCTTCGATGGACCACCCACGACCCGACCAGACCCAGGACCAGCAACACCGCGACTCCGATGTCGAGTTGCAGCCAGGCCAGCGAACGGACGGTGTGCTGGATCTCGGACAGGTCGTAGGCGACCGTGACGAGCCGATTGTCGCCGTGCATCGAGACGACCCGCCATTGCACGCCCGAGTTGTCCACCGATCCCACCGTCGTCGGCACCGGACCGACATCGTCGTTGGCCGGCAGGACGGGTTCAGCATGGCGATCGTTGATCACCGTCTTGCCGCGCCCGTCAGCGGAAAGGCTGCGCACGTAGAAGTTCGACGGAGGACGGTCGAGGTTGGCGTCGTGCGGGGTCTTCAACGCGCCCTTCGGGGCCTGCGCCCAGCCGCGCGAGGCCTCCTCCAGGGTTTGGTCGGCCCGCGCGATCAAGTGTTGGCGCAGGATCGACGTCACTGCGATGCCGGACGCGGTCAGCCCGCACGCGACCAGCAGAAGAGTGACGGCGACCAACCCAACGCGTAGTGGCAGTTCGATCCGAAGGTGTCGCGGCATTCGATTAACGAGGCTCCCGCAGCACATAACCCACGCCGCGCAGGGTGTGCAGCAGGCGCTTCTCGCCGGTGTCGATCTTTCGGCGCAGATATGACACGTAGGACTCGACGACGTTGACGTCGCCACCGAAGTCGTAGCGCCACACGTGATCCAGAATCTTCGGCTTACTCAGCACGGTGCCTGCGTTGATCACGAAGTAACGCAGCAAGGTGAACTCGGTGGGCGACAGCGAAACCGGCTCGCCGGCTTTCCACACCTCGTGGGTGTCTTCGTCGATTTCGATGTCGGCGAACGTCAGTCGGGCGTTGTGGGCCTCGGCGACGCCTTTCCCGGTGCGCCGCAAGATAACTCGTAGCCGCGCGACGACCTCTTCCAGGCTGAACGGTTTGGTGACGTAGTCGTCGCCGCCGAGCGTGAGGCCGGCGATCTTGTCCTGCAACGAGTCACGGGCGGTGAGGAACAATGCGGGCGCGTCGATGCCGTCGGCGCGCAGCCGGCGCAGCACCCCGAAACCGTCCATGCCGGGCATCATCACGTCGAGGATCACCGCGTCCGGTTTGACGTCGCGGGCCAGATCCAGCGCCGATGCCCCGTTCGTGGCGGTGTGGACTTCGAAGCCTTGGAATTTGAGGCTGACCGATAACAGCTCGACGATGTTGTCCTCATCGTCGACGACGAGAACACGTGCCTCTGGTACTGCTTCTGGTATTGCTGCTGACATGACGTTAATTCCCCCTTACTCAGCTGAATAAAGTCTGCATACCGGCTGTGTGCGCGCTGAGAATTTGTTGGACGCCGATCGCGGTCAACCACCACGGGATGTGACCTGGGCTGAATACACTCGAGGGATGACTGTGGGCAAGAGCCTGGTGAGCCTCGCCACCGCGCCGGTGCGGGTCGGACTCGCCGCCGCCGACGCCGGGGTGGGCATCGCGACGACCGCGCTCGGCATGGCGCACCGCGGCCTCGGTGACACCGGCGCGACGGGCGGCCCCAACGCGGTGGCGCACCTGCTCGGCATCGACGATGCGATGGCCCGGGCCAACCGGCTGGCCCGGTTGCTGGACGACGACACGCCGCTCGGGCGGGCCATTGCCGCCGACGGGCCCATTGATCGACTGCTGCGCCCGGGTGGGGTCGTCGACATGCTGACCTCCGACGGCGGCCTGCTCGATCGGCTGACCGCCGACGGCGGCGGGCTCGAGCGTGCGCTGAAGCCGGGCGGGCTGGTGGATCAGCTTACTGCCGACGACGGGCTGATAGAGCGCGTGTTGGCCGAGGATGGGCTGGCAGATCGCCTGCTGTCGGAGGGCGGGCTGATCGACACGCTGACCGCGCGCAACGGCCCGCTGGAGCAGCTCGCCGGCGTTGCCGACACGCTGGCCCGGCTCGCGCCCGGAATGGAGGCCCTGGAGCCGGCCATCGCGACGCTGCAGGATGCGGTGATATCGCTGACCTCGGTGGTCAACCCGTTGAGCAGTATCGCCGAGCGGATTCCGCTGCCCGGCCGTTGGCCGGGCCGACGCTCACCGACGCGGACGGTGCGCCCGCAGCAGATCATCGACCACGAGAACTCCGGCCACGACGAGTGACCCGTTAGGCTGACCGGGTTACAAACCGGCCTCCTTAGCTCAGTGGTAGAGCACTCGCCTTGTAAGCGAGCGGTCGTCAGTTCAATCCTGACAGGGGGCTCCGCGTCCTCAAAGGAGCTTTCATGACCTACCGTCGTCTTGCGTGGGCATGTGGCGTCGTCCTGGTGGTGACCATCATCCCCGTTCAGGCTCACTCCGAGCCGCCGACCAAGTGTCTGACCAACACCGCCAAAGGCAAACAGGTTTATGTTCCCTGCGACTTGCTCAACGCCGGGGCCAATTACCCGCCGGGGCAGCGTTGTCCGTTGCCGATCGAGCAGTACCCGAAGGATGTGGCCGATTGGTGTGGCGACGGGCCGGGCCTCCCGAGTCCCACGCCCACGACTCCGACGACCTCTGCGAGCCCGACGAGTCCGGTCAGCACACCGTGACGGCGTCCTGCATGAAACGGATTCGCTATTCATGCGGATGACGGTCCTCGGCAGCGGCGGATGGATTCCCACCAGCTCCCGTCAGACCAGTTGTTATCTGATCACCTCTGGCACCGAGGCGTTAATCCTCGATGCCGGAACCGGTTTCGGCGCCCTGCAGATCAACCCGTCGCTGCTGAACGGGGTCGAGACGGTGACCGTGGCGCTCAGCCACTTCCACCTCGATCATGTGATCGGCCTCGGGTTCGTCAGCGCCCGCGCGCTGGGTGGCCGGGAACTCACCATCGCCGGGCCGGGCTCGATGGCATACGGCCGGCCCACCCGCTCGATCGTCGAGGACCAGCTTCTCGCGGCGCCGTTGCAGACGACGTCGCCGCTGGCGTCGGCGCGCTGGGCCGAGCTGGGTTCAGACATCCTCGGTTTCGCCGGGCAGGAGATCCGGACTTGGGAACAGACTCGCCACTCGCTGCCGTCGACCGGCTTTCGGGTCGGGGACCTTCTCGCCTATTGCACCGACACCGAGTTCGATCCGCACACCATCGGACATGTGGCGGGTGTGGCCACATTGCTGCATGAGGCGTGGGAGCCCAGTGCTGCGCAGCGGGGCCACACCTCAGGCGAGGAGGCCGGCGCCATCGCCGCCGAAGCCGGGGTTTCGCGGCTGTTGATCACCCATCACCATCCCCTTCCTGGGGTGGCCGAGCGCACCGCCGAGGCGGCCCAGGCCCGCTTCGGCGCGACCCTGTCGGCCGCGGACGGGGCGATTCTCGAGCTCTAACGGCACGATTTGGCCACAATTGGTACGCCCGCACCGACGCGTCGCGGAGGCGCATCGCCCCAGTTCAAACACTTTCTGACAGTATTTTCGCCGGCCGGCGGTGAGCTGGCGCACTGAACGGTCCTCAGCAAGCTGCCGCATAATAGGGGTAAGCACCAACCAACGCACCTACATTTCATCCCGGTTCAGGCGCGAACCCCTAGACAAAGCCGAGATTGTGGTGGAAGCACTGCAGCGATCCAGCCCCAAGCATCGCCGTCGCACGACGACGCGCAAGAAGCGTCTCCGCACGCTGGCGCATGCCACGGGTGCGTTCGCCGCGATAGCGGCACTAGTGACCACGGCATCTGGCTACTGGATGGCGCACGGCATGCTGAGCGGGATCACCGTCTCGCAGGCCCTGAGCCCCGAGGACCCGAAGTCCGACGGCAACGGGATCAACATCTTGCTGATCGGGCTCGACTCGCGGAAGGACCAGAACGGCGACGACCTGCCCTGGAGCCTGTTGAAGCACCTGCACGCGGGCGACTCCGACGACGGCGGCTATAACACCAATACGTTGATCCTCGCGCACATCGGCCCGGACGACAAAGTGTCGGCGTTCTCCATTCCCCGCGACGACTGGGTCGCCTGGCACGGCGTCCCCGGCTACAACCACATCAAGATCAAAGAGGCCTACGGCCTGACCAAGCAGTACGTCGAGCAAAAAATGATCGACAAGGGTGTCAGCGACCAGAAGAAGCTGGAGGCCAAGGGGCGCGAGGCCGCCCGCGCCGCGACGTTGAAGGCCGTGCGGAAGCTGACCGGGGCGCCGATCGACTACTTCGCCGAGGTCAACCTCGCCGGTTTCTACGACCTGGCCAGCAGCCTGGGCGGGGTGGACGTCTGCCTCAAACACGCCGTGTACGACGACTACTCCGGCGCCGACTTCCCGGCGGGCCACCAGCGACTGGACGCCGCGCAGGCGCTGGCGTTCGTCCGGCAACGGCACGGCCTGCAGAACGGCGACCTGGACCGCACCCACCGCCAGCAGGCCTTCCTCGCGTCGGTGATGCACCAATTGCAGGATGCCGGCACCTTCACCAACATCGGAAAGTTGAAAGACCTGATGGCCGTGGCGCGCAAGGATGTTGTGCTGTCATCGGGCTGGGACGAGGACATGTTCCGCAAGATGGGCGCGCTGGCCGCCGGCTCGATCGAATACCGGACCCTGCCGGTGGTGCGCTACGACAACATCAACGGCCAAGACGTCAACATCGTCGACCCCGCCGCGATCAAGGCCGAAGTGGCGGCCGCGTTCGGCACGTCCTCGTCGTCGACGACATCGACCACCCTCGATGCACCCTCCCCGTCGACCGTCGTCGACGTGGTGAACGCCAGCAGTGTCAGCGGCCTGGGCAGCAAGGTGGCCCGCACGCTGAGGCACGACGGCTACACCACCGGCTCGGTACGCGACCGGGTTCGCGGTGAACCCACCTCCACCACAGTCGAATACGGGCCCGGCGCCGAGTCCGACGCCCGTGAAGTGGCGAACCTGCTCGGTGTCGACGCCCCCGACAAACCGAACAGCACGCTTCAGTTCGGGCACGTCGAGGTGGTGGTCGACGACAACTTCTCGGTCCCCAGCCAGGACGAGTCGCTGTCCGACTCCACCACGCCGTCCACGCTGTACGACACCTACGGGTGGAAATCCAGCATGACTACCTCCGCCGACCCGACCCCCGATCAGGGTGCACCGATCGGTGGCGGCGGCGTCCCCTGCGTGAACTGACCTACTTCCGCAGCAAGAACGCGAGCACCGTGCCCGGTCGTCGCGGCCCCAGGTGATCAACGTCGGCGCCTGCACCCGGTGCATCACCGCCCAGGGTTGTGGGCCTTTGGACGACTCCAGGAATTTCATCATCGCAGCGAACGCTTCCTTGCCGTACATCCGCCGCGCGCCGGCCAACGTCGCCGGATCGGTGGCGTGATAGCGCAGAACGCCTGCGTCGGTGGTGATTTCACGCAGAGTGTCGTCGTAGCTGGATTCGATGGCGCCGCTCCTCCTCATCGCTGCGCTCTGCATCGTCGCCGGCGCGGGCTCACGCGTGCGTGCCGCCGTCGATCCGGATCTCGGTGCCGGTGATGAACGCACCGTCCTCGGACACCAACATCGCGATGACGCCGGCGACGACAGCGGGGTTGGCCATCCCGGCGCCGCTGGATTCCTCGGTGGTCGGCAGGATCGGCATCAGCCGGGCGAACAGGCCCCACTCGGCGTCCTGCGGAATGTATCCGCCGGTGGCGTCGGTGATTCCGGACTTGATACTGCCCGGCGCCACACATGTCGCGCGCAGGCCCTTGCTCGCGTACTCCAGCGCGATCGCGTGCGTGAAGGCCTGCACGCCGCCCTTGCTCGCCGCGTACGCCGCCATGTACGGGTGGGCGAACGATGCGGAGGTAGAACTGAAGTTGACGATCGCACTGCGGGGGTTCTGCAGCAGGCTCGGCAGCGCCTCACGGACCACCAGGAAGGTTCCGGTCAGGTTGATTCCGATGATCTGGTTCCACTGATCCAGGGCCATCTGTTCGGTGTGCACGGCGCGCAGAATTCCGGCGGCGTTCACCACCGAATCCAGACCGCCCAGTGTGTCGACCGCCGAGCGCACTCCGTCGATCACCGACCACTCCTCGGCGATGTTCATCTCCAGCGTGGTCAGGCGCTCGCCGGCGCCGGCCTCCTCGGCGCGGGCGCGGGTCTTCTCCAGTCCGTCGGCGGCAACGTCGGCGCCGACCACCGACGCACCCTCGTCCAGCAGGCGTAGCGCGGTCGCCTGCCCGATACCCGAGGCCGCACCGGTCACCAGGATTCGATTGCCGGCTAATCGTTTCATCTGCCCTCCCGTTTCGATCTCACTATGCATCA
>NZ_JAVKSG010000072.1:0-18368 GCF_039583785.1 Mycobacterium sp.
GGTCTTCGTTGATCGCGGTGAGAATGTCATTCGTCAGAGTCGTCCCGGTTGTACCGCCGCCGAACAACTGGACCAAGTCGCCGTAGATGTTGGTGGCTATCCCGTTCACGTCGCTCGGGTCGCCGATGAACACGAAATGCAGGTCATCCTGAGGGATCGTGGCCGAAAGCACTTTCTCGGCCGCCGAAGCAGCGATGACGCTCTGCGAGTAGGCGAACACCGTCAGCGGATCTGAGGCACTCATGTCCCCCGCGGCGTATTCAGCTTCCACCGCACTGATGATGTCCGTCTCGTCCTGAAGGCTGCTTGGGCCGAACTCGAACACTTCCGGCGTCGTCAGTACTTGCAACGGCGCGTCGCACGGCGCGGTTCCCACCATGTCGCAGATGGACGCGGCATCGGCGAACCCCAACGGCTTCAGAAACAGCGACTCGGCGGCGTCCACGTAGGCCGTCGATGGTGTCGGTTCGGCAGTGCCGCCGAGGAAGATCGCGTTGGTGCTGTCCGACAATGGATCACTCATGTCGCCGTTGGCGTGGGCCGACATAGAGAGGGCGACCGAAACACCGGTCGCACCGAGAACTGGCACGATTACGCGAAGACTCTTCCGCACGACAAACCTCATCCAATTCCTGCAGGTCGCCAAAAGCGCACCTGTCCTGGGGGCCGAGCAACCACAACTGTCGGCTCGGATCACGTTGGCTTCTCTCGCCGACGCGCTGCTAGCGTGCTGCGGCCCCGCATCTCGTTCTTTCGCGGTGATCGTAACCAGGAAGGGCCGCATCCGTCAGCTTTTCTCTAAAAAAATAGAACATTTCCCGATTGGCTTCGGCTGCCAGCTCGGCGCCGTCAATGCCAACTGTCGCGGATCCCATTAAGGATCGCTTGGATCATTGAGTCAAGTTGCGCCACGTCGTAGGTGGTCTCACCGTTGCGAACGAAATCGCCCATGACACCACTTATGAAACGGCTGACGGCGAAGGTTTGGTCTTCGATTAGCGCTGGGTCGAGATCGGTGCCAGCGGGTTGCCACTGGATGATCAGTGCGCGCTGCAAAGCTTCAAACCGTTCCGCGATTTCGCCGATAGTGTGTGCGAAGTCTGGGTCGCGTCCGGCAAGTGCGACCAGCTCGTGTCGAGCTTTGGTGCGGGTGAGCCAAGGCGGTTGGCCCGTCATCACGATCATTGTGGCCAACCCTAGTGTTCCTGAGAATCGCCGGTCATGACTGTCGGTGAGTTCGGCCATGCGTGTGAGATCGGCTGCGTCGAGGTCGCTCATGCGTTGGGCCGCACCGATAAGTAGTGCTTTTCGGGTGCGGTAGTAGGCAGACGTGGTGCCTGCCGGCATCCCCGCGTGCCGATCGACCTTCGGATGACTGAGTCCGCGCGCACCGTCGTTAGCCAGCAACTCCAGTGCAGCATCGCACAGTTCTCGCCGACGCTGCACTGCATTGTATTTCCGCGGGTTAGCTACGCTTAGCAGTCTAATGGGCAGCGGTGACCGGCGGTGCGTCCGCGCGATTCCGTCTTTGCTAGCGCGCACGACCGCCAGCAGTACCATCGCGTCGTGTAGCTGAGCTGAAAGCTTTTTACCGAGTTGGTGTCTCAGGTATGCGTGCGCAGCACCATCTACATGTCGGCGTGAGCGCATCGCGACCCGCGCGGACGGATACTCCAGACCAGTGCACCGACTCCTCGGCGACCGGCTCAGGAGTAGAAGCCATCCAGGGTCTCCTTGTTCTGCTCGGCGACCACGCCGCGCTTCACCTTCAGCGACGGCGTCAACTGACCGCCGTCGACGGAGAGGTCATGGTCGAGCACCGCCCACTTCTTGATGGTCTCCCACCGGTTCAGGCTGGCGTTCAGCTTGTTGACGTGCTCGGAGATCATCTCGTGCACGGCATCGGATTTCGTCAGCTCTTCATACGACTTACCTTGCAGCCCGTGGTCTTTGGCCCAACCGCTGATCGAGTCCTCATCGAGGGTCAGCAGTGCGGCGGCGAAGTTCTTGCCCTCGCCGAACACCATGAACTGGCTGGCGTACGGGCACAGCGTGGCGAACTTCGCCTCGATCGCCGGCGGCGCGACGTACTTGCCGTTGGACAACTTGAACAGCTCCTTGATCCGGCCGGTGATCGACAGGAAACCGTCGTCGTCGAGCTTGCCCTGATCCCCGGTGGACAGCCAGCCGTCCTTCAGCGATTGGGCGGTGGCGTCGTCGAGGTGGTGGTAGCCCGCCATCACGCAGTCGCTGCGGAACTGCACCTCGCCGGCATCGCTGATGCGGACCTCGGTGCCCTCGAACGGCAGGCCGACGGTGCCGAGCTTGTAGTTGTCCGGCCGGTTGATGAACCCCGCGCCGGACGACTCGGTGAGCCCGTAGCCCTCCAGCACCAGCACACCGGCGGCCTCGAACCACTCGGCGACGTCCCGGTTCAGCGGCGCCGAACCCGATATGAAGAACCGGATCCGCCCGCCGAACACGTCGCGAATCTTGGCGAACACCAACTGGTCGAACAGCCGCTGCTGCACCGCCAGATGTGGCCCGACGAACGTGCCTTCGCGGCGCCGGCGGGCCACCTCCTTGCCCACCGTGAAAGCCCGGTTGAACAGGACGGCCTTGGCGCCCTTCTGTTGCGTGACGATCTTGTTGTAGGCCTTCTCGAAGATGCGCGGCGCGGCGCCCATGAAGGTCGGTTTGACCACGCCGCAGTTCTCCACGATCTTGTCGACGCGACCGTCGATCGCGGTGGCGAAACCGCACGCCACCTGGGTGGCGATCAGCACCTTGCCGAAGGCGTGGGCCAGCGGCAGCCACAGCAGTTGCAGGTCGCTTTCGTCGAGCAGGCCCATGCCGGCGATCACGTTGCCGGTATAGACCCAGGATTTGTGCGGCAGCCGTACGCCCTTCGGCTTGCCAGTGGTCCCGGAGGTGTAGATCAGCGTCGCCAACTGCTCGGATGCGATGTCCTCGACGGCTTTCCGCACGCAATCGGCATGCTCGGCAAGGTATTTCGTGCCCGCTTCGGCGAGGTCGTCCAGGGTGATCACCCAGTCGTCGTCCGAGGTTCCGTCGATCAGGACGACCTTGGTCAGGTTGGACAGCTCGCTGCGCCGCTCGGAGAGCTTCTCGAGCTGGGTGGCGTCTTCGGCGAAGACGATCGTGGAGCCGGAGTCGGCCAGGATGTAGGCGGTGTCGTTGGCGTTGGTGCTGGGGTAGACGGTGGTCGTCGCGGCGCCGGCGCACAAGATCGCCAGATCGGCGAGGATCCACTCCAGCCTGGTGGCCGAGGCGATGCCGACCCGGTCCTCGGGCTCGACGCCGAGCGACAGCAGCCCCGCCGCCAGCGCTTCGACCCGTTCGGCGGTCTGATTCCAGGTGACCGAGGTCCAGCCGCCGTCCTCGGGGAAGCGAAACGCCTCGTGGTCGCCGGACTTCTCGACGCGCCGCAAAAACAGCTGCGCCAGATTGGACGTCCGGCTTGGGCTAACACTCGTCTCGGCCATCGAACTTCCTTCTTGGTCTCGGCAATCTCGCACCCATAATCTTGCGGGCAGTGTCCGCCGCTGGACGCCGAAACGCGAATTTGCCGCCCGATTAGCGGCCGGCCGTGGCCTCTGCCAGTTCGGGCTGGACGATTCCGGCGGTTCTGGCCAACCAGTGGGGTGCGAGCACCGACAGCCCGGTGGCGGCCGCGGTCGCTCCGGCGACGCCGGTCCAGGCGACCGGTCCGAGCGGCGTGCAGCCGAAGAAGTGGCTGATGCCCGGGGTCTGGACGATCGCGACCAGCACCGCCGAGCTGCCCAGCGCCGTCGCCACCACCAGCGGGCTGTGTCGGCGGGTGAGCAGCGTCTGCGCCAGCTGCGTCGTCACCAGCGCGGTCAGTCCCATGGTCGACGTGCGCCTTTCGGTGCCCGGCGTCCAGCGCCCGATGGCCCACGCCGAGGTCGCGCCGATGGCGGTGACGGCGCCGCGGGTGACGATTCGGCGCATCAGCTCGACGTCCAGCGACGGCGTCGGCCCGGTCAGCACCGAGAGCTGATAGGCGCGGCGCGCTTCGAGGGCCTCCTCGTCGGTGTCGTACTCGTCGGCGTCGGCTTCCTCGAATTGCGGGGTGACGGCAACCGCGAGCGCCGGGAACATGTCGGTCAGCAGATTCACCAACAGCAGTTGCCGGGTTCCGATCGGCGCCCGCCCGCTACCCAGGGCCGTGCCGATGATGGTGAACAGCACCTCGCCGACGTTGCCGCCGACCAGGATCGTCACCGCGTCCCGCACGCCGGCCCACATGCCGCGCCCCTCGACCAGGGTGTCGAGCAGGACGCCCAGGTCGTCGTCGGTCAGCACCATGTCCGCGGCGCCCCGGGCGGCTGACGAGCCGCGCCCGCTGACCCCGATGCCCACGTCGGCCATCCGGATCGCGGCAGCGTCGTTGGCGCCGTCGCCGACCATCGCCGTCACTCGTCCGCAGCGTTGCAGGGCACCGACGATCTGCACCTTCTGCTCCGGGCTGACCCGGGCGAACACCTGCACGTCGGCGACGAGCTTGGCCGCGGCGTCCTCGTCGAGGCCGTTGAGTTCGGAGCCGGTGACCACCCGCGCGCCTTCGGGCAGACCCAGCTGACGGGCGATCGCCCGCGCGGTCACCGGGTGGTCGCCGGTGATCAGCACGACGTCGCGATTCGCTTCGACCAAGGCTTCGATCAGCGGGCGGGCCGACGGGCGGGCGGTGTCGGCCAGGCCGACGTAGCCGATCAGCTCCAGATCGTGTGCGGCCGCATCGACGGCGTCAGCGTCGGTGTTCTCGTCGTCGGTGCTGCGCTTCCAGGAGCCCTTCGCGACGGCCAGTACCCGCAACCCCTGTTCGGCGAGGTTGTGCACCACCGATTCCGCATGATCCAGGTCGGCCTGCGGGTCGGTGAACCGGCAGCGCGGCAGGACCACTTCGGGAGCGCCCTTGAGCATCAGCACGGGTTGGGTGGGATTCGCGGCGAGGGTGCCGATCGAGGCGGCGAAGCCACGGCTGGACTCGAACGGAACCTCGGCGAGCAAGTCCCATTCCGGATCGCTGTTACCGGCATGGGATTCGGCGGCTTTGAGGATCGCCTCGTCGGTGGCGTGCGCGTGGCCTTGCGCCTCGTCAGGTTGCGACGACGCGCGGGCGGCGGCCCGTAGGACGGCGGTGGCCTCCGGGTCGGCGGTGCCGGGGAGCGGACCCTGCGGGCTGGTCCCGGCCGGCACCGAAAGCACAAGGCGCAGGCGGTTTTCGGTGAGCGTGCCGGTCTTGTCGAAGCAGACCGTGTCGACGCGGCCCAGCGCCTCGATGGTCCGCGGAGCGCGGACCAGCACGCCACGCGTCGACAGCCGCTGCGCGGCGGCCAGCTGAGACAGCGTCGCCACCAACGGCAGACCCTCCGGCACGGCGGCCACCGCGATCGCGACGCCGTCGGCGACCGCTTGGCGCAGGGTGGCCCGGCGCAGCAGAGCCAGACCCGACACCGCGGCGCCGCCGGCCAGGGTCAGCGGCAACACCTTGGCGGTCAGCTCACGCAGCCGGGCCTGCACACCGGCCGACGACTCGACGTCGATGACGGCCGAGATCGCCCGGTGCGCGGCGGTGCCCACCCCGGTGGCCACCACGATCGCCCGGGCGTGGCCCGCGACGATCGTGCTGCCCTCGAACAGCATGCTGGCCCGTTCGGTGTCGGCGGCTGCGACCGGATCGACCTGCTTGTCGACCGGCAACGACTCACCGGTCAGCAGCGATTCGTCGACTTCGAGATCCTCGGCCACCAGTAGCCGGGCGTCGGCGGGTACCACGTCGGGCGCCACCAGGTCGATGACGTCGCCGGGACGCAGCGCACTCGCCGTCACGGTGACCAGACGTTCGGCGTTGCGCGCCGCCTCCAGCCGGCGCCGCGCCGTCGCCACGGTCGGGATGACCACCCGACGCGCGAACTGGTCCTGCTCGGCGAAGAGTTCGGCGGCTGCTGCCTCGGCGCGCAGTCGCTGCGATCCTCCGATCAGCGCGTTGACGGCCATCACTCCACCGACCAGAAACGCGTCGACGTTGCTGCCCAGGATCGCCGAGGCGGCGGCGCCGACGGCCAGGATCGGGGTGAGCGGATCGGACAGTTCGGCCCGGGTCGCGGACAGCAGCTGGCCGGCCTGACGCGCCGGCCCGCGCAGCGGCGAGACCAACGGGCTGTCGGACAGGTCCGAAAGAACGCGTCGCCAGCCCGGCATGCCGGTCTCGATGGCCAGTGGCAGAGCCCGGCCGGCCAGTCGGGCGTAGACGATCTCCGGGTCGAGGGCGTGCCACGCGGTGAGCGGCTGCGGCGTCGGATCGGGTTGGCGCAGCACCCTGGTGGCCGCGAACGCCCCGGACACCAGCGCGCTGGCCGCGGCGGCGTTGACCGGGTTGAGCCAGCGCCGAAGCGCCATCGGGTTGGTCGGCCCCTGCGGGTTACCGGTCACCAGCAGCAATCCGGCCAGCGTGGTCCCACCCTTGGCCAGGTTGACCGACGACTCGCTGGCCGCGCGGGCGGCGGGCAACGCCGACAAGATGCGCACCGCGGCGGCCAGATCGGTGCCGGTGATGATGTCGGCGCTCCACGGCGTCGCGGCCTTCGGGTCGTCCAGCGCGACACCGACGTCGGCGATGGCCAGCGCGGCCAGCGTGTCGGTGGAGGCGAAGTCGCGGTGCAGCGCGGTGATCAGCAGCACCGGCCCGCGGTCGGCCCGCAGGTCGCGGACCAGCTTGAGCAGCGGCGTGCCGATCGAATGACTGGCGGCGACGCTGCCTGTCAGGTCCTGGGTGCCGGCGACGTGCCGCAGCACGACGCGGGCACCGGTGCGGTTGGCGATCTGCAGCAGCGGGATCGCGAACGGGTCGACCTCCCAGCCGACCTCGACGTGCCCGACCGTCTCGCCGTCGACGACGAGGTCGGCGTGCTCCAGGCCTTGGGCGGGCGTGGCCGACGGTCCCTGCGGTCGTTGCCACCGCAGTCGCGCGGTGTTGGCCGGCAACTCGTCAGGGTCGGGCTCCGGCGGCTCCTCGGAGTGCAGCAGCGCGTCGGCGACCTCGTAGACCCGGTCGTCGTCCCAGCCGGTGATGTCACCGCGGGCGTGCAGCACCGCGCGGTGGTCGCCGCGCAGCGCGGCGCCGTCGATGACGACGACCTTCACCCGGTCCAGCCGGCGCAGGGCGCCGGGGTCGAGGATCATCTGTCCGTCGTCGGCCAGTCCGCGGCCCAGCACCGCGGCGAACGATTGGCGGCCCATGTGCGCGGCTTTCGGGATGCCGGCCAGCACCGCACCGGCGGCGTCCTCGGGACCACCGCCGGCGACCAGCGCGCTCGCGGCGGCGATCAGTGAGCCGTTGGCGGCCGAGTCGGCGTAGTCCTCGACCGGCCCGGCCATCGATCCTTTCGCGGTGTCGATGGCGGCGTCGATCGACCCGTCGACCACCACGTGCGATGCCTCGCCGGCCGATGCTGCCGCCCAATTATGCTGCGGTGCTTGTACTTTAGCGACGCCAGCGGACGAGATGACGGGGACGACGGGCGCTTGGGGCCGGTTGGGGGAGGCCAGCTGCGGCTCGCGGTCGCGCCAGCGGCGGCGGTGCGCCTCGGCCTCGGAGATCTGCAGGAAGCGTCCCACCAGGTCCAGCAGCGGCGTGCCGACCGCCTGGGTCAGCCCGTTGGCCGCCGCGGACGTCGCGGCGAGCGCGAGGTCGGTGCCGACTCGGCCCAACCGCGATTCGAGCACCGCCACCACTCGCGGCTGATCTTTCAGCAGGGCGGCGGCGGCGCGGGTGGTCTTCGGCGCGGCGGGCAGCTTGATCACCCAACCGGTGACCGCGGCGCCGATCGCCACCGCGTCGAAGGCGGCCGCGGTCAGCGGAACTAGCACCGCCAGCGGGTTACCGGGGTCGGCGAACGGCGCGATCCGGATCTGCGGTTCGCGCCCCTCGGCGACCAATGCCGAGGCTGCGGAGTTCACCACGTCGCGGACCGTCTCGAGGACGACGTCGACGTCGGCTTCGTCGTCGAGTTCGACCACCAGCCGGCCTAGCGCACCCTCGACGTGGGCGTTGGCAACACCCACGACGGCTCGAACCGGTCCTTCGACCACCGCGGCGTGCTCGTGCCAGCGCGGGAACGGCAGCAGCGGGTCGAGGTCCAGATGGACCCGTCGTCCGGCCTGCCAGCGCACGGTCGTCGAAGCGGTGGCTTTGCTGCCGTTTCTCGGCTGGCCGTTGCCCAGGATGCGGGCGGTCGACTGGCTCACGGTGTCCACTACCGGAGCGGTCAGCGTGTGCATGGTGTCGGCGGCACTGGCCACACTCTGCGCGCCGGCCTGCAACATCTGCACGGCTCCACCGGCGACTCCGCCGACCAGCGCGGTTACACCTGGCACCCTCATGAATCACCCTTCGCGACGTCTACGTTGTCGGCCAGTGCCACCTGGGCAACAGCGGCGGCATCAGCTACGACGAATGGGGGGACCGCGGACATCCCCCGTTAGTAAACGAGCGTACGTGTTACGCCTGAGTCCAGCCGTGTCAGAAAGCTACGTGCAACCGCTGACGTGAATTCGTCGGCCGACGCCGACGCAGACGTTCACCGGCGGCGTTGGGGGAGGCGGCGGCGGGAAGTCCTGCGGTAGCGGCGCATAGTCGGCCGGCGGTGGGACGTAGCCGTTGATCGTGTCGGCGACGTTGCTGCATCCGCTCACCGAAATACGTCTGCCGACGCTTGCGCAGACGTCGGCGTTGGCTGCGCCGCCGGGCAGCCCGAACAGACCCGACGCGACAGCGACCATTGCCATCCCCGCGGCAACCCACGCCCGGCGAGTCACGCCGCACCCTGCCCGAGCAGCGGTGTCCAACTACACCGCTGCCTGATGTCGGTCAGCGGCTGACGGATTCCTTCGAGATCCGCTTCTTCCTGGGGGTTGGTGCTGAAGTAGTCCTGCACCTCGGAGCCGATCTGATCCGTGGGCTGATCCTGCAGGCCGGTGTAAAAGCCGTTCACATCCGGATGGGTGTAAAGGTAAGCCGACAGCGCAGTCGCGACACCGGCCGCGACTCCGGCGATGTCCGCGGCCGAGCAATTGGCTGGTCGGGGCGCCGGGTCAGCCGCGGCGTGACCGGTGGCAGATAGCAGTGTCCCGACGGCGATGGCGCCGACTACCCCCGGTCGGGACACGAATTCGGAAAGGGACTCACTGGCTCCTTCGCGCGGTCGTCCCCCTAAAACTAAAGCCACAGCTAAGCACCGCACAGACCGGTTTGGTCGCGAAAGCGGTCAGCGTGTCGGCGGCAGCCCTTCACGCCGGCCGTGAACGGGTCGGAGATCGGTCGAGTCCATAGCGGCCGCCGCACGTTGCTCGACGACGCGTCACGATCGGCCGGGTCCACCCCGGTACCGACTACCTGGGTGAGCTACGTCGCGAGATCGCTACCTGCGCAGCGCATTCCAGCGACAAATCCGTTGCCCCGGTCACGTCTTCTGCGACTGTTCCAGTGCGGCGGCGACAATGGGCTGCGCCCACGCCGGCGTCGAGGACAGATCGGACGGCCCGACGATGCGACCCCGCCGCATGTGCAGCACCAGAACAGGCTGCGGGGCCTGCCCGGTTGCAGGATCGGCGGTCGCCGAGTTGTCGTACATCCGCAGTTCGGTGAGCACCGGTAGCAGATTGATCAGATTGATGCGGCTGTGCCGATAGCGTCGGCGGATCGCGGCCTCGGGGATGTTGTGCCCGCCCCCGCGCACGCGTTGCCGCACCCGTTCGATATGGGCTTCGGGGCTCTCGAGCCCGACGAAAAAGAGCCGAATCTCGATGCCACGTGCGGCGGCCTCGGCCAGCAAGGCCGGCATGGTGTTACCGCCCAGTGTGGTCTCGAAGGTGAAATCGAGGCCCTCGTCGAGGGCCCGCTGCAACAGTGTCCGGCCCTGCGTCCACGCGGCGGCGTTCGCCTCGGTCTGGTTGAGGCCGGGATTGGCCGCGAGGATCGCCCGGGCGGCCTCGTCCGGGTTGTAGTACTCACCGCCCTTGTCGCGGATCGTCGCGCCGACGACGCTGCTCTTACCGGCGCCGTTGACGCCGGCCAGCACATAGATCTGCGCTGGTGTGTCGATCGTGCCCACCACGTGTCGCGTTGGCTTGCCGCGTTACGCGGTGCGCGACGCCTTCACCGCAGCAGCGCCCATCTCCTCCGGGGAGGCATCGAATGCCGCGGCGACCCCGGCCTTGGCCTCCGGTGTCTGCATGGTGGCCAACAGATCGTTGAACCGATCGCTCAGGTCGTCGAGCGCAGGAGTGGTCGACGCGGTCAACGCCTCGAACTCGGCGTAGGACAGCAGCACCGCCCTGGGGGTGTCGTGCTTGGTGATCACTACGGCCCCATCGGCCGCGGCCTGCTCGAAGACGCTGCCGAACTCGTTCTTGAGGCGGCTGGCCGTCACCGTGGGTACGTCGACCAGCTTGCCGTCGCGGTTGCGGAACGAGAGGGTCATGATGGGTCTCCTTGCTCGATACTTACGCACCCATTCTAGCCCTTTTGTCTATTTTGTGCGATTCGACCAGTCTATCCACCGCGCTGCGTCTTCCGATGGAGTGATTCGCTCGTTGATCGCTCGAAAAGTTGAACGCCGCAGACGACGACGGCCACGGATAGCGCCGTCTTAACGATCGTCGCCTCTGCCGCCCGGACGATCGAGTGCAAACGATTCACGTGGGCGCACCCACCGCCTAAGGGCGGTATTGACTCGCCGGCCATCGGCGTGCTCTTCGACGTCGAGCACAACGCGTTCTGGTGCCGCATTGGTCCGGATTCACCCGAGGTCGGATGTGTTCACATCGGGGCGGCAACCGACAGCTCAACGTGGCTGCGGTGCCTGCGTCACTTGGTCGACGTGTAGTAGATCGTGTCGGCCATCGACACCGAGTCGCTTTGCGGCACCGGCGGAAGCCCGTGCTCGGCGAGCAGTTCGCCCATCGGCCGGCCGACTGATCGCCAGCCCAAGCCATCCAGGTACTCGGCGACGTCGTTGCGTTCGCCCTGGTAACCGAGTTCGTCGAAGTTGAGGTCGAATCCGGCCGCACGCCACTTGTCGGTGGCCTTGCGCATCATCTCGCGGGCCGCGTCCTGGTCGAGGTCGGCCATGTCCGGGATGGCCTCGGTGGCCAGCCGGCTGCCGTCGGCGCTGAGCGCGGAGATGTTGTCCAGCAAGCGGTCCTGCGCTTCCGGGGGCAGGTAGCCGAGCAATCCCTCGGCGATCCACGCGGTCGGTTGGCTGCTGTCGAAACCGGCTTCGGCCAACGCGGCCGGCCAGTCGTTGCGCAGGTCGATGGCGACCGTGCGACGTTCGGCGGTCGGGGTCGCACCTAGCTCGGACAGCGTCTGGGTCTTGAATGCGATCACCTCGGGCTGGTCGACCTCGAACACGGTCATGCCTGCAGGCCACTGCAACCGGTAGGCGCGGGCGTCGAGACCCGAGGCGAGAATGACTGCCTGGCGGATGCCGGCCTGCGTCGCGTCGGTGAAGAACGCGTCGAAAAAGCGGGTCCGGACGGCCATCGCGTCGGGCATCTGCTGAAGCTTCCAGGTGGAGTCGTCGCTGTCGACTGCTTCGATGTCGAGATCGCCGGCGGCCCATCGGGTGAGGAAGTCCACGCCGACGGCCCGGACGAGCGGCTCGGCATACTGGTCGTTGATCAGGGGGTTGTCGGCCTTGGTGGCGACGGCCCGGGCCGCGGCAACCATCGTGGCTGTTGCTCCAACGCTGGTCGCGAGGTCCCAGGTGTCGTTATCGGTGCGCGGCATGGCGTGCTCCTTAGGTAGTCGGGACGTACTTAGTTAGCCTAGCAAGTATTTAGCCGATCTATCAACGTTGGCCGAACACCATCGCCGAGATCGAGCGCGGCGTCATTGCCAAGGAACGGACGGACCTGGCTCAAGGCGCGGTTCTGCGCAGGTGGTTTGAGGACCGGCTACTGCCCACCTTCGAGGGTCGAGTGCTGTCCTTCGACCTGCCAGCCGCCCGCATCGTGGCCGGCTACCGGGTACCCGAGCACGCCCCGTACGCCGACGCCGTCATCGCCGCGATCGCAGAGGCTGGCAACAAGGTGGTCGCGACCCGCAATATCCGGCACTTCGAGCCGCTCGGCGTCCGATGCTTAAATCCGTGGGACCGGGTTGCGTAACGACGTAGTAGCGCAACGACGCAATAGCGCAATGGCGATGTGTGTCTTTAACGTCATTACCCGTCTACGTCACTTGCCAGCCATTGATGGACCCTCAAACGCCGAATATCCCAGGCCCGCCCGGACCTGGGATATTCGGTAGCGCTGGTCAGACCTACAGGCCCAGCAAGGCCAGCGGGTCGATTGCCGAGGCTGCAGTGGTTGCCGAGTCGAACGCCGCGCCCGGGTCGAGCGGCAACGCCGCGTCGATACCACTGACCAGCGAGCTCAGGTCGTAGTCGCCGAACGGTGTCACCAGGGTGTCGGTGACGGTGCCGCCGGCCCCCGGGAGGGCGGTGTAGACGTTTTCATACCCGTTGCCGAAGTTGAATACGTCGTAGACCGATCCGGTGGTCGGCAGCGCCGCGGTCTCCCCGCTGGCAGCATTCACACCTGTGACGGTGAACTCGGTGTTGGTGTAGCCCAGCAGGTTGGTCACGTCTTCGGTGGAGGTGATACTCCCGACGTCGGTGGCGCTGGCGCCGGTGCCGCTGTAGATGTCGAAGTTCTGGGTCGCCTGCGGCAAGGATAAGCCGAGCAGGCTGGGCGTGCCGCCGGCGAGTTCCAGCAGTGGTGGGGCGCCGAAGAGCGGGCTGACCTGGGTGAAGCCGTCGACGGCGGTGCTGCTGGTGCTGGTGGGATCGAAGGTGGTGCCGTCGATGGTGAACGCGCCTGAGCCGATCGAGCTGTCACCGCTTTGCAGGCCGGTGAAGGCGTCGCCCGGGTTCACCGGGTCCGCGGCGTTGAAACCGCCGAACAGGGAATTGAGGTTTTCGTCGCCGTACGGCGTGACCAGGGTGTCGGTGACGGTGCCGCCGGTGCCCGGGGTGGCAATGTAGACGTTCTCGTAGCCGTTGCCCAGGTTGAACGCGTCATACACGGTTCCGACGGCCGGCAGGTTGGCGGCGGTCTCCCCGGTGGCCGGGGCGGAACTGAGGACGGTGAGTTCGGTGTTGGTGGCACCCAACAGGTTCGTCACGTCCTCGCTGGTGTTGATGGTCCCGACGTCGGTGGCGCTGGCCGTGGTGCCGTTGAAGACGTCGAAGCTTTGCTGGTTGAGATTCAAGCCGCTACCGAAATTAATATGCGCGCCGCTGATGTTCAGCACCGGCGGTGAGCTGGCCAGCGAGTCGACCGGGGCGAAGCCCTCGACCGCGTTGGCGCCGGACCCGGTGAACGGGTCCAGGGCGGTGGTGCTGCTGATCGCGAACGCGTCTTTGCCGACCGCGGGGTCGGCCAGGCCGGTGAAGGCGTCGCCGGGCAGCAACGGCGCGGCGGCGTCGATCCCGCTGACCAGCGAGCTCAGGTTCTGGTTGCCGTAGGGCGTGACCAGCGTGTCGGTGACGCTGCCGCTGGATCCGGGGGTGGCCGTGTAGACGTTGGCGTAGCCGTTGCCCAGGTTGAACTCGTCGTAGACCGATCCCACCGTTGGCAGCGCCGCGGTGGTCTCTCCGGTGGCCGGGGTGACCGTGTCGACGGTGAACTCGGTGTTGGTCAGGCCCAGCAGGTTGGTCACGGTCTCGCTGGTGTCGATGCTGCCCAGGTCGGTGCCGCTGGCGCTGTACACGTCGAAGCTCTGCGCGGCGACAGGGATGCCGAGCGCCTGACCGCCGCCGAGTTGCAGTAGCGGCGCCGCGATGCTGAGCTGGTCGACCGGGGTGAAGCCTTGGACGTCGGTGACATTCGGCGCGGTGCCGCTGGCGATGTACGGGTCGAAGGTGTAGCCGCCGATGGTGAAGGCGTCCGCGCCGGTGGCGATGGGGGCGTCGGCGGTCGCGACGGCTACCTGCAGAAACGCCGTGGTCAGCAATCCGCCGGTGGCGGCCAACCCAGCAAGTACCAAGCGCTGATGCATTTTCAAAGCTCCTGTGTTCATGTCAGCGGCACAAAACTCGTCGGCTAATTAGCAGTGATTAACATCACTAAAATTAGGCCGCGTCCACGTAGTTAGTCAATGGAAAACTTGGATAATTCTCATATTTAAAGACAAATGCCAGGCGATGAGCAGGCGATGGCGAGGTCCGATCCCAGCGCTGCAGACCGTTCGATGCCAGGTCAGAGCCGGATGGTCGCAGATGTGCTCGTCAACTATGTCCTGAGCCTATTCCAACGCGTCCTCAGGAAAGTTCAGTGACAGGAGGCGTCGGGCCGTGAGGTGGCCGTAGGGTCACGAAGCGCAAAACGTCGCCGATCCGCCGTTGAGGACGGCAGCGCTAGACGAAGTCCGACCCGCCGTCGACGGTGTCGCCCCTGCCAATCCCAGATCCATGTCCGCTCCGTCCCGTTGGCTCGTTCAGATTGTCAGCGGCTGAGCCGAACATCGCGGGTTGGCGACCTGCTGCGTCGAAGCAGAAGTCAGGGCTGTAAGAATCGCAAGTCCACGACCATGGTTTCTGGCTCGCGGCAAGGAGACACATGACCGCTGTTGAAACGGTTGACGGTGCGACGATCCTGCGGTTCGACAACGCCCCGGTGAACGCCCTCGACCTGGACCTGCTGAACGCCATCACCGACGCGATGCGACGCGTCGAGGGGCCGGTGGTCCTCACTGGCGCCGGCCGGGCCTTCTCCGCGGGTGTTGACCTGCGAGCGCTCGCCGACGGCGGTACGGATTACGTCGAGCGGTTCGTCGCCGCGCTGTCGGAGGCCTTCCTGGCGATCTACGACCACCCCGCACCGGTGGTCGCCGCGGTCAACGGGCATGCGATCGCGGGCGGCTGTGTGCTGGCCATGTGCGCCGACGTGCGACTGATGTCCGGCGGGACGATCGGCCTCACCGAGTTGTCCGTCGGGGTGCCGTTCCCGGTGGCCGCGCTGGAAATCTGCCGTGTCGCCATGGGGACGTCGGCGACCCGTGCTGCGTTGCAGGCCAAGACAATCGACGCCGACACAGCGTTGGTCCGCGGTTGGGTCGACGAGGTGGTCGCCAAGGACGAGCTGCTCGACCGGGCGTTGGCCACCGCGCGCGAGCTGGGCCAGTATTCGCCGGCCGCGTACGCCGCCACCAAGGCTCAGCTGCACAAGCCCGTTCGCGCCGCGATAGAAGCAGCCACCAGCACAGATGCCGACGTGCGCGCCAGCTGGATCTCGGAGGAGACCCGCGACCGCATCAACGGGTTCCTCGAGTCGCTGGCCCGCGGCCGCTGAGGCCATCGTGAGCCTGTGGATCGCCCACGCCGAGCGGACGATCAGCGAGGAGATTCCGGCGCCGCCGGATACGGTCCGTGACTTCTACGTCGACCTCGACAACATCAAAGACCTGCACCCGCTGGTGGTTTCTGTGGAGCTCCGCTCGCACGACCGCATCGCCGGTGGCTATCAGAAGACCTATCGGGTGTGTGACCGGATTCCATTGGGGCCGTTGTCGATCCGCATCACCTACTGGGCGCGCCTCGATGTGCCGGCCCACGGCGACGTGATCACCGAGGCGCGCCAGTTCCCCCGGGTGCGGCTTAACGGCACTGTAAGTTTCGAGCGCATCGACTCGGGCACCCGTCTGACCGAGCGGCTGACAATCGCGGCGCCCCGTCCGCTTGCCGCGATGACTCAGCGGGAAGCGGTCAAGGCACATATCGCGATGCTGTCGGGCATCCGCAGCCACTTTCAGACGGGGTGGCCTCGCGGATAGGGTCGTCGAATTTGCCATCAGTGGTCACCTGTGACGGCTCCGGATCGGCGCTCCAGTCAATGGTCGAGGTCTCCGGGTGGGTCGGGGTCGCCGCGCAGCAGTTCGTCGGGATGGTGGGCGTGGTTGATTTCCGGTGGGCCAATGCCGTCGGTCCAGCCGAGTCGTCCGCTGGCGGTGACCACCGTGCGCAGTTCGCCGCGGGTGGCGCAACCGTGGTCGCCGCCGCAGGCGAAGTGCAGTTTGTCGGCGTCCGTGCGGCCGCCGCGGTCCCAGTCCGGTGAATGATGAACTTCGCAGCGGTAACCCGACACCAGACAGTTGGGGCGGGTGCAGCCGCGGTCGCGCGCGTAGCAGATCAGCCGTTGGTCGGCGGTGGCGATGCGTTTCTGGCGACCCAGATAGAGCGGTCGCTCGGTGTGATTGTCGAACACCGCCAAGTAGTGGATTGCGTTGGCGGCCATGCGGATAAGGTCACGCATTGGCAGCCAGGAGCCGCCGCCGGTGCGCGCGGGTGGCGGCATCGGCACTGACGGGTCGACGGCGCCGCGGGCGGCGCGGTCGAGTTCGGCCAACGTGGTGGCGACGACCACGGTGACGGGGTGGCCGCGGTGGGTACCCAGGCCGCCGGAGGCGATCGCGGTTTCCAGGCCCAGCTTTAACGCGTCGTGGCAGCGTTGGGAGGGGGTGCGCTCGTCGCGCGCGCCGGGATCGGTGCCCTCAGGTTGGTGGCGGCCGGGCCGTACCGCGGCTTCGATGGCCTCGAAGTAGGCGCGGGCCTGCGGATCGAGTAGTCCGGTCAGCCGCGACATGCCGTCGGGCCCTTGCCCACCCAGGTGCAGCCCGCGGCGGCGGGCCCTGTCGTCATCGCTGAATTGGCCGTCGGGATTGAGGTAGTCGGCGATGCGCTCACCGAGCCGGGTGATCAGGCCGGCGTCGAGTTTGGTCGCTTCGCAGACCAGCCGGTGTTCGGCGGCCGCCACGTCGGTGGGCGTAACACTCGCCGGTAGCACGTCGAGGGCTCGACACACTGCGCGGATGTGGTCGGCGCCGACCGCACCGGCCTCCACGGCGGCCGCTAACTCCGGCAGCTCCGGGGCCACCGGCGGCCCGGTCAGCGAACGGCGCGGCCGGATCCGCGCGGCGAGCTTGAACCGGCGGGTGATCTCGTGCGGCGTGATACGCAGCCGGCGCCACAGTGCCGCCCGCATGTTCGCGGTGGACGCATTCCCGTCGGGCGGATCGGCGATTTAGCCGAAGAACCGATACATCAGCCCGCGGTTGGTGCGGTCCTGGGTCTCCAGCCGCTCGGCGACATCGACCCGAAAGTCGTTACCCACCAGACATGACGACGTTTCACGCAGCACGTCGTGGGCAGCGTCGATCGCATCGAGAGCGGTGCTGATGCGCTCCCGTGCCTGCTCGGTGCCCAGTGCTGAACCCATGCCTCGACGTTATGAAGCAGCGCCGACACATCGGCGACCGGCAACCCGCGCAAAGCCCGACCTGTGGATCAACCGCCGACTGTGGATAACCGCCCCAACGATCGCCGATGCGGTTGAGGGCGGCCGGCAACAGGACGGTGCGCAGGACGGTGACGTCAATCGCAGACCGCGAAGATTCACGGCGCGGTCCATTCCGAGGTGAGCGCGTACTTCGACAGGTACTTCGTCGTGCTCCAGCCACCGTCGACCACGATGGTCTGCCCGTTGATGAAACTGCCGCCCGGCGAACACAGGAACGCCACCGTGGCAGCCACGTCCTCGACGGTGCCGAGCCGCTGATGCGGGGTCATCTCCACCTGCATCCGGCGAAACCGCGGGTCTTTCAGGCGTTCTTCGGTCATCGCGGTCTGGATCACCCCGGGGGCGACGGCGTTGCAGCGGATGCCGTGCGCCCCGTACTGGGCGGCGATGTGAAGAGTCAGCGCGGTGAGACCCCCCTTGGCTGCAGAATACGGGCCGCCGCGCAGGCCGCCCACGACCGCGAAGGTCGAGGTGATGTTGACGATGGCCGAGCCGGATTCCATGTGCGGCAACACTTCTCGCGTAAGACGAAACGGCGCGCGCAACATCACGTCGAGAAAGTAGTCCAGGGTCTCGTCGTCGGTGTCGTGCAGTGGCGTCGGGTTCCCCACGCCGGCGTTGTTGACCAGGAAGTCGACATGCCCCCACTTCTCCAGGGCTGCGTCGACGACGTGGGCGGGTCCGTCGTCGTCGGTCAGGTCGACTGCCACAGTGCCGACGCGGTTGGGATCGCCCAGTGCTGCGGCCACTTCGGCGAGGCGCTTCTCGTTGCGCCCGGTGGCCAGCACGGCCATGCCCGCCTCGGCCAGCTTGGTCGCACAGCCGAATCCGATGCCGCCGGTCGCCCCGGTCACGATCGCTACCTGCATTTGACGTCCTCCCCGTAGTGCGAGGATTCCTCGTGCCAGTCTGCTGTCTCGATCGCTGCTCATGCGGCGATCGCCGTGGGCGGGCTGGTAGTG
>NZ_JAVKSG010000073.1:0-4934 GCF_039583785.1 Mycobacterium sp.
GCCGGTGGCGGGGGCATCGGAGCGTCGAACACGGGCGGCGGGGCGTCCGGCGGGGGCGCGTCAGCAAGCACGTTGCGCGGAGTGGCGGCCGACAGGCCCCGTCCGCAAACAGGCCAGGCGCCCTTGCCCTGGGTGGCCAGCACCCGCTCAGCGACCGCGATCTGCTGCTCGCGGGTGGCCTGGTTGGCCGACGGGGCGTACTCGCCACCGCCGTGCGACGCCCAGGTGCCTTGCGAGAACTGCAACCCGCCGCGGTACCCGTTGCCGGTGTTGATGGTCCAGTTGCCGCCCGACTCGCAGGCCGCAACGCGGTCCCAGTCGCTGTCGGGGGCGGCGGCCGCGTGGCCGGCGAGGGCGATGCCGCCGCCCCCGATGACTGCGCCGGTGAAGGCGAGTTTGGCGACGCCGACGGTGGACGTGGTGGGTTTACGGTGACGGCCGCGCATAGCTCTAGTGAGGTCCTCTCGTATGCGCCTACGAGGTCAGCTGTCGGGTTCGGGCGGAAGAGGTCGCCCGGCCGTCGATTTTCCCGAGAGAAATGCGTCGGCTTCACCCCAAGGAGCCGCGAGCGGCTCCGGGTTCGATCTCGGCGGACCGTTGGGTCCCCCGCCTCCATCCACGGGTTGGCGTTGCTCGCCTACTGGATGGAGCTCGGCGCTATAGGCGAGGAGGCTCACCGCAGGGATACTCGGCGAGCCCGCGCACGACGCTAGCGGGTGTCTGCAGCAGAGTCATTTTCTGGAGAAAACAGCGTTTCGCGTGTCGCAAGCAGGAAAAATCTCTGGAATACGTGCCGTTTGCGCAGGTCAGAAGCTTCGCGATCAGGCCCGCTGCTGCGCCGTGACCTAATCGTTATGTGACTGATTTCACGGCGGTGTCGATGATTAAACGCAGGTCAAGAGACCGGCCTTGCGGTCCGAATTTCAGCTCCGGGGTGTCCCGGTGCCGGTCCACTGCGCCGGGTGACTGGAACCGATCGGGATGATTTCTTTGCCCAGCGGCACCAGCGATACCGGAATCAGCTTGAGATTGGCCAGCGCCAACGGGAGGCCGATGATCGTCACCGCCATCGCCACCGCGCTCGCCAGGTGCCCGATGGCGAGCCAAATTCCGCACAACAGCACCCAGGCGACATTGCCGATCAAGGCGCCGGTGCTCGCGCCGGGCTTCTCGACGATCGTCCGGCCGAACGGCCACAGCGCATAGGACGCGATGCGCAGCGACGCGAAACCGAACGGGATTGTCACGATCAGCACGAAGCAGATCAGCGCTGCCAGCAAATATCCGAGGGCCAACCACAGGCCGCCGAACACCAACCAGATGACGTTTAGAATCAGGCGCATCGTCTCCTCCAGCGGTGATGCCAGCTTAGACGAGAAACTCCAGTGCTCAGCCGCCCGCGTTCCGAGTAGGATCGGTCGTCATCGCGTCCTGCGCAGGCGGGGCGCTTCGTTGTGTAGGCCTATTAGTTATCCGTCAGATAAGCAGGTGAGTCCGGTGCCGACTGGCAAGGTGAAGTGGTATGACGCCGAGAAGGGATTCGGCTTCCTGTCCCAGGAGGACGGCGAGGACGTCTACGTCCGTTCCTCGGCGCTGCCCGCGGGTGTCGAGAGCCTCAAGGCCGGGCAGAAGGTCGACTTCGGTCTGGCGTCCGGACGTCGTGGCCCGCAGGCGCTGAGTCTGAAGCTGATCGACCCACCGCCCACACTCAGTAGCCGTCCGCGCCGCGAAGGCCCGGCCGAGCACAAGCACAGTCCCGATGAGTTGCACGGCATGGTCGAGGACATGATCACGCTGCTCGAGGGCACCGTGCAGCCCGAACTGCGCAAGGGTCGCTACCCGGACCGCAAAACTGCCCGCAAGGTCTCCGAGGTGGTCAAGGCCGTGGCCCGCGAATTGGACGCCTGAGGCTCGACGCGTGTACTGCGCCGTGTGACGGGGAACACCCAGGCCAAAGCAGAGTCCGTCGCGAGTGAGGGAAATCCATGGCACAGCAGGCGCAAGTCAGCGAGGAACAAGCGAGAGCCGTCGCGGAGCAATCCCGCGAAAGCGGCTGGGATAAGCCGTCGTTGGCCAAGGAGTTATTTCTCGGCCGGTTTCCGTTGGAACTCATCCACCCGTTCCCCAGACCGGCTGACGCCGAGGCGGCGCGGACCGAAAAGTTCCTGGTCCGGCTCCGGGAATTTCTGGCCGACGTCGACGGCGGCGTCATCGAGCGCGATGCGCAAATCCCCGACGAGTACGTGAAAGGCCTCGCTGAGCTGGGGTGTTTCGGGATGAAGATCCCGTCGGAATACGGCGGGCTGAACCTGTCCCAGGTGGCCTACAACCGTGCGCTGATGATGGTGTCGTCCGTGCACGCCAGCCTTGGGGCGCTGCTGTCGGCGCATCAGTCGATCGGTGTCCCGGAACCGCTCAAGCTCGCCGGCACCGACGCGCAGAAGCGGACGTTCCTGCCGCGCTGCGCCGCAGGGGCGATATCGGCGTTTCTGCTCACCGAGCCCGATGTGGGCTCCGACCCGGCGCGGCTGGCGTCGACGGCGACGCCGATCGACGGCGGAGCGGCCTACCAACTTGACGGCGTGAAGCTGTGGACCACCAACGGCGTCGTCGCGGAATTGCTGGTCGTGATGGCCCGCGTGCCGAAATGTGATGGTCACCGCGGCGGGATCAGCGCGTTCGTGGTCGAGGCGGACTCGCCCGGCATCACCGTCGAGCGACGCAACAGATTCATGGGATTGCGCGGAATCGAGAACGGCCTCACCCGGCTGCACCAGGTACGAGTGCCTGCCGAGAACCTCATCGGCAAGGAAGGCGACGGCCTGAAGATCGCATTGACGACGCTGAACGCGGGCCGGCTCGCGATTCCCGCGATCACGGCGGGGGCGGCGAAGTGGTCGCTGAAAATCGCGCGGGAGTGGGCCGGTGAGCGGGTGCAGTGGGGCAAGCCGGTCGGCGAGCATGGCGCGGTGGTCGAGAAGATATCCTTCATTGCCGCAACCACTTACGCGCTCGAATCGGTGCTGGAGCTGTCCGGTCAGATGGCCGACGAAGGTCGCAACGATATCCGGATCGAGGCGGCGCTGGCCAAGCTGTGGTCCAGCGAGATGGCCTGCGTGATCGGCGACGAACTGCTGCAGATTCGCGGCGGGCGCGGTTATGAGACAGCCGAGTCGCTGGCCGCGCGGGGCGAGCGGGCGGTGCCGGTCGAGCAGGTGGTCCGCGATCTGAGGATCAACCGCATATTCGAAGGCTCCAGTGAGATCATGCGACTGCTGATCGCCCGTGAGGCCGTCGACGCGCACCTGAGCGCCGCCGGTGACTTGGCGAACGCGAAGGCCGACCTGCGACAGAAGGCCCAGGCGGCGGTCGGCGCGAGCGGGTTCTACGCGAAGTGGTTGCCGCAGTTAGTGTTCGGTGAGGGTCAACGTCCGACGGCGTATCACGAGTTCGGCAATTTGGCCAAACATCTGCGCTTCGTCGAGCGCTCGTCGCGCAAGCTGGCCCGCAACACCTTCTACGGCATGGCCCGCTGGCAGGCCGCGCTGGAACAGAAGCAGGGATTCCTCGGACGGGTGGTCGACATCGGCGCCGAACTGTTCGCGATCGCGGCGACCTGTGTGCGCGCCAAGGCGCAGCGCGAGGCCGACCGGGCCCGCGGTGAGCAGTCCTACGAATTGGCCGAGGCGTTCTGCCGGCAGGCCACCCTGCGGGTGGAGGCGCTGTTCGAAGCCTTATGGACCAACACCGACGACACGGACACCAAGCTGGCCGCCAATGTGCTCAAGGGGCGTTACACCTGGGCCGAAGAGGGGATAATCGACCAGTCCGAAGGCACCGGGCCGTGGATCGCACACTGGGAAGCCGGTGAGTCGACCGAGTCCGACCTGGCCCGCCGATTCCTGACCGTGCCGACAACCTGACGGAGGTCGAGATCGCTTCCTACCTTGCCGAGGACGGCGAGTTCGCCCGCGACACCAAGTACATCGACACCCGGATCACCGCCGACGGCCGCGACGGCTATCCGGTGGAACCGGGCCGGTACCGGCTGATCGTCGCCCGCGCCTGCCCGTGGGCCAACCGCGCGATCATCGTGCGGCGACTGCTCGGTTTGGAAGATGTCCTGTCCATTGGGTTTTGCGGCCCGACCCACGACGAGCGCAGTTGGACGTTCGACCTCGACCCCGGCGGCGTCGACCCGGTGCTCAAGATTCCCCGGCTGCAGGACGCCTACTTCGCGCGTTTCCCCGACTACCCCAAGGGCATCACCGTCCCCGCGATCGTCGAAGTCCCGACTGGAGCGGTCGTCACCAATGACTTCCCGCAGATGACGCTCGACCTGTCGACGGAATGGACGGCCTACCACCGAGATGGCGCCCCGCAGCTGTATCCCGAGCCGCTGCGCGGCGAGATCGACGAAGTCGGCAAGCGGATCTACAGCGAGATCAACAACGGCGTGTACCGATGTGGATTCGCCGGCTCGCAGGACGCCTACGACTCCGCCTACGACCGGTTGTTCGCCGCGCTGGACTGGGTGAGCGAGCGGCTGGAGAAGCAGCGCTTTCTCGTCGGCGAGACGATCACCGAGGCCGATGTCCGGCTGTTCACCACGTTGGCCCGCTTCGACGCCGTCTACCACGGCCACTTCAAATGCAACCGGAGCAAGCTCACCGAGCTGCCGGTGTTGTGGGCCTACGCGCGAGACCTGTTCCAAACCCCGGGTTTTGGCGACACCATCGATTTCGTCCAGATCAAGCAGCACTATTACATCGTGCACAAGGACATCAACCCGAGCGGCATCGTGCCGAAGGGGCCCGAGCAGGCTGGCTGGTTGACGCCCCACGGACGGGAAGCGTTGGGGGGCAGGCCGTTCGGCGACGGCACGCCGCCCGGTCCGACGCGTGACTAGTTTTCTCCGGCGAACGTCGACTTGT
>NZ_JAVKSG010000073.1:5034-8136 GCF_039583785.1 Mycobacterium sp.
AACCCGCGGCTATCCCCACACCATTCGGACCGACCACTCGGCATGCGGGACGCCCTGCACCGCACCGTTCGGGTCGACGAAGACCGTCATCAACTGCACGGCGATTCCGGTCAGGCGGCCGTGCTGGGGGTCGACGGTGGGAATGGTGACCGCCATTCGGCTGCCCGGCCGGTAGAACGTCGTGGTGGGAATGACGGAATCCTCGTACACCGTCAGCAACCACCAAGGTGCCCGGCTGATCGACGTCGGCACCGAAAGCTGAACGGGGGAGCGGGAACTCACCTGCAGCTCGCCCTCGGTCCGCTGGTTTTGACAGTCGGTGAGGTCGACGACATTGCAGTAGCGGTAGGGGCCGACCCGGGTCAGATGGCCGTCCGCGTAGGCACTGATCTCCGGGCGCTGCGGGCCGCGCGCGCGGGCCAGCGCCCACCCGCCGATTCCGGCTCCCGTCGCCAACACCGCCACGAGCGCGAGCAGCGCGAGCCTTCGCGTCGTCGTCACGGTCGGGGCACCGCCGCGACGTCGCGCTTGCTGTTGCCTACCTGCTCGACCATCACCGGCCGGTTGCCGCCCAGGCCGGGGATCAGCGAGTCACCGCGGAAACTGACGGTGGTCTGCGCCAGACCGAAGATCAGCACCGACGTGACGACGCTGAAGCCGACCCACAGGTCGGTGTAGAGCAGCACGCCCATCGCGCCGCCGAGCACCCACGCGAGTTGCAGCGTCGACTCCGAACGTCCGAACGCCGATGCGCGCGATTCCTCGGGCAGGTCGTCCTGCAACGACGCATCCAGTGCGGCCTTCGCGATCGCGCTGGACCCGGACGTGATCAGGGTCGCGATCTCAACCATCAGCTGCGTACCAGCCACCGCCGCGGCCAGCGCGACACCGGTCACTGCCAGCGCGCACCTCAGCACGAGCACCGCAGGCCGGCCCAACCGTAACCGGGCGCTGGTGAAGTTGCCGGCGAAGTTGCCGATGGCGGCCGCCGCGCCGATCATGCCGAGCATCGCCAACTGTTTCCATCCGCCGGCATACTGCGCCTTGGCGACGAATGCCGGGTAGAGGAACAGGAACCCGACCATCACCTTGATCGTGCAGTTGCCCCACAGTGCGGTGATGATGTTGCGGCCCAACGGTTGTCGAAGTGCTCCGCTGGCCCGGCGGACCTCCTCGGGCCAATTGCGTCGCTGCGTGCCCTGGCGGTAGCTCAGGGTGGCGGGAACCTCGCCCGCGGTCACTTCGACCCAGCGCGGAATGCGCATGGACAACGCGGCACCCGCCACGCTGACCGCGACGACGACGAACAGCGCGCCGGGCAACCCGAGCAGCCGTTCGCAGGCGTACTCGACGCCGCCGGCGATGCCACCACCGGCGATGGTGCCGCCCAGCAGGCCGAACATGGTCAGCCGGGCATTCACCCGGACCAGGTCGATGGTCGGCGGCATCACTCGCGGGGTGACCGCGCTGCGCAGCACGCTGAACGACTTCGACAGCACCATCATGGCCAGCGCGCAGGGGTACAGCACCCAGGACGGGAAGCCGCCGGTGGCCGCGTCGTAACTGTCGATCAGCACCACCGCCAGCGCGGTGCGCAGCGCGAACGAGGCGGCCAGCGCGACCCGGCGGCCGTGCTGCAGCCGGTCGAGTGCCGGTCCGATCAGCGGTGCGATCACCGCGAACGGCGCGATCGTGATCAGCAGGTACAGCGCCACCCGGCCCTTGCTCTCCCCGGTGGCCGCGGCGAAGAACAGCGTGTTGGCCAGCGCGACCGCCATTGCGGCGTCGGTGGCGAAGTTGGCCACCACCGGCCAGGTCAAAGCCGTCAGCCCGGACTTGTCGGCGCCGTCGGCGGTGGCGGCCCGCTGCACCAGGTCGTACATCAGCGAACCCATTTCGCGACTGCGCTGGGCGGCGGCGCGGGTGACGGTGATCCGCTCGCCGGGGGGACCGTCTCGCGGTGGTTCGCGGCGCGGTTCGGCCCCGTGCTCGCGATTCAGCGGGGCCAGATACCGATTGGCGCTCGGCATCGCCGCGTTCGGCGACAATGCGGAGCGCGGAGCGCGATGCGGAGGAGCCGGACTGTCGAGCCGAGGTCGCTGTGACCGGCGGTAATCCGGCTCGTCGGCCGGGTAGTTGGCCATGCCGGGATGCTCGGCGAGTCCAACGGGACGGCGCGAAGTGCGCCTCGTATCCGGGTGATCGCCGCGTCGTCCCGCCATGCATCGATTCTCACCCATAGCGGGTGCGGTAGTTCGTAGGCGACCGGTGTGGCCATGCGTCGCATCTGTGCGGCAGAATCTACAGGCCCATGGAAACAACGGACGATGTGACCGATTCGACCGCGACGGAGTGGTCGCCGGAATTGGCGGCCATTCTCACTGGCGCGGCCGACCTGGCGCGTGCTGCCATCGTCGAAGGCAGCGGTGACGACACCGTCGGCGACTACCTCGGCGTCGGATATGAAGACCCGACCAGCGCCACCCACCGTTTCCTCGCCCACCTGCCCGGTTACCAGGGCTGGCAGTGGGCGGTCGTGGTGGCCAGCTACCCCGGCGCCGACCATGCGACGGTCAGCGAGGTGGTGCTGGTACCCGGGCCCGAGTCGTTGCTGGCGCCGGAATGGCTGCCGTGGGATCAGCGCATCCAACCCGGTGACCTGAGCCCCGGCGACCTGCTCGCGCCGTTGTCGGACGACCCGCGGCTGGTGCCCGGCTATATGTCTTCCGGTGACCCGCAGGTCGACGAGGCCGCTGCCGAGATCGGGTTCGGACGTCGTCAGGTGATGAGCGGCTGGGGTCGCGCCGGGGCCGCGGAGCGCTGGCATGACGGCGATTACGGGCCTCGCGCGCAGATGGCGCAGTCCACCAAGCGGATCTGCCGGGATTGCGGGTTCTTCCTGCCGCTGGCCGGTTCGCTCGGCGCGATGTTCGGTGTGTGCGGCAATGAATTGTCGGCCGACGGGCACGTCGTCGACGTGGAGTACGGCTGCGGCGCGCATTCCGACACCCCTGCTCCCGCGGGCAGCGGTTCGCCGTTGTACGACCCCTTCGACGACGGTGTGCTCGACGTCAGCGAGAAACCCGCCGACGCGCCGGCCGA
>NZ_JAVKSG010000073.1:8236-17187 GCF_039583785.1 Mycobacterium sp.
AGCTAGCCGCTCTCGGCCGCGGCCTTGATCTTGGCCAGCGAGACGTTCATTCCCTCGACAAGTTCGCGTTCGAAGCTTTCGGTGCCGCCCACCAGCGCGTTGACGGCCATGGTGGACACCGGCTTGACGCCGTTCTCGGCGTGCCGGCTCTCGATCACCCTGGTGCCACCGGGGATCGGCTGCAGCTCGTAGCTCCACACGGTGTTGTTCATGTTCACCCGGAATGACAGCTTCTGCTCCGGGACCAACTCGACGACGGTGGATATCGTCGGCCAGACCATCAGGTTGCGGCGGTTGAGGTTGATCGTCCGGCTGCCGGGGCGGACGGGGCCCAGCGGCCGCATCAACCGGCACTGCGGACTCCACTGCGGCATCCGGCGGAAATCGCTGATCAGCGACCAGACTTTCGAGACGGGTGCATCGATGTCGACCTGGGCTTGCAAGAGCGGCGCTGCCATGATTGGAAAACCTCCTAGTTGGTGGACTTCGCGACGAGTCCGGTCTGGGCGCCGCGCGCGCCTCGACGGGCAGCCGAGCGCTGAAGAAGGAAGATGGATGTGCCCAGCACACCCACCGCCAGCCCGGCCACTGTCAGAGGCCGCCACGTGGCGAGGGCCGGCGTGAGAAAGACGATCACCGTGCCGATCAGCCAGGCCAGCGCGCCGATCGCGATAACCGGCCACGGGTCCAGCAATACAGCCGGTAGCGGTGGCGGTTCGATGGTCCCGCCCATCTCGTCAGACATTGTCATCAAGATAGCTTGACGACGATGCCGGCCGCGAGCGGCCGGAGGTGGGGGCACCTCCCGCTTGCGGGTGAGAGTCGAGCACGAGGGATAGCGGGTGTGGGTCCGTCTCGGTGATTCGATGTGGACGCTTGCGTGTTCTGTCGTAACCTTCGCGCTGTGATTGATGGCGATAGCCGATTGGCCAGCGACCTGTCGTTGGCAGTGCTGCGGCTCTCCCGGCAGCTGCGGTTTCGCCGTCCGCAATCCCCGGTGTCGTTGTCGCAGCTGTCGGCGCTGGCGACGCTGGCCAACTTCGGGCCGATGACGCCGGGCGCGCTGGCAATCCGGGAACGGGTTCGCCCGCCTTCCATGACTCGGGTGATCGCATCGCTGGCCGAGTTGGGTTTCGTGGACCGGGTCGCCCATCCCGACGACGGCCGGCAGGTTCTGGTGTCGGTATCCGAAGCGGGTGCCGAGCTGATCGAGGCCGAACGCCGGGCCAGCCAGGAGTGGCTCGCGCAGCGATTGGAAACCCTCGGAGTGTCCGATCGAGAAACGTTACGGGTGGCAGCCGATTTGATTCTTGCATTGGTCGACGAAAGCCCCTGACCACGAACGTCATCGACATCGACGATCCCGACGATGCACGGCTGGACAACTTCCGCGACTTGAACAGCATCGACCGGCGCCCGGATCTGCCCAGCGGCAAAGGCCTGGTGATCGCCGAGGGTGTGCTCGTGGTGCAGCGGATGCTCGCCTCGCCGTTCACGCCGCTGGCGTTTCTCGGCACCGACCGCCGACTCGCCGAACTCGAGGCGGACCTGGCCGGCAACCCGGCGCCGTACTATCGGGTGTCGGCCGAGGTGATGGCAGACGCGGTCGGTTTCCATCTCAACCGTGGCGTACTCGCCGCGGCCCGTCGCGAACCCGAGCGCACTGTCGCCGACGTGGTCGCCGGCGCCCGGACCGTCGCGGTGCTCGAGGGCGTCAACGACCACGAGAACCTGGGCTCGATTTTCCGCAACGCGGCCGGGCTCGATGTCGATGCCGTGGTGTTCGGCAGCGGCTGCGCGGACCCGCTTTACCGCCGCGCGGTGCGTGTCTCGATGGGTCATGCGCTGCTGGTACCGTTCGCCCGGGCCGTCGACTGGCCGGCGGAGCTGAAGGCATTGCAGCGGAACGGTTTTCGGTTACTGGCTATGACGCCGGGTGCCGGTGCGAAAACGCTGCCGGAGGCGATGGCGGCTGTCCATGGCGAACGGGTCGCCATACTGGTCGGCGCCGAGGGACCCGGCCTGAGCCATGCCGCGATGAAGGCCAGCGATGTGCGAGTGCGTATCCCGATGTCACGCGGCACCGACTCGCTCAACGTGGCCACCGCCGCGGCGCTGGCGTTCTACGAGCGGGCTAGAGTTTGGCTGTGACCGACGAATCCACGCCGTGGGCAACGGGTTTGACCGTTGCCGGATTCGTCGCCGCGGTCACCGGGGTCGCTGTCGTGGTGCTCAGCCTCGGCTTGATCCGGGTGCATCCGCTGTTGGCGGTGACGCTGAATGTCGTTGCGGCAGGCGGTTTGGCGCCAACGCTGTGGGGATGGCGACACACGCCGGTGCTGCGCTGGCTGGTGCTCGGCGGCGGTGTGGGCGTCGCGGCGGCCTGGTTGGCCCTGGTGGCGATGGCCCTCTAGCGCTGTCCGCTGGAGCGCACGCCCAGCAGTACGTCTTCCCAGGCCGGCACCGCCGGCTTGCCGCGGCGGGCCCGGGTCTGCTCGGCTTTCGGCTCGGGCTCCGGGCCATCCGGGACGGCGGAGGCCTCGACGACGGGTGCCGACGGGGCTTCCGGCTCATCGAAGTCCAACTGGGCGACCGCGGCTACCGGCCGCAGCAGCGGACGGTCGAAGTCGGGATCGATCAGTTCCCGTGCCGCGTCGTCCACAGCGTTGACGGTTCCGCCGTGCGAGCCGGGACAGTACCGGAAATGCGCACGGTTGTCGGAGCGACCGGCCTTCCATCCCAGCTGCACGGTCCAGCGGCCGTCTTCGTTGCGCCAGGCATCCCAGGTGCTGCTGTCCGGGTTCAGGCCGCGCGCCACCAGCGACGAGGTGACCGTCTCCAGCAGCGTCAGCACCGAGGGGCCGTCGGTGAGAACGGGGTGCGCGGCGGTTGCCAGCTCGGCAGCCCGGGCGCGCTCCAAGAGGACCGGATGGGCGAAACGCTCGATCCGGGCGACATCTTCTCCCGCCGACTCGGCAAGCTGCTCGACCGATGCACCCGCGCGGATGCGGGCCTGAATATCCCTGGGACGCAACATGTTGCTGACCTCGATGTCGATGTGGGTTTGGTTCACCCGGGCCCCGTCGCCGCGCAGCACCGCACGTAATCGGTCGTCAACGCGAATCCTGTATTTGTCGCACGCGTTGTCGCCCTCGCAGATGACGTGTTTGCCGTCGAGGTCGAGTCCGACGATCTTGAGTTCCCGCATGGTTTCTCCTCGCAGGCTCCTCGCAGACCAGTGCGCCACGTCTACCCATGCGCACTGTAACTCAGGGGGCGTCCGCGGCTGGGGCGGACACGCGGTAACACCTGGGCTTTTCTTTCCGCGGGCTAAATCCGCTCGACCACCCAGTCGATGCATTCGGTGAGCGCACTGACGTCGTCTGGCTCGACCGCCGGGAACATCGCGACCCGCAACTGGTTGCGCCCGAGTTTGCGGTAGGGCTCGACATCGACGATGCCATTGGCGCGCAGGGTTGCCGCGACGGCCCCAGCATCCACGGAGTCGTTGAAATCGATGGTGCCAACCACTTGGGAGCGCAGCCTGGGGTCTGCGACGAATGGCGTGGTGAAGGCCCGGTCGGCCGCCCAGTTGTACAACCGGCCCGCGGAGTCGGCGGTTCGCTTGACCGCCCAGTCCAGCCCGCCGTTGCTCAGCAGCCAGTCGATCTGCTCAGCCAGCAACACCAGCGTCGCGATGGCCGGGGTGTTGTAGGTCTGGTTCTTGAGGCTGTTCTCCACCGCGATCGGCAGCGACAAGAAGTCGGGTACCCACCGGTTCGACGCGGCGATGGACTCGACTCGGGCCAGCGCCGCCGGGCTCAGGATCGCCAGCCACAGCCCACCGTCGGCGGCGAAGTTCTTCTGCGGCGCGAAGTAGTAGGCGTCGGTGTCGGCGATGTCGACTGGAAGGCCGCCGGCGCCGGAGGTGGCGTCGATGACGACCAGCGCATCGCCGGCGTCACGAGGCCGCGCCACGGGCACTGCGACACCGGTGGAGGTCTCGTTGTGCGCCCAGGCGATGACATCGACCGACGGGTCGCCCTGCGGCTGCGGCGCGCTACCCGGGTCGGCCTTGATGATGATCGGGTCACCGACGAAGGGGTTCTTGGCGACCGATGACGCGAATTTCGAGCTGAACTCGCCATAGCTCAGGTGCAGCGAACGCTTGTCGATCAGCCCGAACGCCGCGGCGTCCCAGAACGCCGTCGCTCCGCCGTTGCCCAGCACCACCTCGTAGCCGTCCGGCACCGAGAAGAACTCCCGCAGTCCGCTGCGCACCCGGCCGACCAGGCCCTTGACCGGCGCCTGTCGATGCGACGTGCCGAAAAGCGCGGCGGCGCTGGTGGAAAGCGCCTGCAGTTGCTCGGGTCGGACCTTTGAGGGCCCGGATCCGAAGCGTCCATCGCCGGGTTTGAGGTTGTCGGGGATCGTGAGCTGGTCAGCCATATCCACCAGGTTAGTGATTCGGCTGCACCCGACGGTCAGGCGGTCTGGCCGGTGACCGCAACTGTGACGCGAGTCACAGTGCACACCTGTTCACGGATGCAGCACAGTGGGTATTGCAGGTCTAGTAAGTTCCCGATACCTCGGGTACTGTCTTGGACATAGCGCGTCCAAATGTAAAGCTCATTGGGGAGGCCCGGGTATGACTCAGACAGCAACCGCGCAGAAGCGGGCGAAGACGAAGCTCGTCCGTCGGTGGCGCCGCAACATGGATGTGCTCGACGACGTCAAGTACGTGGAGATGCTGAACACCCTGTCCGAGGGGTCGGTGCGGCGCAACTTCAACCCCTACACCGACATCGACTGGGATTCGCCGGAATTCAAGGTCATCGATGACGACCCGCGCTGGATTCTGGCGAACACCGACCCGCTGGGTAAGCACCCGTGGTACCAGTCCCAGTCGCAGCAGCGCCAGATCGCGATCGGGATGTGGCGCCAGGCCAACGTCGCCAAGGTCGGCCTGCACTTCGAATCGATCCTGATCCGCGGCTTGATGGAGTACGCGTTCTGGGTGCCCAACGGGTCGCCGGAATACCGGTACTGCTTGCACGAAGCGGTCGAAGAGTGCAACCACACCATGATGTTCCAGGAGATGGTCAACCACATCGGCGCCGACGTGCCCGGCATGCCGCGGCTGCTGAAGTGGATTCAGCCGGTCATCCCACTGGTGGCCGGACCGATGCCGATCCCGTTCTGGTTCGGCATCCTGGCCGGCGAAGAGCCGATCGACCACACCCAGAAGAACGTCCTGCGTGAGGGTCGGGAACTGCATCCGATCATGGAGCGGGTGATGGCGATCCACGTGGCCGAGGAGGCTCGGCACATTTCGTTCGCGCACGAATACCTGCGTAAGCGGGTGCCGGGCCTGCCGCGCCGTAAGCGCTTCTGGCTGTCGCTGTTCGTGCCGCTCACCATGCGGCTGTTGTGCTCGGCAATCATCGTGCCGCCCAAGGCTTTCTGGCAGGAGTTCGACATTCCTCGTCAGGTCCGTAAAGACGTGTTCTTCAAATCGCCGGAGTCGCGGCAGATGCTGCGGGACATGTTCGGTGATGTCCGGATGCTGTGTCGCGACACGGGTTTGATGAACCCGATCGCCAAGCTGATCTGGCGGATCTGCAGGATCGACGGCGAGCCGTCGCGCTACCGCAGTGAGCCGCAGCGGCAGCACCTGACGGTCGCTGCCTAGAGGTCGCCATGCCGCACGTTATTACCCAGTCGTGCTGTAGCGACGGTTCCTGTGTTTACGCCTGCCCGGTGAACTGTATTCACCCGTCACCGGACGAGCCGGAGTTCGCTTCCGCCGAAATGCTGTACATCGATCCGGTGGCGTGTGTGGACTGCGGTGCCTGCGTCAGCGCATGCCCGGTGGGCGCCATCGCCCCGGACTCCCGGTTGACGACTGAGCAGCTTCCGTTCATCGAGCTCAATGCTGTTTTTTACGAAGCGGTCCATGCGTCCCGCCCGGCCGGCCAGAAACTGCCGCCGACATCCAAACTGGCACCGGTCATTCCGGCACCCGAGATTCACGGCAAGCACAGCGGCCCGTTGACGGTGGCCATCGTGGGATCGGGGCCCGCCGCGATGTATGCCGCCGACGAGCTGCTGACTCAGCAGGGTGTGCGGGTAAACATGTTCGAAAAGCTGCCCACTCCTTACGGACTGGTGAGGGCCGGAGTTGCGCCGGATCATCAGACCACCAAGCGGGTTACCCAGTTGTTCGACCGGATCGCCCGTCGCCGCGAGTTCCGGTTCTTCCTCAACGTCGAGGTCGGTAACCAGCTCAGCCACGACGACGTGCTGGCGCATCACCACGCCGTCATCTACGCCTCGGGCGCACCGAACGACCGCCGGCTGGACGTCGACGGGATGGACCTGCCGGGTACCGGTACCGCCACCGAGTTGGTGGCCTGGATCAACGGGCACCCCGACTTCGTCGACCTGCCAGTCGATCTCAGTCACGAGCGGGTCATCGTCGTCGGCAACGGCAACGTGGCATTCGACGTCGCGCGCGTGCTGACCGCCGATCCCGACGAACTGGCCCGCACCGACATCTCCGACCATGCGCTGACCGCACTGCGCGGATCGAAGGTGCGCGAGGTGGTCGTCGCCGCCCGCCGCGGCCCCGAGCATTCGGCGTTCACCCTGCCCGAACTGATCGGCCTGACGACAACGGCGGAAGTCGTTCTCGCCAAAGCCGATCGCGACGCGGTGCAGCGCGACCTCGGCACTGTCACCGACGCGTTGGCCAGGCAGAAGCTGGCGGTCCTGAGCACCCTCGGGCACGCCGAGGAGCCGGCGTCGTTGACATCGCGCCCACGGATCCGGTTGGCCTACAACCTGACTCCGCAGCGGGTGCTCGGCGAGCAGCGCGTCAGTGGACTGGAGTTCGCGGTCACCGGCACCGACGAGGTGCAAACCATCGGCGCCGGACTTGTGCTGACCTCGATCGGTTACCACGGCAAGGCAATCAAAGATCTGCCGTTCGACGCTCAGGCCGGCGTGGTGCCCAACGACGGCGGCCGCGTCATGCGCGCCGATACCCCGGTGAACGGCGCCTACGTGGCTGGCTGGATCAAGCGCGGGCCGAGCGGCTTCATCGGCACCAACAAGTCATGCGCCGCGCAGACCGTGCAGCGACTGGTCGACGACTACAACGCCGGCCTGTTGCGCGACCCGGTCGGTAAGCCGTCGGCGCTGGACCGGCTGGTCCGGGAACGTCAGCCCGCTGTCGTCGACGCCAACGGCTGGCGGGCGATCGACGCCGCCGAGGTCGCGCGCGGCGAACTAGCCGACCGGCCACGTAGCAAGTTCACCTCGATCGCCGACATGCTCGACGTAGCGGCATCTGCACCGACACCGTCGCTGCGCAGCCGGGTCGCCGATCGGCTGCGCGAAATGGCGGACCTGGTCTAACCCGCCCGGCCGATGACGGCCGCGATTTCTTCGCGGCTGACGTCGATCGCCACCGGGGCCTCCCGGGGGTCGACTATTTCCGGTGAACCCCGGCCCAGCCCTCAACGGACTCCGGGCTGCGCGGCGCCGGGCCAACGTAGATGGCCGCCGGGCGGACCAGCTTGCCCAGTCGCTTCTGCTCGAGGATGTGCGCACACCAGCCGGCGGTCCGGCCGCAGGTGAACATCGCCGGCATCATCCGGGCCGGTACCTGGGCGAAGTCCAGGATTACCGCCGCCCAGAACTCGACGTTGGTCTCGATCGCCCGGTCCGGACGCCGCTCGCGCAACTCCGCCAGCGCCGCCTGCTCGACGGTTGCCGCCACCTCGTAACGCGGTGCGCCCAACCGCTTGGCAGTGGCGCGCAGCACGCGGGCCCGCGGGTCCTCGGCGCGGTACACCCGGTGGCCGAAGCCCATCAGCTTCTCGCGGCGGTCCAGGATTCCCCTGACCAGGCCGCGCGCGTCAACCGGTGCGCTCGACCTCTTCGAGCATCGGCAGCACCCGGGCCGGTGCACCGCCGTGCAGCGGGCCGCTCATCGCGCCCACCGCACCCGACAACGACGCCGCCACGTCGGCGCCGGTCGAGGCGATCACCCGCGCGGTGAACGTCGAGGCGTTCATGCCGTGCTCGGCGGCCGACACCCAGTAGGCGTCGACGGCCTCGACGTGCTTGGGGTCCGGCTCACCCTGCCAGCGGGTCATGAAACGTGCCGTCACCGTCGAGCATTCGTCGATGACGCGCTGCGGAACGGCGGGTTGGTAGATACCGCGGGCGGACTGAGCGACATAGGACAGCGCCATCACCGATGCGCGGGCCAACTGGTCGCGGGCGCAGGTGTCGTCGATGTCGAGCAGCGGCTGGTAGCCCCAGATCGGCGCCAGCATCGCCAGACCGGCCTGCACGTCGACCCGTACGTCGCCGCTGTGGATCGGCAGCGGGAACGGCTCGGCGGGCGGCAGTCCGTCGCCGAATTTCCCGTCCACCAGCAAAGCCCACACGTCGCCGAACGTGACGTGCTGACTGACCAGGTCTTCGATGTCGACACCGCGGTAGCGCAGGGCGCCGCCGTCCTTGTCAGGCTCGGCGATCTCGGTGGTAAATGCCACCACGCCCTCGAGTCCAGCTACGAAATCCTCCGGGATCTTGTCCGAGACCACACTCATGGCAAAATTCTCCCACGCGGGCCCGTACTGCTTGCTACCGGTCGGTAACTAACGCCCTGGGGCTCTCAGCAGACGATGCTGGCTCGAAACGTGCGACACACTTCGGGAAGCTCTGTTGGGATAGTCTGGCGATCCTGCGACGAAAAGCGTCGCACGGCACGGTATCAATGCTCTCGGAGTTCACGACGCGCGCGGCGAGGGCGAAACGGCGCCGTCAGGTGTTACGGCAATCCAGTTGTCGGCCCCGATGTCCACGCCGCTGTAGGCGGGAGTGTCAGTTGTTTGTCGGTGGTGGTTGGGGTTGGAAGGGTTCGTACCACCACCAGT
>NZ_JAVKSG010000074.1:0-15985 GCF_039583785.1 Mycobacterium sp.
CGCGCCTCGGTCTGTTCCTTGGCCCACCGGTAGTCGGGTTTACCGGCCGGTGAGCGCTTGACCTCGTCGACCAGCCAAAGACTGCGCGGCACTTTGTATCCGGCGATCTCGGCCCGGACGAACGCGTCCAACTCCGACAGCGCGGGCCGTGCGCCGGGCCGGGCCTGCACGACGGCGGCGACGTGCTGGCCGTAGCGCGGGTCGGGTACGCCGACCACCAACGCGTCGAAGACGTCGGGATGCCCCTTCAGGGCGGCTTCGACTTCCTCGGGGTAGATCTTCTCGCCGCCACTGTTGATCGACACCGAGCCACGGCCCAGCATCGTCACGCTGCCGTCCTCTTCGACCGTCGCCCAGTCACCCGGGATGGCGTAGCGGACGCCGTTGATGGTCTGGAACGTCTCGGCAGACTTCTTCTCGTCCTTGTAGTAGCCGACCGGAATGTTGCCCTTCTTGGCGATGAAGCCGCGCACGCCGGAACCGGGCTTGACCTCGTTGCCGTCGTCGTCGAGCACGACGGTCCGATGGTCGATCGACACGCGTGGGCCGCCGCTGTGCGGGGCATCCTTGGCAACGATGCTGGTGCCGCCAAAACCGGTCTCCGAGGAGCCGATTGAATCGGTGATGACCCGGTTGGGCAGCAACTCGAGGAACTTCTCCTTGATGCTCGGCGAGAACAGCGCCGCGGTCGAGGCGAGCAGGAACAGCGACGACAGGTCGTACTCGTTACCCTCGTCCTGATGCGCGAGCAGCGCGTCCAGCAGCGGCCGCGCCATCGCATCACCGGTGAAGAACAGCAGGTTGACCTTGCGGTCGTGAATCGTGCGCCACACCTGGTCGGCGTTGAATTCCGGTGCGAGAACGGTGGTTTGGCCCGAGAAAATCGACATCCAGGTGGCCGACTGGGTGGCGCCGTGAATCATCGGCGGAATCGGATAGCGGATCATCGGCGGATTCTGCGCCGCGGCCTTGGCCAGGTCGTACTCGTCTTTGACGAATTCGCCTGTGGCGAAGTCGGTTCCACCGAACAGCACCCGGTAGATGTCTTCGTGGCGCCACATCACCCCCTTCGGAAAGCCGGTGGTGCCGCCGGTGTAGAGCAGATAGATGTCGTCGGCGCTGCGCTCGCCGAAGTCGCGCTCCGGCGAGCAGTCGGCGGTCGCGGCGTAGAACTCGACGCCGCCATAACCGGAGTAGTCGGCATCGCTGCCGTCCTCGATCACCAGAACCGTCTTCACCCGCGGGGTGTCGGGCAGCACGTCGGCGACGCGCTCGGAGTACTGCCGCTCGTGCACCAGCGCGACCATGTCGGAGTTCTCGAACAGGTAGCGCAGTTCGCCTTCGACGTAGCGGTAGTTGACGTTGACCAGGATCGCGCCCGCCTTCACGATGCCCAGCATGGCGATGACGATCTCGATGCGGTTGCGGCAGTACAGGCCGACCTTGTCGTCCTTTTGCACGCCCTGCTTCTGCAGGTAGTGCGCGAGGCGGTTGGCCTTCTCCTCCAGTTGGGCGTAGGTCAGTTGCTCCTGGCCGCAGATCAGGGCTACCCGGTCAGGGACGGCATCGATGGCGTGCTCCGCCAGATCGGCAATATTCAGGGCCACGAACCCTAAATTAGAACGTGTTACATTTTTTCACAAGTTTGACTCAGCCTGACACGTTTCAGGCCGACGCGCAGGAAGGCAGTTGCTCGTGAGCGAGTCCACCACAGAAGCCGACGCCCTCATTGAGCAGCGCGGACACACCCTGATTCTGACGTTGAACCGCCCCGCGGCCCGCAACGCGCTGTCCACCGAGATGCTCTCGATCATGGTCGAGGCCTGGGACCGCGTCGACGCCGATCCCGACATCCGGTGCTGCATCCTGACCGGTGCCGGCGGCTACTTCTGCGCGGGCATGGACCTCAAGGCCGCGACCGCACGGCCCCCGGGCGACTCGTTCAAAGACGGCAGCTACGACCCGTCGCGCATCGACGCTCTGCTGAAAGGCCGGCGGCTGACCAAGCCGCTGATCGCCGCGGTCGAGGGGCCGGCGATCGCCGGGGGCACCGAGATCCTGCAGGGCACCGACATCCGCATCGCCGGCGAGAGCGCCAAGTTCGGCATCTCCGAGGCCAAGTGGAGCCTGTATCCGATGGGCGGCTCGGCGGTGCGGCTGGTGCGCCAGATCCCGTACACGATTGCCGCCGATCTGCTGCTGACCGGACGGCACATCACTGCCGCCGAAGCGCTGTCCTACGGGCTGATCGGCTACGTCGTCCCCGACGGCACCGCACTGGATAAGGCGCTCGAGGTCGCCGACGTGATCGCCAACAACGGGCCGCTGGCCGTGCAGGCGATCCTGCGCTCGATGCGCGAAACCGAAGGCATGCACGAGAACGACGCGTTCACGATCGACACCCAGCTGGGCATCAGCGTGTTCCTGTCCGAGGACGCCAAGGAAGGCCCGTTGGCCTTCAAGGAGAAGCGCGCACCGCAGTTCAAGGGTCGCTGAGCTGTTTGCGCCTTTCGCGCAGCGGAGAACTAGCCGTGAACACCATCGGCATCGACTCCAGGCCGCTGACGAAGTTGGCCGGACGCAAGGGCAATACGTCGCCGTCGTCGGCCAACCGCAGATCGGGCAGCCGCTGCAGCACCCGTTCGGTCATCAGCCGCAGTTCCAGGCGGGCCAGCTGATTTCCCAGACAGAAGTGCGTGCCGAAGCCAAAAGCGACGTGACTGTTGGGGTCTCGACGGATGTCGAAGGTGTCGGCGTTCTCGAACATCGACTCGTCGAAGTTGGCCGACTCGAACAGCAGCATGATCTTCTCGCCCTGTTTCAGCTCGGCGCCGTGAAACTCGGTGTCGGCGTTCAACGTTCGGCACATGTTCTTGACCGGCGACGTCCAGCGCAGCATTTCCTCGATCGCGCCGGGCAGCAGTGACGCGTCGGCGCGTAGCGCGTCCCACTGGTCGCGGTGACGCACGATCTGCTCAGTGCCGCCGGACAGCGTGTGCCGGGTGGTCTCGTCGCCGCCGATCAGGATCAGCAGGGTTTCCATCACGATCTCGTCATCGGACATCCGCTGTCCCTCGACTTCGGAGTTGACCAGGATCGAGAACAGGTCGTCGGTGGGCTCGGCGCGACGCTTGGCGATCGTGCTCATGGTGAATTCGGTGTACGCCGCAAAGGCATTCATCACCGTCTGAAATTCCGGGCCGGCCGGGTCGAGGTGTGAGCTCAGCCCGGTGACCAGATCGTCCGACCACTGCAGCAGCATGCCGCGATCTTCGGGCAGCACGCCGAGCATGTCGCCGATCACCGCCATCGGCAGCGGGGCCGCGATGTCACGGACGAAGTCGCACTCGCCGCGCTGGCAGACCGCGTCGATCAGCGTGTCGCACAGCCGGGCGATCGACGGCTCCTTCTCGGTCACCCGTTTGCGGGTGAACCCGGCGTTGACCAGCTTGCGACGCAACAGGTGCGCCGGGTCGTCCATGTCGATCATGTACGGCATACCGGGCTGATCGGGCCGGATACCGCCGGTGCTGGAGAACAACTCGGGGTTGCGCTCGGCGTCGAGAATGGCCCGATAGGTGGTCGCACCCGCCAGGCCGTTGCGGTCGCGGAACACCGGCTGGTTGGCGCGCATCCAGCGGTAGGCTTCGCGCGACCGGGCGCCGTCGGCGTAGAAGGTGCCGTCCGCCAGGTCGATGTCTCGGATCGTTTCCGGGATGGTCGCGGTCATGTACTCAACCTCCAGTTATCGGATTACAGTGGCCGGCATGCCGAATTCACAGCACACCATCGCCGGAACAGTGCTCACCATGCCGGTGCAGATTCGTAAAGCGGACGTGCACACCGCGATGTTCTCGGTCGATGCCGTTGCCGCACAGCGACTTATCGACTACAGCGGACTGCAGGTCTGCCGGCACCGGCCCGGTCGCGCAGTGGTCAACCTGATGCTGGTGCGCTACATCGACGGCGATCTGGGGCAGTACCACGAATTCGGCACCGCGGTGATGGTCAACCCGCCCGGCTCGCATGCCCGTGGCCTCAAGGCTCTCGGTGACGCCGCGGCGTTCATCCACCACCTGCCGGTCGACCAGGCTTTCACGTTGGAGGCCGGCCGCACAATCTGGGGATTCCCAAAGATCATGGCGGACTTCACCGTTCGCGACGAAGGCGGCTTCGGATTTGACGTCAGCGCCGAAGGCCAGCACATCGCCGGCATCGATTTCGGCGCTGGGCTGCCGGTCCCTTCGCTGTTCACGTCGCGACCGCAAGTGCTCAAGACCTACACCTACGCCGAGGGCAGCACTCGCGAAGTCCCGTGGGAGATGCGGATCCGCGGGATGCGCGGACGGCCCGGCGGCGCGACGCTGCGCCTCGGCACGCACCCCTACGCCAAGGAGTTGGCGTCGTTGGGCCTGCCCAAGCGCGCGATGGTGTCGGGAGCGGTCGGCCACGTCGAGATGACGTTCGGCGACGCGCACGCCATCGGCTGATCGGCCGCTCACCGCCATCCGGCCTCCTTGTCCTGGCGACGACCCGCTACGCCCGGCTTCGCCGCGCGTGCGATCGCCACGCTAGAACGTGTTCTACCTGACCGCAAGGACGGGTCAGACCAAGCCGGCCAACTCCTGGACCTGCTCTGTACTGCGGCCGCTGACCACCATCATGGTCACGCCGGCGGCCTCCCAGGCCGTGATCTGCTTACGCACGTAGTCGACGTCGCCGACGATCGCGGCGTCCTCGATCACCTCGTCCGGAATGATCTCGGCAGCCTTGTCCTTGTGTCCACTGCGGAACAGCTTGGTCACGTCGTCGACCACCTCGGCGTACCCCATCCGGCGGTAGACGTCGGCGTGGAAGTTGGTGTCCTCGGCGCCCATCCCGCCCATGTAGAGCGCGATGTAGGGCTTCATCGCCGCGAACGCCGCGCTGCGGTCCTCGGTGATGACGATGTTGGCGGTCGCGCAGATCTCGAAGTCCTCGCCGCTACGGCGCGCACCTGGCCGGGCGAACCCCTCGTCCAACCACTCGTTGTAGGTGTCGGCCATCCGCGGCGTGTAGAAGATCGGCAGCCAGCCGTCGCAGACCTCGGCGGCCAGCGCCACGTTCTTCGGCCCTTCGGCACCCAGCATGATCGGGATGTCGGAGCGCAGCGGGTGGGTGATCGGCTTGAGCGGCTTGCCCAGACCCGTTGCGCGCGCGCTCTTCAGCGGCAGCGGGTAGTGCGGGCCGTCGCTGGTGACGGGCTTCTCCCGGGCCCACACCTGCCGGAGGATGTCGACGTATTCGCGGGTCCGGGCCAGCGGCTTGGGAAATGGCTGGCCGTACCAGCCCTCCACCACCTGCGGACCGGATACCCCGAGCCCCAGGATGTGCCGGCCGCCGGACAGGTGGTCGAGGGTCAACGCCGCCATCGCGCACGCGGTCGGGGTGCGCGCGGAAAGCTGCACGACCGACGTGCCCAGGCGCAGCCGCCGCGTCGACGAGCCCCACCAGGCCAGCGGCGTGTAGGCATCCGAGCCCCACGCCTCGGCGGTGAACACCGCGTCGAACCCGGCGTCCTCGGCCGCGGACACGAGTTCGGCGTGGTTGTCCGGCGGCTGAGCACCCCAATATCCCAGCTGCAGTCCGAGCTTCATGCGCACTACCTTCCGTGGGAGGTCTCGACCCTATCTTGAATCCATTCTTAGAACCTGTTCTACTCGTTGCTGTGACCACCAGCCAAAGCAGCCCGGTGCAGATCGATACCCATCAGAAGCCACTCTCGGCGCCTCTGAGGCTGTCCTTCGACTACACCCGTTCAGTCGGCCCGATCCTCAGCCAATTCTTCACCGCCCTGCGCGAGCGACGCGTCGTCGGTGTCCGCGGCTCCGATGGCCGGGTCTACGTACCGCCCGCCGAGTTCGATCCGGTGACCTACCAACGGCTGACCGAGATCGTGCCGGTGGCCAGTGTCGGGACCGTGCTGTCGTGGACCTGGCAATCGAAACCCCTTGAAGGACAACCACTGGACCACCCGTTCGCCTGGGCGCTGATCAAACTCGACGGCGCCGACATCCCACTGTTGCACGCGGTTGACGCGGGATCGTCCGGCGCGATCAGCAGCGGTGCCCGGGTGCACGTGCACTGGGCCGACGAGCCGGCGGGGGCGATCACCGACATCGCCTACTTCGCGCTCGGTGACCAGGCCGAGGCGGTCCCCGACGCGACAGACGATCGTGAGCCGGTGACGGTCCAGGTCGTCCCGAGCAACATCGAAATCCAGCACACCGCATCACTTCCCGAGACCGCGTTTCTGCGCGGGCTGGAAGAGGGCAAGCTGCTGGGCGCCCGTACCGGCGAGCACGGAAAGGTGTACTTCCCGCCCAAGGAAGCCGACCCCGCCACCGGCCTGGAACTCGACACTCTCATCGAGTTGCCGGACAAGGGCACGGTGACGACGTTCGCGATCATCAACATCCCGTTCGCCGGTCAGCGCATCAAACCGCCGTACGTCGCGGCCTACGTTCTGCTCGACGGCGCGGATATCGCGTTCCTGCACCTGATCCAGGAGATCGACGCGACCGAGGTGCGGATGGGCATGCGGGTCGAGGCGGTGTGGAAACCCCGCGAGGAATGGGGCCTGGGTATCGACAACATCGAGTACTTCAAGCCGACCGGCGAACCCGACGCCGACTACGACACCTACAAACACCACCTGTAAAGGGAACAATGTGACTGTTCGCGATGTAGCTGTCGTCGGGTTCGCCCATGCGCCGCATGTGCGCCGCACCGACGGCACCACCAACGGCGTCGAGATGCTGATGCCGTGTTTCCAATCGCTCTACCGAGAGCTCGGATTGCAGCAGACCGATATCGGCTTCTGGTGCTCCGGCTCATCGGATTACTTGGCGGGACGGGCATTTTCGTTCATCTCGGCGATCGACTCGATCGGTGCGGTGCCGCCGATCAACGAGTCGCATGTCGAGATGGACGCCGCGTGGGCGCTGTACGAGGCTTACCTCAAGATCCTGACCGGACAGGTCGACACCGCGCTGGTCTACGGTTTCGGCAAGTCCTCGGCGGGCACGCTGCGCCGGGTGCTCGCGCTGCAGACCGACCCGTACACCGTTGCGCCGCTGTGGCCGGACGCCGTGTCGATGGCCGGGTTGCAGGCCCGCTTCGGCCTGGACGCCGGCAAGTGGACTCACCTGCAGATGGCCCAGGTCGCCCTGGACGCGTTCGCGGTGTCGGAGCGCACCGACTCGGAGAAGCCGGCCAAGAGTATCGACGAGTTGCTGGCCCGGCCATTCTTCGCGGATCCGCTTCGGCGCCATGACATTGCGCCGATCACCGACGGCGCGTCGGCGATCGTGCTGGCCGCCGGTGACAGGGCCCGCGAGTTGCGCGAGAACCCAGCCTGGATCACCGGGATCGAGCACCGCATCGAGACCCCGGTGCTCGGTGCCCGCGATCTGACCACGTCGCCGTCGACTACGGCGTCGGCCATGGCCGCCACCGGCGGGGACGCCGGCTCGATCGAGATCGCCGAGATCTACGCGCCGTTCACCCATCAGCAGCTCATTCTGACCGAGGCGATCGGCCTGCCGGCGTCGACGACGATCAACCCGTCGGGCGGCGCGCTGGCGGCCAACCCGATGTTCTCCGCAGGCTTGGAGCGCATCGGCTTTGCCGCACAACACATTTTCGATGGCTCCGCCGGCCGGGTGCTGGCGCATGCGACCAGTGGGCCGGTGTTGCAACAGAATCTCGTCGCCGTGCTGGAAGGGAAATAACAATGACGCCCCAGTTGGCTGCGGTGCTCGGCACCGGGCAGACGAAATACGTCGCCAAACGCCAGGACGTGTCGATGAACGGCTTGGTTCGCGAGGCCATCGACAGGGCACTGGCCGACTCCGGGTCGAGCATGGACGACATCGACGCGGTGGTGGTCGGTAAGGCGCCCGACTTCTTCGAGGGCGTCATGATGCCGGAGCTGTTCATGGCCGACGCCGTCGGCGCGACCAACAAGCCGCTGATCCGGGTGCACACCGCGGGATCGGTGGGTGGGTCGACCGGCGTGGTGGCGGCCAGCCTGGTGCAATCGGGCCGCTACCGCCGGGTTTTGGCGATGGCGTGGGAGAAGCAGTCCGAGTCGAATGCCATGTGGGCGTTGAGCATTCCGGTGCCGTTCACCAAGCCGGTGGGTGCCGGCGCGGGCGGCTACTTCGCTCCGCACGTCCGCTCCTACATCCGCCGCTCGGGTGCACCGACGCACATCGGGGCGATGGTGGCGGTCAAGGACCGGCTGAACGGGGCGAAGAACCCGTTGTCGCATCTGCATCAGCCCGACATCACGCTGGACAAGGTGATGGCGTCGCAAATGCTTTGGGATCCCATCCGATTCGACGAGACCTGCCCGTCCTCCGACGGCGCGTGTGCGGTGGTGATCGGCAGCGAAGAGGTCGCCGACCGCCGTGTCGCCGACGGTCATCCGGTGGCTTGGATCCACGCCACCGCGCTGCGCACCGAGCCGCTGGCGTATTCGGGTCGCGATCAGGTCAACCCGCAGGCCGGCCGCGACGCCGCAAAGGCGCTGTGGAAGGCCGCCGGCATTACCAGTCCGATCGACGAGATCGACTGCGCCGAGATCTATGTGCCGTTTTCCTGGTTCGAGCCGATGTGGTTGGAGAACTTGGGATTTGCGGCCGAGGGCGAAGGCTGGAAGCTCACCGAGGCGGGTGAGACCGCGATCGGCGGGCGGATCCCGCTCAACGCCTCCGGCGGTGTGTTGTCGTCGAACCCGATCGGCGCCTCCGGCCTGATCCGGTTCGCCGAGGCGGCCATCCAGGTGATGGGCAAGGCGGGCGATCACCAGGTTCCGAATGCGCGCAAGGCACTTGGCCACGCCTACGGCGGTGGCTCGCAGTATTACTCGATGTGGGTGGTGGGGGCTGATAAGCCGTGAAGTACACCTGCAGCATCGCGATGGGTCCGATCGATCAGCTGGTCGAGATCGCCAAAACCGCGGAAGAGGTGGGCTTCGACGCGATCGCGCTGCCCGACTCGCTGTTCTACATGGAGAAGGCCGCCGCCGACTACCCCTACACCCCCGACGGGTCGCGGATGTGGAACGAGAACACCCCGTGGGTGGACCCGCTGATCGCCGCCGCCGCGATGGGCGCCGTCACCTCGACGCTGTTCTTCTACACCAACGTGCTGAAGCTGGGCTCGCGTAATCCGCTGCTGCTGGCGCGCCAGGTCGGTTCGGTGGCCAACCTGACCAACAACCGGTTCGGCTTCGGTGTCGGCATCGGCTGGGCGCCAGAGGAATTCGAGTGGTGCGGGGTGCCCTACGCGCGACGCGGCAAGCGCGTCGACGAGATGATCGAGGTGATCAAGCTGGTGCTGGGCGGTGGCATGGTGGAATTCCACGGCGATTTCTACGACTTCGACAAGCTGCAGATGAGCCCGGCCCCGAGCAAGCCGGTGCCGTTCTACGTCGGCGGTCACACCGACGTCGCACTCAAGCGCGCCGCCCGGGTCAGCAACGGATGGACCAGCGCGATGATGACCTGCGCGCAACTCGGCGAGGCCATCGGCAAGCTCAAGGCGTTGCTGGCCGAATACGACCGCGCCGAAGCGCCTTTCGAATACCAGGCGGTCTGCATCGACAAATTCGGTGTCGACGGCCACAAGGAACTGGCCGACGTCGGCGTCACCGACAACATCGTGATCCCCTGGGTGTTCGACGGACTGGGCTTCGACGCGCCGATCGAGCAGAAGAAGGACTCGATGAAGCGGTTCGCCGACACCTACATTCACTCGGGATGGCAGCAGTGAGGGACACAGCGGCACACCTGGCCGGCCAGCGCTCCCGCGATGCGGTGGCCGCCCGCGACAAAGAGGCCTGGCTGGCGGTGTTCGCCGACGACGCCGTCGTCGAAGACCCGGTCGGCCCGTCGCATTTCGACCCCGAAGGAAAAGGCCACCGTGGCCGCGACGCCATCTCGGCGTTCTGGGACAAGGCGATTGCGCCGACCGACAAGATCGAGTTCGTCTTCCGCGACACCTACCAGTGCGGCAACGAAGAGGCCAACGTCGGGCACATCCTGATCACCGCGGCGGGTCATCAGGTCACCGCCGAGGGCGTGTTCACCTACAAGGCCGACGACCAGGGCAAGCTGCTGGCGCTGCGCGCGTACTGGGAAGTCGACCGGGCCACCGCGAGCGCGCGCAAGATCTAAATCGGTTCCAGCCCAGTCAGGTAACGCTGGGCAAGGTCCTGGTAGGCCTTCGGGTTAACCTTGACCCACACCTCGGCACCGGTGCCGGCGATCGGGCCCTTGACCACGGCCGGCGCTCCGACCACCAACACCTCGGCCGGAATCTTGGTGCCGGCAGTCACCAGCGCACCCGCCGCGATCAGGCTGCGGGCGCCGATCACCGCGCCGTCGAGGATGGTGGCGTGGTTGGCGATCAACGCCTCGGCGCCGATGTGAGCGCCGTGGATGACGCACATGTGCGCGATCGTCGCACCGGGGCCGATGTCGACGGGGACGCCCGGCGGTGAATGCAGTACCGACCCGTCTTGCACATTGGCGCCCGCACGCACGATCACCGGCCCGTAGTCGGCGCGCAGCACGGCGTTGAACCAGACCGATGCTCCGGCCTCGACCGTCACGTCGCCGATCAGGGTCGCGGTCGGAGCGACGAAGGCGGTGGGATCGACCCGCGGCGATCGGCCTTCAAAAGCAAACAGCGGCATTGTTCAGATATACCCCCACACCGGGTAACCGTCGGTGATGTACCCGTCGTTGCGCGATCCAGGGCAAAAACTGTAACGTGTTCTAGTTAGAAGCCCGATCAAAGGGGAGGCCTGATGGCTACCGAAGCCGCCGAAGTTCGCGAGATCGACGCGGGCACCCTGCCCGACCGCTATGCCCGCGGCTGGCACTGCCTGGGCCCGGTCCAGGACTACCTGGACGGCGAACCCCACGGCATCGAGGCATTCGGCACCCACCTGGTGGTGTTCGCCGACTCGCACGGCGACATCCACGTGCTGGACGGCTACTGCCGGCACATGGGCGGCAACCTCGCCCAGGGCACCATCAAGGGCGACGAGGTCGCCTGCCCGTTCCACGACTGGCGCTGGGGTGGCGACGGCAAGTGCAAGCTGGTCCCCTACGCCAAGCGCACCCCACGGCTGGCCCGTACCCGATGCTGGACGACGGACGTGCGCAGCGGCCTGCTCTTCGTCTGGCACGACCACGAAGGCAACCCACCGCAGCCCGAGGTGCAGATCCCGGAGATCCCCGAGTTCGCCAGCGGCGACTGGACCGACTGGCGCTGGAACTCGATCCTGATCGAAGGCTCCAACTGCCGGGACATCATCGACAACGTCACCGACATGGCGCACTTCTTCTACATCCACTTCGGTCTGCCGACGTATTTCAAGAACGTCTTCGAGGGCCACATCGCCTCGCAGTACCTGCACAATGTCGGCCGTCCCGACGTCAACGATCTGGGCACCTCCTACGGTGAGGCGCAACTGGATTCGGAGGCGTCTTACTTCGGCCCGTCATTCATGATCAACTGGCTGCACAACCGCTACGGCGACTTTAAGGCCGAGTCGATCCTGATCAACTGCCACTACCCGGTGACGCAGAACTCGTTCGTGCTGATGTGGGGTGTCATCGTCGAAAAGCCCAAGGGCATGGACGAGGAGATGACCGACAAGCTGGCCAGGGTTTTCACCGAGGGCGTCAGCAAGGGCTTTTTGCAGGACGTCGAAATCTGGAAGCACAAGACCCGCATCGACAACCCGTTGCTGGTCGAGGAAGACGGCGCGGTGTACCAGATGCGGCGCTGGTATCAGCAGTTCTACGTCGACGTAGCCGATGTCACGCCGGACATGACCGACCGCTTCGAGATCGAGGTGGACACCACCATCGCCAACGAGAAGTGGCACGTCGAGGTCGACCAGAATCTCAAGCGGCAGTCTGAGCCCGAAGGCCAACCGACGCAGGTTTGATGATGAGCGCCGCCGACCAGCCTGCTCCGGCGCGTGCCGCCACTCAGGCCGCCACTCAGGCCGCCACTCAGGCCGACAAGAACCGCTACTTGACGTCGGGGCTGCAGCCGGTGGACTGCCGATTCTGCCATGCCACGGTCAACGTCAAGCGGCTCGGGCCGGGACATACTGCGGTGCAATGGAACAGCGACGCTGCGCAGCGCTGCGCCTACTTCACCGAGGTCCGCGCCCGCGGCGAACCCAGCGCCCGGACCCGGGCCTGCCCGAAACTCGCCGACAGCATCGAGCACGCCGTCGCGGAGGGCTGCCTGGAGTCGGTGTCCACCGCCGCTCCGCCCGGCGACGGATAAGCGGTCTCCTCCGCCGAGCGGTCGATGCGCCGAGCGGTCGATGCGCCGGGCGTGCATCACGCGACGGCTTCTCGGCGTGTCGCGTCGCCAGATGCACACTCGTAGGATGTCAGTCGGTCACAGCCCGGCGAAACGCTCCTTGACTTCGTCGGCGGTCAGGCCGTAGTCAGCCAGCGAGTACGTGTGACTCGGAGCCCGTTGACCGCTTTGGCTTTCGGCGTGGCTGTCTTCCATGGCCTGCCGGGCCTCGTCGGTGAGCGGGATGTCGAAAGTGCGGTAGATGTCGGCCACCGTGCCGAGCGGATCGGCGATCAATTCCCGGTAGTCGACGTCATAGAACTGGGCCGGGTTGTACCTGGCGCGCGCGGTGTTGAACTGCTCCAGACCGCGTGACCAGGTTTCCATTGCGTCAGCGCCGATTTGGGCCCCGCTGAAGGTAGTCGACCAGCCGTCGGTGGTGTGCTGGGCCAGTGAGCACATCGACGCCATGATCGTCTCGACCGGCCGATGCGTCTGGATGACCAGGGCATCCGGGTAGGTCTTCATCAGCGCATCCAGCGCGAACAGGTGGCTCGGGTTCTTCAGCACCCACCGCTTGCCGACGTCGTTGAGGCCGATCAACTGAAGGTTCTTGCGGTGACGCTGGTACGCGGGGGTCCAGTCCTGCTGCGACAACCACTTTGAGTAACTGGGCAGGTGCGCGAGCGTCTCGTAGGACACCGAGTGCAGCGACTGGCGCAGCAGTTGCCAGCATTCCTCGAGTTCGTAGGCGGCCATGAAGTGTAGGCCGGTGTATCCCGGATTGTCCTGGTGATGCCGGTTGAACTGGTCGTCGAGTTGGCGATACAGCGGATGCGATGCCCAGGTGTCGCGCGGCGGGCGTGGCTGCGGGAACTCCGCCAACCACATGTGCAGACCCTGGGCCGCCGGGTCGGCGCCGAGCAGTCGATGCAACGCCGTGGTGCCGGTGCGCACCAGACCGGTGACGAAGATGGGTCGCTTGACGTCGACGTCGACATGTTGCGGATACTGCTTCCACGCCGACTCCGACAACAGCCTGGCCACCAGCGCGCCACGCAGGAAGAAGCGATTCATCTTGCTGCCCAACACCGTCAGGCCGGCTTCCTGCCGGTAGGAATCCAACAGCACGCCGAGCGCTTCCCGATAGTTGTCGTTGTCGACGCCGAAGTCATCGAGCCCGGTCAGCTTGGTGGCGGAGGCGTGCAACTCATCGACGGTCGCGATGTCGGTACGTTCAGCCATTACGCCGCCTCCTCCTCGTCGCTTCGCTCTGCATCGTCAGCGGCGGTCATCAGTTGTGGTACTCACCGCAGTTGACGTCGAGCGTCTGCCCGCTGATGCCGCTGGACAAGTCGCTGGCCATGAACATGATCGCCGACGCCACCTCGTCCTCGGTGGGCAAGCGCTTGAGGTCGGAACTGGCGGCGGTGGCCTGGTAGATCTGGTCGGCGGTGGTGCCGTACTTGCCGGCCTGGTGCTCGAAGTAGCCCTGCAGCGTCTCACCCCAGATATAGCCGGGCGCAACGGAATTCACCCGGATTCCCTTCTCGCCCAGCTCGGTGGCCAGCGACTGCGACATCGACAGCAGCGCAGACTTGGCCATCTTGTAGGCGCCGTACTTCGCCTGCGAGTGCCGCAGCACCATGGAGTTGACGTTGACGACCGATCCGTTGGCCTCTTCCAACGCCGGCGTGAACGCTTGGATGAGGCGCAGCGCGCCCAGCGCGCTGAGTTCGATCGCGTCGCGGATGTGCTGGAAGCTGGTGCTGGCCAACGGTTTCATCGACGGCACCCGGAACGCGTTGTTGATCAGCACGTCGACCTTGCCGAAGTTCGACGTCGTCGACTCCACCAGCGCAGCGACGTCGTCGTCCTCGGTGATGTCCGCGCGTACCGCCAGCGCCTTGTGCCCGGCGTCGCCGAGTTGCTGGGCGAGATCCTCCAGACGCTCGACCGTGCGCGCCGCCAGCACCAACTCGGCGCCGTCCCTCGCGCAGCGGTGCGCCAGCGTGGTGCCGAGCCCCGGCCCCACCCCGCTGATCACGATGACTTTTTTGTCGAGCATTCCCGTCATGATTACCCCAGCATCCTGGACGCAATTTGCTTTTGACGCAACGTGATTCGGGTACGCCAGTCTTCGCCAGAAATTTTATTGTGCTGGTAGTGGGGCAGGGCTCCCGGCACCTTGTCGATGTTGACCAGCTCGACAGTGGGACCATCGGCGTCGGTGAGTTGCCGCGACACCCGCTGCCAACGGAACTGCAGGAAACCGCGGCGATGGCCCAGCGTTTCGACCCAGTTGGTGACGCCGGGGTTCTGGTCGGCGACGACGATGCGCACCTTGCCATCCGGATCCGCTTGCGCCTGAGCATTGTTCAGCGATGTCTGATGGTTGACGTAGTCCAGCGAGATGTACCACAGGCTGCCCAGCTGGAAACCCAGGTAGGGCGCGTCGGTGACCGGCAGCGTGATGATCAGAGCCTCGTCGGGTCGCAGCTCGAAGTGCCCGACCGAGGAATACTGCGTCGCCAGACCGCCGGGCGTCAGCCGCGGCGCGACCATGGTGTTGACCGGGATGTCCAGATAGAACCACTGCGGGAACTGCAGCCAGGTCTTGATCCGGTTGACCAGTTGCTTTCCGGCTGCGCTGTAACGCTTTTCGATCGTCGCACGGCTCAGCGGCGGCGGCGCGGTGCCGGCAGTGTCGAGCCGCTCGATGGCCAGCGTGCCGCGTCGCTGCGACCAGTCGCCGTAGACCTCGCGGATCACCAGCTGGCCGAGGCTGGTTGGCCGGACCTGCCAGCCGAAGCTGCCGTCCGCGGCGATCTCGAGTTCACGGTCGTCGAACGCGGCCTGGCTGGCGGGCACGAAATCGGCGGTGTACTCGCCGCCGAGCAGCTGGAAGCTCAGGTCGGTGGTGCTGCCGCGAACGCCGGTGACAAGGTAATCGTGGTTCGGTTGCACCCGGCAGCCGAAGTAGAGGGTGTCCGGATTGTCCAAGCCCATCTTGGTGTACGGGCCGGTGCCGGACAGCAGTACGGGGTGGTCGCGCTCGTAGTCGAACACCATGTGCTCGCAGGCAGCCACGCAGCCGGCCAGGTATTGCAGGCCCTCGAGCAGGTCGGCTTCGGTGTCGATATGCGGGGCGCCGGTGACCAGTTCTTCGGCTTCGGCGATGGCGTCGATCAGCGGCTGGGAGACAAGGGAGGCGGGCACGACTCGACGCTAGAACGTGTTCTAGTTTTCGTCAACAAGCGAACTTTGCCGCGGCCGTCAACGACGAGCCGGATTCACTCCCCGGCTACGGCGCGCACTGCGCCGACAGGTCGATCAGGTGCTGCCGCACGTCTGGATGCCGATTCAGATAGTCGATCACGTTGGGGCCACCACCTTCGGCCTCAGACTTGGCCTCCAACTCCGCGTGCAAGTCGGGATGCCGCAGGAGGTAAGAGTTGATCGAATTACCTACGGTCTGTCCCTCACATGCCGCGCTGGCCACTGGCAGCGCAATCATTGCCCCGGCCGCGGCGGCCAACATCCCGCCGGCGAGGATGCTCGTGAATGTCGTTCGCATGGCGGTGAGAATACTCGCGCTTCCTATGCG
>NZ_JAVKSG010000075.1:0-15211 GCF_039583785.1 Mycobacterium sp.
GAGCAAGACGACGAAGGACCATAACTATGCGCGCCGGGGCAGTAAACGCTGATGGCGTCCAGTAAGAATGGCCGTACCTGCGGGCCCGTCAGGCCCTGATTCTCCAGCTTGGCGGCAAGCTGCAGCATGGCGCTGCTGAACGGGCTCGGCATCGCGCCGAAATGAAAAGTGAATATTCCGGAGCGGGAGAGGTTGTCGTCGTCGCACCGTTCATGCGCGAGAGCGATCAACTGCTCTGGTGGGCCCGCAGTGCTGCCATCCCTCGACAGCAACTTCAAGAATTCGTCGCCGGGCGCGTCCGCGTGGGCAGCAGCTCCGGTCATCAGTACTGCTGCGGCGGCGACTAGCCAGAGCGACGAGTTGACGACCATGGTTATGCGTGCCACCGATCACGGCGGATAGCGCTCCCAGGCCCGCTACTTCGCTGGGCCGATGAAGCCGAGCACCAGGTCGGCCACCTTGTCCGGCGCGTCGAGTTGAAGGAAGTGCCCGGCATTGTCGACGACGGTCACGTCGCTGTCATCGGGAAGCGCGTTGGGAATCCAGCGCGTGAAAGCCGATGTCATGCAACCGTCGTCGCGTCCATGCAAGTACAGGCTCGGCAGCTTCGGCCGCGACGTCCAATGCCGGTGCAAATCGCGGTACTGCGTCGGTGGGCGGGTGTTGCGGATCGTCGCGCGATACGGCCCCAGCGCGGCCCGCCAACTCTCGGGCGTGCCGATCGCGGCATCGACATGGCGCAGGTCGGCTTTGGCGTCGTAGCCGGGCGACCAGGTTTTCCACAGTCGCGGCAACACCCAGGAGGCGGAACGCTCTGGAAACCAGGGCAATTGGAAATACATGATGTACCAGCTGCGCAGCAGTTGGGGTGGGATCTGGGCCAGCAGTCGAACCTTGTCGGGGACCCGGCCCCGAAAGGCCGCCGCCGGCGGGACCGACATGATCACCGCTTTGGCGAACGGGCTGTCCGGGATCGCGGCCAGGCCGTTGGCGGCCATCGCACCCCAGTCGTGGCCGATCACCACGTCGCGTTCAGTGCCGCCGATGGCGGCGCGTATCTGCAGCGCGTCGTCCATCAGCGCACCGATGTGATAGCTGCCGTCGGACGGGATCGACGACGGTGCATAGCCACGCATGAACGGCGCCACCACCCGCCAGCCGGACTCGGCCAGTCGGGGCGCGACCTTGCGCCAGCCATAAGCCGTGTCGGGAAAACCGTGCAAGCACAGCGCAATTGGCCCGTCAGGCGGCCCCCATGTCAGCGCCTTCAACTCCACGGCGGGAGCTTTGACGTCGATCCAACGGTGTTTGGTCATCACCTGAATCCTTCGCGTGGGCGATCAGTAGTAGTCGAAATCGGAGATCAGCCAGCGCCCGCCGATCTTGTCGAGCGTCACCCGGGCGCTGGAATCGGTTACCGTCGGCGGTGTGTCGCCGGCCTTGACGGATTGCGACACGAACACCAGGACAACGGCGTGATTCGGGGTCACCGTCTCCGGCGCGGCGGCCGGCACCGTAGCCGTCGCGACGAGGCGCTGCTGCTTGGCACGAGGAATGAGCTCTTGCTGCGCGCGCTTCGTGTAGGTGTCCAGGAAGCCGCCGGTCAGCTTCTCTCGGGTGGCTGCCACGTCGTGGTCGATCGTGTCGTATCGAAACGTCAGGATTGCATCGGTGGAATCCTTTGCGGCCGACAAAGATTGGCTGCGGGCGCGTTCGACCGAGCTGATCGAGGAGTACTTCCACTTGAGCAGGCCCGCGGCGATGGCAAGCAGCAGCACGAAAGTGGGCAGCAGCCCGTAGGCCAGCACTCGCGACCAGTTGACCGATTTCATGACACGAACGCCACGTCGGAAACCTTGGCGCCGTCGCCGATCTTCTGCACGGTGATCCGCATCCGGAAGAACTGCGGGATTTGTTCGCCAGGGCCCGCGGACTCAACCGTGACGGCAACCAATACCCTGCCGTAGTCGCCGCTCTGCGACTCCAGGCCGGCATCGGTGACGGTGCCCAGCGATCGCGATCGCGACTGCTTGGCGTTGTCGATGTAGGTCTGCTTGTGATGGGCGAAGCTGTCGGCGAACACACCGACAGCGGAGTCCTGAATTCGCTGCGCGTCGGCCTCGGCATGCTCGTAGTCGACCGTGCTGAGGTTCACCGCGACGTCCTGTGCGGTCTGCACGAAAAGGCCGCGTTGCGCTTCCCGGCGCTCAGCCTGGTAGGCACGAAGCCCCAGCCAGCCGACCAGCCCCGCCAACCCCACCGCCGCGATGAGACCGGCGAACAGCGCGATCCGGACAGCCTGGCCAGGGGGCTGGACAGGTACCACGAACACGACATCGTCACCGTCACCGTCACCGTCGGGCATGTTTTCCAACGGTACGTGGTCATGCGATCACTCAGCCCAAAGCCGCCGCATTCTCGAGATCGGCGACAACGATCTTGGGGATGCGCTACATCGCCTGAGCGACGGCGGTGGCGACGGCCGGATCCGGGTGACTGACCAGTTCGTGGGGCCTGCGCCAAACCACCTGCCAGCTCAGGCCGAAGGTGTCATGGCCACCGGCAGAGGTCAGCCGATCCCGGCAGTAGTAGTCGACGTCGTCCTGGTCCCTGCAGTTGATCGTGAAGAACAACACCTCGCTGAATTGGAAGTGCGGGCCGCCGTTGATACCCGATGAGCCAAAGCACCGATGCGCGAGTTCGGGAAGATCGAGGTGTAGAACTCCGCTGCCTTCCCCAGGTCGTGCTCGAACCACAGCGAGGGCATGCAGTCTCCTAAAAGTGGGGGGCAGGTTTCCGAAGAGGCAGACCCCGGCGAACACGAAAACTCCTCTGGGTAACGTCAAAGTGTGATCGACCGAGAGGACCGCCCGTGACCGCCGTGCGCAACACTCCCAAGACCGTCGAGTTGTCCGGGAGTCAGGGGCTCACCCTGGTCGCGGACGAGTGGGGTCGCGGCACCGACGTGACGGCCGCCCGGCCGAGCATTCTGATGCTGCACGGCGGCGGCCAGAACCGGTTCTCCTGGAAGAACACCGGCCAGGTGCTGGCAGACCACGGCTTCCACGTCGTAGCGCTAGACAGCCGCGGTCATGGCGACAGCGACCGGTCGCCCAACGCGGACTACGACGTCGAGACGCTGGCTGCCGACGTCACGCAGGTCCTCGACGCCATCGGTCGGCCGGTGATCCTGATCGGAGCCAGCATGGGCGGGCTGACCGGCATCCTCGTCGCCGACCGGGCCGGACCGGAGCGGGTCACCCGGTTGATACTTGTCGACGTCGTGCCACGCTTCGAGAAAAACGGCAGCGCCCGTATCCGCGACTTCATGTTCAGCGGTCTGCACGGGTTCGCCAACCTCGACGAAGCCGCAGACGCTGTCGCCGCCTACCTGCCGCACCGGAGGAGGCCGCGCAGCCCGGAGGGACTGAAAAAGAACCTCCGCCTGCGCGACGGCCGCTGGTACTGGCACTGGGATCCGGCCTTCATGACCAAACCCGGCGACGACCCGGAACTGCGCACCGAGAACTTCGAGCGGGCCGCGGCCGACCTGAAGATCCCGGTGCTGCTGATCCGCGGCAAGCTCTCGGACGTGGTCAGCCCCGACGGGGTCAAGCACTTCCTGGCGACCGTGCCCAATGCTGAGTTCGTCGAACTCTCCGGCGCCGGCCACACTGCCGCCGGCGACGACAATGACGCCTTCAGCGACGTAGTGGTGACGTTCGCAACGCGCTAGTCCTCGGCGCCGACCCGCTTCGCCCGGCTACGCCGCCCTCGCGATCGCCGCAAATCCCTCGGCGCCGACCCGCTTCGCCCGGCTACGCCGCCCTCGCGATCGCCGCTAGCCGCCGGACGGCTTTTCCGCGTGCCCGCCGAATTGCTTGCGCATCGCTGACAGCGCCTGGTTGGCAAAGTCATCGAGGCTGCGCGACGCGAAACGGGACTGCAGCGCGGTCGTCAGAACCGGTGCGGGAACCCCCTCGTCGATGGCCGCGATCGCGGTCCAGCGGCCTTCGCCCGAGTCGGACACCCGGCCGGAGAATTCGTCCAGGTCGGGCGACTCGTGCAGCGCGATCGCGGTCAGGTCCAACAGCCAGGAGCCGATGACGCTGCCCCGGCGCCATACTTCGGCGACATCGGGGATGTCGAGGTTGTATTGGTAATATTCGGGATTCGACAGCGGAGCGGTTTCGGCATCATCGGCCTGCACACGCGTACCGATGTCGGCGTTGCGCAGGATGTTCAGGCCCTCGGCGATTGAGGCCATCATGCCGTACTCAATTCCGTTGTGCACCATCTTCACGAAGTGCCCGGCTCCGGACGGACCGCAATGCAGATAACCCTTCTCAGGCTGCGCGACCTCGCCGTCGCGGCCGGGGGTCCGCGGCGCCGCGTCGACACCCGGCGCGACGGTGCTCAAGATCGGCTCGGCGTGTTCGAACGCGTAGTCGTCGCCGCCGATCATCAGGCAGTAGCCGCGTTCGCGGCCCCAGACGCCACCGCTCGTTCCGCAGTCGAGGAGGTGAATCCCCTTCTTGGACAGCGTTTTCGCATGCTTGATGTCGTCGCGATAATAGGAGTTCCCACCGTCGATCACGATGTCACCCTTTTCCAGCGTGTCGGCCAGATCGTCGATCACCGAGGTGGTGATGGTGCCGGCGGGCACCATCACCCACACGACGCGCGGCGTCGACATCTTCTCGGCCAGCTCTTTCAGCGAGCCGACTCCGGTGGTGTTCTTCTCGTCGGCCATCGCCTTGACGGCGTCTTCGCTGTGGTCATAGACGACGACTTCGTGCCCGTTGGCGACCACGCGGCGGGCGATGTTCGCACCCATCCGGCCCAAGCCGATCATTCCTAGCTGCATGTTGTTCTGTTCTCCTTTTTAGTGGTTACCGGCTAGCCACGGCTGCTGCCAGCCGCGATGTCCTCGTAGCACTTCGCGTGCCGCGTCCGGCCCCCACGAGCCGAGCTCATACGGGTGCATCTCGCCGGGCTGATCCAATAGCGGCTGGACGATTCGCCAGGTCTGTTCGATGCCGTCTTCGCGGGCGAACAGTTTGTGATCGCCGGTCAGCGCGCCGTGCAGCAGCCGCTCGTAGGGCAGCAGCGGCTCGCCCAGGTCGGACATGAACGAAGAGTCGAGGTGCAGGTCGCGCCAGCGGTCGCCCTCGAGCGCGGTGAGCTGGAGGCGCAGCCCGGGGTCGGGGTCGATGCGCAGCACGATCTGGTTGGGCGCGGCCTGTCGGCCGTCCGGCAGGAAAGCCAGCGACGGAACGCGATGGGTGAACAGCCGCACCTCGGTGACTCGCTCGGTCAGTGCCTTGCCCGCGCGCAGAAAGATCGGCACCCCGGCCCAGCGCCAGTTGTCGATCTGCACTCGCAGCGCGACGAAGGTCTCGGTGTCCGAATCCTCTGCTACGCCGTCGATCGCGGTGTAGCCACGGTACTGACCCCGCACGCAGCGCTCCGGGTCGATCGCCGGTATCGCCCGCAGTACATCGGCTTTCTTGTCGTTGAGATCGTCGGCGCTCGGTCCGACGGGCGGCTCCATCGCGACCCCGGCGAGCACCTGCAGCAGGTGGTTCTGCACGACGTCGCGCAGTGCACCGACCCCGTCGTAGAAACTGCCCCGGTCTTCGACGCCGAAGTTCTCGGCCATGGTGATCTGGATTTCGGAGATGCTTTTTCGGTCCCACTGCTGCGCCAGGGCCAGATTGCCGAACCGCAGATACTCCAGCTCGACGACCGGCTCTTTGCCCAAGAAGTGGTCCACCCGGAAAATCTGGTCCTCGTCGAGCACCGCGCGCAGCTGCTGGTTGAGTTCGAGGGCGGACTTCAGGTCGTGGCCGAACGGCTTCTCTACCGCGACCCGCGATCCGGTCAGCAGTTCGGCGTCGGCCAGGTGCTCCACGATGGGCGCGAACAGCGACGGTGGCATCTCGAGGTAGAACAGGCAGTGGCGCTTGGAGCCGATCTGCTTTTTCAGCGCGTCGTAGAGCGCCGAATCGGTGACATCGCCGTGCAGGTAGGACAGCCGTTTGGCGAACCGGTCGAAGACCTTGCCGTCGACTTTATCGCCCGCGCCCTCGATGGCCTTGCGGGCTCGCGTGACCAGCTCGTCCACGCTGATGTCGTCGCTGGCGACGCCCAGGATCGGGCATTCCAGCAATCCCCGGTGCTCCAGCCGGTAAAGGGCCTGGAACGTCATCTTGCGGGCCAGATCGCCGGTGATTCCGAAAATCACCAGCAGGTCCGAGGCGTGGGCACCGGATTCGATCAATCTGAACCTCCAAGAATTCGACTCGACTCCAGCTCAACACTTGCACACATCGCCTGAGTCGATCCCGCCGCGGCCAGGCTCAACCCTAGACATTGCGGTTCGACCCAATGACCGAAGCTCGTGGTGTGTAACCGTTTAGTGAGCCGGCTAAACACGCCGATGGTGAAATTTTTCGAAACAGGCACTCGCGGTTGACTTTTTGCTGCACTGACAGCTTCACGCGAAAATGCCAACCCCGGCCGATCGGGCGCTGTCGCTGCGGAACTCGCGACCGATCAGAGAAGATGCGTGGCATGGCTGCCCACATCATGATCGCGGTCGATGTCCTGGCCGGTGCGGTCGTCGCCGAAGCGGTGGCCATCGCCGCGGTGCGCAGCTCGATCGAAGACCTTGCCGACTGGGCCGAAGTGGAGCGACCGGATCTGGCCCGGGTGACACAGGACGGCAAGGTGGCGATTCTGTTCTCCGACATCGAGGAGTCGACCGCGCTGAACGAACGGGTCGGCGACCGGGCCCGGGTGCGGCTCATCGGCGAGCATGACAAGCAGGTTCGCAAGCTGGTCGACGCCCGCTCCGGACATGTGGTCAAGAGCCAGGGCGACGGGTTCATGATCGCCTTCGCGCGGGCCGAAGTGGCGGTGCGCTGCGGCATCGACATACAGGATGCGCTACACCGGGACTCACAACGCAAGCGGCGCAACGGGATTAGCGTGCGGATCGGGGTCCATGTGGGCCGGTCGGTGCGACGCGGCGACGGCCTGTTCGGCCGCAACGTCGCGATGGCGGCACGCGTTGCATCCGAAGCCTGCGGCGGCGAGGTTTTGGTGAGTGACGCAGTGCGCAGGGCCCTGCGCGACTGTCCGGATCTCGAATTCGACGGGGGTCGCGAGACAGAGTTGAAGGGCTTCTCCGGCACCCACCGGCTGTACTCCGTCGCTGCCGCCTAGCGGCTAATCCTCGCCGGCCTCGGCCAGGCGCTGCTGAAGCCGGTCGCGAATCTCGTCGGGCGTGTAGGCCCGCCGCCGCCGTTGGTCGCGGACCACCAGCACGCCACCGGCCGCCACCCCGACAACCCCGGCCAATCCCAACAACTTCCAGATGGTCCGCATCGGCTCAGGTTATTCGCGAGTGCATCCCGGCGGGGACAGTATGTGCATATGGTGCGGTTGTGGACACGCACACGGTGAGCTTGAGCCGAGCCCTGGAGCAGACCAGAACCGGCGACGTCTGGCTGTTTCGCGGGCATTCCGGCCCTGACCGCGCGATCCAGACGATGTCGAACAGCCCAGTCAACCACGTCGGCATGACGGTGGCGATCGAGGATCTGCCGCCGTTGATGTGGCACGCCGAGCTCGGCGATAAGTTGACCGATGTCTGGACCGCGACCAAACACCGGGGTGTGCAGCTCAACGACGCCTGCGAGGCCGTCGAAAGATGGCTGACGCGCTACGGGCAGCGCTGCTGGTTCCGGCAGATAACGCCAGACATCGACCACGACCAGGAAAACCTGCTGCTGCGCGTCATCGCGCGGATGGATGGCACGCCGTTTCCGTCCACCACCCGGCTGACCCTGCGGTGGCTGCGCGGCCAACTTCCGACCAGGTACGACTGGGTGCGCGGACTCCCCTGGTTGGACGCACACGTTCGAGAATCGACCCGGCGGCGCAGTGCGGAACAACGCAAGGGGCGCTTCGAATCCGCCTACTGCGCAGAGACAGTGGCCGTCACCTACGAGGAGATGGGTCTGATCGCCACCGAGAAGCGGTCGAGTTGGTTTGATCCTGGGCGGTTTTGGAGCGGTGACGATCTACCGTTGATCGCGCCGTATCGCCTGGGGAGCGAAATCTCAGTCTTAGCAGATTGACCGCCCACGCCGCGATCGGACCGGTGCGGCGCCCTCACCCCCAGAACTTGGCGCGCGCCTCGTCGGTGATCGGCGTGAACAGATTGACGAGGCTGCCGTCCGGATATCGGAATAACAGCGCCCGGTTGCCCCACGGCATCGTCGTCGGCGTGGTTACGATCTCGCCGACGTAGTCGCACGGACTCGGATGGTCGCCGAGCCGCTCCCCCTGGGCCGCAGGCATGCACGTCGACCCTTCGCCCAACACGCGCATCGCCACCCGCTCAGCTCGACCGGCCCGATCCCGCCCCACCAGCTCGGCACACTCCTGCGGTTGGCCATACCGTGGCCGAGATCAGCGACACTGGCTGTCCCTCAACGACTCCCGGTTCAGAGCGGCATCCAGATGTTGTTGTTCCAGAATCCCCACGTCCTGGCGGTCATGTTCCACATCACCTGCGCGCCCGGGGCCCATGGCGGCGGCGATGGTTGCGGCGGAGCCCAAGCCGGCGCAAGCCCCCACGGTCCGTTGCCCATCGCACCACCCTGGCCGGCGGTCCGCTGCCAGTCGTGGCAGTGGTTCCAGTCCCAGTCGTAGATGCTCCCCCAGCCCGCGTCCCACGGCTGGCCCGGACACCAGTGGAAAGCCGGCGCCGCGTGGGCGGCTCCGGCGGCGAACAGGACCGGCCCCGACAGGGCCGTCGCCAGCGCGCACGCCACTCGCTTCATCGTCGCCATCACCCAGAGTGTGCCTCAGCCGGACTCGCGGCATGCGCTAAACCGCATGCCGCCGCGCCGGGGCGGTACCCATGCCTGCAAGGCGCGGCGACCGATCAGCTGACAATTATGGGTGAAGGCCAGCTTCTGGGCCGCATCGGTGAATTCCTGATTGCTGATGACGATGCTCGTGGTGCAGTCATGGTGGCGTGCGCCCGCGACCACCTGCTGAACGGCGGCGACACCGACGGGCTTACCCAGCCGCTTGCACTGAACCGCCACCGCCCTGTCGTCGCGCCGGGCGATCAGGTCGACACCGTAGTCGCCGCTGCCCGGGGTGAAGGAGACCTCCCAGCCGGCCCGCTCCAAGCGCGCAGCGACGTAGTCCTCGAAGTCCATTCCCGTCATGGCGTCGATCGCCGCCATTCCGTCGCGCGGCCGACGGCGTTCGGCCGCTAGCACCACCGCGAGGACCAAGCCCACAGCGGCGCCCACCAGACCCACCGTGACGCGGTGCCCGACGAGGCCCGCAAAGAGCCCGAAGTAGGCCGGCAGAAACAGGTAGGTGATCGTCATCTCGCGCTGATGGTAAAGGCGGTCACCGACATTCGCGGGTAGGCGACCGTCGAAGGTCGGCGCACGTCGGCTCCCATTTCCGGAACCGATCCGGTGCGGGCTCCGCGCCGGTGACACACCGCAGCGCGGCATCGCCGAGCGCGAGTTGGACTGGGTAGGCGGCGGCAGCCAAGCGACACACTCATCCACCGGCATGTGATCACATCACCGTCGGGTAGGCAGCTTGACCTTCGTTCAGGTCCCGAGGCGTGCTACCTGACTGTCGAATAGTAGCTGCGAACCAGCAACGGCTCGGACCGCGCGACGCGAATTACCCGCGGCCGAGGTATTCGTAATATGGCGTACGCACCTGTTAGGCGGCAGGGGATGACCGAATTGTCCGAGTCGCGCGTGCACAGCGCTGCAGCGCGCTACTCTCTGCCGATGATCGCGGGCGACAAGGCGCCTGACTTCACTCTGTACGACCACACCGGTCGGCCCAGAACACTGTCCGCGTTTCTTTCCGCGGGGCCGGTCGTACTCTTCTTCTTCCCGCTCGCATCCTCACCGATCTGTACAGCTCAGGCTTGTCATTTTCGGAACCTGAGCGACGAGTTCGCCAGGTTGGGCGCCCAGCGGGTGGGCATCAGCACCGACACCGTCGACAGGCAAGCGCACTTCGCCCGACAGCGCTCGTTCGACTATCCGCTGCTCTCCGACGCGGACAGCGTGGTGTCCGAGCTCTTCGGGGTGCGCCGTGGCCGACTCGGCAAGCTGCGCGGATCCGTTCTGGCGCGTGACGAGGCCGAGCGTGGCCGACACACTCGGCGCCGTGGCCTGCTGGCCCGGCTGCTGCCGGTCAGACGGACCACATTCGTCATCGACACCGACCGCACCATCCTGAAGGTCGTTTCCAGCGAGGTGCGCGCGATGGTGCACGCCGACCAGACCTTGTGGTTCTTGAAGAACCGCACGGGGTCACATAGTTCGCCACACGCGCGACCGAAGCACTCCCAGAGCGAGCCGATCAGCGACTGGTTCACAGAGCCGGGAACCACCGACGCGCCGAGCCTGGTCCGGCCGTACACACTGACAGCAGGCCGTACCGATGCTGGCATCGAACTGGCACTCGAAGCTCCGGTCGAAGCGCTCGACATCACGGCGAATCCGCCGCGCTGGCCAAAAAATGATGTGCGGGGCCAGATCCTGACGTCGTGCGTACACAGCCCCTCGGTTGCAGAGATCGCCGCAAATCTCGCCCTGCCGCTCGGTGCGACGCGGTTCCTGGTCGACGAGTTGGTGACACAGGGTTATCTGCGGGTGCGCGCCCCGCTCGGCGACTCGATGACCAACGACGAACGACGTGAACTGATCAACCGGACACTGCGTGGCCTGCGAGCTCTCAGGGGTGAGGCACCGGTCGCGTCCTAAATCCCCTTCGACGAGACCTTGTTCTTCGCTACACGTTGAACCGGAACTCCACCACATCACCGTCGGCCATCACGTAGTCCTTGCCCTCCATGCGCACCTTGCCGGCCGACTTCGCCGATGCCATCGACCCGGCGGCGACCAGTTCGTCGTAGGACACGATCTCGGCTTTGATGAAGCCCTTTTCGAAGTCGGTGTGGATCACCCCGGCCGCTTTTGGCGCGGTGTCGCCCTGGTGAATTGTCCACGCCCGCGCCTCTTTCGGCCCGGCCGTCAAGTACGTCTGCAACTTCAATGTGTGAAAACCGGCCCGCGCCAACCCGTCCAGGCCCCGCTCGGTCTGTCCGATGGACTCGAGCAGCTCGGCGGCCGACTCTTCGTCCAGCTCGATGAGCTCGGACTCGATTTTCGCGTCGAGGAATACCGCATCGGCGGGTGCAACCATCGCGCGCAGCTCGGCCTTGCGGGCCTCGTCGGTCAGCACCGACTCGTCGGCGTTGAACACATAGAGGAACGGCTTGGTGGTCATCAGGTTCAGCTCGCGCAGCAGCGATGCGTCGACACCGGCCGCGAACAGCGTCTTGCCCGAGTTCAGCACGGCGTCGGCGGCGACAGCCGCCTCGAGCAGCGGCTTGCGTTCCTTGTTGTTGCGGGCTTCCTTCTCCAGCCGCGGGACGGCCTTCTCCAACGTCTGCATGTCGGCGAGGATGAGTTCGGTTTCGATCACCTCGATGTCAGCGCCCGGATCGACCTTGCCGTCCACGTGCACCACGTCGTCGTCGGCGAACACCCGCACCACCTGGCAGATGGCGTCGCACTCGCGGATGTTGGCCAGGAATTTGTTGCCCAGGCCGGCGCCCTCGGAGGCGCCCTTGACGATTCCGGCGATGTCGACGAAGGTCACCGGCGCCGGCACGATCTTCTCGGAGTCGAACATCTCGGCGAGCTTGTCCAACCGCGGGTCGGGCAACGGCACCACGCCCTCGTTGGGCTCGATCGTGGCGAAAGGGTAGTTGGCTGCGACCACATTGTTCCTGGTCAGCGCGTTAAACAGGGTCGATTTGCCGACATTCGGCAAACCCACGATCCCAAGGCTGAGGCTCACAGGGAGACAAGTGTAGGAGCACCCGCTGCCCGGTCAATTACCGCGCATCCGCGCGAGTAGGCACGCCAACGCATTGCTAACGAGGTCGTTACGCGTCTTTCAGTGTCAAGCCGGTACGGTCGACGTGTGCCACAGCAGCAGGACCGGTCGGCGGTGAAAGCAGATCACCGCTCGATCGTCCCGTCGGTTCCTGGTGTGCCATGGTGGGCTGCCGTCGTCGTCGCGCTGACCGGTGTCGCTGCGGGCTTCGCATTCGACGCCGGCTCAGGCAAGGAGCTGACCAGCGTCTTCTCTGGACTGTACGTGGTGGGCTGCCTGGCTGCGGTGCTCGCAGTCCGGCAGTCCGGTGTTTTCACCGCGGTCAGCCAGCCGCCGCTGATCCTGTTCTGCGCGGTGCCCGGCGCCTACTTCCTGTTCCACGGCGCCAAATTCACCGGCGTCAAAGACCTCGTGATCAACTGCGGCTACCCGTTGATCGAACGTTTTCCGCTGATGCTGTTCACCTCGGCCGGCGTACTGCTGGTAGGTCTGGTCCGGTGGTACCTCGGCATGGGCCCGTCGCGCGCAGCAGCCGCTGATGATGACGATAAGGCCACCGGTGGCGATGAACAGCGGGTCGGACTGGTCGCGCGCTTGACCGCGATGTTGCACCGCGACTCCGCCGACGCCGAGACGCCCGAGAAGGCCACCCGGCCCCGCGCTCGCCGGGAGCACGCGGTGGAGCGGTCGGCGCGCTCGACGGTGGCCGACAGAAGGTCCGGTCGGCGTCCGGCGACATCATCGCGCACCGGTCGGCCGCGCCCACCGCGAGACGACGACGAGCCGACCCGCGATCGCCTCCGGCGACGCCCGACACGCGACGTCGACGCCGATGAGCCGCCTCGCCGCAGCCGAGCGCCGCGTGATCCGGAGTTGCGTGGTCGTCCGCCGCGCGACGTGCGTCGCGATCCGAACGCCCGTCGCGGCCGTCCGGCCAGCCGGTTCGATCCCTACGAGCCGGTCGATGCCCCACCTCCCCCGCCGCGGCGCCGGCCCGCGCCGAACGGCTCGACCGCTACCCATCACCCGATCTCACAGGTCAGGTACCGGAAGGCAGCCGGTGGCGACGCGACCTACGATGACCGCCCGCGGCGTCCACGCAAGCCGTCCGCGGACTCGTGGAAGTACGACGCCTGAGAGCCGCGCGCCCGATGGCGCGGCTCTCCCGCTAGCCGCCTACGCGGCTGGGAGGTGCCCCCACCTCAGTCCGTTACACGGACCGCATTGTCGCCGCGCGCCGGCCTGATCTCGCGCGGCAAGGCGAACACCAGCGTCTCGTTGGCCGTCGTCACCGGCTGAACCACGTCGTAACCGTGCTCGGCCAGTCGCTCCAGCACGCCGCGCACCAGCACCTCGGGAACCGACGCGCCGGACGTCACGCCGACCGTGGTCACGCCGTCCAGCCAGGCGGGATCGATGTCGTCGGCGTAGTCGACCAGATGCGCGGCCGCCGAGCCGGCGCCGAGTGCGACCTCAACCAACCGCACCGAGTTCGACGAGTTGCGCGAACCGACCACGATCACCAGCTCGCACTCCGGCGCCATCGCCTTCACCGCCACCTGACGGTTCTGCGTCGCGTAACAGATGTCGTCGCTTGGCGGATCCTGCAGCGTCGGGAATTTGGCCCGCAGCCGCTGCACGGTCTCCATCGTCTCGTCGACCGACAGCGTGGTCTGCGACAACCAGATCACTTTGTTCTCGTCACGAACTGTCACGCCGTCGACGGCGCCCGGACCGTCGACCAACTGCACGTGGTCGGGAGCTTCGCCGGCGGTGCCGACGACCTCCTCGTGACCCTCGTGGCCGATGAGCAGGATGTCGTAGTCGTCGCGGGCGAAACGTTTGACCTCGTTGTGCACCTTGGTGACCAGCGGGCAGGTCGCGTCGATGACCTTGAGCTGCCGCTCGGCGGCCGTCTGATGCACGGTCGGCGCGACGCCGTGGGCGGAGAACACCACGATGGCGCCCTCGGGGACCTCGTCGGTCTCGTCGACGAACACCGCGCCCGCCTTTGCCAGGGTTTCCACCACGTGGCGGTTGTGCACGATCTCGTGCCGGACGTAGACCGGCGCGCCGTGCTTTTCCAGCGCCCGCTCGACGGTCTCGACGGCGCGGTCGACGCCGGCGCAGTATCCGCGCGGCTCGGCCAGCAGCACTCGCTTGCCGGTGACCGGCTCGGACACCGAGGCGGCGGCACCCGCCCTCATCCCTATGTTGAGGCCCATGTTCACCGTCGGTGGCATGTCACCAAGGGTACTGGGCAAAACTCGCGCGCTCAGCTTGGAGTTGTCCGCCGGTTAAGGCAGTCTTGACCGCATGGCTACTGCACCGTACGGGGTTCGGCTGCTGGTCGGCGCCGCGACGATGGCCGTCGAGGAGACGATCCGGCTGCCGAAAACCATCCTGATGTATCCGATGACGCTGGTCAGCACCGCCGCGGCCGTCGTGATGCGGTTCCAGCAGAACGTGGCCGAGCTGCTGATCAAGGGCGATGCCACGCTGGAACACATCTTTCCGCCCAAGGACGAGCAGCCGGAGTGGGCGACGTTCGACGAGGACCTACCGGACATCGGGGCCGACGACGAGCTGTCCGGCGTCGAGTCCCGCGCCCCGGGCCGGTTCGCGCTGTACTCGTCCTCTGATGCAACCCTGAGGCCGCCTGGCGCACCGGCGCGTCGTGCGGCCAAGCCGGCCGAGCGGTCGGTCTCGGCGCCAGCGGTAGTCGAGGAGTTGGACTACGAACAGCTGACTCTCGCGCAGCTGCGGGCCCGGCTGCAGTCCCTCGATGTCGAGGAGCTCGAGGCCCTGCTGGCCTTCGAAGAGGCCACCAAGGGACGCGCTCCATTCCAGACGCTGCTCGCCAACAGGATCACGCGCGCGACGGCGACGTGACCGACAACGCCGCCGAGGCTCGGGTAGCTCGATCGGCCAATTCGGCCGAGGCTCAGGCCATTCGCTCGGCCAATTCGGCCGAGAATCCGTTCCCGGTTCGCGCGGTCGCGACGCGGATCGCAGCCTGGATCGACAAACTCGGCGTGGTCTGGGTCGAAGGGCAGTTGACTCAGATCAACATTCGACCGGGTTCGCGGACCGTCTTCATGGTGTTGCGTGACCCGGCCGCGGACATGTCGCTGAGCGTGACGGCTCCCCACACCTTGGTCGACCATGCGCCGGTCAAGCTCGTCGAGGGCGTGCAGGTGGTGGTCTGCGGCAAGCCGAACTTCTATACCGGCCGGGGCAC
>NZ_JAVKSG010000076.1:0-15154 GCF_039583785.1 Mycobacterium sp.
GCACGCCCCGCCGCCCCCCGCCGCCCCCGGGGCCGGCGCCGATAGTGCGCCGCCAGCACTCGAGGTGCATACCCCTACGGGGTACCCGTACCCGTCGATGGAACCGGTTCCATCACCACGTCCGCTCGAGCCCGGTCGCCGGCCGGCGAACGCTGCGAGTGGCGGCCGCCGACCGTCACACCCTTCCGCTACACTCCCCACTCTCGCCCGGCCCTGCCGGCGCCGGCACGCCCGCTGTGTCGCCCTCTCACGACACACCGGCCGCCGGCGGGGCCGCCGACCGCACCGTCTGGCGGCTATCTTCGGTCCGGTCGGACCGGCAGTGGGACACCCGCCCGGTCATCGCCGGCCCAGCAGCCCACGGTGGGCACCCGGGCGAGGCTCACTGCCGGCCCGGCACCCCACCCGCCACCTCCTGGAGGTTCTCTGCCGTGACCACCGGACAGTACATACACGCCGCTCTAGCCGGTCTCGCGATCGTCGCTGTCACCGTGCTCGCCGCGATAGGTGTGGTCGACTCGACTGTCACCCTGGCGGTGATCGTCGCTGCTGCCGGTATCGGCTCGACCGGTATCGCCGGGGTGACCACCACCCACACCCTCACCTCCCCGTCGTCGTCTACCGGCACCCCGGGCTCGACCACCGGGTCGACCGGCACCGGAATGTCAGCGACCGGCAGCTAGCCGGCGACCGCCTGGTCGTCGACGACCCGGCCGCCAACGTCGACCCGCACGTGACCGGTCGCCCCGCCGGGCAGATGCACCCGCCGGGTGTCGTGTCGCAGCGGCGAGAAGATCAACTCGCGCACAGCAACCCGGTCGGCGTGCCCGCCACCCAACGTGGTGGACAGCCCGTCCCACACTTCCGCCACATACGTGCCGTCACCGACCGGTCTCGCACCCCGAGGTATCCCCGCGAGCCGACGGTACGTGGAGCCCTCCACCAGCTGCGGCGCCCACGCCTCGAACGTGTCGTGGGTTGACTTGCGTACCAGCCCGGGGAGACGACCGCCGGCGACCGCGGCGGCGACCGCCTGGTCGCCGGCAGGGTCGACGATCACGCAGTCAGTGTCGACATACACCAGATGGTCGAACCCGGCGGTGACCATCGCATCCCACAACCGAACCCGTGACGACGCCATGATCGCCGAGAGGGCTTGCGGTACGGAACTGTCCGCCCAGCGTTCCTCCCACGCCTCCCACCGTCGTCCGCCCAACATGAGCGCCCGGCCCCGACCGCCGCTGTCCACATCCACCATCGGCATCCACGACACGCCCGACACCCACGCGTCGCCTTCTTCCCGCCAGTCCGAGTATCGCATCGCGGTGCGGCCCGGCACGGCACGCGCCCAATGCTTGGTGACGAGCGCCCACAACCGGCTGTCCGGGTCGGTCCCGCAGTCCTGGGCGTCTATGCACGCCCGGGCAAAACCCTCCAACCACAGGGCCGCACGGTACCGGTGGGCGTGGTGTACCACGATCCGGGCGCCGGCCGCTTCGGCCGCGGCCAACTCGACCTCCCACCACCACCCCGATATCTCACCGACCGGCCAGCACACCCCGACCTGATCGGCGACCGGCAGCACCGGGACGGTCTGGGTGACTGTCGCCCGCACCAGCCACCTGGAGGTTGTCGGCGGCCGGCGCAGTGTGCCCATGCCGACCCCGACGACCTCACCGAGGTACACGGCGGGCAGCGGGGTGGTGGCCGCCACGTGCGCGTACGCCATCCGGTAGTCCCATTCAACGTACGGTCCGGCTGTTTGCGGCCCCCACCGCCACACCTCTGCCCGACCCGAGTACATGCCGGCGACCTCGGCGTCAACGACCGCCGGGATCCGGTGGACGAGCACCTGGTCGGTGAGGTGCCGGCGCAGCAGGTGATGCCAGCCGATCCCGGCCCCGGAGCGTGCCCACCCGCCGAGGTCGCCGTCGTCGAGCCGGCGGATCAGCGACATGTACGCGGCGGCGAGTATTTGCACGTCGGCACGGCAGCGTGCCGTCCACTCGTCGGGCCCGGCGTCATCGTCGGGCAGGTCGGGTCGTGGCACACCGAGCAGGTCGGCGATCCGGGCGAGCGGGGTAGGGAACACGCTGACCGTGTCGACCAGGACGATCACTTGCCCGTCGCGGCGCAGTTCGAGCGACACGTGGTCGCCGACCACGGTCGGGCGATGCACCTGCCAGCCGGCGGCCGGCAGTATCTCTAAGCCTCGGGCGATACGCAGGTCGTAGGCGAGGTTGTGGGCGGCGACCACGACCCGCAGGTCGCGTCGGGCCTGGTCGCACACCGCCGCCCACAGCTGTTCGGGTGTGTCATGGTCGTCGATCACCGGGTCAGTCCAGGTGCGGGCCTTGTCTTTCCAGCGGACGACAGCGGTCGCCCCGCACCGCCAGCGCTGTATCTCGCCGCCGTCTCCTCGTTCGATCACCGCCTCGGTGTCGAGGAACACGTACCGGCGGGGTATCCGCGACGAGCGCTGTGGGTGCAACCAGTGGGCACCGTCGAGCGCCACCCACCCGGTCTCGACAGCAGCGGCCGGCCCGGTCATTCGGCGAGCCCTGGCCGTGTCTGGTACCAGGCCCCGGTGAGCGCCATCGTCAGTATCTGCGACGCGACCGGGTACCCGGTCGGGCTGTCACTGTCGGTGGGTGTCTCAATAATGTCCATCGCCGCCCGGACCGCTTCGGACGGCGATAGCGGCACGTTCGAGACGACCCCGAGTGTGCGGGACTGGATGGCTGTCTCGCCGGCCTCGGTGCGGTGCCGGAACTGCGCGGTGACCTGATGCACGTACCGGCCGGTCCAGCCGGGCGGGGCTTCTGCTGCGAGCAGTTCACCGGTGGTGTAGTCGACCGGCAGCGCGGACGCTTGGGCGTTGATCGCCATCTGCTGGCGTATCTGTCTCCATGCCGGCCAAAACGACGACGACCCGACCCCGATCCCGGCGCCGCGTAACGCCCGGAGCGCCGCACGCCCCGACATGCCGATCCGGGCGGCCCGCCCGAGGATCTGGCCTCGCGCGTACGCCGCGGCCCCCATCGACCCGATCGTCCCCCACAGGTCGCCGAGGTCACCGAGGTCGCTCACTGCCCGTCCTCCCAGACCATCACGTGATCCCACCCCTGCTGCCAGTACCGCCACCACACGTCGGGGTCGAGACTGGCGGCGACCTCGGCGTCGGCGTCGGCGAGCCCGGCGATCACCGTGTCATGGTCGGGGGCGGTTTGTTGCCCGTCGAGCACCGCGGCGGCCGCGGCGCGCGCCCCCGCCAACCATGCCCCTATCTCGCGTGTGGTCGCCGGCGGCCGCTGCCCTGATCGCATACCCGACCCGCCCGGGACTGTCTCGGGCGGGAGGGGAATGCGATCAAACCATGTCGTCGTCGACCCAGGCGACAATACGGGGCCTGTGCTCGATGCCGTACGTGTGTTGACCGGTGTGCCCGGCGGGGCGGTTGCAGCACACCACGTACGGTCCTCGGTTCGTTGTCGGGTCGCCGACAACGATCACCGGTCCCGCGTCGCACGCCAAGCCCAGGTGGACCGGGCCGGCCGGTTGCCCCTGGTGGTAGGGGTGTTGCACGGAGCGTTCGGCTGTCACCTGGTCGAGCAGTCTCATGGCCGGGTGATCCACAGCGACGACTGCCCCGGGTTGGAGGCCGATTCCAGTTCGAGCACTCGAACCCGGGTCGGCAACGCCCCTAGCTCGGCGAGCCGTATCGCCCGGGAGATCACGTACGGCGACCCGCACGTGACCGACATGGGGGTGCCGGTCGTCTCGGGGGTGACATCGAGGATGATGTAGCGGGTCGGGCCGGTCGTGTAGGTGGACGGCAACGCCCCGGCGACCCGTTCGAGGGTGACGACCTGGCCGACCAGGTCGCGCAAGCCGACCGCCTCAGGGTCGGCTAGCACGTCCTCGACGCTGTCAGCGTTGAGCGCCCGTTCAAGGGTGCGTGCCACCAGGTCGTCGACCGACATGATCGGGATCAGGTCGATCGCCCGCTCCAGGCGGTCCAGGTTGCGGCTGTCGGTGACAGCAGGCGTGTCAGGCATGGGTGGTACCTCCGGTGATGATCCTGCCAGACCGGCAGGGGGGCGGACTGATCCCGCCGCTGGACACCCCGGCAGTCCCTTAGCTGTCGGGGTGTCCAGCGCTGTGGTCAGCGGTGAAACAGGCTGGGCTGGGTGACGGTACCGGCCGCCGGTGACAGCGGCCTGCCGGTCCGCCAGGTGCCGCACGTGCAGGTGGCGCACCCGAACCGGTCGCTTGGGATGTCCCACGCGTGCAGGTGGTAGCCGTGCCCGCACACACAGACAGGGTCGAAGCATCCGCAGCCGCACCCGGCCGCCCGGCACGCTGCGGTCACGATCAGCCGGGAGTGACTGCTGCGAGGGTGCCCGCAGTCACCGCAGGCCACCCCCAACCCGATCACAGCGGTCGGGTTAGGGGCGGCCCGCAGGGCGTTACGTGCCCGCTGCCACGCGGGCTGGGCGGTCACTGCCCGGACGGGCCGAGAGCGTCCAGGGCGGCCGCTGGGAGGGCGCCGAGAGCGACCAGGGCGCTGGTCGACCCGACAATCGCGGCGGCCACCCCGTTGAGCACCTGGTCGACAGTCGGTTGCGGTTCGTCGCTGTCCTCGCCGAGACTGATGGTCGCGCCGGCCACCACTTTGAGGGTGGCCATCGCCATCTGTCGCAGCACGAGCAGCGCGGCGGGCGGGGTGAGGTCCTCCACGTAATCGTCGGGCCACGGCACCATCGCCGCGGACAGTTCGGCTTGCGCGGCGGCTAACGGGTCGACCGGGCCGCTCATGCCGCACCAGCCGACGCGGGCGGGTAAAACCCGTCGGGCCAGACGGTCGTGGAGTCCCAGGTGATGTCGTGGAGACGGGCGCCGGTCAGGTTGGCGCGGGTCAGGTCGGCGCCCTCGAGCATCGCCCCGGTCAGGTCGGCTTCGGTCAGGTTGGCGCCGACCAGCATCGCCCCGATCAGGTTCGCCCCGGTCAGGTCGGCGCGTTCGAGGTTGGCGTCCAGGAGGATCGCTGTATGCATGGCCGCCTGGCGCAGGCTGGCGCAACGCAGGTTGACTTCTGTGAGCAGTGCGTGCGTGAGGTCTGTGTCTGTGAGGTCGGCGCAGGTCAGGTTAGTGCCGGCCAGGTTCGCGAATGACAGGTCTGCGTCGGTCAGCTCAGTGTGGACCAGGTTCATGTCTGACAGGTCGGCGTGGTCCAGGCCAGCGCCAGCCAGTCGCCCGGCCCGGGCGAGCCGCTCAAGCAGCTGCTCCGGGGCGTCAAGGTTGTTCAGGCGTACCACGTTGACGGCGATCACTTGAGGCCCCGCAGGTGCCAGATGGTGCCTTCCAGGTCGGCGACCAGTTGCGCCAGTTCGAGGCTGTCGAGCAGGTCGAGCGGGATGGCTGTCAGCCAGTCGAGTTGGGAGCGGACTGCTGCCCGCCCCTCGGTGATTGTGTCAGGTGTAGTGGGCATGGGTGTAACATTAGCACATGAGTAACACTAGGTACAGTGCGGTGGTGCGGGTGACGAAAAACGCGCACCGGCTCGCACGACTCGCCGCAGCCGACCAGGGCACCACGATCAGCGCCGTCGTCGACAGCGCCATCACCGGACTATGCGACCTCGAAGCCGACCCCGACCGCCCCGACACCCGGCAAGGTCACGCCCCGCCCGCACCGCCCGGTGACTTCCCCGCACCAGCCGGCACGGACGGGGCGCTACCACCGTCCACCTGACCGTCAGAGGCTACCTCGCCCTCCAGTGTCTTGATCGCCAACTCGTCCGCCTTCTGGTGCGACTCCAAGCCCTTCACAGTGTCACCCAGCAGGCTCGCCGAGCGCTCCGACAGCTGATCCTCCTCGTGGGCGGCCAACCTCGACAGTTTCGCCTCGTCCTCGGCCACAGACGTGACGGTCGGCGCCGGCGGGGCGGTCGGCAGGTTTAGCCCGCGCACCTGTATCCACTCGTCGACGTCGACAGTGTCGGGCACGCCCGGCACGGTCGCCGACCCTGACTGCCACACCATCGCCGGGTGCGCCGGTCCTGACGCACCCCACGTCGCCAGCCACACCCGGGCCGGGATCGAGCTCGACTCGGCGAGCGCCCCGTACACGTTGCCGTCGCAATACACCCCCACCTGGGGGCGACCGTCAGCAGCCGCGTCAATAAACCCTTTCACCTCGCCACCAACCTGCCATGCGGCACTGAACCCGACCTCGTAGTCCAGCCAGCAACCGGCGTCCAGCTGCCTGCCGACCAGGGTGCCAACAAAATGGGCGGCCTGCGCTGCAGGGTCGACGCCCGCCTCGTAGTAGTGGTAGGCGCCGACCAGCAGGCCCGCAGCGAACGCGTCCGAGTAGTCCCGCTCCCACCACGGGTTCGTGTAGCCAACCCCCTGGGTGGCTTTAATAATCACGAACCGGTACCCGGCGTCCGCCACCTTCCACCAGTCGATCGGCGCCCCGCCCGGATGCTGCCAGGACGACACGTCGACACCACGGACCGTCACGACCCGGCGCCCTCGCCCTGGTCGCCGGCCAGTGCCGACCCGACCCGGACCTCCGGGGGCGTCTCAACCGGCGCCGGATGCTTGTGCAGCAGTTCCGACCACAGTCGCCGGGCCCGCGCCGACCAGTCGCCGTGCGACTCGCCCGGGCGGGGCCTCGACTCGACAGCGTGCGCGGCGAGCACCTCGGCGGGCACGTGGGACAGGTCGGGTGCGTCTGACATAGCTAGCTTCCCCTGGGTTGGTGGGCGGCAGGCTCGTCGGCGATCCGGCGAGCGTAGGTACTGGTTCGCTTCTCGGCGTCGAGTCTACGTATCCGATCGTCGAGTGACCGGTGCACGTCGGCCTGCATCGCCTGGGCGAACTCGGCCCACCGGGCGGTCACCTGCTGGGCGTGATAGTGGGCGTCGCGGTGACGGGTCAACGGCACGTCGGTCACCGTCCCATCATGTCACGGCACCACCGGGGCGGTCGTGGTCGCCTGCCCGGTCACAGTCAGCTCACCGGTCGCTGTCGTCGACCCGCCCGACGAGTCGTTGAGGTCGACAGTGTGCGCCCCGTCAGGTGCGGCCGGGACCAAGAACGTGACCTCACCGTCACCGGACGGGGGTACCGTCCCGCCGGCAGTGAGATCGGCGACCAGGCCACCAACCTCGACAGTGAGCCCACCGCCCGGTGCCATCCCCTTGTAGACGACCTTGACCGGTTCACCAACCTCGGCGGTCGCCGGTTCCGGCGGCCCAGCAGACGGGTGGTAGGTGACGGTCGGCGCCGGCGGCGGATATATTTTGCCCAGCCATTCGACATCGGTCGCAGTGTAGCCCATCTGTGACCAGCGTGTCTTACCTGCCGTTAGGCTCATCGCCCCCTCTTTCACCAGTTTCCCGATCTGGGCGACAGTCAGATGCTCGTGGGGGGCGGACCGTTCGACATCCCACGCGGTCAGCAGATCGGGGATCGTCTCGGACGGCACCCCCACCCGCGACAAGTCTTTGGACGCTTGCGAACTGTCCATGTCGTACAGCAAGAACGATGCTCGCACCCTGGTCACCGCAGCGTTACGTGACGCGACCACCCGCCGCCACATCGCCGTGGACAACAGGAACGGTATCGACTTGGGCAGGTACCCGAGGCTTTCGAGTATCTCGGTCGCCCCCGGTTTGGCCGGGTCGGTTGAAGTTGCCGGCAGCATTCCCGCCTCGTACTCGGCGAGCACCATTGTCGCCGTCTCCTCTTTCGGTTTGTTCAAGGTGGCGGTCGCTATCCCGGTCGTGAACGCCGCCGCCTGATCTTTGTCGTACCCTGTCTCAGCCATCCACTTGGCGCCGACCTCCGGGGTGACCGTCCCGCTTCTCACCGCCTGGGATATCTCGAACGGCCCCAGCCAGTGCCGGTACAGGGGGGCGATCCCGGAACTGTCAGGGTGGGTCAAATAATAGAACCGCGGGTTGATCCGGGACATGCCGACTATCTGGTCCAACTGCCCGGTGGTGATAACACCGTGCGCCGCTAACTCGACGGCTTTCTCCAGGCCGGCGGCGTCACCCGCAGCGTCGACTATCGCATCGAACTGTTCGCGCACACCACCCGCCGCCTCGAACAGGCCGGCAGCAGTGTCGTGGTCCACGACCTGCTTGACTGCCATCTCGACAGCATCAGCGGTCGACAGGGTGTTCCGGGCCAATTTCAACAGGTCAGGGATAAACTCGTCACGCACCCGCGAGTAGTGCACGACTGTGTCCAGTTCGCCCTTGGTTATCCCGTACTCGGTCGCCAGTGACTTGCCGCCCACGTATAGCGGGGTACCGGTCTGGTAGTTCGGTCCCGGTTCCAGCCCGGTCATAGACAGGCCACGGTTGTATAACCGGAGGGCCTGGTCGATACCGTAAGCTTCGCCGGTGTCCAACGTGAGCAGATCCATGCGGGCACCGTCGAGCCCTGACAGTGCCGCCTCGCTGTGCGCGTAGTCGGTGTGGATCAGGTTACGTACCTGCATGTCGGCGAGCACCGCCGGTGTCAACGGGGTCGCCAGATACTTGGAGCGGGCCTCGTTGATCGTTTTCTCGACCGACGCTGCCGCCACCCCCGACGCGACAGTAGATATCGCCGCCCGGGCAGCAGTGTAAAGCCCGAGAGCGTCCGCCAGTCCGGTGGCAGACAACTCTGCCAGCGCTTTGATCCCGCCGATCACCGCCTCGATCGGTGACGGTATCCCGCTCGACGGTTGGGTGGTCACGCTGCGATCCCGGCGATACGGTCACCCCAGCCGATCAGTACCGGGGTCAGGTTGGAGGTGTCGACCGCCCACGTGGCGATCTTCTCCGTGTCGACCACCACCCCGTCTAACGCCACCTGCGAGTTGAGCAAAGAGAACACAGCGTCGGCTATCCCGATCACCCATCCGATCGTCGCCGCCAACCCCAACAGTTTCGCCAGTTGCCGCCAAGCGGACGGACCACCCATGTCGCGTTGCACACGGTGCCAGTCCTCACAGCACTCCAGTGACGTTTTCGCCACCCTGTCTATCTCCTGGCGGGCACCTTTAGCCTCAGTCTCCAAACCGCGGATAGTGTCGAACAGGTAGCTGGGTGAATGCTCCGACAGTTGGGCCTCAACGTGCCGGAACTCGGCTTCTAGTTCGTGCACCACACCTATCGGTGCGAGCGTCGGGAGTATCTCGTCAGTGTGATGTATCCACTCGCCTTGATTGTGGATGCGCCGGGCGTTCTCGTCGTGCAACTCGAGCAGCCGGGACCGGTCATCGCCGCGCAGCTGGGCGTCCAACCGGCGTTCCGCCTGTTCCATCTCGTAGATACGGTGGTCGGCTTCCACCAGATGCTGCGCTAATCCCGGCCGGCCGGTCAGCCCAGCGAACTCGCGCAACCCCATTATCTGCGCGGCGAGCACATGGGTTGCCCCGTACAGGTGCTCCAGTTCGGCGGGCACCTGCCCGGGTGCCAGACCCGGCAGCATCCGGTCGATCGCCCCCGCAGTGATCTGCGCCTGATCGGTGCCGGCCAAACCGATCGCGTGCGAGATAGCCGCGGCCTGAGCGACAGTCAGGCCCGGTACCGGTATCTCGATGTTGCCGACCCTCACCGCGGCATCGATCACGGTCTGACCGCCCGCGGACGGTTCATGCGGGCCCGGGGTCCACGTGCCGGGACGAGCGAAATACTGCCGTTCGGCTTCAACCCCGGTGATCGGCTCCTGAGCGCCGGCCGGTGCCGGCGGGGTCGGCGGCCGGTACCGGCCGGTGCGGACCGCCCAACCTTCGACGAGGGCGGCGACCCTGCCGGCAGCGATCATCGCCGGGGTGATCGCTTTGATGCGGTCGTAGTAGCGCCACTCCTCGAACATGCCGGGGGCGTCCGACACTGGCAGGTCGTAGCGTTCGGCGGCGTCTGCGACGGCCCGGGCGAACCCGCGGACCTCCAGGTCGTAGCCGTCCAACCCGGCGGGCAGCTGCCCGGCGAACTCGCCGACCACCCGGTCCACCCACTCGTTCCAGCTGACCGCGTCGACGATCATCGACGATGACTGCATCATCGCCTCGGTCGAGATACCGTCCGCGACCCCGGCGTCCAGCCATTCCGGGATCAGGCCCGGCCCGCCCGTGTCGGTCACGGTCGTGACCTGCCGTACCGGCCGGTGATCGGGTTGGGGATACCGACCTGGTCGACGTCCCAGGCTGTGAGGGTTGTGATCGCCACGGCCGACAGCCTGACAGCTTCCAGCGTCGCTTGTGTCCGGGGCAGCAGGTACACGCCGCGGGTCATGTCCGCGAACCCGAGAGTGACCGCCACCAGGCCACCGCCGATATCGGTCACCTGGTCGACAGTGGCCGGCAACAGCACCGGGACGGCCGGGTCGGTCACCACGCCAGTTTCACGAACCGGGAGAACAACGGGCCGGAGCCGGACCCGTTACTGTCACCGCCGACCGTCGCCTCCTGCGCCGACTGGTAGTTGAGGGTGACCGTGCGCGATACGGCGGCGGTCGGGTAATAGTTGGTGGCCTGCAAATAGAAGAAGGTCGCGCCCGGCGAGGTCTGCTGCGCATACCCGCCGACCGAGGTGCCGCCCGGAGAGGTTGACGAGTCGACGTACAACTGGTGCGTGTTAAACCCGGAGACACCGTTGACCAACACCCCGCCGGTCAAGATCGCTGCTTTGCCGGCCGGGATCGTCAACGACGCCAGCTGTGTGGTCACGTTCCCCGACACGCTCCGAGACGCGATCTGGGTGGCTTCCACCGACGCTGTCGACCCGCCACCGCCGACAGGTTTGCCGCCCGGGCCGACCACCACCCGCTCCCAATCGGGGGCGTCCACCGGGCCTGTAGCTGTCACTGTGGTCACCACCTTCTGATAGTCGGGGGCGTCATAGACAGTCACGCTCTCGGCCTCCCACCGCCGGCGGGGGTGAGCACCACACCCAGGTTCGGGGTGACCAGAACCGCGGCGCCGGCACCGAGCGTCGACAGCGGGGTGTACTCCAAGCGGACCTGCCAGCCGTGCGTGAACGTCCCCTGATTGTAGGTCGCTAGGGAAGTGTTCACCCCCACCTGTTTGTCGTACGCGAACGTGAGATCGTCGTCGTCACCAACAATCCATGTCGGGGCCCCACCGCGAGGCACAATGAACTGGTCGCCGTCAAGCAATGCGATACCGGTCATCCCCGCGTGCCCGGGAGGGATACGAATGTTCACCGCCCGCAACCACACCGACCCAAGACCGGTGCCGGTCAAGTCGTACGCGGCGGGTGACACCCCAACCCCGCTTGACGGGGCGACCACCTTGACGTAAGTGACCTCCCCGGGTTCGCCCAGACCGGTCACGGTCAGCCGGCAGTGATGAACTCGGCGAGCGCTGCGGCCATGTCTGTCACCACGGTCGGGTCAGGGGCGTGCCCCGCCAACACTGACGCGGCGGCCCGGACCGCCTCGGTCCGCACCTGCATTGCTCGTACCCGCAGCGTCTCGTCCACCTCCGCTTGCGACGGTGGGCGCTGCACCATCTGCGGGACCATTCCAGACAGGGCACCAGGAGGCATCAGGTTGGGCATACCAACGACGCTAGCTGTCGTGCGGTGGTTGACGCCGCCCCGGGTGGAAGTTGGACCACACCAAGTTTTCTAACCTCTCCAGGGTGCGGGTCGCGTGCTCCATCTGCGCTTCCAGTCGGTCCAGACGGTCACCCAAGCGCATGTAGGAGGCTAGCGCCCCGGCCACTAGCCCGACGACAGCAGCGGCCGCTGTCGCCCACTCAGGTAACGCTGTGGCGATCTCATGCACCCTCCACCTATAGCCGCTGGAGGATCGTAACGATCACCTGCTGCTGCTGCGCTGCGGGCAACGCCGCCCACCCCGCCTTGCCCACCAGGTCCAACGCCGAAGCCACCGGGTCGGCCGGCACGACCGGTGCCGGCGGAGCGCTCCACGTGGTGCCGTCGTAGGTCCAGCCGGGACCGACCCCGGGCGGTGCGCCGTCGAGCGACACCCACTGGTTGGCTTGAGCGACCGGGCCGTCAGCGATCACCACGTTCTGAATCTTCCCGCCGGCGATCACAGCGTGCCTGCCAGGTCCGGGCATCACGCCACCCACTCGATCACGATTATGCCGTCAGCACCATTCCCGCCACGACCGCCGGCACCACCAGTCGCACCGCCGCCGCCACCAGCACCACCGAACCCGGGGAGCGTGGCTGTCGCACCGTTGGTACCGGACGCTGTAGACGAGCCGCCCGTCGCACCACCAAGCGCAACGTTCGACCCGTCTGACACGCCACCGCCCTCACCACCCGACGTTGCCGACGCTGGACCACCGCCCCCACCGCCGTGCACTCCGGCCAACGGTGGCGACCATCCAACAAAAGGCTGCCCGGTGTTCGATAAACCCCCCTGTCCCGATACCGAGAAATTGCCCTGATTGGCTGTTATAACACCAGGCCCACTACCATTGGTAGCGGGCAGACCACCCCACGCGGTATTGTTGGTGTTAGCTCCTGCCGCCCCGCCGCCGCCGCCGCCCAAAGCAAACAGGTTGACACCGGTCCCGGTCACCTGCGTGTACCCCCCATTGCCCCCCCCAGAACTCCCATTACCGGACGCACTGGCAGCACCGCCAGCACTCCCAGATCCGCCGGCACCCACCGTGTTAGTGAGCACATCGGCGGGAATCACCGCCAATGTTCGGCGGATCACGCCGCCCGCACCACCACCGCCGCCACCGGACTGGTTGGCGGTCGTTGATGTTGACGCCGCAGACCCGCCACCAGCGCCACCGCCCCCACCACCAGTGAGCGCGAAAGTCGCGACATTCACACCGTCGGGGACAGTCCAGGTTCCCGACGTCGAGAACGTCACCGAGTGAAGGGTGCCGCTCCCAGTCGTACCACCCGAAGTGCTCACCGGTCCGCCGCTATCTTCAACGCTGCCGCCCCGCCCTCCAGAGTGAGCACCTGCTCATGCCACCGGTACCACTGGGCGCAATCATGGTCCATCCACGCCCCGATCACACCCGCGACAGTCCCCGACGTGACCGCCAGGAACAGGCCCCCCACCACTGGTAGGGCGTGCAGGCCGATATAGTCCCGGGTCGACTGACCCGGCGACAACGTCACCGACATGAGCACCTGGCCCGCGGCCGGCGGACCGTCGTACAGGTCGTAGGCGGCGCCGGCTGTACCGGTCGTCTCCGACAGGCTGTGCCAAGTGATGCACCCGGACCCGCCGACCAGTTCGACCTTGCCGGCCAGCTGGTCGGCGGACACCTGGTCGACCCGGACCTGTACGCGGCGCACCGGTCAGCCGCCGGCGGGGGTGTGGATCACTCCGAGGTCTTTCCACACCAAGCCGACCTGGTAGGCGGTGGATGCGGTCGTGTCGGCCACATACACGAACGTGGCGCCCTTGTTGTTGGCCTGGATAAGAGGGATGCAAGCCACGCCCAGGTCGATCGAGCGGCGAGTGAAATAGTCGGCTGTGACACGCGGCGACACCACCCCGGGGCCGCCGACGTGCAGGTTGCCGGTGTCGACACCCTGCACGGTGAACAACCCGAACTGTGCCGGCGCCAGATATCCGAGGAGGGCGTAAGTGTGGTTCGCTTTGTACTGGTCGTTGGTGGAGTTAATCGTGACACCGGCACCGGTGGCGCCGGCGGTCGCCGCGGAGGTGGCGGTCACCCAGGTGACGTAGTGGTCGCCGATGTCGGCCGCAGCGTTCGCGTAGCTTTGGACTTGCGCCCAGGTCGCGAAGTTGGCGCTTACCCCCGGGAGGGACGGGTAGTACACGTCGTAGGCGCCGAGATAGCTGGTCGCTGCCGACTGGGAGGCGACCGTCGCGGCCTGCACAGTGAGAATGTCGGTCGACCAGGCGGGCTCCTGGTAGTAGACACCGCCCAACGGGTCGAGAGCGTTAGCGGCCGTGTCGGGGGCGACCGAAAAGGTCGTGCCAATCGTGTTGTCGTGCATTCTCGGCGACTTGATCTGGAGCTCGCCTTCGGCGCCGAACTCGGCGAACGGACTCAGCAGCTGCCCCGCCTGCGCGTTCGAGGTCGCCCGAATCGCGAACGACTGCCCCGACTGTGCGGTCAGCGCGAAGTATTCGCCGGCTGTGGTGGTGGCCGGGGACGCATACCCCGACACTGTTTCGATAGCTGCACCCATGTCTGTGACCTCCTGGTCGTTAGGGACGTGTTATCCGGTGAATGGGTGTCAGGCTCTCGACTGGCCCCAGTTGTACGACGCGGTAATCATTGCGCTGGCCCGGGCGATACCCTGCGCGAGCGTGCCCTTAGGCATCGCGTGGATCTGTGTTACCTGCCCGGCGAGGAACTGGGAATACTCGTTAATAAACGTGGTGTACCGAGACTGCTTCTCCTGGGCGCCCTGAATAGCACGCGGGATACCGAGATTGACCATCGCCTGCTGCCATTCCGGGAGCGTGACAGCAGCAACACGGTTCGCCCACTTTTGCTGGGACTGCTGGAGTCTCTGCAACCACAGGGCCGACTGTGCGGCCGCCTTCTGCCCGGGCGCCTGGTTGACCGCCTGGACCCCCTGGGTCATCGCGGTACCCGCGTTCTGGAAGTTGGTCAACCACTTCTGAGAGATCTGCTGGGGGGTGAGCATGGGCACGGCGATCGCCTCCTACACCGACCCAGCACGCGGGATGCTAGCAGTCAGATACCCCTAGGGGGTGACTTGCGTCGCCGGCGGGGTGGGGCCGGCGGGGTGGGGGTGACGCCGGCGGCCGCGTTGACCGCGGTCGCGATGCTCGCGGCGTTCGCCTCGGAGGCCCGGTTGAACGCGCAAGCGGGGCACCATCCGCGGGCTGACAAGTGGGTGGTGTAGCGGGTGGCGTCACAGCCTCGACAGTTGGCGTAGGTGTGGCTCATGTCGTCAGTATGCCCCACCCCCCGGTGGACGGGCGCGCGGTGCACGGTGAGTGGTGGAACAGGTTCCACGTGGTGGTGCGGATACCCGGTGGAGGTATGGCGGGTACCCCCTGGGGGTATGCGTGTTTAGTATCGCTTAGCAGACCGAACGAGTGTTCGACCTCGAGTGCTGGCGGCGCACTATCGGCGCCGGCCCCGGGGGCGGCGGGGGGCGGCGGGGCGTGCGGAG
>NZ_JAVKSG010000077.1:0-14322 GCF_039583785.1 Mycobacterium sp.
GACGCCAGCGCTTCGTTGATGGCCAGACACGGAGTCGCGGTCGATCACATCCGAGCTGTCGATCATGACATCGCCACCGGTGTCTATCCCGACATGACCGAGCACGGCTGGGCCAGCGACGATTGGCCGGCACACTACGAACGCATCATGGCTGCCGACATTCTGGTTTTGGCCGGCCCGATCTGGCTCGGGGACAACAGCTCGGTGATGCGGACCGTGATCGAGCGTTTGTACGCATGCTCTGGAAACCTCAATGCCGCCGGTCAGTACGCCTACTACGGCCGTGCTGCCGGCTGCCTGATCACCGGCAACGAAGACGGCATCAAGCACTGCGCGATGAACATTCTCTACAGCTTGCAACACTTGGGTTTCGTGATTCCGCCCCAAGCGGATGCCGGCTGGGTAGGACCGGCGGGCCCGGGACCGTCATACCTCGACGAAGGTTCCGGAGGTCCAGAAAACGATTTCACCAACCGCAACACCACTTTCATGACGTACAACTTGATGCACATCGCATCGCTGCTGCGCGCGGCCGGCGGAATTCCCGCCTACGGCAATCAACGCGCACAATGGGACGCTGGATCGCGGTTCGATTTTGCTAATCCCGAGTACCGCTGACCCGGCTTGTGCAGTTGGTAGGCAAGCCGGCTGGACGGTGTCGACGCCGATGTCCCGGGACCGATTTCCGAGCAGCAGGGTCACCGGTCTAGCGCTGGCCCCGACGACACGAAGATCGCGCCCGAGGCCGTCGCCTGCCGGGCGGTGATACCTTCGGTCGGATGATGCCGACGAGTGTGTGCGACTGGCGTGACGATGGACGCTGGCTGGCGACGGACGTGGGATCGGTGTTCGTCCGATCGGCGGCCGGTGTGGGCCCGACGGTGCTGCTATTGCACGGCTACCCGTCCAGCTCCTTCGACTTCCGAACGGTGGTCCCGCACCTGGCCGGGCGCGCGTGGGTGGCCATGGACTTTCTGGGCTTTGGCCTCTCGGACAAGCCGCGACCGCACCGCTACAGTCTGCTGGAACAGGCCGACCTGGTGGAGGCCGTGATCGCCGACACCGTCACCGGTCCAGTGGTGGTGATCGCGCACGACATGGGCACGTCGGTGACTACCGAGCTGCTGGCTCGAGACCTAAAGGGCAGCTTGGGATTTGACCTGCAGCGTGCCGTATTGTCGAACGGCAGCGTGATCTTGGCGCGGGCCAGCCTGCGTCCGATCCAGAACGCGCTCCGCGGTCGGTTCGGCCCGGTGGTGGCGCGGCTGGTGAACCGGCGCATGTTTCTCCCGGGCTTCGCACAGCTGTTCAGCGCGGGCCATCCGCTGTCCGCGGAAGAGTCCGCCGCGCAATGGGCGCTGCTGTCGCACAACGACGGTCATCGCATCCTTCATCTGCTGATCTCCTACCTCGACGAACGCGAACGGTACGCATCCCGCTGGCATGGTGCGGTGCGTGACTGGCCGAAACCGCTCGGATTTCTATGGGGCCTCGACGACCCGGTCGCGACCACCAACGTGCTCGACGGGCTGCGGGAACTGCGCCCGGCCGCGCCTGTGATCGAGCTACCCGGGCTGGGCCACTATCCGCAGATCGAAGACCCGGCCACTTTCGCCACGAGCGCCCTGCAATTACTGAACGGCTAGCGACCTCAGTCGCGACAATCCAGCAGCACGCATCGGAACCGTCGACGAAATCGCACAAGCCGCCACCTGCGCGATGACCACCACCTTCCTCACCGGCGTCACCCTCAAAATCGACGGCGGACAATCGCTGACGTAACTCACATCGCCGTCATGCCTACGGACACCGAGCATCTGCGAGCCGCGTGCAAGATACGATAAGTCGATGGCAACGCTGGAGGACCTCGAGGCCCGAGTTGCGGCGCTGGAGGCCAGCCAGGCGGACTACCGGGCCGTGCTCGCCGCCGTGAACGCCCTCGGTGCCAACCAACGCGAATCGGCAAATGGGCAGCGAGAGCTCAAGTCCGACGTAGCTGACCTCAAAACCCAGGTGGCTGACACAAACGCGCGGGTGCGATCGCTTGCAGACGGCCAGTCCGAAATCAAAGACCTGCTGATCCGCGCGCTCGATACGTAGCTTTGGGCCTCATGTGCGGCCGAAGGATGTCCTACGAGATGAGCGGGGGCGACCTCAGGAGACGAGGTGGGGGAAAAATCCGGGATGCACCAGTAGCGCAACACCGAGCACTATCAGCATCGCGGCGCTCAGACGGCGAAGCGGATCACCGAACGGGGCTACCCTTTCCAGCCAGATCACCACGGAGAGCGCCAGCATCCACGCCAATTGCATTGTGCCAAAGGCGATCAGCACCACCATCAGCAGCCAACAGGAACCGAGACAAGAGATGCCGTAGCGGCCGCCGGCAACAATTGCCGCAACGGCGCTGTGAGGGTTGCTGCCTGAATCGCCGGACGAGGAAACGGGCCAGCTGCAGTGCCGCAGACACCGCGCCTTGATTGGGCTGAGCTGATGCAATCCCGCAAGTAGCGCCACCGCGCCGGCGACGCGCCCCACCCACGAGACGCTGTGTGTCACCGAGTTGAGGTAGGTCGACACCACAAAGGCCGGGATACCCACCACACTCCACACGACCAGGTAGCCGACAACGAAGACGGCCGCCGCGGCGGGTTTGCCACCCGTGCTGCGCGCATACCGGCCCACCACGGGCAAAACCGCGGGAAGCATCATCGCGGCCATCATGGCCACCCAGTCGATCAGAAACGGGGCCAACGACATCGCGGATTGGGCGTCCATCGGCATCGCGTCGCCGCTCATGCTCGCGGCGCTCACCACCGACCACCACCAGCACACACCGGCCACACACAGCAGCCAGGCCGGCAACCAGATGTCAGTCCACGCCCGCCCACGTCTTTGGCCGTTGTCCATGTAGGCCACTCCCCTCGACGCTGTCCAGAATACGACGAGCGCCAGCTACCCCACCCCGGGTGGGGTGGGGTATAGTGAGTGGAGTTTCGGCGTCGACGGGAGTGTGAGGCAGTGACGGGCGAGGACTTGACGGCGAAAAAGACTGCGGCGCTGAATCGGCTCAAGACCGTTCGCGGCCATCTTGACGGGATCATTCGGATGCTGGAGTCCGACGCGTACTGCGTCGATGTGATGAAGCAGATCTCAGCGGTGCAGTCTTCGCTGGAGCGCGCCAACCGGGTGATGTTGCACAACCACTTGGAGACGTGTTTTTCCTCGGCGGTGCTCGATGGCCGGGGGCACGCGGCTATCGAGGAGCTGATTGATGCCGTCAAGTTCACTCCGGCCTTGACGGGGCCGCAGGCCCAGCTCGGCGGTGCCGCTGTCGGTGAGCCTGGCGAACAAGAACCGGCGACTGCGGGCAGCCGGAGATAAAGAGCGATGACAGGCCACCGGATTTCGGGGCGAGAAGATCGAAGGGAACGTTGACATGTTGGTGTTGAACGGATTCATGGCCAAAGCGGTGCCCACCGTGGTGACCGGAGCGGTGGGGGTCGCGGCATATGAGGCGATACGCAGAGGCGTGGCGAAAATGCCGATGCGCTCGGCGACCGTTACCGTGACCGCCTGGGGTATCCGCGTTGGCCGCGAGGCCGAGCGCAGGGCCGGCGAAAGCGCTGAGCGGGCTCGACTGAGCGCCGCCGACGTGCTCGCCGAGGCCAAAGAACGCATCGGGGACGACGTCTCACCGGTGCCGGACTCAGGCAACACCGATGACCACTGACACAATCGCCGGTGGCGAGGTGGCGCTGAAGGTCATCTCCGACGCGTCCGGCCGGATGCGGGTGCACGCCACCGGGTTTCGCTTTGACGCGGTGCGGGCCGTCGCGATCGAGGACACGGTCGCCACGGTGACCGGCGTGTGCGCGGTGTACGCCTATCCGCGTACGGCATCGGTGGTGGTCATGTATTCGCCGCAAAGCTGCGACACCGACGCAGTTCTGGCGGCGATCGCCGATGCCCGGTACGTACCCGCAGAATCTGTACCTGCGCGTGCTCCCCACTCGGCGCAGGTGCCTCACACCGGTGTGGTGCGACGAATTGCCAGTGGGATCGGGCTGGCGTTGTTCGGCCTGCGCCGCGGCGCGCAGGGCCACCCGCCGCAGGCCGAGAGTGGCGGTGGCTGCGGGCAGGTGTCGGCGCGCGAAGACAACCGGCGCCAGCGCCGCACCTGGCTGCGGCGGCTGTGGCTGGCCCTTCCATTGGGTCTGCTGGTGTCAGGCTTGACGATGATTTTCGGCGCCTACCCGTGGGCACGGTGGTTGGCCTTCGCCGCAACCATTCCGGTGCAGTTCGTGGCCGGGTGGCCGTTCCTCACGGGAGCGATCCAGCAGGCGCGGGCACGGACCGCCAACATGGACACGCTGATCACGCTGGGCACATTAACCGCGTTCGTCTACTCGGCCTACGAGTTGTTTGCCGGTGGCGCACTGTTTTTCGACACCGCGGCGTTGATCATCGCGTTCGTGGTGCTGGGCCGCTACTTCGAGGCCACCGCCACCGGCAAGACGTCCGAGGCGATCAGCAAGTTGCTCGAGATGGGCGCCAAGGAAGCCTGCCTACTCGTCGATGGACAGGAGCTGCTGGTCCCGGTCGACCGGGTGCAGGTCGGAGATCTGGTGCGGGTGCGACCGGGCGAGAAGATCCCGGTCGACGGGCAGGTCACCGATGGGCGCGCCGCCGTCGACGAGTCGATGCTGACCGGCGAGTCGGTCCCGGTCGAAAAAGCGGTCGGTGACCAGGTAGCCGGGGCAACAGTCAACGTCGACGGAGTGCTGACCGTGCGCGCCACCGCCGTCGGGGCCGACACCGCGTTGGCCCAGATCGTCCGCCTGGTCGAGCAAGCCCAGGGCGGCAAGGCCCCCGTGCAGCGGTTGGCCGACCGGGTTTCGGCGGTGTTCGTGCCCGCCGTGGTAGCGGTGGCCGCCGCGACGTTTGCCGGCTGGACGCTGCTGGCCGCCAACCCGGTCGCCGGCATGACCGCCGCGGTGGCGGTGCTGATCATCGCCTGCCCCTGTGCGCTGGGCCTGGCCACCCCCACCGCGATCACGGTCGGCACCGGCCGGGGTGCCGACATGGGGATCCTGGTCAAGGGCGGTGAGGTGCTGGAAGCCTCCAAGAAGGTCGACACCGTGGTGTTCGACAAGACCGGCACCCTGACCCGCGCCCAGATGCGGCTCACCGACGTGATCGTCGACAAGGGGCGCCAGCCCAACCATGTGCTGCGGATCGCCGCCGCGGTCGAGTCGGGCTCTGAACACCCCATCGGCGCGGCCATCGTCGCCGGTGCCCGCGAGCGCGGCCTGCAGATTCCGGCCGCCACGGCGTTCGCCAACTTGGCCGGCCACGGGGTGCGCGCCGTGATCGACGGCCAGCCCGTTCTGGTCGGGCGGCGCAAGCTCATCGACGAACACGATCTGGACCTGCCCGAACACCTGGCTGCAGCGGCGCTGGAGCTCGAAGAACAGGGCCGCACCGCGGTGTTCGTGGGACGCGACGGCCTCGTGGTGGGTGTGCTCGCGGTGGCCGACACGGTCAAAGACGACGCCGCCGCAGTGGTCGGTCGACTGCGCGCCATGGGGCTAGACGTGGCCATGATCACCGGCGACAACTCCCGCACCGCAGCCGCGATCGCGGCGCAGGTCGGCATCGACCGGGTGCTGGCCGAGGTGTTACCCGCAGACAAGGTCACCGCCATTCAGGCACTGCAGGACGAGGGCCGGGTGGTTGCGATGGTGGGCGACGGCGTCAACGACGCCCCCGCCCTGGTGCAGGCCGATCTGGGCATCGCGATCGGCACCGGCACCGACGTGGCCATCGAGGCCTCCGACATCACCCTGATGTCGGGCCGCCTCGACGGCGTCGTGCAGGCCATCGAGCTGTCCAGGCAGACCCTGCGCACGATTTATCAGAATCTGGGCTGGGCCTTCGGCTACAACACCGCCGCCATCCCCCTTGCCGCGCTCGGCCTGCTCAACCCCGTCATTGCCGGCGCCGCAATGGGGTTTTCCTCGGTCAGCGTGGTGACCAACTCGCTGCGGCTACGCCGCTTCGGCCGCGACACCCAACAGCAACCAAGCCCCGCATCGCTACCGGCATTGACGCGATGACTGTGACCCGCGCCCGGGATCGTGAGGAGTCGGGGTAGCGCATGACACGCCCCTGACATGGTTGCACCCGGGACCGTTTCGGCTGCTACGGCGCGATGGTCAATGTTCGCGCGACGGTGCTGTTGCGGGTGTCGTCGTCACCGCGATGGTCCTCGGCGGTCAGGTGAACTTTCAGTGGACCATGTGATTTGCCGACGGCGACGCCGACATATAATGAGCTGTGACTCAAGGCGGCTTCACCCCACGCGGACGGGAACCAGGCGCCGTCGCTATCGGCGCTGTCGACAACCGAGCCATCACCAGCCGCACAACCCATTTTTCTGGGCCGACCAATAACGTCGGGTCGTAGCGCGCTGATGCTGATTTCGCAGGGCATCGAGTTGGTAAGCGATTTCATCACACACGAAAATTGCCGCCAACTGCTCCAGGAGATCGAGCTGTATCAATCTATCCATGCGATCCCGACCATTCACCGGGATCGGCCCGGGCGGTCACTGCGGTACCAGGTGATCGACGGCGAGCGGATCCACGAATCCTTCCCCGAGATTGTCGAGATCTACCGGCGGACAGGGCAACTCGTGCAACGGATGTCGGGGCTCGACCTGACGCCTTTGACTAATCGCGCCGCCGGAGTGAATGTCAACATCGTGCAGCCAGGCGGCGAGTATCGCTGGCACTATGACCGTAACGCCGTCACCGCTGTTCTATATCTGAACCAGGTCGCCGCTGGCGAAACCGAAATGTACCCTAACCACCGCATCCATTTAGGACAGTGGAAACACACACGCGCACAGCGCTTGCTCGACGCTTTGCTGCAAAATCAAAGGCTGACAGACCGGTTCGGATGTGCGATGGCCGTTGCGCCACGTGCCGGGCTGATGCTCGTCATGCAAGGCGACCGCTGCCTGCACAGTGTTCGTGCGGTCGAAGGCCGCGATGACCGAGTCAGCATCGTCATGGCTTTCGATACGCCGCAGGCCCACTGTGCGGTGCAACAGGATCTGGACCCATACCTGTATTCGGAGCAGGGCGACGGTATGTCCGATCCCAATTATCAGCGGTGACCGGTGTGCGTTGAACTGCGATCGCAGTCAGTCGCTACTGGGTTGGGGCTCTAGGGCACGACGGTACCCGCGGTCGTCGTGGTGTTCGGGCTGCCACGTGCCACCGTTCTCCCAGAAGTGCCGGATGTCCTCCAGCTGTTGGCCTTTGGTTTCCGGGGCGTACCGGTAAACGAAGGCGAACGCGGCGGCTGCCAGGGTGCCGAGCACAGTGAATGTCACCGCACCGCCGAACCCGTCGAGGATCGTGAGAAAGAGGGCGGTCACGACGGCGCTGGCCACCAAGTTGGAGGTGAGCATTGCGCTGGATCCGATCGGCCGCAGCCGCGGCGGGAAGCATTCCCCCGCGTACACCGATGCCACCGTGCCGAATCCGACGTTGTATCCGACTGTGAACAAGAGAACACCGATGAACGCGAATACGGTGAGCGCATCGGCGAAGTCTGAGCTCAGGACGAAAGCGCCGATCAGAACGGCGTTGGCCGCAATCATCACAGCGATGCCAGCCAGCAAGATGATGCGGCGACCCTGCCGGTCCACCATGACCAGTGCGACGGCCGCCGCGACCAAGCCGGCGGTCTGCACCAGCGCCGGCAGCAACAACAATGCGAAATTGCCCCGCAAGCCCATCGCCTCGAACAGTCGGGGGCTGTAGAACGTGATCGCGTTGATGCCGGTGGCCTGGACGAAGAAGCCGAACACCACCACGAAAACAGTGGCCCGCGCATAGGGCCGCCGTATCATCTCGGCCAGCGACCCTGTGCTTTCTTGGCCGAACGCGCCGGCAATCGCGGCGAGCTCCTTCTCGACATCGGACTCCGACTCTGACAAACACAGCGACTGGCGTGCCTTGTCCACCTGGCCCGTGAGGACGTACCAGCGCGGCGTATCGGATATCTGCTGCAACAACAACATGATCAACACGGCGGGTGCGGCGGCCAGCCCAAGCATCCAGCGCCAGCTGTGCGAATCCGCCAGCAGGTAGGCGACCAGATAGCCGACGATGATGCCGACCACCGTGCCGAGCTGGTAGGCGACCAGCAACGAACCGCGTACCCGGGCGGGCACGCTCTCAGCGACGAAAACCGGCACCACCACCACCGACACCCCGATGGCGACGCCCAGCAGCAGTCGGGCCGTCAGCAGCAGCGGCAGCGACACCGCTGCCGCGCTGAGGACCGCGAACGCCGCGTAGCCGATCGTCGCGAGCAGCATCGCCTTTTTTCGTCCGATCGCGTCGGCGAGCACGCCGCCCCCAACCGCCCCGGGGATCTCCCCGATTGCCAGGGCGGCCGCCACCATCTCCTGCCGGCCGGTCGACAGGTTGAACTCATCGGTGATGTAGAGCAGCGCACCCGCAACGTTAGACAGCGCGTAGCCCTCGATTAACCCAAAACTTACCGCGATGATGCCCACCATCACCACCGGCGACATTCGCGCACGGCTCACGCTGTCGATCCCCCCGTCGATCCCCCCTGGCCCATAAGCTCCGGACCTAGACAGCACTGACGCGGCAGCCATGACAAGCGGTTTGTCAGCGCGCTGACAGCATCACTGTGGTCTGAGCACGTAAGGCTATCCCACCACGGCACCGCGGGGCTGGTCGTAGGCAGTTGCCCTGGGATGCTCCGCCGGGCGGCTCTGGGCTCACGCAACGCCACAACGTGCCATCGCGAGTGTGTCAGCTGGCCGACATTGCCTGGCCGAATGTGCGGGCCAACCCGATCTACTGCTGCAACGAACTACTGCTGCGACGAAAAGTCGCTGTTGGCGACAGGGAGGGATCATCGCGATGGCGTTAGAGGCGCAGCCGCCGGACACCGACGACGTCGAGGCGCTGGGTAGCGCATCGGCTGCCGCGCACTACATCGCCGACAGCTGTCTGGTTGATCGGGCAGCGGGTCGGGTCGGCCTGGAGGTCGAGGCGCATTGTTTCGACCCACGCGACCCGCGCCGCCGGCCGAGCTGGGCCGAAATCGGCCAGGTGCTCGACCGGCTGCCGGACCTGCCCGGTGGCAGCGCGGTGAGCGTGGAACCCGGCGGTGCGGTCGAGCTATCGGGCCCGCCGGCCAACAGCGCCGCGGCCGCCGTCGAGGCGATCAGCCGCGACCAGACGATCGTGCGGTCGGTCGTTGCCGACGCCGGGCTGGGGCTGGTGTTGCTGGGCACAGACCCGCTGCGGCCGGCGATGCGGGTGAACCCCGGCGCACGCTACGGCGCGATGGAACAGTTCTTCGCCGCCACCGGGACCGGGGCTGCGGGGGCGGCGATGATGACGTCGACGGCATCGATCCAGGTCAATCTGGACGCGGGGCCGCGGGCGGGCTGGCCAGCTCGGGTAGCGCTGGCGCATGCCCTGGGGCCGACGATGATAGCGATTGCGGCCAACTCCCCCCTGCTGGGCGGCAAGTTCTCCGGGTGGGTGTCAACGCGCCAGCGGGTGTGGAGTCAGCTGGACTCCGCGCGCTGCGGACCGATCCTGGCCGCCGGCGGCGTGGACCCCGCCACCGATTGGGCCCGCTACGCACTGAGGGCACCGGTGATGCTGGTGCGGCAGCACTCGACTTCGGTGCCGGTGACGCAGCGTGTGCCGTTCGCCGACTGGGCCGACGGGCGGGTCTTGCTGGGTGGGCGTCGCCCGAGCATCGCCGACCTGGAGTATCACCTGAGCACGCTGTTCCCGCCGGTGCGCCCGCGCGGCTGGCTGGAAATCCGCTACCTGGACGCGGTGCCCGACGCGATCTGGCCGGCTGTGGTGTTCACGCTGACGACACTGCTCGACGATCCGGTTGCCGCCGACATCGCCGCGGAGGCCGTCGAGCCGGTCGCTACGGCCTGGGACACCGCGGCCCGCCTCGGCCTGGGTGACCGGCGCCTGTACACAGCGGCCAACCGGTGTGTGGCCGCCGCCGCCGAGCGGGCACCCGCGCAACTCGCCGACACGATGAGCCGATTGGTCTGCAATGTCGAACAGGGCCGCTGCGCGGCTGACGAGTTCTCCGACCGGGTGATCGAGCACGGTATCGCAGCGAGCGTCGCGCAGCTGGCGCACCCAACTGGTCGCCGCCACCTTGTCCAGATCAGGGGCGGGCGTGACTCGCGGGGTTCCAGTGAACAGCGTCACCGCCTGCGGTTCCCGCCTGCCGACCACCATGCCGGTCAAGGCGCCGTCACGACCGCGTCGGACGCCGGGGCACCGGGATGACGCTGTCGCTGTCCAACCACCTGGCCGCCGGCTCGGCTCACGAGGCGTTGCGCCGCGATGTGATGACGGGTCTGCGAAAGACGCCGAAGGCGCTGCCGCCCAAGTGGTTTTACGATGCGGTGGGCAGCGAGTTGTTCGATCAGATCACGCGGCTGCCCGAGTATTATCCGACGCGCGCGGAGGCCGAGATCCTGCGGGCCCGCTCCGCCGATGTCGCGTCGGCGAGCAGGGCCGACACCATGGTCGAGTTGGGCAGCGGGACATCGGAGAAGACCCGGATCCTGCTGAACGCGCTACACGAGTGCGGATCGCTGCGCCGGTACGTGCCGTTCGACGTCGACGCCGACATGCTCTCGGCGGCCGCGACCGCGCTCGCACATGACTACCGTTGCCATCGAAATCCAGGCGTTCTGCGGCGATTTCGATCTCGACGCCTTTCGGCACGTCGCACGCTGGAACGCCGGTGAGCAGCGGATGGAGATGTGGCTGCGCGCCGACCGCCGCCAGCGGGTGCGGTTGGCCGCGCTCGACTGGACCGTCGAGTTCGCCGCGGGCGAAGCGATGCTCACTGAAGTTGCCTACAAATTCCGCATGGACGGGGTGCCCGCTGAGCTGGCCGCAGCGGGACTGCGTCAGGTCCGGTGCTGGACCGATGCCGAAGGCGGCTTCGCGCTTTCGCTCGCGGTCAAGTGAGACCGGGCCCTCGACAGACGCGCCGGGCAGTGTCAGCGGGCAGACAATACAACGGCGCAGCACCGGTACGGGATGCACCATGAGGATGGTTCGGGCAGTTCGTTGACACGTCGATGAGCGGTCGACGGCCCTGGGTTCCGACCGCGAATCAATCCAGGTGACTACCAGGAGGACGCTATGGCAACAACGATTTTCTCGGTGCCTGGCATCAGCTGCGCCGCATGTAAGAACAGAATAGAAGCAGCGCTGGCACAGGCGGCCGGGGTTGACGCCGCCACGGTCGACGTGTCCGCCAAGTCGGTCACTGTCCGGCACGACGCCGACGTCGGCGCGGAGCAGCTCATCGGGCTGATCGAAAGCCAGGGCTATGACGTTGCCGGTCGCCACTGAGAAGAGGGAGACACCGGTAGCGGGGCGGCTATGAGCGACACGGCCCGAGCAGACCGAGAGATCGCCTCAAACCCGTTGCGGCGGGCCGACTTCACCGTCGGGGGGATGTCTTGCGCGTCATGCGCAGCCAACGTGAAAAAGATGCTGTCCAAACAGGCGGGCGTGGCAGAGGCGCAGGTGAACTTCGCCACCGGCCGCGCGCACGTCGACTACTGGCCGGGCCAAGCAGACCTCCGCAGGCTGCAGGCCGCAGTCGGCCAACTCGGCTACCACCTCGAACCGCTGACCGCCACACCGCCCTCGCCAAGCCAGCAGGCCAGCCACGAACGCCGGACCTGGCTGTGGCGCCTGTGGCTGGCCTGGCCATTGGCGTTGCTGGTGTTTGCGTTGACGACATTCGTCGGCGAGCACCCGTGGGCGCGGTGGACCGCGTTCGCCGCGACCGTGCCGGTCCAGTTCGTGGCCGGATGGCCGTTTCTCACGGCAGCCACCCAGCGGGCGCGGGCCCGTGGCGCCAACATGGACACGCTCATCGCGCTGGGCACCCTCACCGCGTTCCTGTACTCAACCTATGAGCTGTTCGCCGGCGGGCGCCTGTCCTTCGACACCGCCGCGATGATCATCGCGGTGGTGGCATTGGGCCGCTATTTCGAGGCCAGGGCGCGCGGCAGCGCATCGGCGGCGCTCAGCAAGCTGCTCGAAATGAGCGCAAAGGAAGCCCGGCTGCTCGTCGACGGCGAAGAACGGCGCGTGCCGGTCGACCGGGTTGGCGCGGGAGACCTGGTGCGGGTGCGGCCCGGGGAGAAGATCCCCGTCGACGGCGTCATCACCGACGGCCGCGCCGCGGTGGACGAGTCGATGCTCACCGGCGAGTCCGTCCCCGTCGAAAAGACCGTGGATGACCACGTCGCGGGGGCGACGCTCAACACCGACGGGCTGCTGACCGTGCGCGCCACCGCCGTCGGCGCCGACGCCGCGCTGGCGCAGATTGTGCGCCTGGTCGGGCAGGCCCAGGGCGGCAAAGCCCCGGTGCAGCGGCTGGCCGACCGCGTCGCGGCGGTATTCGTGCCGACCGTCATCGGCATCGCCTTCGCGACCTTCGCGGCATGGGCGCTGCTGGCCGGAAACCCGATCGGCGGCATGACCGCGGCGGTGGCAGTCCTGATCGTGGCTTGCCCCTGCGCGCTGGGCTTGGCCACTCCCACCGCGATCATGGTCGGCACCGGCCGGGGCGCGGACCTCGGCATCCTGGTCAAGGGTGCCGAAGTGCTCGAAGGCTCCAAGAAAATCGACACGGTGGTGTTCGACAAAACCGGCACCCTCACCCACGGGCGGATGCAGCTCACCGACGTCGTCGCCGCAGCCGGCGAGGACCCAGATCTGGTGCTACGGCTTGCCGCTGGCGCCGAGTCGGGCTCAGAACACCCCGTCGGGGCGGCGATCATCGCCGCGGCAGCGTCGCGGGGGCTCACAGTTCCGGCAGCCAACGGATTCGCCAGCCTGGCCGGGTACGGCGTGCGCGCGCACATCGACGGCCGGCGTGTGCTTGTCGGGGGGCCCAAGCTGGTTGCTGCGCACGCTTTGCCGTTGCCGGATCTGCTCGCCGCGCGCGCCGCGGAGCTGGAAGCGCAAGCCCGCACGGTCGTGTACGTCGTCCTGGACGACCGGCTCTGCGGTCTGCTGGGTGTCGCCGACACGGTCAAAGACGAGGCGGTCGACGTGATCCGCCAGCTGCACGCGATGGGGTTGCAGGTCGCGATGATCACCGGCGACAACGCTCGCGCGGCCGCCGCGATTGCCGGACAAGTGGGCATCGACCGGGTGCTGGCCGAGGTGTTGCCGGGTGACAAGGCGGCTGAGATTCGCCGCCTACAGGACGGAGGGCAGGTGGTGGCGATGGTCGGCGATGGCGTCAACGACGCCCCCGCGCTGGTGCAGGCCGACCTGGGCATCGCGATCGGCACGGGCACCGACGTGGCCATCGAGTCCTCGGACATCACGCTGATGTCCGGCCGGCTGGTCGGTGTCGTCCAGGCCATCCACCTGTCGCGCCGTACCCTGCGCACGATCTATCAGAACCTGGGCTGGGCCTTCGCCTACAACCTGGCGGCGATCCCGCTTGCGGCGGCAGGCCTGCTAAACCCGGTTATCGCGGGCGCGGCGATGGGGTTCTCTTCCGTCAGCGTGGTGACCAACTCGCTACGACTACGCAGGTTTGGTCGGCGCGGCTGACACGTGCGGCCCGAACAGCGCGAGGCGTCTGAGAAAGGTGAGCAAGGTGAGGTTTATGAAGCACTACCGGGCCGCGGCACGGTGACCGTCGATCAGATCGCCGTCGCATCCGGACTGGCCCCGGCCCAGGTGTTCGGGCCGCTGGCGATGCTGGAGGTCGGCGGCCTGGCGCAGCGACGCGACGGCAGCTGGGGAATAGTCCGGCCGAACCGGTAGCCCAGTCGGAGGCCAAAGCCGCTGCGGCGCTTTCCCCGTCGAGGTGGTGGGCTGTGGGCGGCATCGGGCGCAGGTGGTGATCGTCGATCCGGCGACTCGGCGGCCTTGCGGGCCCAATGAGGTGGGCGAGATGTGGATCGCCGAGCCCTCACTCCAGTAGCCCCATTTCGTACGCCCACCCGATGAAGCTCTCGACCCGCGGCAGCCGCATATCTGTGGCCACTAGATCGGCATAGATACGTTCCGCGGCTTCGGAATCGACGTCGCTGAGTTTCTTGCGCGCCTCGGCGATGATCCACATGGACGTCACAATCCGCGTATCCCGGCTTCTAGCCACCGTGCGGGCGTCACCGTCGTCGAGCACTGCAACCATGTGCCGATGAACGGCGCAGGCCAGCACCGCACA
>NZ_JAVKSG010000078.1:0-2095 GCF_039583785.1 Mycobacterium sp.
GCGGCCAACATCCCGCCGGCGAGGATGCTCGTGAATGTCGTTCGCATGGCGGTGAGAATACTCGCGCTTCCTATGCGGCGGCTATGCGCGAACGGGTGATTCAACCGCTCGCGGCTTGTTCCCGCTTGATCTCCAGCGCGATGTCGATGAGCTGGTCTTCCTGACCGCCGATCAGCTTGCGCTGCCCGGCCCGGTGCAGCAGCTGGTGGGCCGGCACGCCGTAGCGCTCGGACTGGCGGACGGCGTGCTTGAGGAAGCTGGAGTACACCCCGGAGTACCCCATGATCAGCGCGTTGCGGTCGAGCAGGCATTCGGCCGGCATCGCCGGGCGCACCACGTCCTCGGCGGCGTCGGCGATGTCGAAGAAGTCGATGCCGGTCTTGACGCCGATCTTGTCGAACACCCCGATCAGCGCCTCGACCGGGGCATTTCCGGCGCCGGCGCCGAACCGGCGCACGCTGCCGTCGATCTGCTTGGCACCCGCGCGCACGGCCTCCACCGAGTTGGCCACGCCCAGACCGAGGTTCTCGTGCCCGTGGAAACCGACCTGGGCGTCGTCACCGAGTTCGGCGACCAGCGCCGACACCCGGTCGGCTACCGCGTCGAGGACCAGCGCTCCGGCGGAGTCGACCACATACACGCACTGGCAGCCGGCGTCAGCCATGATGCGGGCCTGGGCGGCCAGCTTCTCCGGGGCGATGGTGTGGCTCATCATCAGGAACCCGACGGTCTCCAGGCCCAACTCGCGGGCCAGACCGAAGTGCTGGATCGAGACGTCGGCCTCGGTGCAGTGGGTGGCGATCCGGCAGATCGAGCCGCCGTTGTGCTGCGCCTCTTTGATGTCGTCCTTGGTGCCCACCCCGGGCAGCATCAGGAAGGCGATCTTGGCTTCTTTCGCAGTCTCGGCCGCGAGCTTGATCAGCTCCTGCTCGGGCGTTTTGGAGAAGCCGTAGTTGAAGCTCGACCCGCCCAGCCCGTCGCCGTGGGTCACCTCGATCACCGGCACGCCGGCGGCGTCCAGCGCGGCGACGATCGCGCCGACCTCGTCGGTGGTGAACTGGTGGCGCTTGTGGTGCGAGCCGTCCCGCAACGACGTGTCGGTGATCCGGACGTCCCAGATCGGGTTGAAGAAAATGTCGGTCGTCATCGCGCACCTCCTGCGACTGCCAGCGATTCCTTGGCGATCTCCTCGCCGACCTTGGTGGCCGCGGCGGTCATGATGTCGAGGTTGCCCGCGTACGGCGGCAGGTAGTCGCCGGCCCCTTCGACCTCGACGAAGGTGGTGACCAGCGCCTGACCGCCGGAGTGCACTGACGGGTCGTCGAACTGCGGGTCGTTGAGCAGTCGGTAGCCCGGCACGTAGGTCTGCACCTCGGCGACCACGTCGCGGATCGACTGGGTGATCGCATCCCGGTCGGCGTCTTCGGGGATGGCGCAGAAGATGGTGTCGCGCATGATCATCGGCGGATCGGCCGGGTTCAAGATGATGATCGCCTTGCCGCGCTGGGCGCCGCCGATGGTCGCAACGCCGCGCGAGGTGGTCTTGGTGAACTCGTCGATGTTGGCCCGGGTGCCCGGCCCCGCCGAGGACGACGACACCGACGCGACGATCTCGGCGTAGGGCACCTCCACCACCCGGGAGACGGCGTAGACGATCGGGATGGTGGCCTGTCCCCCGCAGGTGATCATGTTGACGTTGGGTGCGTCGAGGTGCTCGCGCAGGTTGGCCGGCGGGATCACCGCCGGACCGACCGCGGCGGGCGTCAGGTCGATGGCCCGAATGCCCGCGGCCGCATACTTCGGCGCCGCGTCGCGGTGCACGTAGGCGCTGGTCGCCTCGAACACCATGTCGGGTTTCTCGGACTGGGCGAGCAGCCAGTCGACGCCGTCGTGGGTGGTCTCGAGTCCGAGCTTGCGCGCCCGGGCCAGGCCTTCGCTGTCCGGGTCGATGCCGACCATCCAGCGCGGTTCCAGCCACTGCGAGCGGAGCAGTTTGTAGAGCAGATCGGTGCTGATGTTGCCCGACCCGACGATGGCAACGCTTGCCTTGGATGGCATGAACGCTCCTTACTCTCTGGTCGCGACCCGCTGCGCC
>NZ_JAVKSG010000078.1:2195-14193 GCF_039583785.1 Mycobacterium sp.
ACTCTCTGGTCGCGACCCGCTGCGCCGCTCCTTCACTCGAACGACAATCGGACGGACCCAAGTCCGGCGAAGTCGGCGACAAAGTTGCTGCCCGCAGGCGCGTCGATGGCTCGGGTGCACGAACCGGGCAACACGATGTCGCCGGCCCGAAGCCGTACCCCGAAGCTTTCCACTTTGCGGGCCAGCCACGCTACTGCGGTCACCGGATTTCCCAGCACCGCATCGCTGCGGCCCTCGGCCACCACCGCGCCGTTGTTGGTCAGCACCGCGTCGATGGTCGTGATGTCGATGTCGGACGGGGCAACCCGCGCCTCGCCCAGGACGAAGCCGGCCGACGACGCGTTGTCGGCGATGGTGTCGCACAGCGCGATCTTCCAGTCGGTGATCCGGGTGTCGATCAACTCGATGGACGGCACCAACGCCTCGGTGGCCTCGAGCACGTCGTCTTCGGTGCAGTTCGCACCGGGCAGGTCGTGGGCCAGGATGAAACCGACCTCGACCTCCACCCGCGGATACAGGTACCTGCCGGACTGCACCGGGACGTCCTCGAAGACCTGCATCTCGTCGAGCAAATGTCCATAGTCGGGCTCGTCGACACCCATCATCTGCTGCATCGCCAGCGACGACAGGCCGACCTTGTGACCCACCACCCGGGCGCCCTCGGCGACCCGCTGCCGGATGTTGATCAGCTGGATCTCGTAGGCGTCGACGACGTCGATCTCAGGGTGCCCGGCGGTCAGCGGAATGATCGCCCGGCGGCTGCGCTCGGCCTGGGCGAGATCGGCGGCCAACGCGTCACGGGTGGCAACCGGGATCATGTCGCCGAAGTCCCCTCACTCGATTGACCGGGGCGGTAGCGGCCGGCCTCGGCAATTCTATAACGTGTTCTACATGACGGATCAGGAGTTCGACGTCGTCGTGGTCGGAAGCGGCGGCGCCGGCATGGTTGCCGCTCTGGCGGCCGCCCACCGAGGTCTGAATACTATAATCGTAGAGAAAGCCGCACACTTCGGCGGCTCCACCGCCCGCTCCGGTGGCGGTGTGTGGATCCCCAACAACGAGGTGCTCAAGCGCGACGGCGTCGAGGACACCGCCGAAGCGGCCCGCAGGTATCTGCACGGGATCGTCGGCGACGTCGTCGAGGCCGAGCGCATCGACACCTACCTCGAGCGCGGCCCCGAGATGCTGTCATTCGTGTTGAAGAACTCGCCGTTGAAGATGTGCTGGGTGCCGCAATACGCCGACTACTACCCCGAAGCCCCGGGTGGTCGGGCCGGTGGCCGGTCGATCGAGCCGAAGCCGTTCAACGCCAAGAAGCTCGGCCCCGACCTGGCTGGCCTGGAACCGCCGTACGGCAAGGTTCCGCTCAATGTCGTTGTGATGCAACAGGACTACGTGCGATTGAACCAGCTCAAGCGTCACCCGCGGGGCGTGCTGCGCAGCCTCAAGGTCGGGGCGCGCACCGTGTGGGCGAAGGCGACGGGGCAGAACCTGGTCGGCATGGGCCGCGCGCTGATCGCGCCACTTCGGGTCGGGCTCCGCGAGGCCGGCGTCCCGGTGCAGCTCAACACCGCGCTGACCGACCTCTACGTCGAGGACGGCGTGGTGCGTGGCGTCTACGTGCGCGACACCACGCAGTCCGATGCCGCCGAGCCGCAGCTGATCCGGGCCCGCAAGGCGGTCATCCTCGGCAGCGGCGGGTTCGAGCACAACGAGCAGATGCGAGTGAAGTACCAGCGCGCGCCGATCAGCACCGAGTGGACCGTGGGCGCGAAAGCCAACACCGGCGACGGCATTCTCGCTGGCGAAAAGCTGGGCGCCGCACTGGATTTGATGGAAGACGCCTGGTGGGGCCCGACCGTTCCGCTGGTCGGCGCGCCGTGGTTCGCCCTGTCGGAGCGCAACTCGCCCGGATCCATCATCGTCAACATGTCCGGCCGGCGGTTCATGAACGAATCCATGCCCTACGTCGAGGCGTGCCACCACATGTACGGCGGCGAGTACGGCCAAGGCCCCGGACCGGGTGAGAATATCCCGGCGTGGCTGGTGTTCGACCAGCAATACCGCGACCGCTATATCTTCGCCGGACTGCAGCCGGGACAACGCATTCCGCGCAAGTGGCTGGAGTCCGGCGTGATCATCGCGGCGGACACCCTGGCGGAGTTGGCCACCAAGGCCGGTCTGCCGGCCGACGCGTTCGCCAAGACGGTCGAGCGCTTCAACGGCTTCGCCCGGTCCGGCGTCGATGCCGACTACCACCGCGGCGAGAGCGCCTATGACCGGTATTACGGCGACCCGACCAACAAGCCGAACCCCAACCTGGGCGCGATCAGCCATCCGCCGTACTACGCGGCCAAGATGGTGCCGGGCGACCTGGGCACCAAGGGTGGCATCCGCACCGATGTGCACGGCCGCGCGCTGCGCGACGACGGTAGCATCATCGAAGGCCTCTATGCCGCAGGCAATGTCAGCGCCCCGGTGATGGGCCACACCTATCCCGGGCCGGGCGGAACCATCGGTCCGGCGATGACCTTCGGGTATTTGGCGGCCCTGCATGTCGCGGGGGTCAACTGACATGCCGATCGACGTCGACGTCGCGCTGAACGCCGTATTGGACCCCATCGAATTCTCCTGGAGCAGCAGCGATATCCAGCTCTACCACCTCGGGCTCGGCGCCGGCGCGGACCCGATGGACGCCCGCGAATTGCGCTACCTGGTGGACGACACGCCGCAGGTGTTGCCGACGTTCGGCAGCGTCGCCGCCAGCTTCCACATGACAAAGGCGCCGACCGTGCGGTTCCCCGGCATCGACATCGAGCTGAGCAAGGTCCTGCACGCCAGCGAGCAGGTCACCGCGCCGGCACCGCTGCCGCCGTCGGGTTCGGCGACGGCCGTCACCCGGTTCACCGACATCTGGGACAAGGGCAAGGCCGCGGTGATCTGGTCGGAGACCGAGGTGAGCGCACCGGACGGGACGCTGCTGTGGACGCAGCGCCGGTCGATCTTCGCCCGCGGCGAGGGTGGGTTCGGCGGCGAGCGTGGCGAGTCGACGTCGACGGCGGCGCCGCAGCGTGCGCCGGACCTCGAACTCGACATTCCGATTTTGCCGCAGCAGGCGCTGCTGTACCGGCTGTGCGGCGATCGCAATCCGCTGCACTCCGATCCCGAGTTCGCCTCTGCTGCAGGGTTTCCCCGGCCCATCCTGCACGGCCTATGCACCTACGGCATGACCTGCAAGGCGTTGACGGACGCGCTGCTCGACGCCGACGCCGGCGCCGTCGCATCCTACGGCGCGCGATTCTCCGGCGTGGCCTACCCGGGCGAGACGCTCAAGGCCGCCGTCTGGAAAGACGACGGGCGGCTGCTGGCCACCGTCACCGCACCGTCGCGGGAGAACGCCGTCGTCCTGTCCGGCGTGGAGCTGCGGACCACGGCGTAGGTGCCCGGCGCCGAGCGTGACGCTACCTTCACGGTCGCGGTCGAGCGATGGCGGCTCAACCGAGGATCAGCCCGGACGTCGGGACGCCGGTGCCGGCGGTGACGAGCACGTGCTCGACGTCGGGCACCGGGTTCACCGACGTGCCCCGCAGTTGGCGAACCCCCTCGGCGATGCCGTTCATGCCGTGGATGTAGGCCTCACCGAGTTGCCCGCCGTGGGTGTTGATCGGCAGCCGGCCACCGATTTCGATCGCGCCGTCGGCGATGAAGTCCTTGGCCTCCCCCCAACCGCAGAACCCCAACTCCTCCAACTGAATCAGGGTGAACGGGGTGAAGTGGTCATAGAGGATCGCGGTCTGGATGTCGGTCGGCTTCAGGCCCGACTGCGACCACAGTTGCTTGCCGACCAGGCCCATCTCCGGCAGCCCGTCGAGTTCCGGACGGTAGTAGCTGACCATCGAATACTGGTCGGGGCTGGCCCCCTGCGCCGCGGCCTCGATGACGGCCGGCCGGTTCTTCAGGTCCTTCGCCCGCTCCGCCGAGACGATGACCAGCGCCACCGCGCCGTCGGTCTCCTGGCAGCAGTCCAGCAGTCGCAGCGGCTCGGCGATCCACCGCGAATTCTGGTGATCCTCAATGGTTATCGGCTTCTGGTAAAAGTAGGCCTTCGGATTCTTGGCGGCGTGCTTGCGGTCGGCCACCGAGATGACGCCGAAGTCGCGGCTGGTCGCTCCGGACAGGTGCATGTAACGCTTGGCGATCATCGCGACCTGCGCCGCGGGTGTCGACAGGCCGTGCGGGTAGGAGAACGAGTTGTCCACGCCGGTCGAGTCGGCGTTCTCCACCAGCCGGGTCTGCACCTGACCGAACCGCATCCCCGACCGTTCGTTGAACGCCCGATATGCCACAACGCAATCCGCGACGCCGGTAGCCACCGCGATGGCCGCCTGCTGGACGGTGGCGCAGGCGGCGCCGCCACCGTGGTGGATCTTGGAGAAGAACGTCAGCTCCCCGATGCCGGTCGCGCGGGCGATGGCGACCTCGGTGTTGGAGTCCATCGTGAACGTCACCATGCCGTCCACGTCCGCCGGTGTCAGACCCGCATCGTCGAGTGCGTCCAGGACGGCCTCGGCAGCCAGCCGCAATTCGCTGCGGCCGGAATTCTTGGAGAAGTCCGTCGCGCCGATACCGGCAATCGCGGCCTTACCGGACAGCACCGGAACCCCCGATGGTCAAGGTCGCGTCGGCGATGACGTGATCGCCAAGGCTGTTGCTGCCAACTATTTTCACCGTGATCAACCCGTCGTCGACTGCGGTCACCTCGCCGGTGAACGTCACGGTGTCGTAGGCGTACCACGGCACACCGAGTCGCAGGCCGATCGACCTGATCAACGCCGACGGGCCGGCCCAGTCGGTGATATAACGCTGCACCAGACCGGTGTCGGTGAGGATGTTGACGAAGATGTCCTTGGATCCCTTGGCCTGCGCCTTGTCCCGGTCGTGGTGGACGTCCTGGTAGTCGCGGGTGGCGATCGCCGTCGAGATGATGAACGTGGGGTCGCCGTGCAGGGCGAGCTCCGGCAGCTTGGTGCCGACCTCCGCCGTCCGGGCGCTCACGCTCCGGCCTCCTGAGGCTCCCACGCGTACAGTGTCCACGCCGGGCCGATGTCATTGGCGGGGAAGTCGATATACGTTGCCTGAACCGGCATACCAACCTCCACGGTGGCGGGGTCGACGTTGCGCAGCTCGCCGAGCATCCGGACCCCCTCCGCCAGTTCCACGAGCGCGATGACGAACGGCAGTGTGCGGCCGGGCACCTTCGGCGCATGATGCACGACGAAGCTGAACACCGTGCCTTGGCCGCCGGCCACCACGTAATCGGTTGGCTCCTCGTTGTCCTGCCAGATCGCAGGCACCGGTGGATGCTGCAGGCTTCCGTCGGGCCGCTGCTGGATGCGCAGTTCGTGCGCCTTGACACCGTCCCAGAAGAACTTGGTGTCTTTGGATTCCGACGGTCGCATCATGGAACCAGCGTCGAGGTCCTCCGGCACAGCAGCGGAGTCGCCGGTAGCGGGCTTGAATTTCAATATCCGCCAATTCATTTCGGCGACGTCTTCATCGCCGACCCGCCAGGTGATGTGCTGGTTGATGAACCAACCCGCACCGAGCGCTGTCTGTTTGGGGCCGACGACGTCGCGCATCTCGGAGGCGACGCTGACCTCCTCGCCGGGCCGCAAATACCGGTGGTAGGTCTGTTCGCAGTTGGTGGCGACCACGCCGATGTAGCCTTCTGAGTCGAACAGCTTCATGATCGGGCCCATTGGGTCGTCGGTCGGGCGATCCCCGCCCAGGCCGAACATCGTCCAGACCTGAATCATGGCCGGTGGCGCGACAATTCCCGGATGTCCTGCGGCGCGGGCCGCGGCTTCGTCCCGATAGATCGGGTTCGTGTCGCCGAGAGCCTCAACCCAGTTGTTGATCGTCGGCTGGTTCACCGGATCCCGCCCGGCGCGCGGCTTGGCGACGACGGTGGCGGTGATCTCTTCGAGAGCGTCCCGGATGCCGGTCATCTGGGCACCCTCGGCACTTTGAGGCCGGACGCCGCGATCATCTCTCGCATCACTTCGTTCACGCCTCCGCCGAAGGTGATCACCAGATTGCGCTTGGTCTGCGAGTCGAGCCAGTCCAGCAGCTCGGCGGTCGCGGACTCAGCGGGGTTGCCGTACTTGCCGACGATTTCCTCGGCCAGCCGGCCGATGTACTGAATGCTCTCGGTGCCAAAGACTTTGGTCGACGCGGCGTCGGCGACGTTGATGTCTTCGCCGGCGGCGGCCACCTGCCAGTTCAGCAGCTCGTTGACCCGCCACATCGCGTAGATCTCACCGAGCGCCCGCTTGACGTCTTGGTGGTCGATCGGGGTGACGCCGTCGCCGCCCGGCTTGGACGCCCAGTCGTGCAGCCGGTCGTAGATGCCCGCGGTCCGGCCGGCCGGCCCGAGCATCACCCGCTCGTTGTTGAGTTGGGTGGTGATCAAACGCCAGCCACCGTTTTCCTCACCGACCAGCATGTCGGCGGGAACCCGGACGTCGTTGTAGTAGGTGGCGTTGGTGTGGTGGGCGCCGTCGGACAGGATAACCGGCGTCCAGGAAAAGCCGGGATCCTTGGTGTCGACGATCAGGATCGAAATGCCCTTGTGCTTCACCGCTTCCGGGTCGGTGCGGCAGGCCAGCCAGATGTAGTCGGCGTCGTGCCCGCCGGTGGTCCACATCTTCTGGCCGTTGACGATGTACTCGTCGCCGTGCCGCACGGCGCTGGTGCGCAGCGACGCCAGATCGGTGCCGGCCTCCGGTTCGCTGTAGCCGATCGCGAAGTGCACCTCGCCGGCCAGGATCGATGGCAGGAATTTCTTTTTCTGCAACTCGGTGCCGAACTGCTGCAGCACCGGCCCGACGGTCTGCAACGTCACCGCGGGCAGCGGCACATCGGCACGGTGCGCCTCGTTGACGAAGATCGACTGCTCGACCGGGCCGAAACCCAACCCGCCGAACTCCTTTGGCCATCCGACGCCGAGCTTGCCGTCTTTGCCCATTCGCCGGATCACGGCGCGGTAGGCCTCGTTGTGGCGGTCTTTCTCCATCGCTTTCATCTCGTCAGACGAGATCAGGCTCGAAAAATATTGCCGCAGTTCGGTTTGCAGCGCACGCTGCTCCGGAGTCAGGTCGATGAACATTGCGCTCCACTGAGGTTGTCGCGGTGGCGATCCGCCTCGCCCGGCTTCGCCGCGCTTACGATCGCCACCAAATCGAGGCGATGCGACGGCCCGCCCAACAGGCGAGTCAGGTCCTTGATCGTCGAGTAGTACCGGTGCATCGGGTAGGTGATGTCCATCCCCATCCCGCCGTGCAGGTGGTGGCAGATCTGCATCACCCGCGGCGCCTGCGAGGTGAGCCAGTAGCCCAGCACATCCAAATCGGATGCGGCATCGAGGCCTTCACCCAGCCGCCAGATCACCGACGTCGACGCCAAATCGATGGTCCGTGAGGCGATATAGACCTCGGCTAACTGCGCGGCGACGGTCTGGAACGTCGATAGCGGCTTGCCGAACTGTCGCCGGTTGGCCACATAGTCGGCCGTCAGTCGCAGCGCACCGGCGACCAGACCTGCGGCGTAGGAACCAACAGCGGCCAGCGCAAACTGGTTCACCCGCTGGGCCGTGGCCCCGACAAGTACGTCGTCACCGCCCACCTCGACGTCGGAGAAGGTGACCACGTACTCGTCGGATCCGTTGGAGGTCGGCGTCTTCGCGATCGTTACACCGTCGGCCTTGGGCGATACGACAACGACGGCGTTGTCGGCGGTGACCAGCATCCAGTCGGCATCAGCGCCATACCCGACACCGATTTTGGTGCCCGACAGCCGACCGCCGGCGAAGGCCGTCGCCGGCCGGTCCGGCAGTGCGATACCCGGCTCGTTCAGCGCCGCTGTGAGCACGGATCCCTTGCCAACACCAGCCAGGTAGCGGTCCTGCTGCTCGTCGGAAGCCAACTCCAGCAACGTCATCGCGCCGAATCCGAGGGTGGACAGCGCGGGGCTGATCAGGCCGTGCCGACCGATCTCGGTCAGCGCCGTGGCGATCTCCGGCAGGCCGACACCGTCGCCGCCGATGCGTTCGGGCACCGGCAGTGCGGTCACTCCGCCGGCGACCAGCGCCTCCCAGGAGTTGTCCCGGCCAAGTACCGACGTGACGACATCGGCAACCGCCCGCTGCTCTGGGTCCGGTGCGAAATCCATCAGTTGGCCCCGGTGTAGTCGACGTGCCAGTGCTTGATGCCGTTGAGCCAGCCAGACCGCAACCGCTCCGGTTCCGAAGTGGGTTTGAGGTCCGGCATGTGGTCGGCGACCGCGTTGAAGATCAGGTTGATCGTCATGCGGGCCAGGTTCGCGCCGATGCAGTAGTGCGCACCGGTGCCACCGAACCCGACGTGCGGGTTCGGGTCGCGCAGGATGTTGAACGAGTGTGGGTCCTTGAAGACCTCGTCGTCGAAGTTGGCCGAGCGGTAGGACATCACCAGCCGCTGGCCCTTCTTAATCTGCACACCACCCAACTCGAGATCCTCGTTGGCGGTGCGCTGGAAGGCCGACACCGGCGTGGCCCAGCGGACGATCTCGTCGGCGGCGGTGGACGGGCGCTCCTTCTTGAACAGCTCCCACTGGTCGGGGTTGTTCGCGAACGCGATCATGCCGTGCGTGATCGAGTTGCGGGTCGTCTCGTTGCCTGCCACCGCCAGCATGATCACGAAGAAGCCGAACTCGTCGTCGGACAGCTTCTCGCCGTCGATGTCGGCCTGGATCAGCGTCGTGACGATGTCGTCGGTCGGGTGCTCGTTGCGCTCCGCCGCCATCGCCATCGCGTACATGATCAGTTCCATCGACGATTGCGCCGGGTCGACGTCGGCGTACTCGGGGTCGGCGCCACCGGTCATTTCGTTGGACCAGCGGAACAGCTTGACGCGATCGTCCTGCGGCACACCGAGCAGGCCGGCGATGGCCTGCAGCGGGAGCTCGCACGACACCTGCTCGACGAAGTCGCCGCCACCCGTCGCGGCCGCGGTCTTGGCGATGTTCTCGGCGCGCTGGGCGAGTTCTTCTTCCAGTCGACCGATCGCCCGGGGCGTGAAACCGCGGGAAATGATCTTGCGCAACCGGGTGTGGTGCGGGGCGTCCATGTTGAGCATGACGCTGCGCTGCAACTCGACCTGCTCGCGCGTCATCTCCTTCGGCCAGGTCGGGATGGCGCCGTTCTGCCAGCTGGAGAAGATGTCGCTGCGGCGCGACACCTCCTTGACGTCGGCGTGCTTGGTGACGATCCAATAGCCGTCGTCCTCGAAGCCGCCGCAGCCGTCGGGCACGCTCACCCAATGGACCGGCTCGGAGCAGCGAAGCTCGGCGAGTTCGTCGATCGGAAGGCCGGCCAGGTTGACGTCGGCGTCGAGGAAGTCGAAGTCCGCCGGAATGCTAGGGGGTGCCATAAATTCCTCCTGAACTACAACGTGTTCTAGTGCCAGTAAAACATGCTCTCGTCGCAGACCAAAAGGTGCGCACGCATCGTCGCTTGTCAGGGTAATGAAACGTGTTCTAGCCTGACCTCATGGGTAACCCGGTAATTGTTGAAGCCACCCGCAGCCCGATCGGCAAGCGGATGGGATGGCTGTCAGGACTGCACGCCACCGAACTGTTGGGCGCCACGCAGCGAGCGCTCGTGGAGAAAGCCGGCCTCGACGCCGCTGAGGTCGAGCAGGTCATCGGTGGCTGTGTGACGCAGTACGGCGAGCAGTCCAACAACATCACCCGGGTGGGCTGGCTGGTCGCCGGCCTGCCCGAGCACGTCGGCGCGATGACGGTGGACTGCCAGTGCGGTAGCGGCCAGCAGGCCAACGGTCTGATCGCCGGACTCATCGCGGCGGGCGCCATCGACGTCGGCATCGCGTGCGGCATCGAGGCAATGAGCCGCGTCGGCCTGGGCGCCAACGCCGGCCCGGACCGCGGCATCCTGCGGCCCGCGTCGTGGGACATCGACCTGCCCGACCAGTTCACCGCCGCCGAGCGAATTGCCAAGCGCCGCGGCATCACTCGCGAGGAGATCGATCAGTTCGGTTTCGACTCGCAGCGCAAGGCCAAGCAGGCCTGGGCGCAGGGTCGCTTCGACCGTGAGGTCAGCGGCATCGAGGCGCCGGTGCTCGACGAGAACAAGCAGCCGACCAGTGACCGGCACGTCGTCACCAAAGACCAGGGCCTGCGCGACACCACGCTGGAAGGGCTGAGCCAGCTCAAGCCGGTTCTCGACGGCGGGATCCACACCGCGGGCACGTCATCGCAGATCTCCGACGGTGCGGCCGCTGTGTTGTGGATGGACGAGGCGAAAGCGAAAGCGCTCGGCTTCACGCCGCGGGCCCGGATCATCAGCCAGGCACTCGTCGGCGCCGAGCCCTACTACCACCTCGACGGCCCGGTGCAGTCCACGGCCAAGGTGCTGGAAAAAGCCGGCATGAAGATGGGCGACATCGACATCACCGAGATCAACGAAGCGTTCGCCTCGGTGGTGCTGTCCTGGGCGCGGGTGCACAACCCGGACATGGACAAGGTCAACGTCAACGGCGGCGCGATCGCGTTGGGTCACCCGGTGGGCAGCACCGGCAGCCGGTTGATCACCACCGCGCTGCACGAGTTGGAGCGCACCGACCAGAGCACCGCGCTGATCACCATGTGCGCCGGTGGCGCCTTGTCGACCGGCACCATCATCGAGCGCATTTAGCGGCCCGCCGGTGACGATGCAGAGCGCGATGCGCGATGAGGAGGAGCCGGGCAATTGAGCACGGTCTCGGACGAAGGCCGGATCGCGGTGGCGCAGTCTTACATCGACGCGCTGGCCAGCCACCGCGGCGACGACGTGCCGTTCGCGCCGGACTGTGTTCGGTTCGAGATGGGCATCAAGACCGGTTTCTCCGGAAACCACTTGCGGCGCAGCCTGAATCGGGGCCCGCAGTTCCGCATCATCGAGCAGTGCACGCCACCGGTTTTCGATGTGGATGGCGACCATGTACGGGCTCAGTTCGACGTGATCACCAGGCCGACGCTCGCCGGCCGGCGAGTGTGCTCGCACATCGACGAGACGTTTCTGATCGTGGATGGCAAGATCCGGCACATCAACGCTCGGATGCGTCCGTTCATTCAGCACCACCGATAGGGAGAACCGATGGCCAAGCCGCCGCCCGCACTCAACTCCGCCGGCACCGGCGTCCTGATCAAGTGGATGTCCCGGATCAACACCGCGGCCTACAAGGTGTCCGGCGGCAGGGTCGGCGGCACGTTTCTGCAAGGGGCGCCGGTAGCGCTGCTGACGACCATCGGCCGCAAGACCGGGGAGCCGCGGGTCAGCCCGCTGCTGTTCCTTCGCGACGGCAACCGCGTCGTGCTGGTGGCCTCGCAGGGCGGGCGGGCCAACAACCCGATGTGGTATCTGAACCTCAAGGCCAACCCGACGGTGACGGTGCAGATCAAAAAAGAGGTCTTGCGTCTCACCGCCCGCGACGCCACCGCGGCCGAACGCGCACAGTACTGGCCACAACTCGTGGCGATGTACTCCTCGTTCGCGGACTACCAGTCCTGGACCGACCGGGTCATCCCGATCGTCATCTGCGACCCGTGATGTCACAGACGTGCCGCAGCCACCGAAGCGGCCTGAGGAGGAGCCGCACAGTCGGCTAAGCCCGTATGAGGGCGCCGTGGGAGGCGATTCCACGTCGAACGTGAATCCACTGCGAGATTTGTTGCGAATTTTCGCATTAGCGTCACATTCGGCGTGGGTGGGCCCGCCCAAGGGTAGTCTTCCGGCTCGTCAGCCAGCACAGCCGGGTCCGCCCCGCCTACCGCCAATCTTACCTCAACGCAACGATATTCGTGACATTCATTGCTCGCCGATACCGCTGTGCGGCTGGCCTGGCCGCGAAGTCAGGGAGAGTCAAAAACCGAGTGATCGCCGATCCGGCGCCATCGGCAGCGG
>NZ_JAVKSG010000079.1:0-13823 GCF_039583785.1 Mycobacterium sp.
GATCACGTAGCCATCGCGGTGAGAGGCGAGCCACGCCAGATAGCCGATGTCGTCGTCCCGGAACTCAATGAACCATGGCATAGCGCCACATTTTGCCTCCAAGTACCGACAGCGGGTCTATCACTGACCAGCACGCGAGTGAAAGTTCAGCTTTCAATGGGCGGTGCTGCCGCGTCGGTCACTCCGAGCTCGGACATGGCACGGCACGATTTGGGCTACAGCCCGGATGGGACGAACTTGCCGTTTACCGTCACCTCGACCTGGCCGGTCTTCGGGTTGTACTCGATGCTGCCGTGCTCGAAGTTCGATACGAGCAGATCGCCGACGGCATACTGGTCGGTGATGGGGTACCCGAGCGGACCTGCCGAACCGTTATTGCCGGTGATCGCGGGTGCGCCGTCCGGGTCGCGTTGGATATTCCAGGCCTCCCGGATCTTGCCCAGGGTGATATACGCGGGCGTCCCGGCCTCGTCGTTCTTGGCGGTGATCGCGCCGCCCTGGAACTGCTGGAATACCACGCCGCTCTCCCGTGTCCCCGCGTTGCGGTCACCCGTCAGTGGCTTACCGAGAGCCTCCCTCTGATTCTCGGTTGCCGAGGAGTACTTGGCAGCGATCGGGCCGGTCAGAGTCACTTCGACGTCGCTGTCCCCGATGAGCTTCACCTCGGTGGGCTGCGCTGGGGTGTTAGACGTGGAGGTGGCGTTCATCCCGACCTGGGGCGGCGCCGACGCATCGACGCTCTTGCCATTGCTGCAGCCCGCAGTAGTCAGCGCCACAGCGGCCAGGCCGGCGACTGCCGCGTTTCGGTACGCGATCGTTCTCATAGGCTTCCTTTCGCGTCTTCCTGTGGTGTGGGGTCAAGTCGCGGCTGAGCTCCTCTCCCGGGCCGGACTATAACCGAACCCCGAATGTCAGTGACATCCACTGCAATACGCGCCGAACCCGCACTCGCCATGACCATGCTCGTCTGCGGACCGGTCACCCTCGAACTCCCGTACCACACGTGAGGTCATCCGGATTCATGGCAAGAGAGCCGATTTTTCCGCGATGGTGCTGCTCGGCGGCACTTCGCCCGCGGTCGTGTGGGCGCACGTCGGCAACACCCGACGCCGAATGTTGCTTGAATGGTTCGAGCCGCGCTGAGGTTACTCGGGGTAGCCAGAACTGCCAGTTCGCATCCCCTGGTTTGCCAGCCGAGGATGCACGAAAACGGTTACCACCAAGTTCATTTCGTTGTAGTTGTTCCGCGAAAGGCAGGGGGCGGCAACTGGCCCAAGCGGACGTCGTTGTCATCGGCATCGGTCATGTTAGCGGGCTGGTAACGAAGACTGAACCATCCGCTGCCGCCAGATAGCCGACGGCGCCGAATATCGTTGCGTCGTAACGAGTCTTATGGAAATACCATCTTGATCTGGACGGATCGGCACGGACAAATCCGAAAACTTGTTGGCATAAGCCAAGTTCACGCATGCCAACTAAATTCCGAACGCGCACTGGAGGTGTTCGGCCCGTAGGCGTGCTTGGCCCATGGGTTCGATCGCGTTGGAAACAGGGTTTCGCATTGAGGCTCGCGATGATCGCCCACGCGAACGTTTGTACCCCGCGCTGCGCAGGATCGCTTGTGTCGAGGCAGCGCAGGATCTACTGATGGTGCGGGTGGGCGACCGGGCGGAGTTCCAATCGCGGGATACCCGCGAAATCGTCTGGATTGCAGGTGTAGAGCGGAACGGCATGCGCGATGGCGCTCGCGGCTATGAGCGCGTCGTAGGCGCGCGCAGCCGGCTTACGCCCCGATGTGCGCAGCGCCGCGGCGACGCCGCCAAATGCCCGTCCACAATCGCCGTCGAACGGAACGACGTCAAAGTCTGCTTCAGCCTGCTGCAGGTGTTGCTGGCGTGCGCTGCGCTCGGTGTCGTCGTGTGCGACATGTGGACCTACGGACAACTCCGCGAGGGTTATCGCGCTGATCACCGATTCTTCGGGCAGTGCGGCCGGATCGGATATCTCGCCGAGGAGAATCACCGTGGAGGTGTCCAGCATCCCCCTTCTTGGAGCCTCGGTCACAGCGACGGATCGATCAAGTCATCGATGTCGCGGCGGAGGGTCTCTGGGTTCACCGGTGGGAGGTTCTGGCGGCGACGAATCAGTTCAATCGGGCCGGCGCTGGAACGGGGCAAGGGGCGCAGTTCGGCCACCGGCGTGCCGTCGCGGGTAACCACGATCCGCTCGCCGTGCTCAACGCGGCGGAGCACGTCTCCCCCGTGGTTGCGTAGATCGCGCACAGTTACCGTGTTCATACCCGCAATCGTATCACCGGTGAGACGCCGAAGCGAGGCGCTTGTTATTCCGCCGCCGACAGGCCACCGTAGGAATACGGCGGAATCGAATACGGAGTGTCCGTCAACCCACCCAAGACACGCGACTGGGCCGAATCACGACCGCAGGTGGCCATGTGTTGCGGTGCAACTGGCGCCAGCGTTGGCTCGATGTCACGCTGGTTGATGCGCCCTCCCCGCAGCACTTGTCGGCAATCTTGGCTGCTGCAGACGGGCCACCAGAAGTGCAACACGAACTGCGCGACGAATACACGAAAAGGCGAAGAGCGCGAGGGGCTTTAGACACGAACAGCGAGCACGGCTGCCCTGGAAGGATGCGCTGATGAGACCTCACCCGGCGCGAACTGTTGCGCGGTTGGCCCTCGGCGCTTTCCTGACTGTTGCCGGGGTCGGCCATCTCAGTTTCGCCCGAACGGCTTTCCGCGCCCAGGTGCCGCCCTGGATGTCGCTGAATGCCGACGTCGTCATCGTCGCCTCCGGCATCGTTGAGATCCTGCTCGGGGTCGGTCTGATGCTGCTGACCCGATGGAGGGTGCCCATCGGCTGGGTGGTCGCCATCTTGTTCGTTCTGGTATTTCCCGGGAATATTTCTGAATTCACCACGCATGCTGACGCTTTCGGCCTCGACTCTGACCTCGCCCGTGGCGCCCGGCTGCTGTTTCAACCGCTGCTCGTGGTGTGGGCTCTGTGGTGTACCGGGGCGTGGGCGGCTTTCCGCAATCGCGGAACGCGGCCGCGGCCTCAGCTGCGCCGTCATCGTTGAGTGTGGCATTGGGCACGTTTATGGCCCCGGATTTGCGGCCGGGCCCTCGATCATGGGTAGGGATTTCGGTAACCCACGGCACGGCGAACATCGTCACCGGCTTGTTCGGCGGCATGCTGTTCGCCCGCTGGGTGGCGCACCTGACCGACGTGGTCGAGATCGCCCACCCCGATGACAACACCCGCCCCTACGCAGTAACGGGCGAGCTGTTTTTCGCGTCCAGCAACCCTGGTGGGCATGAACGACCACAGCGCAGAGCGGCACGCAGAAGTCAGCGGACTACTGGCAGGCGCGCACTAACCGAGAGCGCGCAGGTAACGTGGCGACCGTGAATTTTTCGCGCACGTACCCCACGGTTGGGTTGGCCGTCTGCGCCGCGTCGGTGGCCCTGGCGCTGTCCGCATGTAGCTCCGACAAGCCGGTCTCGTCACCCAACACCTCTACCGGCCCGGCCAGTGCGCCCGCCATGACTGCGCCCGAGTCGCCGCCTGCAACCATGGACCGCGGCTGCCCCACCCAGGCGCCTGCCGAAGGCGGACCGCCGGACTGGACGCTGAACGGAGCGACCGGCAGCGTGGCAATCACCGGATCAACGGACAACGCAGCGCCGGTGATCACCGTGACGCCGCCGTTCAGCGTGTCGCAGACCCAGGTCCACACCCTGCATGACGGCAACGGACCGGTCGTGGCGCCGACGGCGACCGTCACGGTCTGCTACCTGGGTGTCAACGGACGTGACGGCAAAGTCTTCGACAGCGCCTACGAGCGCGGCACCCCGGCTCAATTCCCGCTCGACGGCGTCGTGCCGGGCTTCCAGAAGGCGATCGCCGGGCAGAAGGTCGGATCCACCGTCGGCGTCGCGATGGCTTCCGCGGACGGCTATCCCGACGGTCAGCCGCGAGCTGGCATTCAGAAGGGCGACAGCCTGGTCTTTGCGATCAAAATCCTCAGCGCCGGGCGCTAATTCGTGCCAGTCTGGTCTGAGAATCTAGGCCTGACTGTTCGGCTTCAGGATTGGACGTAGATCCTCGAGTCGGTCGAACAAGTGCCAGACGTAGTTCGACGAGCCGTCTTCGCGGTGCGGGTGGAGATCCTCCAGCAGTGGGTCGCTCCGGTACGAATCGAAGGCCTCCCTGGACTCCCATTCCACCAGAATCAGCACCTGGCGCGGTGCTATGTCGCCGACGATCGCGTCCTGGAACTCTCCCAGCGCCACGACGTGGCCACCATGGGCTTCCACCGCCGCAGGAGAGCGTTTTGCGTATTCCAGGTACCTCGCACGATCGGAAACGTCGAACAGGTTCAATGCGTAGACGGCCATAACCGGACCCTACATCGGCGCAGAACCAACCACCCGATGGCCGAGAAGCTCATTGTGCCCGCGATTGCGTCCGCGCCCACAATGCGGTGGCATCGTCGATCGCCCGGTAGATCCGCTGTTCGCTGACCGGGCGGGTGGTTCCGAGCTGTTGTGCCCACAGGCTCACGCGAAATTCCTCGATCTGCCAACTGATATCGACGATGTCTGGGTCCGTTCTGCGGGCAGCCGGTAGCGCAGCCACGAGTTCGTCGTAAGCGTCCCGGACCGTGTGCACTCGCGCCATTCGATCGCGATCCGCCTTGGGCGCGTTCGGTAGTTGTTCCAGGCGGCGGCGAATCGCGGTCAGATAGCGGGTCAGATCGGCGAGACGTGCGCTTCCGATGACGGTGACGAATCCCCGCGGCAGAAGTCGATCCAGTTGAGCCTGAATGTCGGCGAGCGCGTCCGGGTGCCGGCTCGGCAGCGCCAACTGCACCTCTTGCGCCACGGCGAGTACCTTTGCGACCCGGCCCACAATGTCGACGGTGGCCGGCACCAGGTTCTTGCCGACCCGTTCACGCAGCGCGACGAACTCTTCGCGTGTCCACGCCGGACCGATGGTCGACGCATCGACCACGGCATCGGCGCAGTCGTCGATCAGCGCCGACAACGAACCGTCGGGGTTTGTGCCCAGCAACAGCCGGGTGCGTAAGTCAATCTGTCGCTCAACGGATTTGACAGGATTCGGTACGGTCAGACGTAGCAGCCGGCGGACGCCGGGTCGCAGCGTGCGTTCTTGTTGGGCAGATGTGGCGAACACACGCACGTCGACGCTGGTGCCGGCGTCGACGAAGGCCGGAAAGCCCTGCACCGTGCGCCCGCCGATGTCGCGCTCGACGACGCGCGGCAACACGTCGACGTCGTCCGGCCAGTCCCGCAGTCCGGTGCGTTCCAGATCGCTTGCCACGGCACTGGCCACTGCGTGGCGCGCCGGCGCTGCCAGTTGCTCCTGCAGCGCCGTGAGATCTTTGCCGCGGGCCACTTCGGCCCCGTCAGGTGATTCGACGGCAAAGCTCACTCGTAGATGCGCCGGCAACTTGTCCAGATTGAAAGCGTCGATAGGCACCAATATGCCGCTGCGACGGCGTAATTCGCGTTGTATGGCGGCAAGGAGCGACTCCCGGTCCGGGTCGATCGCGGCCAGTATCGCTCGTGCGGTATCCGGGGCTGGAACAAAGTTGCGGCGCAGGTCTTTCGGCAAGGTTCGTATCAGTGCAGTGACCAACTCCTCGCGTAATGCGGGGACTTGCCAGGCGAACTCGTCGCCGCCGAGACGCGCGAGCACGTCGATCGGAACGTGCACCGTCACACCGTCATCGGCGGAGCCGGGCTCGAAACGGTAGGTCAGAGACAGTGCGACGTCACGGCTCTGCCAAGTATCCGGGCGGTCGGCATCGGCGTCATCGCTGCGCAGCAAGTCGTCGCGAGTAAATGTCAGCAGTCCCGGTGTCTTGTGCCGCTGCTTGCGCCACCATCCGTCGAAGTGGCGCGCTGAGACCACGTCGGCGGGAATTCGACTGTCGTACAACGTGAAAACTTCGTCATCGCTGACGAGGAGATCTCTGCGCCTGGCGCGCTCTTCCAACTCCTCGAGTTCGGCGCGTAGCGCGGCGTTGTCGCGAAGGAAGTGGTGGCGGGTTTGCCACTCGCCCTGGACGAGCGCATGTCTGATGAATAAGTCGCGCGCGACCGGCGGCTCGATGCGGGCGTAGCCGACGCGGCGGCGCGCGACCAGCGGCAGACCGTAGAGCGTCGCCCGTTCGTAGGCCATCACCTCGCCCCGCTGGGCATCCCAATGCGGTTCGCTGTAGCTGCGCTGGACGAGATCGCCGGCCACCCGCTCGACCACGTCCGGCTGGATGCGGGCCGCCGTCCGCCCGAACAGTCGGCTCGTCTCGACGAGTTCGGCGACCACCACCCAGCGCGGCGGCCGCCTGCTCAGCGTCGACCCGGGGGCAAGGACAAATCGCGAATTGCGGGCTCCCAGAAACTCGCTCGCATCCTCGCGGCGCATCCCGACGTGCGACAGCAACCCGGCCAGCAAGGCGGCATGCACCCGGGCCGCGTCGGCCGGCTCATCGGATTCGACGATACCGAGGTCGCGTGCGATGCTGCGCAGCTGCCCGACCAGGTCCTGCCACTCGCGGATGCGGAGGTAGTGCAGGAACTCATTTCGGCACATCCGACGAAATGCACTGCCGGAGAGCGTGGTCCGTTGCTCACGTAGGTAGTGCCACAGGTTGAGGTACGAGATGAAGTCGGAGTGCTCGTCAGCGAATCGAACGTGGCTCTGGCGGGCGGCCTCTTCGCGTTCGGCGGGCCGCTCTCGCGGGTCGGGAATCGTCAGTGCCGCGGCCACCACCAGCACCTCACGTGCACTTGCTTCGCTTTCGGACGCCACGATCATCCGTGCCAACCTCGGGTCGACGGGCAGCCGCGCCAGGCGCCGTCCGATGTCGGTGATCTTGCCCTGCTGGTCGAAGGCGCCGAGCTCCTGTAGGAGTTGCACACCGTCGCGGATGCTACGGCGGTCCGGTGGATCCAGAAACGGGAACTGCTCCACGTCGCCCAATTCGAGCGCCGCCATCTGCAAGAGCACCGCCGCCAGGTTCGTCCGCAGGATCTCGGGGTCGGTGTAGCGCGGGCGCGTTGCGTAGTCCTGTTCGGCATACAGGCGAATGCACACACCCGGTGCGACCCGCCCACACCGGCCGGCTCGCTGCTGGGCGGAGGCCTGCGAAATCGGTTCGATGGGCAGCCGCTGCACTTTCAGCCGCCGGCTGAAGCGCGAAATGCGCGCGCGGCCCGGGTCCACGACATACCGGATGCCCGGCACGGTCAACGATGTCTCGGCGACGTTGGTTGTCAACACGACGCGGCGCCCGGTGTGCGGCGCGAAGACCTTCTGCTGCTCGGCCGTGGGCAGCCGGGCATACAGCGGAAGTACTTCGGTGTGCTTCAGGTCGCTCAAAGCCTCCGCGGTGTCCCGGATTTCGCGTTCGCCAGACAGGAACACCAAGACGTCGCCGGGCGGCTCCGTCTCGAGTTCGTGAATCGCATCCACGATCGCCTCGACCTCGTCGCGGGTCTCGGTTCGAACGATCTCGTCGTCGGGATCGTCTGGATTGTTTCGTGCACCAGCCGAAACCACCACTTCCAGCGGTCGGTACCGGATCTCCACCGGGTAGGTGCGGCCAGAAACCTCGACCACCGGTGCGCCGCCGAAGTGGTCGGCGAAACGCCGCGGCTCGATCGTCGCCGATGTGACGATCAGCTTGAGGTCGGGGCGGCGCGGCAGTAGCTCGCGCAGGTAGCCCAGCAGAAAGTCGACGTTGAGACTGCGCTCGTGGGCCTCGTCGATGATCAGGGTGTCGTAGCGCATCAGCTGACGGTCGCGCTGAATCTCGGCGAGCAAAATGCCGTCGGTCATCAGCTTCACCAGGGTGCGGTCGCTGACCCGGTCGTTGAATCGGACGGTGTATCCGACGGCCTCACCCAGCGGTCCGCCCAGCTCGTCGGCGATGCGCTGGGCCACGGTGCGCGCGGCGAGCCGGCGAGGCTGGGTATGCCCGATCATCCCGCGGATGCCGCGACCCATCTCCAGGCAGATCTTGGGCAGCTGCGTCGTCTTGCCCGATCCGGTCTCGCCGGCGACCACGACCACCTGATGCGCCCGAATGGCGTCGGCAATCTCCGGACGCCGCGCGCTGATAGGCAGGTCTGGGTAGGCAATCGCGGGAACGGCGGCCTGCCGGGCGGCGACCAGACTCTCGGCCGCGGCGATCTGGTCGGCGAGGTGGGCCAGCTGCTCGGGGCCCGCACCGCGCAGATTCTTCAGCCGTCTGCCTAGACGTGCCGCATCTCGAAGCGTCAGACGGTCCAACTGCTGACGCAGATCTGCGACGGACGGCTCGACCATTCGGGCCAGGATAGGCGACGAATCATGGTCGAACGTCGGGTGTTGTGGTCACCACGTTTGTGCTGCGGTGAACAGCTACGGCCTGACAACCCGACTCATTGCGGGTGCGTCGCGACGTAGTCCGCAACCGGAATCGGAGATGTCGCAACATACCCGATGGGCAGCAACACATCTCCAGAGGTCGTCCGGCAGTAGACGTCCCATCGGTAGTAACCGGTAAACGCGGCGGGGTCGCCCCCGATCAGCGCGGCATACTGGTTCACCGCGCGCACGTAATCGCCGGCGTGGTTGTACCGGTAGATGGCGTGATCGTGGTCGTTGACGAAGTTGTTGGCGGCCAGATAGCGGCCGGCTGCGATGATGCTGTCGTGCGGCGAGTGGATGTCGCCGCCCTGGCCGTAGGCCGCGAACGTCGCCGGCAGGAACTGCATGGGGCCCTGTGCGTCAGCGGTGCTGACACCGTCGATGCTGCCCAGCCGGGTCTCGACGAGATTGATTGCGGCCAAATAATTCCACCCGACACCTGTCTCCGCCTCGGCCTGATGATAGAAGCCCAGCAATTGATCGGCCGGGGCCGGCGGCACGATGCGCCACGCGGGCAACGTTGTGCGGGCCGGGGTTATCGCGTTGAGCGCGCGGCGGGCATCGACGTTGCGGTCGTAGGCGTCGAGCAGCGCCGCCGGGATACGCGGTCGTGCGGCGTCATCCCAGTCCGGGTGTAGCCCAAGAGCCCGATAGGCCGCCTGCTGCCGATGCGCCGCCGCCACCAGCGCGGCCTCCCCCGTCGACGGGTCGCGCAGTGCGTGTTCGTCGGCGACCAGGTCGTCGGCTATCTGTGCGGGATTCGACGCCAACCGGGGCTGCGCACCGTCGGGCGTTCTCGGTGTTGCGGCCACTGTCATGGTGGTCGGCGGGTTCGGATCCGCCGCGGCCCGCGGCGTCGTCGGTGCCGGTGACTGCGAGCAGCCCGCGAGCGTCAGGACTACCGCGGTGAGGACTGGTAGTGCGATCACATTGCTACGGCTCATCGGTTACTTCCATCTGCGGTTGCCGCCTGACTAGTGAGATGGTAGCGGTGGCCACCGGAAGAACGGCGGGTTCCGGGACTAGGGCACGTCAGGCGGGGGCCAGTGCGAGCCCCGGGACACGTGGCCAGGCTCGGAATGTTCGCCGCGGGACAGCGGCACCCACTGCTCGCTGGGAGCGGGTTGCTTCGACGACGGGAAATCCCGCAGCTTGCCGGATGGATGAGCATCCCACTTCGCGAACGTCAGCGGTGTCTGCAGCCAAGCGTGCAACAGGTTGTACGTCGCCTCCAGCGACTCAATGTGCGTGCGCTCCCAGCCATGGCTGCCGTCCAGCCCGAAGCCGACTAGCGCGGCGCGCGTGCCCGCGCCCGCCTCGATCGCCGCAGCCGCGTCGGACCGGTAGTAGCGGAACACATCTCGTGCGTACGGGATCTTCTGCTCGTCGGCAAGACGACACAGCTTGCGGGTGAGGTGATAGTCGAACGGGCCGTGCAGATCCGCCATCGGGATCGTGACGCCATCCTCGATGGAGTGCTGGCCGGGGGCGCACACGGCGTTGTCGACCGACACCAGCTCGGCGACGTCCGCCGGCAGGCCGTCGCTGGCTCCGTGGCCGACTTCCTCGGTGATCGTGACCATGATCGTGGTGCGATGCGGCAGCACGATCTTTTGCTCGGCGAAATTCCGGGCCAGCGTCAGCGCAACCGCGACACCGGCCTTGCCATCCAGATGACGCGAGACGATGAAACCATCGGCGGCGAGCTCGGGGCTGGTGATCAATCCGACGAAGTCACCCACCTCGATGCCGAGCCGCACCAGGTCTTCGCGTGACGACACCTTGCGGTCGATGCGGACTTCGACGTGCTCCCAGTCAGTGGGCTGACTGTCGATCTCGTCGCCGAAGGCGTGACCGCTGGCCTTGAGCGGCATCACCGTGCCAGTGATGAACTCGTCCGGGTCGTCGCTGAAGACGCGCACGCGCGCCCCGGTCGCGAACCGAGCCGAAAAAGTACCGACGGGGATCAGCTCGAGGCGACCGTTGTCCTTCAACGCGCGCACCATGCAGCCGATCGTGTCGGCGTGGACGACCACGGCGCGGTCGGTGGTTTCCGACTTACCCGGGAGCTCGGCGATGAGCGCGCCGCGACGAGTCAACGAGAACGGCACGCCGCAGTCGGTGAAAATCTCGCCGATCAGCCGCATCACGACGTCGGTGCGCCCTGATGGGCTCGGGGTCTGCAGCAGCGCCAGCAGCGTGTCGATCATCCACGCGCGGTCGGACTCGGGCATGACTGCTTTCTTGCCCACGTTTGTCTCCCTCGTGCTCGTTGTGGAATTGCAGCCAACCAGCACCGTTGCTGGACAGTCGGGACCTCACTGCGGCCCGACGCATACCTGAAGAACGTAGTGGTTCGTCCGCTGGCAAGATTGCCGGCATGGCTGTCACCGAGTCACGTCAGGTCGTCATCGAGGCATCGCCGGCAGAAATCATGGCCGTGCTGTTCGACCTCGAGTCCTGACCGAATTTCACTCCGTGTTCCCCGCTCCCCGGACGATCTATCGCGGAGTGCGCAAACTGACCCCGCCACGGTGCGGGTGATCCAGCCCGACGGCACCCACAGTGACACCGTCGACTGGGCTCCGCTTGTCGAGCGCGCCCCCGAACGCACCGCCTGGTCGGAAAGAGACTGGCAGGAAGCACTGCTGGACGCCCTGCGCACGGCAGTGTGGCGGCGCATGGTGGCCGACGTTCCCGTCGGGCTGGCCCACAAGCCAAACACAGTCAACGACACACGAGAAGTCAAGTACGATCCCGTAGAGATCACAGTTGCGCTGGTGGACAACGCAATTCGCGTCGTCTCAGCTGCTTGGAGATGGCCCTTGGGGTGGGGTGATGGTTGCGGTCAGCCGGGGAGCAGCAGGTCGAGGAAGCGGTCGAGTTCGGCGGCTCCGTCGTAGGAGGCCAGGGCTGGTGCCAGCGCACGCAGTTGGGGGAATTCGGTGATCGCGAGCCGGTGCAGACCGAGGCGGAGCACGTGGTCGGTTTCCTCGGGTCGCTCGATGACCTCCTGCAACTCGTTGAGGAGGTGGCCGTGCAAGAAGCCGCTCAGCATCCGGTAGATGTGTAGGGCTTCGCAACTGGGCGGCAGGTTCATCGGCGATTGTCACGATCTGTGCCGAGTTCGGCGCGCCCCGGTGCTCGCAGCGCATCGGACTGTACAGTCATGCCCTGACATGCACGGCATGTCGCTCCGGCCGGAGCGACGGACCATCTGGGTTGGATACGAAGGGTTTTCACGCGCTTCCGCAGTCATCGTCGACGCCAGAGAACGCTCGACGACGGCCGAACCCTCGCGGCTCCGAAATTCCTAGCCAGCAAATACGCCCGGTTACTCACACGAAGAACACACGTCGTATCCAGCATAAGCCAAAGGGGTTGCCGTGAGCCAGTTTACTGAGACGATGTTCCTCAATGCCCGGTCCAGTTTCAAGGGCATGGTGACCGGGGAACCCGACGACCCGGTCCGGCACACCTGGGCCGAGGTGCACCAGCAGGCCCGCCACGTTGCAGGTGGCCTTGCCGCCGCCGGTGTCGGACACGGCGATGCGGTCGCGGTGCTGGCAGGCGCCCCGGTCGAGATCGCCCCCACCGCGCAAGGCATTTGGATGCGCGGCGCCAGCCTGACCATGCTGCACCAGCCCACCCCGCGCACCGACCTGGTGCGCTGGGCAGAGGAAACCACCGGCGTCATCAAGATGATCGACGCCACGGCGGTCGTCGTCTCGGATCCGTTCATGGCCGCCGCGCCCGTGCTCTGCGAGCTCGGGATGCGGGTGCTGACCGCCAAAGACCTTCTCAAAAGCCCAGAGATCGACCCTGTCGATACCGACGACGACGACGTCGCGCTCATGCAGTTGACGTCGGGGTCTACGGGGTCGCCCAAAGCCGTCCAGATCTCCCACCGCAACGTCGTCGCCAACGCCGAGGCGATGATCGTCGGCTGCAACTTCGACGTCGATACCGACGTGATCGTGAGTTGGCTGCCGTGCTTTCACGACATGGGCATGACGGGCTATCTCACTGTGCCGATGTACTGCGGCGGCGAGCTCGTCAAGATCACGCCGATGGAGTTCCTGCGCGATACGTTGTTGTGGGCCAGGCTGATTGACAAGTACAACGGCACCATGACGGCCGCGCCGAACTTCGCCTACAACCTGTTCGCCAAGCGGTTGCGCAGGCAGGCCACGCCCGGCGAGTACGACCTGTCGTCGCTGCGGTGGGCGTTGTCGGGCGCCGAGCAGGTCGACCCGCTCGACGTCGTGGATCTGTGCGACGCCGGTGCGCCGTTCGGGCTGCGGCCCGAGGCGATCATCCCCGCCTACGGCATGGCCGAGACAACGGTGGCGGTGTCGTTCTCCGAGTGTGGCGGCGGCATGGTCGTCGACGAGGTGGACGCCGACCTGCTTGCCGTCCTGCATTGCGCCGTGCCGGCGAGCAGGGGAAACACCCGGCGCCTGGTGTCGCTCGGCCGGCCGCTGACGGGCCTGGAGCTGCGCGTCATCGACGAGGACGGCAGCGTGATGGCGGCGCGCGGTGTCGGCGTCATCGAAGTGCGCGGTGACGCGGTGACCAAGGGCTACACCACGGAGGCCGGATTCCTGCCCGCGCAGGACGAGCGGGGCTGGTATGACACCGGTGACCTGGGCTATCTCACCGAGACGGGCAACGTGGTGGTGTGCGGCCGGCTCAAGGACGTGATCATCATGGCCGGGCGCAACATCTACCCGACCGACATCGAGCGCGCCGCCTGCCGCGTCGCGGGGGTGCGGCCGGGCTGCTCTGTGGCGGTGCGGCTCGACGCCGGGCATTCGAGGGAGACGTTCGCGGTGGCGGTGGAGTCCAAGGAGTACGACGACCCGGCGCAGGTGCGCCGCATCGAACATCAGGTGGCACACGAGGTGTTCGCCGAGGTCGATGTCCGGCCCCGCAATGTGATGGTGCTTCAGCCCGGCATGATCCCGAAGACGCCGTCCGGCAAGCTGCGACGCACGCATGCGTTGGCCCTCGTCACCTGAATCGTCGTAATCACGCCCAACGGCGATAAACTTGCCCCCGACTGCATCACGTACGAGGAACAGCACGCGATGGATGAGGTCATTATGGCTCCGTCGGACCAAGCCGACCTGCGGACGACCCTGGAGTAATCGTCCTTGCCCCGGCGCTGCGGCCGGCGCCCGTGCCCACAATCAATCACGCATATCTCCGGTGACCTGACGTGATGATGTGTTTATTCAGGTACGCCACCTCAACCCGCCGGCCAGTCGGTGAGCAGAACCACAAGCTCTTCTCAGGTGGTCACCCACTCGAGCGCGGAAGCGTCGTCATCCACGTCAAGAACGGCCTCGAAGATAGCTC
>NZ_JAVKSG010000080.1:0-13280 GCF_039583785.1 Mycobacterium sp.
CCGCCGCCGACTTCGGCGGGCAGCGGCGGCGGCAGCGGCGCCGTCGACGTGGGTGCGGCCAACGTCGGTGCGGCGGCCGGGGCCTGAGGGTTCGCCGCCGGGGTTTGCGGCGTACCTGCTGGAGCTTGCGCGGTCTTCGGGCCGTGATAGGACGTCATCGGCTCACGGCGGATCACTCCGCTGGCGTCGCTGACCACCAGCGCGCTCGGCGTCACCGTGTAGGTGACACCGTCCTGCTTGGCGATGAAGCTACCGTCGGTGGACGCCGTGGCTGCGGCGATCAGTTTCGCGCCGTCGCTGATCCGCACACCGTGGTAGCCGTACTGACCGGCCGGACTCTTGCAGATCGCGACTCGCGAGTTCGCCGTGCTGCCGAACGCGACGGCGGTGTTCGGTGCCGCGCAGCGGGCCGCGGAGTCGACGAAGCCCAGCGCGTCGGTGGCTGGATCGGCGGCCGCCAGAGGTGTGCCGATCGCGAGCAGCGTCCAGCACGCCGCCGCAGCGACGGCGATGCGTCGAGTGCAAGGCAGGTAAGAGGACATAAGCCTTGACGACACCACGGGCGAGGAGACGGATCCCGCACCCACGCCGCATGATCCCCGAATCGTTAGATTCTTGAGATCCACAAAGCTAGATTCGACGCCCATGGGACTGCTTTTCGATCCGAACACCTACCACCCGTCGCATTTCGATCCGGAAACCCGCCGTCGGCTGCGGGCGGTGATCGACTGGTTCGAAGACCGCGGCAAGGCCAAGCTGCTCCGCGACGACCTCGAGGCGACGTGGGTGTCGGACTTCCTGGACTTCATTAAGCAGGAGAAGATCTTCGCGACGTTCCTCACCCCGTCGGAGTACAGCGGCGGTGACCCGAACAAGCGCTGGGACACGTCCCGCAACGCCGCGCTGAGCGAGATCTTCGGGTTCTACGGGCTGTCGTACTGGTACGCCGAGCAGGTGACGATTCTGGGCCTCGGGCCGATCTGGCAGAGCGACAACATCAAGGCCAAGGAGCGCGCGGCCGCACAACTCGAGGCGGGCGGGGTGATGGCGTTCGCGTTGTCCGAGCGGGACCACGGCGCCGACATCTACAACACCGACCTGCTGCTGACGCCCGCTTCGGACAGCGACGACGACGGTGTGGTGTTCCGCGCGTCGGGGGAGAAGTACTACATCGGCAACGGCAACGTCGCCGGCATGGTGTCGGTGTTCTCGCGCCGCACCGACATCGACGGCGCCGACGGCTACGTGTGGTTCGTCGCTGACAGCGCGCACGAGAACTACGAACTGATCGGCAACGTGGTGCATGGCCAGATGTTCGTCAGCAACTTCCGGCTCAACGACTACCCGGTGCACGAGGAGGACATCCTGTGCACCGGCCCGGAAGCGTTCTCGGCCGCATTGAACACCGTCAACGTCGGCAAATTCAACCTGTGCTCGGGATCAATCGGTATGTGCGAGCATGCTTTCTACGAGGCGATCAGCCACGCCAACAACCGCATTCTGTACGGTAACCCGGTCACCGACTTCCGGCACGTGCGGGCCAGTTTCGTCGAGGCCTACTCGCGAATCATCGCGATGAAGCTGTTCAGCGACCGAGCCATCGACTACTTCCGCAGCGCCAGCCTCGACGACCGTCGTTACCTGCTGTTTAATCCGGTGACCAAATCCAAGGTCACGTCCGAAGGCGAAGCCGTGGTCACGCTGCTGTGGGATGTGCTGGCCGCCAAGGGGTTCGAGAAGAACACCTATTTCTGTGAGGTGGCCCGGTTGATCGGCGCGCTGCCGCGACTCGAGGGCACCGTCCACGTCAACGTCGCACAAATCCTGAAGTTCATGCCGAACTACATGCTCAACCCCGCGGAATACCCCGAGATCGGTACCCGCAACGACCCGGCCGACGACGTGTTCTTCTGGGCGCAGGGCCCGGCGCGCGGCGCATCGAAGGTGCAATTCGCCGACTGGGCAAAGGTTTACCAGCGGCATTCGAAGATTCCCAACGTCGGGCTGTTCTACGAGCAGGCGCGCGCGCTCAAAGAGTTGCTGCTGACCGCCGCGCCGGACCCCGAGCAGACGAAAGACCTGGACTTCCTCCTGGTGGTCGGTCACCTCTTCACGCTGGTGGTGTACGGGCAACTGATCCTCGAGCAGGCGGATCTGATCGGGCTCGATACCGACCTGGTAGACCAGATCTTCGAGGTCCAGATCCGCGACTTCTCCCGCCATGCAGTCGCCCTGCACGGGAAGGCGAGCACGAAGGCGCCACAACAGGACTGGGCCCTGGCGGCCGTGCGCAGGCCGGTGACCGACTCCAGCCGGTTCGACCGGGTGTGGGAGCAGGTCCGGGCCTACGACGGTGCCTACGAGATGCGGCCCTAGTTGGTGGGGCCGACCCGCGGCGTGACGTGCTGCCAGTAGCGCGCCCGCTTGGTGGCTGCGTAGGCCGCCCCGTTGGGCAGTGCGACGCGTCCGAAGGTGGCGGAGAAGTCCGCACAGCTCTGGGGCACTGAGCGGTTTACCTTCTTGTTCCGACCTGGCCGAGATTTTTGCGGCGGTAAAGCCGACGGCGTGCCTACGATCAGCGGATGCGTGATTCCAAAATTCTGATCACCGGCCCGACCGGACAAGTCGCCGTTCCGATCGCCAAGGCACTGGCGGCCGACAACGAGGTGTGGGGCATCGCCCGCTTCACCAACCCCGCTGCTCGCGAAGATCTGGAAAAGGCGGGAGTCCACTGCGAGACGGTCAACCTGGCTGCCGGCGAGTTCGACGGTCTGCCCAACGATTTTGACTATGTGCTCAACTTGGCGGTTGCCAAAAGCGGCGACTGGGACAAGGACCTCGGCGCCAACGCAGAATCCGTCGGCCTGCTGATGGCACACTGCCGCACCGCAAAAGCGTTCCTGCACTGCTCGTCAGCCGCCGTCTACGACCCCCCGGACGACGAGCCGCGTACCGAACGCTCCGCGTTGGGCGACAACCACAAACCGTTGTTCCCCACCTACTCGATCTCCAAGATCGCCGGCGAGGTCGTTGCTCGGACCATGGCGCGCGCTGTCGAGATTCCGACCGTCATCGCCCGACTGAATGTTCCCTACGGCGACAACGGGGGATGGCCGTTCTACCACATGGAGATGATGCTGGCCGGTATCCCGATCCCGGTGCCCGCCGGAGTTCCGGCCAGCTACAACCCCATTCACGAAGATGACATCATCGCGACGATCCCTAAACTGCTTGCGGCCGCGTCGGTGCCGGCGATCACCGTCAATTGGTGCGGCGACCAGACCGTCAGCCTGCAGGACTGGTGCCGCTACCTCGGTTCGCTGGTCGGCAAGGACCCGGTGTTCGAGGAGAGCCCACAGGCGTTGCGCGGCAATCCCACCGACGCGTCGCGGATGCACGAGCTGATCGGCGCCGGCACCGTGGACTGGCAGGACGGACTCCGCCGGATGGCGGCGAAGTTCCATCCTGAGCTCGTCGGCTAATCCTGTTTGGCGATCAGTTTTTTGAGCGCTTCACGATCGGGTGACAGCAGCTCGTCGATGCGCTGCTGGTTCACGTCAGCGACGATGATCTCACCGACTTCCTGGTAGACGTTGCTGAAGATGCCGTGCGACTTCATCTTTTCGGTCTGGTAGATGTTGTCCTCGGTCGGTGTCACGTAGTACACGATCTCGGGCTTGAAGCGGTGAATCAGCCACAGATGGATGACATCCATCAGCCGCTTCTGGCGCATCTTCTCGGCGAACGTGTTCTGGTCGCGCACCGTGAGGATGTTGCGGCCGTGCCGGTCCTTGATCGGGTCGACCACCACATTGGCCAACGGCTCGTCGGCGTTGTCGCCGTAGATGCCGAGGTCGAGAACGTCGGAGCCGGCGCGCCGCGGACGTAGCCGCACGGTCAGCGTCTCGCCGATCTTGTAGTGGTCGCCCCACAGCGCCAGCCACTCTTCCAGCAGCTTCTTCGGTACCTCGGTCTGCACCAGGTGCTGATGCTGCGTGGATCCCTCGCCCATCGACTTGGTGGTTGCGGTACGGCCGGACGAGGCGGCCAGTGCGGCGTCGCTGCGTGGTCCGCCGACCAGTGTTTGCGGTGTGCGGTAGGGCGATTCGACCAGTCGCATCTTGCGTTGCAGGCGGGCCAGCGCCAGCATGCCCTCCTGGCGCAGCGACGTCGCGAACTCTTCGGAGGCCACACCGTCGATCTGGTGGCCGCCGTAGGTGATGAAGTTGAAGACGAAGCCCATCTTGCCGAGTTCCTCAGGGAACGACCGCATCTCGTCGTCGGTCATGCCGGTGGTGTCCCAGTTGAACGACGGCGACAGGTTGTAGGCCAGCATCTGGTCGGGGAACTCGGCGTGGATCGCGTCGGCGAATTCGCGAGCGTCGACCAGATCCGCCGTCTTGGTTTCCATCCAGAGCAGGTCGGCGAACGGCGCTGCGGCAAGCGATTTGGCGATCGCGTACGGGATGCCGCCGCGGATCTGGTAGTAGCCCTCCGGTGTCTTGGCCCGCTCGCAGTCCCAAGCGACGTTGATGCCCAACTCCTTTGCCTTCTGCTGCGCGGTGTAAAGGGGTGCGCGCTGGGCGAACGCCCGCCATTCCTCGGCGCTCATGTCGTTCGAATCGCCTTCGTTCGCTGCGAATTCGAGAAGTTCAGCGACTGCTTCGCCGTATGTCATCAATCCCGCGTCGAGTTGCCAGGCGTCGACAAACGTCGATTCGATCTCGTCGAACACGGCGTCGATGGACTGCTGCGCGTGATCCGGCGACGCGGCTGCCTTCGTGATCAGCTCCGCAATGCCGTTGCTCTCCAGCCACGAGTCGGCCGCGGCGTATTCGCCCTCGGGCAGGGCATACAGCATGTGACCGTTGAGCTCTGTGAAGCCGGAGTCGTAGAAGCGGCGCACCATCGCCAGGAAGCACGCCTTGTACGACGGGATCTTCAGGTTCGTCGTGCCCAGCAGGAACGGCTGGTCGCGCTCGTCGGCGCGGCTGTCGAGCAGGTTGGCCGCCTCGGCGTCGGTGCGGGCGACGATGATGCCGGGCACTCGCATGATGTCGAGCTGGAAGCGGGCCGTGTTAAGGCGCTTGATCTGCTCATCCGACGGCACCAGCACCTTGCCGCCCTGGTGGCCACACTTCTTGGTGCCCGGTCGCTGGTCTTCGATGTGGTATCCGGGCACGCCCGCCTCGACGAACCGCTTGACCAGATTGCGGACATGCGGGTCGCCGCCGTGGCCGGTGTCGGCGTCGGCGATGATAAACGGCCGGTAGTCTACCGCGGGCGTCCGTCGGCGCTGTTCCGCACTCATCCGCAAGCGCAGGTATTGCTGGTTGCGGTCGGCGGTCAGCAGCGCGCGAACCAGGCCGGCGGCCTCGTCGGGCACCTGGGACAGCGGGTAGCTGGCCAGATCGGGGCCCGGGTCCTCGCTGATCGAGCCCTTGGCCGAGGTGGCCCAACCGCCGAGGTAGATGCCCTCGATGCCCATCCGCTTCATCGCCACGGCCTGCCCGGGCGAGTACGGCCCGAAGGTGGTGATGCTCTTTTTCTGGGCGAACAGCTCGCGCAGCCGCGGGTAGAAGGCCTCGGCGGCCTCCCGCGCGACGATGTAGTCCGACGGGATGGTGCCGCGCTGTTCGACGACCTGGCGCGCGGAGTAGAGGCGGGTGATGCCGTCGAAGCGTGGGCTGTCCATGTACTGCTGGGTGGCTGCTACGTCGTTCTCGAACGCGTGCTCAGACGGGGCCTGCGTCGCTGCATCCGCCTCGATGGTGCTCATGTTTTCTCCACTCTCCAGTTTCGACATCGTCCCGATTTAGCCTGCTGATGAGAGTCTATGGCGGTGGCACACCACGACGTTTCAAAATCGGATCTCTGCTCCGCCCAGCCGCAGCCGGCCTGCCGTCGACGCGAAGCGGCCAATCCCGGCGCAACCCCAGGTCGAGTGTGGGGTACTCAGGAAAAATGTCGTGACAGTCATTTTTCGACAGACATCGGGTAGTTCGCTCGGATAGGCTCTCCGGGCGCGGCGACGCTGCCGCGGACGAGGGGAGCGCAATGAGTTCTTCGCCAACGGCTTATGGGTCGCAATCCCTGCCTGCGGCGTTACCGCCGAGCCGCACCGTCGAGGTGCGCTCCGCCGATGGAACTCGCCTGCACACCGAGGTATTCGGTCCCGACGATGGCCATCCGATCGTTCTCGCGCACGGCATCACCTGCGCAATCCGGGTGTGGGCCTGCCAGATCGCTGACCTGGCACAGAACTACCGGGTGATCGCGTTCGATCACCGCGGTCACGGTCGCAGCGGGTTGCCACGCCGCGGCGGTTTCAGCCTCAGCCACCTGGCCGCCGATGTCGACGCGGTGCTCGATGCCACGTTGGCGCCGGGGGAGCGCGCCGTCATTGCTGGACATTCCATGGGCGGCATGGCAATTGCCGCCTGGTCGGACCACTACCGGCACAAGGTCGAGGCCCGCGCGGACGCCGTTGCGCTGATCAACACCACGACCGGTGACTTGCTGCGTGAGGTGCGACTGCTACCGGCTCCGCCACCGTTGGCCGCGGCGCGCGTTCTGGGCGGGCGTGCACTGATCAACATCTTCGGTTCGTTGACGGTGCCGCCCGGGGTGCAGCGGGCCAGTCGCGAGATGGTGTCGATGCTGGCAGTCGGCGCCGACGCGGACCGCGCGGTCGCGGCACTCATCTTCGAGTTGTTCAAGGCCACCTCGCCGGCCGGTCGCGGTGGCTGCGGCAAGGCTCTTGTCGAGGCGATGGGGCGCCGCCACATCGACCTCACCGGGTTGACCGTGCCGACGCTGGTCATCGGTAGTCAGCGCGACCGTCTGACGCCGCTGGTGCAGTCGCGCCGGATTGCCGCTGCGGCACCCAACCTGGTGGCTCTCGTCGAGTTGCCCGGCGGTCACTGCTCGATGCTGGAACGGCCGCTTGAGGTCACCCGGGAACTGCGCGGGCTGGCCGATTCAGTTGGGCTGCGGCGCGCCCTGTAGCCGGCGCGCGGCGAGGATGCAGAGCGCAGCGATGGGAAGCAGCCGCGCTCAGAAGCGGGTAGCGACTTCGGCGGCGGCCCGCTGCCCAGAACGCACCGCGCCATCGAGGAAGCCGGTCCACTCGTCGGCGGTCTCGGTGCCGGCCCAATGGATGGGCCCGACCGGACGTCGCAGCATCGGTCCGAAACGTGTCCAGGAACCGGGCGGCACCGCGGCCGTCGGTCCGCCGGGTGCGAATTCCTCAGCGCCCCAGCGGTGGTCAACATAGTCGATCGGCGTGAGAGCTTCGTCGCCGAACATCGCCGCCAAGCACTTCAGCGCCCGCTCGCGACGCTGGACAACCGGCAGCGCGTCGAAGCCGCGGGAGTCGACGAAGCCCAGCAGGATCCCGGGCCCGCTGGGGTCGGGGCTGACATCGAAGGTGATGAACACCGGACCCTGGTCGGACAGCGATTCGCCGGAGAAGCCTTTGTCACGCCAGAACGGTGTCGGGTAGGCGGCGTAGGCCTTGCTGAGCCGGCCCTGGGGCCACTGCGCGGGCAGCTGTCGGTGCTCGACGGGCAGTGCCGGGCTGAATTCGATGACGTTCCAATGCTCCGGCGGGACAGCGACGATGACGAATTTCGCTTCGGCCCTGCCCTTTTCGCTGCTAACCGTCACCCCGTCGGCATGGCAGTCGATGCGTTGCACAGCGGCCTGCAACACCACGCGATCGCCGAGTTCGGCTGCCGCGGTGTCGGCGATCTGTTGCGTGCCGGCCGCGAACCGGTCCTGCTGGGCGCCGTTCTCGACGTCGAGCATCCGGTCCAGCCCGCCGGCGGCGCGCGCGTAGCGGGCGGCGTGCAGCATCGACACGCCGTCGGGTTCGCAACCCCAGGTCACCCGCGCCACGATCGCCAGCAGGTCGCGCGTGGTGGCGCTGGCCCGCACCGACCGCAACCACTGGCCCAACGACTGGCCGTCCAACGTGGCGGCGCGCCGGGCGGTCCACGGCTCGCTCAGCGAGATGGATCGCGCGATGCGCTCGAATTGCCAACGCACACGGCCGAGATCGAGCAGACCTGCCAGCGACAACCGCGGGATGGTGCCGTTGTACGACCGCACCGCGCCGCGCCACCGGATCAGGTTGGCGCCCTCGTGGTAGGTCGGAACGGTGGTGATGCCGAGGTCTGCGGCCAGCTTCAGGACTGAGTCCTGCGTCGGGCCCACGAACGTGCCGCCCATGTCCACCGGGATGCCGGCGACCTGACCGGTGTAGGAGCGCCCGCCGACCCGATCGCGACCCTCGAGCACCAGCACGTCGTGGCCGAGTCGGCTCAGCTCACGGGCGGCGGAGAGTCCGGCGAAACCGGCCCCCACCACCACGACGTCCGCAGTCCAGGTTGTGTCGGGCATGCCCATCAGTCAACCCTATCGGCGCTGCGTAGTGTCGGGTTCGATAGCCTCACTCCTGCTCAGGCGACTGCGCCGCCTGCATCGTCGTAAGGCGGCCCGGTGAAAGTATTCACAGCTCTCTACGGCCTGACCGATGCCGCCGAGCGCGCTCGGGAGCTCCGCGATGCCGGTGCCGGTGGGGTCGCCACTTTCGAGGGCCGGCACGACGTGTTCGCGCCGTTGACGCTGGCGGCGACCGTGCCCGGCCTCGACCTGATGACCAACGTGGCTATTGCGTTCCCGCGCAACCCGATTCACCTGGCTCATCAGGCCAACGATCACCAGTTGCTGAGCTCCGGCCGGTTCATCCTCGGGCTGGGCACCCAGATCCGCGCGCAAATCGAAAAACGGTTCGGCGCCGAGTTCGACAGACCGGTGGCCCGGATGACCGAACTCATCGCGGCGCTGCGGGCGATCTTCGCGGCCTGGGATTCCGGTGAGCGGTTGGATTTCCGCGGCGACTACTACCGGCACACCCTGATGACGCCGACCTTCAACCCGGGGCCGAATCCTTTTGGCCCACCACCGATCTACGTCGGCGCGCTCGGCCCACATCTGACCCGCGCCGTCGCGCAACATGCCGACGGTCTGCTGGTGATGCCGTTCGGTTCCAAGCGCTTCCTGCATGAGCACACCATGCCCATCGTGCGTGACGCTCTGGCCGGCCGTGAGCACGATCGCTTCACTGTGCTGCACGAGATCATCGTCTCCGCCGGCGACACCGAGGCCGAACTCGACGCGGCGCACACGCGAACGCGTGCGCTGCTGGCGTTCTACGGATCGACGCCGGCGTATCGGCCCGTGTTGGCCGCGCACGGCTGGCAGGACCTGCAGCCCGAATTGAACACGCTGTCCAAGCAAGGGCGCTGGGAGGAGATGGGCGGACTCATCGACGACGAGATCCTGCACACCATCGCCGCCTGTGGTACCCCCGCCGACGTGGCCCGACACGTCCGGGAGCGCGTCGACGGCGTCGCCGACACCGTCTGCCTCTACCAGGCGGCACCGATGGGTCTACCGACGCTGGCGGCGATCATCGACGAATTGCGTTAGGGCGCAACCGTCAACCAGTCGGTGAAGCCGGACGGGTCGTGGCGGCCCAGCGCGCCGTGTTCGTAGAGGCCCCAGCCCTCGACCGGGTCGCCGTCGCCGTCGCGGCATACCGCGCGCCCGACATGGTCGATCACGCCGAAGCCCGACCGGCCGATGATCGCCGGGTCGGTCATGTCGTAGGTGAGCCGTTCAGTGAACTTCGCGCCCTTCCACATGCCGTGCAGCCAGTCTGAGTCACCGCCGTAGCCGCCGCCGACGTGGATCGGTACCGGCAATTTGGACTCGACGTCGAAGTGGACCGGCGTGCCGTCGGGTGCGGTCGCGTCGATCGTGGCGCCGGTCGGGATGCGGGTGCCGGACGTGTAGTGGATCTTGACCCGCGGCCAGCCCAGTTGTTCCACGCGGCCGTCGCGCCAGATCCGGGTGCAGTCGTTCAGCGAGCGGAACCCGTCCGGGGCTTCCTGGATGATCAGCACGACGGCGAAGTCCTGGAATGCGATTGGCACATACAGCCACCACATGCCTTCGAACGGTGGGTCGGCGGGCCGGCCCGCCGGCTCGGGTTCGCCGATCGGCCGGATGCCCCAGGACCGGTCACGGCTGCCGATCCAGGTGGCGGGGCGCACGGGAATCTCCTTGCCGTCCAACATGATCTGTCCGCTCCAGCTGCCGAGTTGCGCGAAGCGCTGCGCGTCCAGGGTCACCCGGTTTCCGGAGCGCATCAGGTGCGGCTGCTCCTGGACGACGTCGAACAGGCCCTCCCAGGTGAGATCGGCTGCGATGCCTTCGGTTTCAGCGAGGGTGATGCGCAGCTTGTGCAGCGGATCGATCACCTCGACCCGGTAACCATTGACGTGCTGGTTCAGCCGGTCGGAGTCGATGGCGTCGGACAGATGCACCGCGGTCTGGGTGTCGCCGCGCCGGATGAGCAGGAACGCGTCCTTCACCCCGAGGTTGGGGTAGTAGCCGATGCCGCTGATGACGAAGATGTCCCCGGTGCGGTCGTGGGCGTTGAAGTAGGAGCGATCGTAGAAGTTGCGGTCCGAGGAACCCGGCCACGCGATGGGCTGGGCGACCTGGTGCACCGGGAACTCGTCGAGCGGGCCTAGCATTTGCGGCATTACCGCTCCTCTCCGATAAGGCGTCTCATCAGTCCCGAGTGGTAGAACAACGACTCGACGTTGTCAGGCTTCTCCGTTTCGCCGAAGTGCACCCGCCGCGCGCCGGTCCGCATGAACACGCAGGCCCACATCACGCCGGAGTAGACGTAAAACCAGCGCAGGTCGCCGATCTCGACGCCGGTGAGCCGCTGATAGGTGGCGCGGACGTCTTCTTCGCGCATCACCCCGGGTAGCCCGTCCAGGGTCGCCAAGCCGGCGAGCTCTTGAAAGACCATGTGCGCATAGATCATCCACGCGACATCGAGTTCGCGCGGACCCAGAGCCACCATTTCCCAGTCCAGCACCGCCACCGGGTGGAAGTCACGGTACAACACGTTGCCGACTCGGGCATCGCCCCACAGCAGCACGGTTTCGCCTCCGGCCGCATCCTGGGGCCAGTTGTCCTCCAGCCAGGTGAATGTCCGCTCCAGCAAGGGTGATCGGCCGATGTCGGGCACCGCGAAGTCGTACCAGGACCGGACCCAGTTGACGTGCCGGCGCAGGGCGGTATCACCCGCCTGCCCGTCGGCAAGGAAGCCAAACGTCATCTCGGCGTGTGGAATCGAATGCAGTGACGCCAGCACCGACACCGTGGCGTCCTGGAGTTCACGCTGGCGTTCGACGGGCGCGTCGGCGAACCAGTTGCCGCCGAAGGTGTAGGGCATGACGTCCGGTGGCACCTCGCCCTCGACGTAGTCCATCAAGAAGAACGGCGTGCCCAGCACTTCGCCGCTGGATTCCAACCAGCGCACCCGCGGCACCGGTACGTCGGTCAGCTCGCTGACTTGGCGGATCACCTCGAATTGGTGGTCGAGCCGATAGGTGGGGAACACCTGGACGTCCTCGGCGGAGGGTGCCACCCGGGCCACCAGCTTCTGTTCGACCGGCGTGCCGTCGTCGTCCCAGCGCGCGGTCAGGATGATGGTCTCCGACGACATGCCGGTCGAGTCGACACCGCTTTCCACGGTGATCGCGGGCGTAGCGCCGCCCGGGAGCACCGTCGACAACCACTTCGACATCACCGCCGGCAACGTGGTGACGTCGCGGCTCGAGCGCTGGAGCTTGTCGACCTGGTCGAGTACAGGTTCATGTGGCACGGGACGCCTCCTTCGTGAGGCAATTACGATACGGTGGGTAGCGTTATGAAAGCAGACCCATCTGCGGTTGACAAGGCCCCGGGTGCCGGGCGGCCCCGGGACCCGCGTATCGACGCTGCCATATTGACGGCGACCGCGGAACTGCTTGTGCAAATTGGGTATTCGAATCTGACCTTGGCTGCGGTCGCCGAGCGGGCCGGAACGACAAAGACAGCGCTGTATCGCCGGTGGTCGAGTAAGGCCGAGCTGGTTCACGAGGCGGCGTTCCCGGTGGCGCCGACGGCGCTGGTCGGCCCGACCCGCGGAATGGCGGCTGACCTGCGAGCGATGATCGCGGCCGCGCGTGACGTGTTCACCACCCCGGTGGTCCGCGCCGCGCTGCCGGGGCTGGTCGCCGACATGAGCGCCGACCCCGAACTCAACGCCCGGGTGATGTCGCGGTTTGCGGGTTTGTTCACCGCGGTGCAAGTGCGGCTCAGCGAAGCGGTCGACCGCGGTGAGGTGCACCGTGATGTCGACCCGGATCGGTTGATCGAGTTGATCGGTGGGTCCACGCTGCTGCGGATGCTGCTGAGTCCGGACCAACCGCTCGACGACTCCTGGGTGGACCAGACCACCGCGATCCTCGTGCACGGCGTCACCCGAGATGTAGGGTCGGGCCGGTGACCGGACGACTCGAAGGCCGCGGCGCGATCGTTACTGGTGCCAGTCGCGGGCTGGGCCGCGAGATCGCGCTGGCGCTGGCGGCCGACGGGGCAGCGGTCGCAGTGGTCGGCCGAACCGAAAGTGTATGGGACGAGCGGCTTCCCGGCACTATCGGGAAGACCGTTGCTGACATCGAGGCCGCCGGTGGACGCGCTCACGCGATCCGCGCGGATCTGCTCGACCGCGACGACATATCCCGACTGGTCGATGAGACGCGAGATGCATTGGGCCCGATCACGATCCTGATCAACAATGCGGCGTTCACGGCGCCGGGCCGTCCGCCGAAACCCGGCGACGACGCGCGACCCAAGCCGACGAAAGCGCAGCAGAACGGTGCCAAACCGGACTTCCCACCGCTGGTCGGCACGCCGCTGGGTGCCTATCGGCGGCACTTCGAGATCGCGGTGTTCGCCGCCTACGAGCTGATCCAGCTGGTCTACCCGGACATGGTGGCCGCGGGCGCCGGTTCGATCGTCAATATCAGCTCGGTCGCCTCTCGGCTACCGGGCGATGGGCCGTATCCCGACCGCAGTGCCGGTGTGTTGCCCGGTTACGGCGGGTCCAAGGCCGCGCTGGAGCACTTGACGTCCTGTGCTGCTTACGATCTGGCGCCGCATAACATCGCGGTCAACGCGTTGTCGCCGTCCAAAGCGATCATGACGCCCGGTCTTTCGTATTACGCCCGCGAGTTCGCCGAGGTGTCGCCCCCTGCGGAGTTCGCCCGCGCGGCGGCGGAGTTGGTGCTGGTGGATCCGGCGGTGGTGACGGGGCGGACGATTGGTCACCTGCAGGTGCTGGACGGCAGCTTTCGCGCGTTCGGCTA